>MPDE01000005.1 GCA_001874335.1 Bacteroidetes bacterium MedPE-SWsnd-G2
GAACAAGTACCCAGAGATGACCATTTTGGCAACATCTCATACAGATAGTAGAGGATCAGATTCATACAACATGAGTTTATCAGACCGAAGAGCAAAGACAACAGTACAGTATGTTATCTCTAAGGGAATTGATGCGAGTAGAATTGTAGGGGAAGGAAAAGGAGAGACAGACCCAAAGGTAGATTGCAAAGGCAACTGCTCAGAGGATGATCACCAAATGAACCGTAGATCACAATTTCTTATCACATCAGACAAGACGTTGTAAACCACATAAAGCCCGTCATGGCTTTCCTAAATAATGACACCTAACTAACTAAACTTAAAAACCCCATCAGTGATGATGGGGTTTTTTTATACTGCTTGTAAAATAATAATGCCTAAGCCTAATCCAATAATAGGCAAGCTCCATAGAAACCAAATATTTCTATTAGGTATTTTTCCCATGGTTTTAGCATTTAAAACTTTTCTCTTTTTACCGCTATATTGAATCCAGTTTTTAAAGTAGATGATAATGCAGCAGATAACAAATAATGTCCAAGCTTTAGAGCTTGACATGGCATCTACATGCATATTACTAAAAAAAGCAGCAAAAAAAGACCCTAAAACAAAGCAAATAACGCTTTGTAAGAGGCTTATATATGTGGTGGCTACCGAACTGGCTTTTTGTTTTAATTTGGGCTTATAATGGTTAAATACATTATAAAAGTATTGGTCAAATATCGTCATGTGGGCAAATATAAAATAAAAAGCCACATCTTAATTAAGATGTGGCTTTAAGTAATTTGTTAGGATTGTTTAGTTTCCAGTTACTTCTAAATTGTCGATATGATATCTTGTAGTTGCCGAAGGATCTGAACCTTCATAAACAAATGCAATATTTATATCGCCATCTAAACAAGCAATATTAATTGGACCTACAGTTTCAAAGTTTCCAAATCCGTTAGATGATCCCGTTGGGATTGCAGCATCTAATATTTGCCATTCAGCATCTGCCACATCTCCTGTAAAATTAGTTGAGATTAAAACAGATAAAATGTTTCCGTTATTGAAGTTTGTTTGAACGTCGAAGCTCAATTCTTCTCCAGTTGTACCATCCATATTAATTGTAGGAGATACTAACCACACATCAATATTGTCTTCATCAGCATTAAATCCAGAGATTTGAGCATAGGTGTTATTGTCAAAATTTCCTAAGAAAAAATCAGTGTCACCACCGCTAACATTTACGTTTGTCCAACCTGCAGCCTCTGCATTACCCATGTTACCACCGTAAGATTCGAAATTGTCAGACCAAAATGTTGCTCCTCCACCAGAAGGCTCTGTACATTCAACGAAATCTGGATCACAACGCTCGATACCATCAAAAGTAATATCCACTCTTGTGTTAATAATTAATACGCTAAAGTCATCTCCAAAATCTCTACTATAAACCCCTTTTATGCTTCCAATGTTTCCATCAACTGGTAATGATTTAAAATCGGCAAATGTACTTGTTTGTAAATCTAATGTAGAATTGTCATCGCAACTTTCAAGAGTTCTAAATCCATCAAAATCATCACTTGCTTCACCAGCATATGTTAACCCTAATTGACTTCTATGAAATTGCGTGTTTTCTAATTGAATTAAAGTGTTTAAATCGGCTGAAGTTAAATCACCGATAGAAGTTACTTTTGGTGTTAATTCAACAACTTCAGAACCACGTTGTAAGTAATTATTTAATTCAAACCCTTGTATTTGTCCAATGCCGTTTCCGTCTTGTTTACCAATAGCTAAAACACCATTGTCTTCGCCTACAGCTAAACCGTTTAATTGGATGTAAACTTTACGGCCAACATCAAAAGTTTGGTATAATCCGCTTTCATCAATATCGATTCTAAAACCTAATCTTGGATCATCTGTAGATGTAGAGGCATCCATTTTATTTTGAACAATTAATTCTTCAAAAAAGTTACTTGCCTGGTCACTTGAAACTACGTAGCCTTCAATATAAATATCTGCTTCTTCATCGAAAACAGCTATTTGATCTCCATCTGCTACGGCTTGGTTATATCTCGCAACTACTGCTGCAAACGTAGTAATGTCTGATGCAGGTATATTAGGATCTGTTACTGATATATCTGGAACACCATAATCATCATCACTTACACATGAAGTGATAAGGAGTGCCGCAGATATTACGCTCAATAAGGTTAATAATTTGATTGCTTTCATTTTTATGTTTTTAATAAGTGTTGTTGTAATAATTAAAATCTGAAGTACACATTTGCAAAATAGGTTGTACCACGCCCATACCAATATTTAGCTCCAAAAACTGGAGTGTCTAAAGCTTGATCGTCTCTTAACTGTCTGTAATTTGCATTACGTCCTTGTTCAAAACCACCAGTTTTATAAACCTCGTCTAACAAGTTGTTTATACTAGCAAAGAAACCAATATAATACTCACCAATTTTCCATGATTTACCACCAATAAGGTTCACCACCATATAGCTGTCAAACTTTTCTTGTTTTAACAATTCGGTAGCTAAAGCTTCGTCATAATCATTAAATACATTGCCATCAAAATCGGTATTGAAGTTGGAAGTTCTTGTTAACGGGTTAATATCTAAATAGGCATTACTTAAGAAGTTTGCCGTTGCACCAATCCACCAGTAATCAGGGTCTCTATATTCAAATCCTACCGAATATGCCATTTGTGGTCCTGCCGCTACTTTGTAATCTTCTAACTTTGATTCGCCGTAATTTCTAAATCCGTTACTGTCAAATCCAGCATCAAAAGCATCTTGGTTAGGCTCTGTTGTCAAATAAAGGTTTGGATTATTTGTATAAGTGTATTGACCTAATGCAGCAACACCTTTAAGTTTAATTGTTGGTGTTACTTGTGCCTCAACTCCTATTTCAGCTCCTAAATGTTGTTTGTCGATACCTTGCAGTACTTCTTGAACAAAAGCTTGATTGTCTCCACCTACACCATCGGCGAAATAAAATGAAATTTCTGTAGCGTCTTGAATTTGGGTATAATATCCTGTGATTTTCGCATTGAAAATAGGAGATCTAAATACATAACTTAAATCGGCATTAAGCAATTTCTCTTCGGTGATATCTGGTGTGTTAGGTTGATCACCAACAATATTGTGATTTTCTCTTGAGTTAGAGAAAGTGTTTCTTAAAGAAGGTGCTTTAGTGATATAACCAAGGTTCGCATCTATGACGTGTTTTCCAGAAACTTTATAGGTAAACCCTCCTTTAGCTCCAAACCCTGTAAAAGAAATTTTGCGGCCTTCACCGTAAGATGCTTCTCCAGGAAAGGCTCCGTTTTCATAAAGTCCTTTTCTAAAGTAAGTGGTACTTGTTACACTTGCACCTAAATAGAAATCAAACTTATTGTATTTAAACTGACCTTGCACAAAACCGTTAAAGATATCGGCATATAAGTTGTAATTGTATTTAAACTTATCACCTTCAGTTGCTATCCTATTTGGATTTTGAATATCATTTTGGAAACTATCTGGATTGTTAGCTAAGTCATCAGCAAAACTATCGACATCTAAATAGCCATTAGCTCCAAATAAATCTATGATTTCAGCAAAGTTTTCAGATTTTAAAGTGCGGTAATTTAATGCGGCATCTAAAATTATGTTATCTGTAAGTTCTAAATTATAAATAGAATTTATCGAAAACTGCTTGTCATCTGTTCTGTCTTCGTAAAGCGCATATACTGCATTACCACCTCTATTCGTGTTTTCAATATTTGCACGATACAAGCTTGTCCAATCTATCTGACCATCATTTCTAAAAGCCTGTTCTGCACCATAGGCTAAACCTGGATTATCTGGTTCATTTCGTAAAAAGTAGCTCGGTAGATTTTGATAATAAGTAGGGCTTGGGTTGTTACCTCCGCCTTCTGGAAATCCATCGACTAAGTCTGTTCCACCATAATCTAATCGGCTATTTCCTATCGAGCCAAATTGGTACGCAACATTTGTGTTTAATCGCGATTTAGAATTGATTGTCCAATAATGGTTAAGCATAAAAATGGGCTCTTCAACCTCTTTTATTCTTGAATTCCTTTTATCGCCATCAAAATAACCCCAATATTCATTGTATTTAATACCTTTTAAGTCGTACACTTCTTGAGTGTTTGGCGAAGATTTACCTCTTCTATTAGGCGCATAAATGGCCGTGAAGTTTAAACTGTGTTTGTCATTTATCCTTTTTTCTACAGATGCAAAAATTGAATTTGAATCATATAATGTAGCATCTTGAAAACCTTCATTCCCCCAACGTCTACCAAGAGAGATGCTGTAAGCCCATCCGTTATCCAACAATCCTGACGAATATGAAGCCATTAATCGGTTAGCGTAACTTCGGTCTGATGAAGAATAAGTAAGTCGTCCACCTTCTCTATATTGAGAAGCTCTTACGTTAATGTTTGTAGTTCCTAAGGCGCCACCAAATGTATATGAAGAGGGCGCTAAACCATAGGTAAATTCTTGGTTTCTCAATACATCATTTAAACCTCCCCAGTTACTCCATTGAGGTCTTCCGTTATACATTTTATTCATCTCAACACCATTTATTAAAACGGTACCGTTTTCAGAATCTAAACCTCTAATTCTGTAAAACGAAGAACTAAATTCAAATGCAGCTGTTCTTTGATAAACATCTCGTGAAGATGATAATAGTCCAGAAATGTTATCCGATCCACTGGTGTCATCATTCAATTCATCATCTGAAAGCGCAATTGTGAATAAATCGGCATTGATTGAAGGGTCTATGGCCAAAGACATATCTGTAATATTTACAGTTTGCCCTTCGTTAACCACAATTGGATAACGTTTGGTGATAAATCCTTCTTTTGAAATTTTTAAAACATGCTCGCCAAGAGGCACATCTACATTAAATAAAAACTCTCCAAACTCATTGGTGAGTGTGGTTTGCTGAGTGGCCTCAATGGTCACTTGAACCTTCGGAATCGGATCGCTGGTAACCTCGTCAACAACACTACCTTTAATGGTCGTTTGAGCGTAAGAAGTCATGAGCGAAAAAAATCCCAATAAAAAAATTAAATAGTTTTTTTTCATTTTTTATAGTTACGATTGATTAAAATACTAAATATCAGTTATTAGGGAGCGTAAAAGTACATTATTTCTAATAAATATCTACATTTGAAAAAAATTGTGAACCAATAATAATATTCAGATAATGAAACAATATAGATTAGTTGTTCTTGTGTTAGTTTTTACAGGATGTTTCATGGCAAATGCCCAAGAAAAGAAGAAGTTTAAAATACATACAATAGCTTTTTATAACCTTGAAAACTTATTTGATACCATCAACGACCCTAATAAGTTTGACGAGGCTAGCCCGATTATGGAGATGAAAGCTAATAGAGAAGAAGTGTATAAAAAGAAAGTCACCAATATGGCAAAGGTGATAGCCGATATAGGTTCATCCACAGCCAAAAACTCTCCCGCTATAATTGGTGTTTCTGAGGTAGAAAACCGACAAGTTTTGGTAGATGTGGTTAATGACCCGAAACTTATTGCTAAGGATTATGGCATTATTCACTTTGATTCTCCTGATGCCAGAGGAATTGATGTGGCCTTGCTATATCAAAAAGGGTTGTTTCAGCCCATTTCAGAAAGTACACATGAATTGAAAATTTATGATGATACAGATAAAGATAGAATTTATACGCGTGACCAATTGTTAGTAAGTGGAAAGTTAGATGGTGATTTAATTCATGTTATCGTAAATCACTGGCCATCAAGAAGAGGAGGAGAGGCACGAAGTAGACCAAAGCGTGTTGCGGCAGCTAAATTGAGTAAGCATTTGGTTGATTCATTACAAGTTATAGATCCTTATGCAAAGGTGTTTGTTATGGGAGATTTAAATGATAACCCAACAAATAAAAGTGTAAAAGACATTTTAAAAGCAAAGGGCGAAAAAGAAAACGTAAAGCTTAAAGGAATTTTTAACCCTATGGAAGGCTTTGCAAAAGATGGTTTAGGATCAAACGCGTATAGAGACAGTTGGAGTTTGTTTGACCAGATTATGTTTACTCAACCTTTGTTAGAAAAAGAGTATTCGTCTTTCAGGTATTATAAAGCAGGAATTTTTAACACCAATTACCTCATAAGTAAATCGGGGAGATATAAAGGCTATCCTTTTAGAAGTTTTTCAAACGGCACTTTTACAGATGGGTACAGTGATCACTTTCCAGTGTTTGTATATGTTGTCAAAGAAATTGAATAAGGTATAATGATAGAATAAAAAAGGGGATGCAAAAGCATCCCCTTTTTTATTATTTGTGCTGTATTAAAACCATGTACTCCAAGGAATTTTGGCAAGTACGAGGATTAAGGCCAAGGTGTAAAAAATGGCAATCATTTTAAATTTTGGCTTTGAAGTTAATTTTTTCTTGTGTTTAGAATATCCGATTGTTATTAAGGCAATAGCGATAATCATTGTAAAAGGATGTTCTACAACAATAGACCTTAAGTTTGAGTCTTTCATAATTCCTCCCATTCCAACACTTTGGATAAGACCTATTTTATCTGAGACAAAAAAGTATACAATACCTAATATTAGTTGAATGTGAGATACAATTAAAGTAAATAGCGATAATCTAAAATCTTTAGCGTGAAATTCTTTATTCGAAAAGAACTTGTATAACGCATTAACTGCAGCTAATACAAGTACAGCTAATACTAAATAAGACCAAATGGAGTGTAAAAATTTTGTAGTTTCTAACATATTGAATGACATATTTGATTCCGACAAAAATAAACAATATTTCGTAGGACAATAATTTTAGAGTTTTAGTTTGTAAAACTTATCTGTTTTGAAATTTCAAAGCCAGATTCATCAACTACCGTTAGTTTGTAATCTCCAGGTATAGGTGAAATTGCCAATTCATGAATGTCCTTAGTTAGTCCTAAATATTCTGCATCTAAATACCAATATACTTTAGATGCCGGTTTTGAATGTGCAATTTTAAGAATTACGGGGTTTTGTTTTTCATTAAAATCTAAAGGCAAAAATATATTTTGATTGTTTTTAGGATATATAAACTCCATGATTTCACCTTGATCCGAATAACAATCTTCTCTATAAGGCGGAAGAGATTTGTAATACGGGTTTTTTGTATTGTAGTAATAGGCCATAAGTGGAGGTAATTGAAACCATGACTTCTGGGTAATTTGTGAAATATTTTCACAAGATGAATTGACTTGATAGGTTTCGGTTTGATCTAAATGTACTGTGATATGATATGGGCAAGGTTCGGTTTTTAAACCAGAGTTAGGGACATACTCCTGCCTCAATTCATCACAATTTACACCTGCTCTAAATCCGCTTTGTTTGCATACATTTATTTCTGTAAGCTCATCATAAGGTTTTGAAAACCAATTAGATTTTGGGAGTAAGGCATAAAGGTCAAATAATAATGGAGCTGCTGCTTGTAGGCCGACTAATCCTGGTCTTCCTTCTCCATCGGCATTTCCTACCCAAACGCCTATTACGTAATCTTTTGTTGCTCCAATGGCCCAAGCATCTCTAAACCCAAAACTTGTTCCAGTTTTCCAAGCAATATCTTGAGAAGAGTCATAATACTCCCAATTGTCTTCGCCTTCTGGTCTGTTCACTTGCTTCATGCTATTTAAGGTCATATAAACAGAGCCAGCGTCAAATATGGTTTTATCTTGAGTAAGCTTGCCAAAATTTTGAACATCAGAATTTATTATAGATAAATCACAAAACTCATTGGTGAAATATTGACTCGAGTGTTCATTAAAATGATTTACAGTGCCAGAATATGCTGCGTAATTTTTACATAAATCCCATAGGTTACTCTCAGCACCACCCAAAATTAATGACAATCCATAATGATTAGCGTTAAAACGAAGGTCCTTAAATTTTAACTCTTGAAGTTGGTTGTAAAACCGTTGCAAGCCATATTCTTTTAACATAATAGTTGCTGGTACATTGAGAGAGCGAGATAAAGCCTCACTTGCGGGTACGGCACCATCAAAGGTCTTATCGTAATTTTGAGGTTTATAATTCCCAAAAACAGTAGGTACATCTGGAACCAAACTATTTGGAAGTAAATTTCCAGCGTCAAGCATGGCTGTATATAAAAAGGGCTTTAGAATACTTCCGGTGCTTCTTGCCTTATTAATAACATCAACATCTTTTTGGTGCTTGGCATCAGTGGGAGCGTTACCAATATAACTCAGTACTTTTCGGGTTTTAACGTCAATAATAAGAATCCCTAGGTTAAATATTTCATTTTGTTTTAATCTTAAATAGTGCGAAGCTGCAATTTGATTTGCACGAAATTGTAATTCATAATCAATACTTGTCTGAATGGATTGCCCAGAATTAGAATTTTTAATTTTCTGCAATAAGTGAGGGGCTAAACGCGGAAGAGGAAAGGGCTTTTGAGGAAGCGGTTCTGACAAACTTAATTTATAAGTCATTTCATCAATGTCGTTATTCTCCCAAAGTTTTTTTAGAAGCCTATTTCTTTTCGCTAATAAAAATTTCTGGTTTTTACCCGGGTAAATTAAACTGGGTGCATTTGGTAAAACCGCCAAAGTTGCACATTCACTCCACGATAAATCAAAAGGGCTTCTGTTGTAATATCGCCATGAAGCAGCTTCTAATCCTATTACATTTCCTCCAAAAGGAGCGTTGCTACAATATAAATTTAAAATGTGTTTTTTGCTGTGTCTCAACTCAAGTCGTGTAGCTAATACAATTTCTTTGAGCTTTTCTGAATAAGTTCTCGATTTGCCCTTTCGCGACAACCTTATAACTTGCTGGGTTAATGTACTGCCTCCTCGTTTTACCTTTTTAGACGATAAATTATCTTTTAGTGCTTTAAAAATTGATACAGGATTAAATCCAGGATGATCATAGAAATAGGCATCCTCAAATTGAAGGATACAGGTTTCAAATTTACTAGGAATTCGATCTGAAAAAGGAAATCGCCATTGGCCATCATCAGCAATTTTAGCCCCTAATAATCGCGAATCATTACTTGTAATTACTGTTGCAGTAGGCTCGCTAAAAAGCACCTTAGGTAAGCAAAAATAATAGGCAATACTGCATAATAAAACCACTAAGGTTTTAATCTTATGTCTATAAAAATATGAAAGGATGTTTTTCAACTTTTGCTGTATTCACGTTCAACTTTACAGATCTTTACATTGTACCAGTCATACCATTCTTCAATACCTTTTTTTTGAGCTAAAAGATGTTCTGAGTTTGTTTTCCACGCTTTAATATCGTCTAAAGTTTGCCAATAGCTAACAGTAATCCCTATTTCATTTCGTGCACTTTCAATGCCTAAAAAACCATCTTGAGATTTGGCGAGCTGTTCCATACGATTTGCCATTTCTTCATAACCTTCAATTTTTTTATTAAGACCTGATGTAAATATAACGGCGTAGTAGTGGTTTTGTGATTGCATAAAATAAATTTAATTCAGAAGGTTATGACTTTTGAAGTTTAACGAAAACGATTGCGTAGATTGATTTCAAAATCGACTACTAATATAGAACAATAACGTAATTTTGAGGAGGTATAATTCTACGTTTTTTTAACTTTGACATCACGGTTTAAGCATTTTTTAAGTTTCGTTGTATTCCTTTTAGTGGGCGTTTATTCCTATGCGCAATTGGGATTTTGCGAAGGTAATTCGGGCGTTCCAATTTTTACTGAAAATTTTGGATCAGGAACTACTACCGGGCCACCATTGGCATTGGGAACAACGACCTATACTTATGCTAGTGAGGCGCCAAACGACGGGTTTTACACCGTGTCTTCAACTACCAATTGGTATGGTTGGCACAATACTCCAGATCATACACCAAACGATACTAATGGAAAATGTTTGGTTGTAAATGCCGATTATACTGCTGGCGAATTTTTTAGAACTTCAATTACTGGATTATGTGAAAACACATCGTATGAGTTTTCGGCTTGGTTAATTAATTTATTGCCAGGAAATAATCCGTTTTGCGATAATGGTGGAATCCCAATAAATGTAAAATTTGAAATTTGGGATGCTTCAGATTCTAATCTTTTGGCATCAGGAGATACTGGGGCTATTCAAGGTACAATTAATCCGGTTTGGGAAAAGTACGGCTTAGTATTTCAGACTTTACCAAGTCAAGGTGAAGTGATTTTGAAAATGATTAATAATGCTCCTGGTGGTTGTGGAAATGACTTGGCTATTGATGATATAGAATTCAAATCTTGTGGAGACTTTGTGGTAATTGAAGATGAAAATCTTCAAAATGAAATAGTAGAATGCGCAGGTCAAGTAGTCCAATCACAGGTATTTACGGCGGTTCCTGATTATTCGGTTTTTGATAGTCATGCATACCAATGGCAAAAAAGCACTAACAATGGCCCTTGGCAAGATATACCTGGAGCTGTAGAAGAAAGTTATACCACACCTATTATTTTTGAACCCACTTCCTTTAGAGTGAAATTTGCACAAGACGAGTTAAATTTAGGTAACAGCTATTGTAATTCAATTTCTGAAGAGTTTGTTGTGGATTTTATGTCTATTCCCGATGCACCACAATCTGATGGCGATGTGAGTTTCTGTGGTGATGATTTTGGTGAGATTTCTGTCTCAGTACCCGATGATGTTATTGTGAACTGGTATGATTCATTAAGTGACGGCGAATTGCTTCTTGAAAACAGTACAACATTTTATCCCGAATCTGAAGGTGTATATTATGCCGAAGCGGTGTCTGAAATGGGAGGCTGTAAATCACAATTTAGAACAGAAATAGAAGTGAATTTGCTTCAAGCACCGGTAGTTGAAGATGAAGTACAATGGTTTTGTGAAGGAGAAGAAACGACATTATATGCCAATGTAATTGATACCTATTATTTATGGAATACGGGCGAGACGGTTTCTCAGATTACTGTTAGCACTCCAGGTATTTATACTGTTTTGGTAACCAAGGGTAATGGATGCTCTGAGGTCAAAACCATTGAATTAATTCAAATTGATTCTCCTATAATTGAATCTATAGCGGTTGATGGTAATGATATTATGGTAATTATGGGTAATGAAGGTGATTTCGAATATTCTTTAAATGGAATAGACTATCAGCAATCACCATTATTTAATAATGCATCTGGTGGGTTATACTCAATTACAGTGAGAGAAACCAATGGTTGTGGAGCAGCAGTTATCGATTACTTACATTTTGTAATTCCTAAATTCTTCACGCCAAATGGTGATGGTTATAATGATACTTTTGATTTAGCTGGGATTGAATATTATAGATCGTATGAAGTCAGTATTTTTGATCGTTTTGGCCGATTGCTTGTGAGCTCTGTTAAGGGACCATTTTCTTGGGATGGTACATTTAACGGTTCGGCATTGCCATCTTCAGATTACTGGTATTCAATCCGAATTGATGACCAAAGTTATTTTGGGCATTTCAGTTTAAAACGCTAATAAAAGGGGATCTTTTCAGACCCCCATATGTCTTTTATTTGTTAATAGTAATCCATTTTCCAAGCCCTCTAACAAAGTAATTGTTATCATACATAGCTTCTGCTTGCACACCAGGTAAATAATATTGTCCTAAGTAAGATGCATTGAGCATGGTGTTAAATGTTTTTGATTCGCCAGAAGACATATCAAAATAATAGTTAACGCGGTCATCTCTTATATCAATATAACGTGCATGGTTTGCTGTAGCTTCCCCAAATTCAGAAAACCTAGTATTGATAATTTCCCATCCAGAAGGAAATATTTGTGTTAAAGCGACATCTTTAACAGCTTCATTTTTTAAATTTTTAATGCTAATGGACGCCACAAAATCTTGACCTTGCTGTAGCTTAGAAACATCAATTATTTCTCCGCTCAATGTTTTGTATGTTACATTTACGTCTAATCCTTTAGTGCTACTAATCTCTTTACCTAAAGGGAGTTTGCCAGAATTTAGAACTCTAACATAAACAGTGTTGTCTTTTTGGTTTTCAATGGTTAAATCTAATTTGTTTTCATATAAAGACAAATCTCTTTGGGCTATACTTTTTGTGGTGTTAAGCGTTTGGGATTTTCCATTAATCGTATACTTAATAGCCATTGATTTTCCACCGTTTGAGGTTACCATTTTTGATAAGGCCAAAAGGCTATAAGCTGTTGATTGTGTGCTTAACCAACGATCTCCAGAAAGCACATTGGCTATATATTGTGCTGTTTCTCTAGTATTTCCATTATTAGTAAGCACCATAGTTTCTAATGCCATAGCTCTATTTCGGTCTGTTGAGCCATAGGTTCTATAGTCATAAGTATTTGAGCCAAAATTTAAATTTGCATTTTGGGATAAACTTATGCTCGCTTCTCGCTGTCCTGCTAAGGCATATGCAGCTGCCAATCTCCAACGCGCTTCGTTTGACAACGCTTCAAATTCCTTCAGCCTGTTCATAGCAGACAAGTCTGGTTGACCTGCTAATGCTAAGGTATAAAGTCGGTAGGCCTGGGCTAAATCCGAATTATAACTATTATATGTTGGTTTCCAGTTTCTGGCTTCTTTTTGCTGATATCGTATCCAATTAGATTTGAAAGTTAGCGGGAGAACGTATCCTTTTTTCTCTGCTTCAATCAGAAAATGACCAGCATAAGTTGTACCCCAATCACTGGTTCTGTTTTCTCCCATCCAATAGGACATACTGCCATCAGGAAGCTGAAAATGACTCAAACGGGCAATGCCCTTTTTAATATTATTATTTATGGCATTTAATTTATTAGATGGTAAATCGAAAATATCTCCCATAAATAACTGAGGAAAGACACTACTTGTGGTTTGTTCCACACATCCGTGCGGATATCTAATCAAATATTCAAGTCGCCTAGTGAAATCTATTGGAGGTAATGTTGAAAATTCTAAAATTGCCGTGTTGCTTCCTGTCTCACCAAAAGCAGTTACTACAGTACTTTGTGTTGTGGTCCCATCTAAAACTAAATCGGTAGTTTTTGATGTAAAAGGATTAGGGTTAAACACATCTAATTCTACCTTATATTTTGAAGTTTCTCCATTTGATGTTGCAATGACTTCAATGGTTCCAACTCCTCTTGAATCGGAGACATCTAAATCAAAATACGCCATTTTTTCATCTGGTCTATCAAATGATAATAGTTGATTTTGATCCCCAATAACTTTAATTCCGTTACTTAAATTAAGAGATAATTTTACTTTAGAGATAGATTTTTCCATTGCAAAAACAGTAACGGGAAGTGTTACCTTTTCTCCTGGAGATAGTTTTCTTGGTAAACTTGCTAAAACCATTAGCGGTTTCTTTACAACAGTGGTTTCTTCGGCGTTTCCGTAGGCTGCTGTTTTTGTGTTTCCCGCAACAACCATTGTACGAACAGATCCAATATAATTGGGTAGTTTTATTTTGTGGGTATTGGTTTTGCCATCTTCTAAATAAAATGGCCCCAAATATTTTACAACAGGCTTAAACCTGTTTGCTTTTTTCTTTTTTCCTGCAGCTGCACTTCCATCGCCACCAACTTCAAAAACTTGGTCAATACTACCGCTATAGGCACCGACAACATCATCATATAAATCCCAAGTCTTCACTCCTAAAGCTTCTCTTGCATAAAAGGTGTCCCAAGCATTTGGTGTTTTAAATCGGGTTAGATCTAATAGTCCTTCTTCAACGACCGCAACTGTATAAGTCATTGCATTCCCGGTTTTTTCAGAAACTGAAACCTCAAACTCTTGCTCAGGCTTTAAGGACTTTGGCATTGTAATCTCTGGCTGAATTAGTGTTCCTGGATTCTCAACAAGCAAAGGAATAACACCATATAATCTCACAGGCAAATCATTTTTAACCGAAGCATGGGGTTGTAATAATGAAATATTTACAAAGATGTTAGGTGTCATTTCTTCAGTAATAGGAATCTCTACTTTAGACATTCCTTTTGTGGTTTTAACCCACTGTTGTTTAAGTATTTCAGTACCGTTTTCAATACTAATAAGTGCATTACCTTCTGAACTTGATGGGAAATTTATAACCGCAGTTTCACCAACATTATACTTCTTTTTATCCGAAGAAAACACAAGCATTTTTGCAGCTTCCTTGTCTGAAGAAGGGCTTTGTTCCCACCAGTTATCATAGAAATACATGGTTGCTCCTGTTGCGTGTCCACTATTAGGATTTATAACTCTAACCAAATACCGGCCTCTTTGGTGTTTTGGAATATTGAGTTTAAATGATCCCTTCCCATTACTATCGGTAGATAGTGTTCTTGAGATATAAGGTTCATGGTATGCACTGGAGTTATAGCGTGATAAATTATCTCGTGAAGAATCCCACCACCATCTCCAATTGATTTTGTAAACCTTTAATTGAAGCTTGTCACTTTTAACAGGTTTTCCTTTTGCGTTTATTACTACAATGTTTAATTGGTGATTGTCGCCAGTGGCATAGGACCCATAGGTATCGGCTTCTGGGAGTTTTAAACCAACAAAAGACTTGTATGGTGCATATGTTTTTGAAAAGGCATCCATAGAAAAATCGCCACCATTTTCAAAAACGCGAGTTAAAAACTGCACCTTAAGTAATCCAGGTGCCTGATTGCCAATAGAAATCGATTTTCTAAAATTAGTAGTTCCGTTTTCATTTAATTTACCCTCAAAAACATCAAATTCCTCAGTGCTAAAATCTCTGGTTGGATCATTAAAGCTATAGTTTGGATAATTTTTAAATCCTTCAGTTGTACTTGAGAATTTTGCTTTTATTTCTGCCTTAAGATTTTTAGCAACGGCGCCGTGTAGCCAAGTAGAACTTAATTCTCCAGCTATTGGTTGTTCTGAAGAAAGTAACTCTTGATCAAAATCTAATTTTAATTTAAGTCGGTTAGGCTTAATCGTTTCAATTTTTAAGGTTTTATTGAACGAAGCACCTCCAACAGAAACTTGTGCATTCCAGTTTCCTGTTTTGGCTTCAGAAGAGGTTGGTACATTAAAACGATGAAAATTGTTTAATCCATTAGTTGAAATGGTTTTATAAACAAGTTGGCCTTGAGGGTCGCTTATTTCTAATTTTACGGGATGTCCCTCTGGCAAAGGATTGGCATTATCACTTAACATAAAAGAAAGGTGTAAAGTATCTCCAGGTCTCCAAACTCCACGCTCCCCGTAAATGTAACCTTTAAGTCCTTTTTGTAGTTTTTTACCAGAAACATCAAACTTGCTTAATGATAATGCTTTACCATCTGTGAGTCTTAAATAGGATACTTGATTATTGAAACTTGCAATGGCAAAAGCCGCATTTTTTTTGGTCTGAATTTTTGCTAAACCGTCATTTCCGGTTGTTGTAGATCCAATTTCTTGCTGTTGGAAATTGTAGATTTTAATATTAGCCTTCCCTATTGGAGCTGTAGAAAGAATGTTATTTACCGCAAAATGATAAGTATTATTGGTGGTCCGTTTTCCAATGATTCCAATATTTGAAGCTACTAAGTTTTGGGCAATAATTCGGTCTTCATTATAATAAGCATCGTGACATGGGTTTTCACGTTCTTGCCAGTTATAAGTGAAATTTCTATACGAATAGATTCGGTCATCCCAATACGCTTCTTCAGTATCATCTTCGTCAAATTCACTTGAGTCTAAATACGAATTATAGTTTTCTTCTTCGTCATAGTAATATTCATCTTCATAGAAATCGTCTTCATTTGAAGCCGTTGAACTTGCATTGCAATTGTACAACGAATAGTGTTTGTTAAAGCTAAGTTCTACTCTGTATATTGCTCCGGGATCTGCCGTAAAATATTTTGATAAATCGATACCATAAGCCTTCCATTGCCCAGAGTTTTCTTTGGTGTTTTTTATAAGAGGTATGGTGGCTTTGGCAACGCGTCTTCCTACTCGTCTAATCGCACTTTGCCTATCACTATTTATGTTGTTGCTTTGCAAAAATTGAAGCACATTATCTTCAAATATTTTAATAATCCTAACATCAACCGCCTTTAAGTTTACAGCTTCAAAGTTGAAGTTTAAATGATCAGAATTTGGTAGGATAGAGCCGCTATTAACCAATCTTACACTTGGTTTTTTAGCTCTAAAAGAAACCGATTGTGAGAAGGTAGATTTAAGTTTATATCCCGATGTGTTTTTAATTCCTGTAAACACATCTAAAATCACATCTCCCATTAAGTTAGTGTCAGGATACAATTTCAAGACATTTCCTCTTACCACATATCTAATATCTTTTACATTCTCTAAACTTACAAGACCATCAAAGTTTTGCTGCTTTTGGATTGGGTCTGAAAAGTTAATAGAAACGTGCTGCTCTGGGTATTGATATGCTGTAACATCAATTATTGTAAAGTTGTTTTTACCCGGTATTTGAATGGTGTTTTCTCCCGTATTATCCGATTGTATAGCACTACCATCCCATGAAATTAGTATTTCACTATCCAATTCTTTTCTCTGAATACTATCTACTTTAAAGGCAAAGTAAGTTCCAGTTTCATAGCCTTCGTCAAATTCAATGTTTAAAGATCGGTTTTCCTGTGAAGCAATTACAAGTTGCTTAGCTTGCTCTAAATTTATTTTGTCAGCAGATTTTATAGCGCCTTCTAAATATTGCCACTCCTGGCCGTAAGATTGTAAAGCATTTGTAACAACGTTAAAATTTGGTGCTATGGTTGAGGTTTTGAAGGTATATGTTTTAAAACCTTCAGGGATATTGGGGTAAAGCTCGTTTAGACTTAAACTGATATTGTACTCCTGGTCAGGTTGTAGATTAGTTTCTGGAACAATTTTAAATCCGCGGTTACTTATTGTAACTACAGAAAATTTGAATTTTGGAGCTGAAGAAATAAAACTACCATCTATGGTTTGTCCGGGTTGCCAACCGTTAATTGGGGCGGCTAAATTCACAAAAATGGCATCTTCTATAGATAAAGGTCCTGTGCTGGTGTATGAAATATAATCCTTGTATTTAAAAATGTTATCAGGATCTTTTTTCTTGGAATTACAAGACAAAAGTGTCCCGATACAAAGGCAGAGGATTACAATTTTTTTTAATAACATAGGAGTAGAAGTTTAATTGAGACTTAATAGTGCAAACGTAGTCTTTTTCGTAATATATGTACGAGTGAATTTTGACTTTTGGATGTTAAACTTCTAATTTTTTTTAAGGATTGAATTTTTTACTCCTTGTACATTCCAATAATCAATTTGCCTTTATCATTCATGGAAGCTCTAAACATCCCTTCTGTGTTAAATTCAAAAACCATATTGCCGTTTTTGTCAATTGCAATTACCCCGCCATCACCCCCAAGGGTTTTTACTTTAGCAAGAACTTCTTTTGAAGCTTGCTTCAAACTTAGACCTTTATAATCCATCAGAGCAGAAATGTCATGAGCTACTTGTGCGCGAATAAAATACTCACCCCAACCCGTACTTGAAATGGCGCAGGTGTTATTGTTAGCATAAGTACCAGAGCCAATGATAGGAGAATCACCAATGCGTCCCCAGCGCTTGTTTGTCATTCCTCCGGTTGATGTGCCCGCAGCTAAATTTCCATCTTTATCTAAGGCAACACAGCCAACAGTGCCAAATTTAGAGCCTTTTAGTTTTTCATTATGATAGGCCGTTTTTTTTGAAGCGTTCTTGTTTTCATTCTCTTTAACCCAGATTAATTCCTTAAAGTTTCTCTCTGTGTAAAAGTAACTTGGTTCCACAATTTGTAAACCTTGTTCTTTGGCAAAAGTTTCTGCTCCCTTTCCCGATAGCATGACATGTGGCGAATTGTCCATTACAGCTCTGGCTAAATTAATTGGATTTTTAACGATTGTCGTCCCTGAAGATGCACCTGCATTTAAGGTTTTACCATCCATGATTGAAGTGTCGTGCTCGTTTGTTTCCTCATTTGTAAACACCGCGCCTTTTCCAGCGTTAAATAAGGGGGAGTCTTCTAAAACCATTATGGTTTGTTGAACGGCATCTAAACTCGTACCGCCATTTTTTAAAATGTCGTAGCCTTTTTTTATGGCTTCTTCGAGTTTAGCTTCTATTTTGGCTTCAATTTCTGGAGGAATATTCCCTTTTTTAATTGGTCCAGCACCGCCGTGAATTACAATTGAAAACTCAGGTTTAGGCTCAAAATTAGTGTTGGGTGTTTGAGTTTTACCGCAAGAAAAAAATAATAAAAGAGCAATACATAAAAGACTAAACTTAGACATTGGTTTTAGGAAATTGGTTAGGCTTTTAAAGTTAGGGCTTTAAGATTTAATTGTTCTAAAAGAAGGCTAATAAATTACTATATTCGCATCAAATTCAATAAATTTAAAAAACTATATATATGGAAGCAGTTGCTACTGATTTCGGAATTCAAGAAGCTTTAGACCAGTTAGGTGTTAAGGCTTTAAACGATGGGTCATCTACGGGATCAAATAATTTTGCAAGTGGAGATGTCATTGAAAGTTATTCTCCAGTTGATGGAAAACTAATTGGAAAAGTTAAAACAACGACAAGAGAAGATTATGATAAAGTGATGGATTCTGCGACTAAAGCATTTTTGTCATTTAGAGATATGCCTGCACCTCAAAGAGGTGAGATTGTACGTCAATTTGGTAACAAATTAAGAGACTTAAAGGAGCCTCTTGGTAAATTGGTGTCTTACGAGATGGGTAAATCTTTGCAAGAAGGTTATGGTGAGGTTCAAGAGATGATTGATATCTGTGATTTTGCTGTTGGGTTGTCTCGTCAATTAAACGGTCAAACTATTCCTTCTGAGCGCCCAGGTCACGTTATGAGAGAACAATGGCATCCAATTGGTGTTGTTGGTATTATTTCTGCCTTTAACTTTCCAGTTGCTGTTTGGGCATGGAATACGGCTTTAGCTTGGATTTGTGGTGATGTTTGTGTTTGGAAAGCTTCTGAAAAAGCACCCCTTTGTGCTGTAGCTTGTCAAAATATCATTGCTGATATATTAAAAGAAAATAACTTACCTGAAGGTATTTCTTGTATCATTAATGGTGATTATAAGGTTGGGGAGTTTATGACAACGGATTCAAGAATCCCGTTAGTATCTGCTACTGGGTCTACAAGAATGGGGCGCATAGTTGGAGCAACTGTTGCTGAGCGTTTTGGGAAATCGTTATTAGAGTTAGGTGGTAACAATGCAATTATTATTACGCCAACTGCTGATCTTAAAGTAGTGGTTCCTGGTGCTGTCTTTGGCGCTGTTGGTACTGCTGGACAACGTTGTACATCTACACGTCGATTAATCATTCATGAATCTGTTTATGATACAGTAAGAGATGCTATTGTTGGTGCTTACGGCCAATTAACTATAGGAAATCCTTTAGATGAAAAGAACCATATCGGACCATTAATTGATCAGGATGCTGTAAACACATATTTAGCTGCAATTGAAAAAGCAAAAGCTGAAGGTGGTAAAGTATTAGTTGAAGGTGGCGTTTTAGAAGGTGAAGGTTACGAATCTGGATGTTACGTTAAACCAGCAATTATTGAAGCTGAAAACCACTTCGAGATTGTTCAACATGAGACATTTGCTCCTGTATTATACTTAATGAAGTATACAGGTGAAGTAGAAAATGCTATTGCTTTGCAAAATGGCGTTGCTCAAGGATTGTCTTCTGCTATAATGACCGAAAGCATGAAAGAAGCTCAGAAGTTTTTATCATATGCTGGTTCTGATTGTGGTATTGCCAATGTAAATATCGGTACATCTGGAGCTGAAATTGGTGGAGCCTTTGGAGGTGAAAAAGAAACTGGTGGTGGACGTGAGTCTGGGTCTGATGCATGGAAAGTGTATATGAGACGTCAAACTAACACTATTAATTATTCAGACGAATTGCCTTTAGCTCAAGGCATCAAATTTGATTTATAATTAATCGAGATACGATAATTTATAAAAGGCCGTTTCTTTACGAAACGGCTTTTTATGTTTAAAAAGAAGAGAAAGTCAAATTATAAGTTACTATACGCTTTGATAGGATTTTTTCCGGCAGAAATCATTATTCTACTCCTAATTTAGTTACAGTTGGGAGCAAAAAAAAGCCTTATAAACAATACTTAAAAAAGTACAGAATAAATAAGGCGATTTAATTGATTAATAGCAGTGTAAAACTACTGCTAATTAGCTTGTTAATAGAACAAATATTATAATTGGTGTGTTAATTAATATGGCTGGTTGTGCTTTTTGTATAGTTAACACAATTAGTTGTATTTTACCTTTCTCAAAATTCTTAGAGCCTCCTTCAATTGTCGATAAACAGTAGAATTATACGATTTGATGACGGTCTTAGATTCATTTAATTTATCCATTGCTAAAGGAAATCCGTTAAGGGAACAAAGCAGATGAGTTTCTGGTAAATTTTGTAAATCTTCTTCTTCATTTTTAGATAGTGAATACCCCTTTTTTAACTTTTCAATAATGGCATTATTTGAGTTGTAAATATGATGCAGTGATTTCTTATCAAATTGAGGTGGATCAAAAATCAATTCGCTAGTAATGGAATATGTCGCGTTGTTTGAAAATTTTATTAATGTTTCTTCTAAAGGGTAAAATTTGTAGTTCTCTTTTAATCCTAATTTTACATATTCAGTAATCTTGAAATAATCACCATTATAAGCAATAGAAACTTCATCTAAAGCAGAGTAAAATAATCTCACCTGCTCATTAATTAGTTCAATGTCTACTCGGGAATAATAGTCTTTTCCCTTAACCGTTTTCTTTTGCCCTGCCCAGCACATTACAAAATACTCCTTAAATACTTTGTAAGTAGGGTTGTAATCTCGCTTAGAATTGTAAAATTCGAATACGCCATCTAAGGTGTATTGAATGTTGTTTTGAGCGTGGTTTTCTATGGCGTTGACAATTTCAGAATTGATATCTTCAATTTTCAAATCAAATACTTTGGGCATGCTAATGCTTCCGTCTCTAAAAAATACAGTTCCACCGTAGTATTTCCATATGTTTTTTTTAAGCGAAGTAATTCCGTTTTGAGCCCTGATGGTCACTAAACCAACTACTTTTTCTTCAGTTAAATGAGGAAAAGGGATATTCTCATATTGGACAATTGGCGGATTTGTAAGATAAGCGTTGATTAAATTTTGAATCTTACTATCGTCAAAAAAATCAACGCCAGTTATAGTACTATCTTCATCTTCAACTCCAATAACAATGTAGGCGTTGTTTTTAGGATTGCTATTTGAAAGTGCGCAAACATGCTTTAAAAACTTTGCTTTTCCTTCTTTATCAGAGATATTTATTTTTCGCTTTTTATCATAAAAACTATTCTCATCATTGTGAGCTAAAAGGTTTTTGATAAGTAAGCGTTTATTAATCATTGCTCTTTTTTAACTATAGTACTATTGGCCTGAGCGGTGCAAAACACAAGAATATCGGCAAGATTAACATGTGGAGGTCTTGAAACAGCAAAGTATATAATATCTGCAATGTCTTCAGGTTGTAAAGCTTTGTAGCCAGTGTAAACATGATCTGCTTTAGCCTCTCCTTTAAATCTCACTTTAGAAAATTCGGTTTCGACCAATCCTGGATTTACCGCACCTACTTTAATGCCGTAAGGGTTTAAATCGATTCTCATGCCTTCGGTAATCGCTAAAACTGCATGTTTACTGCCGCAATACACATTGCCTTTAGGGTAAACTTCTTTTCCTGCCGAGGACCCAATATTTATAATTTGCCCAGATTTTCTTTTAGTCATTTGCGGAATAATAGCTTCGCTGACATATAAAAGTCCCTTGACATTAATGTCTATCATTGCGTCCCAGTCTGTTAAATCTCCAGTTTCAATCGGGTCTAAGCCATGAGCGTTACCTGCATTATTAATGAGAATATCAATGGTGTTGAATTCTTCAGGGAGTCCTGTAATAGCGTTTTTAACAGCTACTTTATCTCTTACATCAAAAGTTAAGGTGTGAACTTTTACCTTATCTGATAATTTTTCTTTTAAACTGTCAAGTCTATCTTGACGTCTTCCGCATAATACTAAATTAATATTATGATTTGCGAAGGTTTGGGCTGTAGAGCGGCCTATGCCACTTGTTGCCCCAGTTATGAAAGCGGTTTTGGTCATTGTTTGTTTTTATGGGACTGGTTGGCCTTGAGCGGCTTCTAATAATTTAAACCAATCTTCAAGATTTAATGTTATAGTCGTTGCTTCAATAGCGTTTTTTAATCTGGAACTAGTTGTGGTTCCAACTACAGGGATAATCCTGGAAGGATGCTGCATTAACCACGCTAATATAATTTGATCTGCTGATGCGTTATAATCATCGCAAAGCACATTGATAAGGTTTAATAAATCCTTTGATCTTAGGTTGTCCGTTTTAAAAACAGCTCCCAAAGGAGACCAGGCCATAGGCTGTATGTTTTTTACACTCATATAATCGAGAGAGCCATCAAACATTGCAGAGGCTTGTGTTAAAGAGCATTCAATTTGGTTAACTTTGATGTCAATACCAGCATTTAAAAGTAATTCGGTTTGGGTGTTTGTAAAGTTAGAAACTCCAAATGTCTTTACTTTTCCCTCTTTTTTAAGGCGGGTAAAAGCTTCAAAAACTTCTTCAACTTTTAATAGAGGGCTCGGCCTATGCAATAAAAAAGTGTCTAAATAATCTGTGTGTAGATGTTTTAGCGAGTTGTTTGCGGTTTCAATGATATAATCTTTGCTGTAATTATAGTGTTTTATAGTATTGGGTCTTTTTTCGGAAAGCAATTGTATCCCACACTTGCTGATTAGCTGAATGTCTGGTCTTGAACAATTACTCGCTTTTAATGCAGCACCAAATTCTTCTTCAGTTGAATAATCTCCATAAATATCGGCATGGTCAAAAGTGGTAATCCCTAATTCTAAGCAAGTATGAACTAAGTTGCTCATTTCGAGTTTAGAGAGTTTTTTACCCCAAGCACCCCACGTCAT
This sequence comes from Bacteroidetes bacterium MedPE-SWsnd-G2, assembly GCA_001874335.1. Taxonomy (GTDB): domain Bacteria; phylum Bacteroidota; class Bacteroidia; order Flavobacteriales; family Flavobacteriaceae; genus MedPE-SWsnd-G2. Next base: position 22,976 of record MPDE01000005.1, read on the forward strand.
TGTGCCAGCTATTATTTTAGAATAGTTTCCCATCTTAGTTTTAAGGTTAAATAGAATAATAAAAATAGAAAACTAAAGCCGATACCTGCCAAGTTGAGCTGTTAATTTTTAACCAATTATTAACAGCTATACCAAAAAAAAAATATCAATTTGCAATGCTCGTATTAGCATACTATATTGAGCCCGAAAAATAAGAGAGAATGGAAGAAACAACTACTATTGATATTAAGAGTATTAACGAAAAAATTGAAAAAGAAAGTGCCTTTATTGATTTGTTAACCTTTGAATTAAATAAGGTAATTGTTGGTCAAAAGCACATGGTCGAAAGACTTTTAATTGGTTTGTTAGGTCAAGGCCATATTTTATTAGAAGGTGTGCCTGGGTTGGCAAAAACTTTAGCCATAAACACCTTGTCACAGGCTGTTGATGGTAGCTTTAGTCGTATTCAGTTTACTCCAGATTTACTGCCAGCAGATGTTGTAGGTACCTTGATTTACAATATGAAAGAGAATGATTTCTCTATTAAAAAGGGGCCTATTTTTGCAAATTTCGTATTAGCTGATGAGATTAACAGGGCGCCAGCAAAGGTGCAATCAGCACTATTAGAGGCGATGCAAGAAAAGCAGGTTACTATTGGTGATGAAACTTTTGTTTTAGACAAGCCGTTTTTAGTTATGGCAACGCAAAACCCAGTGGAGCAGGAAGGTACTTATCCGCTTCCCGAAGCACAGGTTGACCGTTTTATGCTGAAAACTGTTATCGATTACCCAAAATTAGAAGAAGAACAATTAATTGTAAGAGCTAATTTAAAGGGGCAATATGAAAAAGTAAATCCAGTTATTTCTGTAGATCAAATTTTAAGAGCACAGAAAACGGTTCGTGAAGTTTATATGGATGAGAAAATTGAGAAATATATTCTTGATATCATTTTTGCAACACGTTACCCTGAAAAATATAAATTATCAGAATTAAAACCTCTTATTTCTTTTGGAGCTTCGCCTCGTGGTAGTATAAACTTGGCAACTGCTGCTAAATGTTTTGCTTTTATCAAACGAAGAGGATATGTTATCCCTGAAGATGTGAGAGCTGTTGTGCATGATGTGTTAAGACACAGGATTGGTATTACATATGAAGCTGAGGCTGAAAATGTAACTTCAGAAGAAATTATTAATAAGATTGTAAATGTGATTGAGGTGCCTTAAAAAAAAGCACCCTTAGGTTGATTGCTATAGGCAAAATCAACAGAAAACAATCTAAAATACTTCATGGATACAAAAGAATTACTAAAAAAAGTACGAAAAATTGAGATTAAGACAAGACGATTGTCTGATCATATATTTGGAGGAGAATACCATTCAACCTTTAAAGGGCGTGGTATGACTTTTAGTGAAGTTCGTCAATATCAGTTTGGAGATGACGTTAGGAATATTGATTGGAATGTTACCGCGCGTTATAATGAGCCCTATATAAAAGTTTTTGAGGAAGAGCGTGAATTAACCATGATGTTAATGGTTGATATATCTGGTTCTGAATTTTTTGGAACCGCCTCTCAATTTAAAAACGAAGTCATTACTGAGATTGCTGCAACTCTTGCTTTTTCGGCAACACAAAACAATGATAAAATTGGGTTAATCTTATTCTCAGATGATATTGAGTTGTTTATCCCACCTAAAAAGGGACGATCTCACGTGTTGAGAATTATTAGAGAACTTATAGAGTTTAAGCCAAAAAGCAAAAACACAAATATTGCAGGAGCCTTAAAATTCATGACTAATGTTATGAAAAAGAAAGCTATTGTATTTGTCTTATCAGATTTTATTGGTGAAGATTATAATCAAACCATGAAAATTGTTGCTAAAAAGCATGATGTGACTGGTATTAGAATTTATGATCACAGGGAAGAAGAAATGCCAAATATTGGTATGGTTCAAATGCAAGATGAGGAAACAGGAGAGTTGATGTTGGTAAATACAATGTCTAAAACTGTAAGACGAAATTATTCAAATTACTATGCCGATCGCGTAAGTTATTACAAAGATAGTTTTACTAAATCTGGTGCGGGTGTTATTAATTGCCGTACCGATGAGAGTTATGTGAAAAAACTATTGGGATATTTTAAACAAAGAGGATAAGTGTTGAGATTTATGTTATTAAAACAGAAATATAAAATCAATTTGAAAAATAACGTACTGTTGTTTTTTCTTTTTTGTTTGGCCTCATTTAGTGGTTTTAGTCAAACGACTACAGCTGCTATAGATTCTACTACAATTAAAATTGGGGAGCAAATCTTATACAAGATTGAAGTGGAGGTAGATACCACTCAGCTTGTAGTTTTTCCAGAAGGGCAGTCGTTTGCGCCTTTAGAAATGGTCAATTCATTTGATCCAGATACCACAAAAAACGGATCGATTTATCAAATTATAAAAACCTATGGATTAACACAATTTGATTCAGGTAAATATACCATCCCAAGACAAAAAATTATAATTGGGGATAAAACCTTGTTTACAGATTCTATGAAGGTTGAGGTAAACATGATAGAAGTAGATACCACCAAACAAGGATTATATGATATAAAACCTATTATTTCAGTTGACCAGGTTTCAGGTGATTGGTGGATTAATCTTTTAATTATCCTCCTTGTTTTAGCCATATTAGCCGCTATTTTATATTGGTTTTTATGGCGTGAAAAGCCATTATCTGAAGAAGAGAAAATAGCCCTGCTGCCTCCTTATAAGAGGGCAAAGTTGGCATTGAAAAATCTTGAGAACAGTAGTTATCTTCAAAATGAAGAGATTAAAACCTATTATTCAGAATTGACTTTGGTAGTGAAAAAATACTTGGATGAAAAAGTATATGAGCACGCCTTAGAAAGTACTACCGATGAGCTTATTGATCGTTTAAATTTATTGCGAGAAGGCAACCAAATTGATCTTGATAAAAAGACGATTAAAAACATTCAAGATATATTAAAACGTGCCGATTTAGTAAAATTTGCTAAAAGTGAGCCAGATATTGCTTTGGCAGAAATTGACAGAAATACTATTGATTCAGAAATTGACCATGTAAAAGAAGCACTTCCTGAACCTACTGAGCAAGAAAAAATGTTAGATCAAAAATACAAGGAAGAGCAGGAACGCAAAAAGAAAAAACGTAAAGTTATTATTTCTGTCTGCGCAGGTCTTGTCGTAATTATAGGCTTGTTTATTGGTTTTTCTGTTAAGTATGGTTTTAACTATGTTAAGGATACCATTTCTAATAATCCAAGTTTAGAATTGTTAGAAGGCAAGTGGGTTTACAGTCAATACGGTGTGCCTCCAATTATGATTTCTACGCCTCAGGTTTTAGCACGAGTAGAATCTCAAGTGCCTGTTGAAATGAAAGATAAAATTGATGTTACAACATTTGGCTATGAGTCTAAACTAAGTGACTTCGGTGTAGTGCTTTCAACGTCAATATTTAAGGAGCAAGGGGAGAATAAAATTGAATTGCCTCAGGTGTCTGAAAGTAATATTTCTCAATTTGAAGCACAAGGGTTTACAGATATTTTGGTGAAAAGAGAACAGTTTATAACGCCTAATGCTGCCGAAGGTCTTAAAACTTTTGGAACCTTTAATATGCCAAGTGAAGATGGAGGCAATTCTGTTTCAGGAGAGTATGTGTTGCTTCATTTTACTACCGAAAATGTGTTGCAACAAATTGTTATTACTTGGAAGGCTAAGGATCAATATGCCAAAGAGATTGCAGATAGAATATTAAATTCAGTCGAATTAAAACTAACCGAATAATGTTTGAAGGAATAGAGTTTTTAAACAAAGAGTTATTTTGGTTATTATTAATAATACCCTTAGCTGTCGTTTGGTATGTGATGAAACATAATAAGCAAACGGCCGAGTTAAAAGTGTCATCACTAAAAGGGTTTAAGATCACAAATTCGTGGTTACCTAAAGTAAAACACCTATTGTTTGTACTTAGAATATTGGCAATGGCTTTAATTATTACAGCTATTGCAAGACCGAGAACGGTTGATATTTCTACCAAAACAAAGACCACACGTGGTATTGATATAGTGATGGCTATCGATGTTTCTGCAAGTATGTTAGCAAAAGATTTACTTCCAAATCGATTAGATGCGTTAAAAAATGTAGCGTCAGAGTTTATAAAAGGCCGCCCAAATGACCGAATTGGTTTGGTTGAATACGCAGGAGAAAGCTATACAAAAACACCTATTACAAGTGATAAATCTATCGTGTTAAGATCTCTTGATGAGGTGAAATACAATACTATTATTGAAGGCGGTACCGCAATTGGTATGGGCTTGGCTACTTCTGTAAATAGATTAAAAGATAGTAAAGCAAAGAGTAAGGTCATTATACTACTAACCGATGGTGTAAATAATTCGGGGCAGATAGACCCTAAAATAGCAAGTGATTTGGCTGTAGAGTTTGGTATTAAGGTCTATACAATTGGTCTTGGTACAAATGGAATGGCGCTTTCTCCAGTAGCAATTAGAAATGGAAAATTTCAATACAAACGAGTACAGGTAGAAATTGACGAGGAGCTTTTAGAAGAAATTGCTGAGGTTACTGGAGGTAAATATTTTAGAGCGACTAATAATAAAAAGTTAGAGGATATTTACGCCGAGATAAACAAATTAGAAAAGACCGAAGTAGAGGAGTTTAAATTCTATAATTACGAGGAAAAGTATAGGCCGTTAATAGTTTTGGCACTGTTGTTTTTAGTTATAGAAGTGTTGTTGCGTTCAACTGTGTTTAGAAGTTTTATATAAGATGTATCAATTAGAAGAAAAAATATGGTTTTGGATTATGGCAATTATTCCTGTAATTGTCTTATTCTATTTGTTACTTCAGTTTTGGAAATACCGAAGCCAAAAAAACTTTGGAGATTCTAATTTACTCCGAAAATTAAGTCCTAATAAATCAAGATTTAAGTCCATTTTAAAATTAGTGGTGTTTTGCTTAGCAATTGCAAGTTTGTCCATGGGCTTGGTAAATCCTAAAATAGGAACCAAGTTAGAAACTGTAAAGCGTGAAGGCGTTGATATAGTTTTTGCTGTAGATGTTTCAAAAAGTATGTTGGCAGAAGATATTGCACCTAACAGACTGGAAAAAGCAAAGCAACTGGTGACTCAAATTATTAATAATTTGGCGAGTGATAGGGTTGGTATAATAGCCTATGCAGGTAAGGCGTTTCCGCAGTTACCAATCACTACAGATTATGCTTCTGCAAAAATGTTTTTACAGAACATGAATACGGATATGTTGTCTTCTCAAGGTACCGCCATCAATGAGGCTATTAACTTGGCTAAAACGTATTACGATGATGAGGAGCAAACTAATCGTGTGTTAATAATCATTTCTGATGGAGAAGATCATAGTGACGAAGCAGCAAGTGTAGCTGAAGAGGCGGGTGATGAAGGTATCAGAATTTTAACCATTGGAGTAGGAGATGTAAAAGGAGGGCCGATACCAATAAAGCGCAACGGCGTAGTTTTAAATTATAAAAAAGACAACCAAGGAGAAACTGTTATCACGAGGCTAAACGAAGAAACACTTCAAAGGATTGCCGATGAAGCAAACGGAAAATATATAAGAGGGAAGGTGACTGCGGAAGTTGTTGAGGAAATTAGAGAGATCCTTAACGGAATGGATAAAAAGGAGTTTGAAGCCAAACAGTTTGCTGACTTTCAAGATCAGTTTCAGTGGTTTTTAGGCTTCGGATTATTATTGTTATTTATCGATATATTTTTGTTGGATCGTAAGACGGCTTGGTTACGTAAGTTGAATTTATTTAACGAAAACTTATGATGGTTACAGTTGAAAAATTAGTAATATTCAAGCTTATAAAGGGTTTAAAGATGAAAAATTTCTTGTTTTTAGTGGTGTTTCTTATCGGAGGATTGGGCTTTGCGCAAGAGAAAAATGATGCCGAGTTGAAAGCAGAACGTAATGCTGTAAATTTAGTCTATAGCGGAAATGAACTACTTGATGGCGAGGATGTCATTGCTGCTGAAATGGAATATAGAAAGGCAATTTCAGAACAATCAACTAATGTGGCAGGCACTTACAATTTAGGGAACACGTATTATAACTCTGGACATTTTGAAGAGGCCTTATTTAGACATCAACAAGCAGCTAAAAAGGCGAAAACAAAGACTGAAAAACATATGGCTTTTCATAATATTGGAAACATTTTAATGAAAAGTGAAAAGTGTAAAGAAGCGGCTGAAGCTTTTAAAAATGCACTTAGAAATGATCCCACAGATGACGAAAGCCGTTACAATTACGTGATTGCTAAAAAATGTGCTGAGGAACAGGAAAAAGAGAACGAAAAAGATAAAAAGGACGACCAAGAAAACAAAGACGAAAATAAGGATAAGGACGACCAAGAAGAAAAGCAAGATCAAGAAGATAAAAAAGATCAAAACGAGGATAAAGGCGATCAAGATAAGCAGGATGGTGAAGATCAAAAGGATGATGAAGGAAAGCCTAAAGAAGATAAAAGTGATGAAGGTAAAGGAGATGATCAAAAGAAAGACAAAAAGAAGCCTAAACCACAACCGGGTCAATTGTCTCCTCAACAAGTAAAAAATCTTTTAGAGGCGATGAACAATCAAGAACAAAAAGTCCAGGAAAAAATAAATGCTGAAAAGCAAAAAGGGGTTAAAATTAAAACGGAAAAAGATTGGTAATGAGATTTAAGAGTATCATTATAACATTGCTGATGGTGGTTTCTCAGTTTGCTTTTGCTCAAGTAAAGTTTGAAGCAAAGGTGAGTAAAAAGAAACTCGGAATTAATGAACGATTGCGTATTGATTTTGAAATGAATAAGGATGGGGATAATTTTAATCCACCAGATTTTTCAAACTTTACCGTAGTAGGTGGCCCAAACCAAGCGGTGAGTAATTCTTGGGTAAACGGAAAACGTTCGTATTCTAAAACATACACTTATTTTCTGGCACCTAAACGCAGAGGGAGCTTCAAAATTAGACAGGCAGCAATAGAAATTGAAGGTGAGATTTATAAAACTTCGCCTATTTCAATTACAGTGACAGAAGCAGTCGATAAACCCAGGGATGGAAATAATGCACATTATATTGCCTCAGAAAACATTCATTTAGTAGCAGAAGTTTCAAATACTAGCCCATACATTAATGAGGCTATTTCTGTTGTTTATAAACTTTATGTGTCCCCTAATACAGGAGTAAGTAACTGGAGAGAAATTGACAATCCGAGATATAACGATTTTTGGAGTCAAAACATTGAGGTCAAGGGACTAAATGTCAAGAACGGGACTTACAAAGGAGAAGATTATAGATATGTTGTTTTAAGGAAAACAGTGCTTTATCCGCAAAAAACAGGAAAATTAAAAATTGAACCCCTAAGTTTAGATATCACGGTTGATGTTCCGACAGATAGACGTGATATTTTTGGAGGGCGTTTAATGACTAAAGTACATAAAACGGTATCAGCAGGGAGTAAAACTTTGAATGTAAAACCACTTCCAGAAAAAGGAAAACCTTCCGATTTTACCGGTGCAGTTGGTGATTTTACCTTTAAAATGAGAGCCTCAAAAACGAGTTTAAATGCTTCAGAATCTTTACAGGCTCGCATTGAAGTTGCAGGTGCTGGTAATTTAAAATTATTTGAATTGCCTAAGTTGTCATTGCCGAGTTCTTTAGAGGTGTTTGAGCCAGAGCATAATATTGATGTTAGAACAGATTTAAAAGGAATGAAAGGACGTATTTCAGATAGTTATACCATCGTTCCCCAGTATAAAGGAAAGTACCCTATTCCTTCTGTTTCATTTTCTTATTTCGATTTAAAAACAAAATCATATAAACGTATTTCGTCTGGTGATATCGTTATTGATGTTTTAGAAGGGCCTACTAATTTATCTACTGGAGATAATAATTTGACGGTTAATAATACCAATAAACAGCGAGTGATTGAGTCAGGAACTCAATTTGCATTTATAAAAACGAAAACAAAATTTAGCTCGGTAAAAAGTAAACACTTTTTTCAATCTACTAAGTTTTGGGCATCATTAATATTACCGCTGTTGGCAATTCCCTTAGCAATGGTTGTTCGTAAAAAGAAGGCTCAAAGAGATGCTGATGTTGATGGCAACCGAATTAGAAAGGCAGATAAGCTGGCGCGTAAATTTTTATCGACTTCAAAAAAGGCACTTGGAAACAAGGAGGCTTTTTATGTGGCTTTAGAAAAGGCATTGCATAATTATTTGAAAGCAAAACTTCATATTGAAACCAGTGAAATGAGCAAGGAACGCATCGAGGAGTTGCTGCTTAAAATGAATGCTGATGCTTCAACAGTAAATGACTTTGTGGCCTTACTTGAGAATTGTGAATTGGCGAGGTATACTCCAATTACTAATGTTGAAATGCAACAGGATTATGATAAATCAGTTCAAGTAATTTCAAAAATTGATAAGCAATTAAGATAGAAATGAGAGCAGTACTATTTAGTTTATTTGTTTTGATATCATGTCTTGGGTTTTCCCAAAACACGGCTTTATTTGAAAAAGGAAATGCCTTGTATAACGAAGGGAAATATGCAGAAGCTATTGATGTCTATGAGGCTATTTTAGAAAGAGGTAAACACTCTGAGGAGTTGTATTTTAATTTGGGTAATGCCAATTATAAAATGAACAGAATAGCACCAAGTATCTACTATTTTGAAAAGGCATTGCAGTTAAACCCTAATGATAAAGAGATTCAAAATAATTTGAATTTTGCGCAAAATATGACCATTGATGATATTGAAATTTTACCTGATGTAGGATTTAGGAAAGTGGTTAAAGATGCAGTAAATACTCTAAACTATGACCAATGGGCTTATGCTACGGTTGGGGTGACTGTTTTGTTTGTTATTCTATTTTTGGTTTACTTTTTGTCTTATGCGTCAACAACAAAAAGAATGTCATTTATTGGTAGTGGTGTTGCCATGGGTGTTGCATTAATTTGTTTGACATTCGCGTTTTTGAAATTTAATATTGAAAGCAAAAATAATCCAGCTATAGTTTTTGCGGTAGAAAGTCAAGTAAAGACAGAGCCTAATCTAAGGAGTTCTGAAGCCTTTAAATTACACGAGGGCACAAAAGTGCAGTTGATTGATACTGTAAAAAACTGGAAAAAAATTAAATTATCAGACGGTAAAACAGGATGGGTACCTAACGAAGATGTAAAGGCTTTGTAAGAGATTAGTACTTTTCTTATTCATTTAGTATCTTTAAAAGATAATCGATAAATATGTCAAATAGAATTATTGTCTTTTGTTTTACATTGTTGTTTTCCATCTCGTTTTGTGGACCTTCATTTGTGTCAACATTTGATTGTAATTATGTCATAACTATTGATTTAGAACCTAATGATAAAGAATCAAGTGAAACCAATAATTCTAACCTTGACGAATTGTTTTATGAAACTAAGGATTCAGATTTTATTACTTCCGAGAGAAGTTTATTAGCTTATATTCCTTACTCCACAAATTTTTATCAAAATTTACAACTGGAGTGCACCAATCCACCACCTGACTTAATATAGGTTGTTTAGGGTTTTAAAATTGATGTTTTTCATCAACAGAAAAATGGTTAACTTAATCTATAATTTATTTCATGAAAAATTTATTTTCTAATTTTAAGGGAGATTTCTTTGGTGGGCTTACCGCAGGAATTGTTGCATTGCCGTTGGCATTGGCTTTTGGTGTTGCTTCTGGTCTCGGGCCAGATGCAGGATTATATGGCGCTATATTTTTAAGTTTCTTTGCGGCCTTGTTTGGAGGAACTAGTACTCAAATATCAGGACCCACCGCACCAATGACGGCTGTTAGTGTTGTTTTAATTGCTGGTATTATTGCTTCAAATGATGGTGATGTAAATAGTTCTTTACCTATAATTTTAATGGTCTTTTTACTGGCTGGAGTATTCCAAATTGGTTTAGGGGTATTAGGTATAGGGAAGTATATTAAATATATACCCTATCCCGTTGTGTCTGGTTTTATGACTGCCATCGGGTTAATAATTTTAATAACACAGATTCAACCGGCCGTAGGTTATTATCCAGAAAATGATAAAGCATTTGTTGAAACATATAAGCCTCTTGCAGAAGATTTAATTCTCGAAAAAATATTAAGAGAGGAAGCCAATGAAGGTATTCTAGTTCTTGAAGATTTTAATGAAACCCTTCAAAGAGCCCAAGAGGTTACGGAAGAAGAAATATATAGAGAAGCCAAAACTTTGGCAGCAAATGAAGCTTCAAGCACTTTAGGAGCTTTAAAAACTATTCCGCAAGCATTAGCTCATTTAAATTGGTTAGAATTAATATTGGCCTTAGGGACAATTTTTATTATATATGGCTTTAAACGGATCACAACCGCTATACCTAGTACTTTGGTAGCGCTGGTAGTGATGTCTGGAATTGCGATGGGATTTAGTTTAGATTATGTTCCTATTGAAGAAATTCCATCTGGATTCCCAGTGCCACATTTCGAAATATTTACAGGGCTCAGTCTCGGGGCATTAGCGCCATATGTGTTCACCGCTTTAACGCTTGCCCTTTTAGGTGCGATAGACAGTTTATTGACAAGTGTTGTAGCCGACAATATGACCAAAACAAAACATAATTCAAATAAGGAGCTGATAGGTCAGGGTATTGGGAATTCAATTTCGGCCTTGTTTGGAGGTTTGCCAGGTGCAGGTGCTACAATTAGAACGGTAGTAAATATTGAATCAGGTGGTAAAACCAAATTATCAGGGATGATTGCTGGTATAGTGTTACTGTTTATTTTGTTAGCAATAGGACCTTTAGCATCAAAAATTCCGGCTGCAGTTTTGGCGGGTATTTTAATTACTGTAGGTATTGGGGTAATGGATTATAAAGGGTTAAAAGCTATACCTAACCTGCCAAAGGACGTTAAATTAGGACCGATTAAATTAAGCTCGGAGGTGTTAATAATGACAGTAGTATTAATACTCTCAACATTCTGGAACCTAGTTTATGCTGTGGGTATTGGATTAATTTTATCGTCTTTATTCTTTATGAAGAAAATTGGAGATTTAACAGCAAAACGTTCTGGAGTTAAACCTTTAAAAGAAGAATTATGGGAAGATGAATTGGGTATGCCCGAACATTTGACAACATCTGTAGTAATTAAACACATTAAGGGGCCTCTGTTTTTCGGATCGACAAGTGATTTTCAAATGTTGGCAAAACAAATCCCTGATGATGCTTCATTTGTGGTTATTAGACTAGACCGAATGCAGTATATGGATCAATCGGGATTATATGCCATGGAAGATGTGTTATTAAATCTCACCCAAAACGGAAAAGTAGTATTACTTGTGGGCGTATTAGAGCAACCCTTGTATATGTTAGAACGCATTGATATTGTACCAGATTTGATTTCTACAGATCATATTTTTGAAGATTTTAAATCTTGCTTAGCCTGGATAAAAGAACATTAAAATGAAAATCCTCTAAGATTATTGCTTAGAGGATTTTTTTATACTTGTTGATTTTCGTTTTCTTCTGTTTCAGTTTCTGTATTACTATTTAGTAAGTCTGGAAAAATCATGGGCACTATAGATTTCACAGGTTCGTATAGCACAGATTTATTAATATCTTCTTCATCGGCAAATGGCAGTGTGGTATTGATACGGTCAAAAAATAAAAGTAAAACACTTAAAATCACCCCAAATTTAAGAGCGCCGAAAACACCTCCCAAAAACTTGTTTACAATTCCTAAGGCAGCAAAATCTGCTAATTTGGTTAATGCTTTTCCTGCCAAGGCAATAACTAAAACAATAATAATAAAGGTAATGGCAAAGGCAGCAAGATTGATGTAGTTTTCTTCCCAGTCTACCTTTTCTACTAAAACATCTGCAGCATAATTACTAAAATGAATCGCACCGTAAACACCGGCCACAAGAGCTACAAGCGAAGCTACTTCCACAAATAACCCTTTCATAAATCCGCGAACCAATCCAAATAAGAGTAAGGCTCCTAAAACAATGTCAAAAATGCTCATCGGTTTTTCAATTTTAAACAAATATAGAAGAACACAAATAATATTACTCCATTTTGTAGCAGAGAAATGCATTGGTCCCTTATAGTTTATTAACTTTGCTTTTTTTAAAATATTATGTCAAGGGACGAACAATTAAAAGAACGATGGGATGCAGTAGTTGAGAAACTATCATTGCAATTTGCCGAAGGTGACACCTTAGATTTGGACGCAATTATTTATTTAATTGGAGTTCAGGAATTAGGGCAATTAAACAGAAGGTTTAAAAAAGATCAGAAATTAGACCTTATGCATATTGCAATTTGCAGGCTTTTAGAGCCTTATGGTTATTATGAGTTTGATTACATCGATGATGATGGTTGGCCTCATTATACAACCAAGGAAGACTTACCGCATTTAAAAGCTGGTGAACAAAGTATTTTAATGAAAGAAGCTATAGTAAACTATTTTTTAGAAGCAGAATTTATAGCTTAAGATTTAGTAAATTTGCAGTCATTTTGAATTGATATCATGATAGATAAGATTAAAGAGTTTAAAGCTGAAGCAGAAGCATTTCAAGCGCATACCAAAGAAGAAATTGAGGCATTCCGAATTAAGTTTTTGGGAAAGAAAGGGATTTTAAATGATTTTTATGGAGAGTTGAAAAACATTTCTAATGACCAAAAAAAGGAATTTGGTCAAGCTATAAATCAATTGAAAAATGCAGCTCAAAATACGGTTGCAGCTTTAAAAGAGGATATTGAAAATAAGGAAGAAGATAGCGGCGTTTATGGCGATTTATCTCGTCCGGGATCTCCAATTAATATAGGAGCAAGACATCCAATATCTATAGTTAAAAATCAAATTATTGATATCTTTTCAAGAATAGGTTTTAACGTTAGTGAAGGGCCAGAAATTGAAGATGACTGGCATAATTTTACGGCTTTAAATTTACCAGAATATCACCCAGCAAGAGATATGCAGGATACGTTTTTCATTCAAACAGATCCAGATGTGTTATTGAGAACGCATACCAGCTCTGTTCAGGTGAGATATATGGAAAAAAATCAGCCACCAATCAGAACCATTTCTCCAGGTAGAGTATTTAGAAACGAGGCTATTTCGGCGCGTTCACATTGCTTTTTTCACCAGGTAGAAGGTTTGTATATTGATAAGGATGTGAGTTTTGCAGATTTAAAGCAAACACTACAATATTTTACTACAGAGATGTTCGGGAAATCTAAAATTAGATTGCGTCCTTCATATTTTCCATTTACAGAGCCAAGTGCAGAAGTAGATGTGTATTGGGGATTAGAAACCGAAACAGATTATAAAATGACCAAAGGTACAGGATGGTTAGAGATTATGGGTTGTGGAATGGTTGATCCAAATGTATTGGAAAACTGTGGTATTGATTCTAAAGAATATTCTGGATTTGCATTTGGTATGGGAATAGATCGTATAGCCTTATTATTGCACCAAATAAATGATATTCGTTTATTGAGTGAAAATGATGTACGCTTTTTAGAGCAGTTTAAATCGGCATTGTAATTAGCCATGAGAAAGGATATTGAAATACCCGTTGTTGAAGGTGTATATGTAGCTGTAGTAAGTGAGTTTAATGATGTTTATAAAACTCAAGACTGGAATGCCTACATCATTAACGATAAAGAAGTGCCTATTGACATGGTGCTTATTATTTCTACAGGATACGATGACCAAAAGATTACGTCTACCATGCGCCATAAATTAGAGGTTTTGCCTCCTAAAAGTTATGGCAAAATAGAATTGATGCAAGAGGATGTTTTGACGTTGACAAATAACTTTTTGGTTACCTTTTTTGAGGGTTATAAAATGTTTGAAAAAACCTACTCTTTTCCTAAGAACAGTATTAATCAAAAGGCTTTGCAAAGCGTTCCATTAATGGATGTAAAAGGGGTATTGGTTAAATAACTTAGTTTAGTTTATCGGTAAGTTTTTTGATTACCTTTTTAGGGTTTTTACCATCGTATAGTATGGCGTAAACAGCATTGATTATAGGTAATCTTGCCTTTTTAGTTGCATGTTCATTAATAAGATGTGCACTTTTTGCAGCGTAGTATCCTTCGGCAATCATATTCATTTCCATTTGAGCAGACTTTACGGTGTAGCCTTTTCCAATCATGTTACCAAACATTCGGTTTCTAGAAAATACAGAATATCCAGTTACAAGTAAATCACCCAAATAAGCAGAGTTATTGATGTTTCGTTTCATTTTATGCTGCTTTTTTATAAAACGATTCATCTCTCTAATGGCATTACTCATTAAAACACTTTGAAAATTGTCTCCGTACCCTAAACCATGCGCAATACCAGCAGCAATGGCATAAATGTTTTTAAGCATTACAGCATATTCTACACCAATAATATCATCACTTATTTTGGTTTTAATATAGCTGCTTGATAATCGGTCGGCAATATGTTTTGCTTTAGTGTCATCAGAGCAAGAAATAGTTAAATAAGACAGGCGTTCAAGGGCAACTTCTTCTGCATGGCACGGTCCTGCAATTACTGCAATATTGTCAAAAGGAACCTTGTACTCATGATGAAAATGTTCTCCAACCAATTTTCCTGTTTCAGGGATTATGCCTTTAACTGCAGAAACAATTATTTTAGACGAAACATCTACATCTAACTTTGCTAATTCGTTGTACATAAATGCAGATGGTATTACAAATATTAATACATCTGCGTATTCAGCTATTTCGTTAATGTCATTACTAATCTTTAGTTGTTCGGTTTTAAACTCAACCGAACTTAGGTAGGATGGATTATGCTGTTCTTTTAAAAGATGTTCTTTTGTATAGACGCTTCGCATGTACCAACCTACTTCATCTAGGTTTTCACAAAGCATTTTTACAATTGCAGTGGCCCAGCTTCCTGCTCCAAATACAGCATATTTTAAAGAATTATCCATAGTTTACATAATGATTCTGTTTCGCAAAAATAACGATTTTAAAAGTTATTTTTCTAAAGACTTGAGGTCTAAAATCTATTTTTGGCATAGCTTTTGGTTTCTTACTGATATACAAATCAAATCAACGACCTATGAGATCACTAAAATTACTTTTATGTTTTGCCTTAATAGCAAACTTATTTTCATCATGTTCTTCTGAGGTTTACATAGATGATTATGTGCCGCCTCCAGGACTGACCTTAAACCAATTATTAAGCTCACATGAATTGTGGTATGTGAATTTAAATGAAACTATTGGTTATGGAGAAACCCCTTGGATGCATATGGCGTTTACGTTATCGTTTAGAAACGGCGTTTTGTACGCTAATAATAATCTTGTTGGTATTGGTAGTCAAGGTAACGGTTTTGGAGTAGCTACAGGTAATTATGACGCTTATGATATGATTTTAGATGTGTATCATGTTATTGATGGCTATTCAACATTTGATGTGTATCAAATCGATTATAATACAATCGAATTGTATAATCCGTATACAGATACATCTTATTTTCTTGATGGATACCAAAGAAATGATTTTGATTATGACTATGTGTTTTATGACAATATTCATTATTTCTTGCAAGAATATGAAGCTTGGGAGAAGACGTATACCAGTCAAGTAGGAAGCATCAATGAATTTGATAACGAAAATTATTTGCAATTTTTACCTGGTAATAACGACTCAATGTTTAGAAGTTCACAAGACTTTGATGTCAATGATTACAATGACATTTATTGGGATTATACTGGAGATTATTTTGTAAACAATATACCTGATAATTTTTACCTTAAAAACTTAACATTAGATTATGATTTTTTTGGCATTGAACAATTTGAATTAAGCGTTATTAATGATGCAAGGATAGAGCTTTATCATTTGTCATCTGGAACCTTTTACGAATTTACAGGTAGAGGATATATTCAATTTTTGAGACAAGCTAACGACAATGATGGTGAGGCAAATAAAAGGACTAAAATGAGAAAGCAGAAAACGGCTAAAAAAGATAACCCAAGAGAAAATGAAAGAAGCTAAATTTGGTTGGTTATTTAGTTTCTGGAACGCTCAACTAATTTTTATTGGTTGAGCGTTTTCATTTATAATTTATCTAAAGACAAGATTAGAGTGTCAAAATCTTTTGGCTTGTCAATTATTGTTTTTTCCTTGTTTAATAAAATGAATGACGGTGTACCATTTACATCATATGCATCTGCAATAGGGCTATTCCATTTACCCATTGCTAAAACATGTATAAAATTAGGGTAATTGAGTGTTTCGTTTTGCCAAGAATCAATACTTTCTTCTAAGCCAATAGCAATTACTTGAATAGATGAATTGTTTTTTAAATATGATTTAATTTTTGGTAGCTCTTCTAAGCAGTGACCACAAGTGCTACTCCAAAAAATAAGTAAATAATTGTCTGCAGTATTTAAGTCAAGTAAATTGGTGTTAACGGTACGTTCATTATCGGAATAAGAAATTTCAAAATTATGCGCTTTTTCGCCAACGCTGTTTTTCTTGTATTTAGTTAATGCGCTCATCAAATCAGTGTCATTAGTTGATTCTGCAAGTTCTAAAAGGTAAGTTTCAGAAACATAATTAGCGACTGCCGGTTCTTCTAAAATGGTCATGTTTTCCCAAATCATTGTGAGAAGGCTTTTTTTAATTTTAGGATTGTTAAAACCAATGTAATCTACCAAATCATCAATATGACTAATATAGGTTGCATCATCGGCGTTAGGAGGCATAGCAAATATGTAAGTAATGACGCGCTCCATTAAAAAATCGGAGCTCTGCAAAATTGGATTTCCGAAATCTATATGTTTTAAATAATTAGATTTTAAGTGTTTTGAATAGGTTGAAACATCCTCAAACGACTTTGGAATATATGGTGCGTTTGCTTTTATGAAATTTATAGCTATGGTCCCATAAGCTGCACCTTCAAAGGCATCTTGTGTTTCTTTAAGTGTTTTAAAAATATCTAAATAAGCTTTTTCATTGGTACTCCCTTGGGCATAAAAATTGCTAATGGTCAAATTAATGAGCTCCATACTTTTGGTGTATGAAATCCATAATTTGTTTTCATTAGATTCGATAAATTTAAGGCCGTTTTCTAAGCTAAATTCCAATTTTACATCTTCTAAACCGCTATAAATTAAATCAAAATTGTTCTCTTCTGGTGGAGTTGCATAGATGATTTTGTATATCCCTTTAGCTGCTGTCGAGTCCAATGCAATATTAAAGGAGCCATCACTATTTATTTTACTTCTATTTATATAATTTGAACCTGATGGCGTCGACTTGTATAAAAAGGCGTAAGTGTAATCTTTTGCAGGCGAAAATTTTCCAGTTATATTGTGTTGTCCAAAAACACCTAAAGGTAAAATGAGTAAAAGAAGTAAATATTTCATGAAATAAAATTTTCTGATTAGGCACTATTATTGTGCCACAATTGGTTTTAAAACGCTAAGTGCTTGTTGTACAGTTTTAATGTTTTCAAATGTAAGTAATAATCGCAAGCCAGCTCGGGTTTGTTTTTCTTTCATCTTACAAGCAGAAGGATGACTCTGAACATAGCTTAATACTCTTGTAAAACCAGGACTTTGATAAAACGCACTTTGTTGATCATTTATAAAATAACCAATAAGTCGGCCTTGCTTCATGATTAGTTTTTCTAAACCAATTTGAGTAGCAACCCATTTTATTCTAACACTATTAAACAGGTCTATTACAGGAATTGGTAAATCACCAAATCTATCGATAACATCAGATTCAAATTTTTGTAATTCTTCTTCAGTTTTAATCTGATTTAATTGAGTGTAGAGGTTTAAACGTTCAGTTATATTATTGACATAATCGTCCGGAAATAACAATTCGAAATCTGAATCTATTGTTATTTCTTTGACATAAATTTTGTCTTCGGCTTTATCGTCATAGAGGTCTTTAAATTCGTTTTCTTTTAATTCTTCAATAGCTTCATTCAATATTTTTTGATATGTATCAAAGCCTATTTCATTGATAAATCCGCTTTGTTCTCCACCAAGTAAATCTCCAGCACCACGAATTTCTAAATCTTTCATGGCGATATTAAATCCGGAACCTAGCTCAGTAAATTGAGAAAGTGCTGAGATTCGTTTTCTTGCATCATCAGTCATAGCCGAATATTCTGGTGTGATAAAATAACAAAATGCTTTTTTGTTAGAACGCCCAACACGACCTCTCATTTGGTGTAAATCACTTAACCCAAAATTATTGGCGTTATTGATAAAAATGGTATTGGCATTTGATACATCCAATCCACTTTCAATAATTGTGGTGCTTACTAAAACATCAAACTCACCATTCATGAAGGATAGCATGAGTTGCTCTAGTTTTTTGCCTTCCATTTGTCCGTGACCAATACCTATTTTTGCATCTGGTACTAATCGCTGTATTAAGCCCGCAACTTCTTTAATGTTTTCAATTCTATTATGGATGAAAAACACTTGTCCCCCACGTTGTATTTCATAAGATACGGCATCTCTAATAGTTTCTTCCCCAAATCTAATCACATGACTTTCTATCGGGTACCTATTTGGTGGAGGAGTAGTAATAACCGATAAATCTCGAGCAGCCATCAAGCTAAATTGTAGTGTTCTTGGAATTGGTGTTGCAGTAAGTGTAAGTACATCAACGTTTTCTTTAATCGATTTTAATTTTTCTTTTACAGCAACTCCAAATTTTTGTTCTTCATCAACGATTAACAAGCCAAGATCCTTAAACTTCACGTTTTTATTTACCAATTGGTGGGTACCTATAATGATATCAACATGTCCTTTCTCTAATCGCTCTAAGGTTTCTCTTTTTTGTTTTGCTGTTCTAAACCTATTCACATAATCAACGGTAACCGGCAATTGTTTTAATCGTTCAGAAAAAGTTTTTTGATGCTGAAATGCCAGTATTGTTGTGGGTACGAGTATGGCAACTTGTTTTCCATTATCCACTGCTTTAAATGCAGCTCTTATGGCAACTTCAGTTTTTCCAAAACCAACATCACCACATACCAATCTATCCATAGGGCGTTCACTCTCCATATCTGATTTGATATCTGCTGTTGCGGTAATTTGATCGGGAGTGTCTTCGTAAATAAAAGAGGCTTCTAACTCATGTTGTAAATAACTATCTGGGTCGTATTGAAACCCTTTTCTGGCCTTTCTTTTTGCGTATAGTTTGATCAGGTTAAAAGCAACTTCCTTAACCCGTTTTTTAGTTTTTTGTTTAAGCGTTTTCCAAGCAGGGCTTCCTAATTTATAGATTTTAGGAGGTTTTCCATCTTTACCATTAAATTTGGTGATTTTATGTAAAGAGTGAATGCTTAAGTAGAGCACATCTCGTTCACCGTATACCAATTTTATCGCTTCTTGTTTTTTGCCTTCAACATCAATTTTTTGTAACCCTCCAAATTTTCCAATGCCGTGATCTATATGTGTCACATAATCTCCAATTTCTAAATTTGTGAGTTCTTTGAGTGTAATAGCCTGCTTTTTGGCGTATCCGTTTTTTAAATTAAACTTATGGTAACGCTCAAAAATTTGATGATCTGTATAGCAGATTATTTTATTGTCGTTATCGACAAACCCCTGATATAGTGAAAGTACAATTGTTTTATAATGAACCTCTTGTTCTACATCCTCAAAAATATCATGAAATCGTTTGGCTTGCTGCTCACTTGAGCATGCCACAAAGTTTTTATACCCTTTGTTATGATTTTCGTTTAGATTATTTATAAGTAAATCAAATTGTTTATTGAAGGAAGGTTGAGGATTAGTATTAAATTTTATGTCTTCAGATTGATTTGAAGAAAATAAATTACTGGCCCCAAACTCAACAACAGTAAAGTCTAAAAACTGTCGTTTTAAAAGTTCTGAATTACAAAAAAGTTCTTCAGGTTTTGAGTGTTTTATAGTTTCAGAAAGTGTGCTAAATGCCATTTGGGCTTTACCAAAAAAATCATCAATTCTATTAAATATAAGATCTGAATTTTTTGAGAATATTACTGTTTTTGAAGCAATATATTTGAGAAAACTTTCTCGGTTTTCTTCGAGAAACTTGTTTTCAACATTTGGAATGATGTTGATGCGTTTAACTTGGTTTATTGATAGCTGAGTTTCGACATCAAAGGTTCTAATACTATCAACTTCATCTCCAAAAAACTCTATCCTATAAGGTTCATCATGGGAAAATGAAAACACATCTACAATTCCTCCACGCACTGAAAACTCTCCAGGTTCGGTAACAAAATCAACGCGTTTAAATTTGTACTCAAATAAAACTTCGTTTACAAAGTCTATAGAAAGCTCTTCCTGAACAGCAATTTTTAAAGTGTTTCGCTCCAGCTCTTTTCGAGTTACTACTTTTTCAAAAAGGGCATCGGGATAGGTTACAATTACTGCCGGCTTTTTTCTCGAATTTATTCTATTCAGGACTTCGGCTCTAAGTAATACATTAGCGTTGTCTGTTTCTTCAATTTGATAAGGCCTACGGTAACTTCCGGGATAAAACAACACATTTTTTTCATCCAAAAGTAATTCCAAATCATTCAGATGAAACGCGGCTTCTTCCTTGTCATTAAAGACTAATAAAAATGGTTTTTCAGCAGATTTAAAGGCTTCAGAAATTACAAAGGATAAAGACGAGCCTATAAGCCCCTTTAAATGGGTTTTGCTTTCGGTTTTGGCAATAGCCATCTGCAGTTTTTGCAGTTGCAAAGACTGTGCATAGGTTTGCGAGAGAACAGATTTACTCAAGACAGTTTATTTTCTACAAATATATGGCATACGGCTTAATTAATAGTTGCTAAAATTTTGCTAATTAGTACGGTTTTAAATTGCTTAAAAAAGAATAGGTTTAATTTTAAAAGGCATTAACTTTAGTTATATTTGCTCGACTTTTAAAAACCAAAAATTATGTCATTTTCAGATTTATTTGATAGTGGATTTAAAAAGCGAAATGAAGATCATTTTGCAGCCATTGTTCGTGTTGCCATGGACGACGGTATTATTTCTGACGAAGAAAAAGCTTTTTTAGATAGACTTGCTCACAATTTACAAATTGGAGAAGAAGATTATAAAAAGATTTTAACAGATTACCAAACACACCCTATTAATCCTCCAACGAGTTATGTGAGACGTTTAGAACGTTTGTATGACTTGGCAAGAATGGTTTATGTAGATAGCGTTAAAGGTGAAGCTGAAGAACGATTACTAAGAAAGATTGGTGTTGGTCTTGGGTTTACGCCTGAAAATGTAAAATATGTGGTGAGTAAAGCCTTAGATTTAGTAAGTGAAGGTGTTGAATTAGATACTTTTATTGCTGAAATAAAATTTATGAACAGATAGTTTTAACTAGTGTTCAAAGCATAAAAAAAGCGAGTTATTTAATAACTCGCTTTTTTTATGTTGATGACTCAATTACTTGGCGTTTTCCATAAATTCTTCGGCCTTTTCAACCATGGCTTTACTACCGCAAATAAAAGGTACACGTTGGTGCAGCTCGGTAGGTTGAATGTCCATAATTCTTGTAAACCCATCACTTGCTTTTCCACTAGCTTGTTCTGCTAAAAATGCCATAGGATTACATTCGTACAATAATCTTAATTTTCCGTTCGAAGATTTAGAGCTTTTAGGGTACATGTAAATCCCACCCTTAATCATATTTCTGTGAAAATCGGAGACTAATGACCCAATATATCTTGATTTGTATGGTCTATCAGCTTCTTCCATCTGGCAGTATTTGATATAGTCTTTTATCCCTTGTGGGAAATGAATATAATTCCCTTCATTTACAGAATATATATTGCCGTTTTCAGGGAATTGCATGTCTGGATGTGAAAGGTAGAACGTACCGATAGCAGGGTTTAAGGTAAAACCGTTTACACCAGCTCCTGTTGTGTATACTAACATAGTTGATGTTCCATATACTACATAACCGGCAGCAACTTGCTGATTTCCTTTTTGAAGAAAATCGTCAATAGTTACAGGAGTTCCTACTGGAGTTACCCTTCTGTAAATTGAAAAAATTGTACCAACAGAAACATTTACATCAATATTTGAAGAACCATCTAAAGGGTCAATTAAAACTACATATTTATTTTGGTTACATTCATCTTGACTATTTATACTGATAAAATCGTCTTCTTCCTCACTTGCGATACCGCAAACAATATTTCTATTAGTAAGTGTTTGAATAAATTTATCGTTAGCGTAAACATCTAATTTTTGTTGATCTTCACCTTGAATATTAGTGTCTCCAGCAGCACCAATGATGTCTACTAAACCAGCTTTGTTAACCTCGTGATTAACAACCTTTGCTGCCAATCTTATCGAGTTGATAAGTCGGGATAATTCGCCTGAAGTATATTTAAAAGCAGTTTGGTTTTCAATGATAAATTCTCCTAGAGTTTGGTTTTTTCGAGACATTTAGATTGGGTATTAAATTTTGTGCAAATATCGTATTTTTTATTCAACTATAACGTTTTCGAAAGGGTTTAATAAAGACTAGTTTGTTACTTTAAACTATATTTGATTAAAAATATTTGAATGTCAGTTATTGTAAGAATTGCTACCCAATTAGATATGCCAAAAGTTCTCGAATTAATTCAGGAATTGGCTGTTTTTGAAAAAGAACCAAATGCGGTTGAAGTTACTGTTGATGATTTGATTAGAGATGGGTTTGGAACACAACCTGTTTTTAACTGTTTTGTTGGAGAATCAAACGGAGAAGTAGTGGGAATGGCACTGGTATATAAACGATATTCTACATGGAAAGGCGTGTCCCTTCATTTGGAAGATTTAATTGTAGCCTCTCATTTTAGAGGTCAAGGCTTAGGGACTTTATTATTGGATGAGGTTGTGAAATATGGAAAGTCTTTAGGTGTAAAGCGCATAAATTGGGAGGTGCTTGACTGGAATACTCCCGCTATCGAGTTTTATGAAAAAAAGGGCGCAAATGTTATGAGAGATTGGGATGTGGTACATTTAAATGAATCGGCAATAGAAAACTATTTATCTAAATTGTAGTATGCAAGTATTTAAATTTGGAGGCGCATCAGTAAAAGACGCAAAAGGCGTTGTTAACCTGGCAAAAGTGTTACGAACTACCGGTTTTGAAAATACTTTGGTGGTGATTTCTGCTATGGGAAAAACAACCAATGCAATGGAAGCTGTAATTCACAATTATTTTGGAGCAAAGGCAGAATTGCAAAGTGCATTGCAGGAAGTAAAGAAATTTCATAACGAAATTTTGTTAGAGTTATTTGAGAACACTGAGCATCATGTCTATAAAAAGGTTGCCAATTTGTTTTCAGAACTAGAGGTGTTTTTTAAACTAAATAAATCACCTGATTATAATTTTGTTTACGATCAAGCAATAGGTTTTGGTGAGTTGGTTTCGACAGCTATTGTTAGTGCTTACCTTAATGAAATAGGCATGACAAATGATTGGCTTGATGTTAGATCGCTGATTAAAACAGACAGTTATTATAGGCGTGCTAATGTAAATTGGGATGACACTCAAGACGCAATTTTAAATCGGGTAAATAAAAACAACCTATCCATTACCCAAGGTTTTATTGCCAGTGACTCTAATAATTTTACGACTACTTTAGGTCGTGAAGGAAGTGATTATTCGGCTGCAATTTTCGGGTACTGTTTAAACGCTACTGCTGTTACTATTTGGAAAGATGTACCTGGGGTTTTAAATGCGGATCCAAGGTACTTTGAAAACGCACAACTATTACATCAAATTTCATATGCAGAAGCCATTGAATTGGCCTTCTATGGGGCATCAGTTATTCATCCTAAAACACTGCAACCTTTGCAACAAAAGGAGATTGTTTTATACGTAAAGTCGTTTTTAAACCCTGAAAACGCTGGAACAAAGGTGAGTAAGGAGGTGAAGATTTTGCCAGAGATTCCTTGTTATATTGTTAAAAAGGATCAAGTATTAATATCTTTGTCCTCTTTAGATTTTTCATATATTGTTGAAGATAACATCTCAGAAATTTTTGGATTGTTACATCACTATAAAATGAAGGTGGGCTTGATTCAAAATTCGGCAATTAGTTTTTCCGTTTGTATTGAAAATGGATATGACAATTTAGAGAAGTTATTACAGCATTTAAAGGCTAAATTTAAAGTTAGCTGTAGTGATAGTGTTTCTTTATATACCATAAGGCACTATGATAAAAACACAGTAGAACAGTTAGAATCAGGAAAAACTGTTTTATTAAAACAATTAACACAACATACAGTACAAATCGTTTTAAAGCAAGATAAGCTTTGATTGTACATGATTAATAGAGCATAATATATGGGGTTAGTTACCGCCAAAGAGATATCAAAAGCAATTAATTTAGATAAGTTAGGGTTTATAGGCACATTCTGTGGATGGGTTATCATGAAAACCTTACGCATTGATAAGCTAAATGCTGTTTATAATAAAAATAAGCATCTTAGTGATGGTCCTTTTTTAAAAGCTATTTTAGAAGATTTTCAATGTAAATATGAAGTTCCCGAGGAAGACTTAAAACGTTTACCTAAGGACGGTGCTTATATTACAATTTCAAATCACCCTTTAGGTGGTATTGATGGTATTGTATTACTTGACATGATGGTGAATCAGCGAGCTGATTATAAGATTATGGCTAATTTTATGTTGCAAAGAATAGCACCGCTAAAACCCTATATCATGGCCGTAAATCCGTTTGAAACTCGAAAAGATATAAAGTCGAGCTTGGAAGGGTTTAAGTTGGCAATAAAACATTTGAGAGATGGACATCCCTTAGGGATATTCCCTGCAGGAGAAGTGTCTACTGCGGTTGATGGCAATATGATTGTAGATAAACAATGGGAAGAAGCTGCAATGAAATTAATTCAAAGAGCAGAAGTTCCAATCGTCCCAATTTATTTTCACGCTAAAAACAGTAAACTGTTTTATAGGTTGTCTAAAATGAATGATACCTTAAGAACGGCAAAATTGCCTTCAGAGATGCTTAACCAAAAGCGAAAAATTATTAATGTTAGAATAGGAAAACCAATTTCGGTTAAGAATCAAAAGGAGCACCAGAATTTACAAGAATTTAGTGAGTTTTTAAGAAAGAAAACTTATATGTTGGCAAACTCATTTGAGGAAAAGCCAAAAATTTTGGATAATATTCAATCCAGTTTAAAAGTACCTAAGGCAGTGAAGCCTCCTAAAAAAATTATTGGGGAAATTGATAGGGATTTAATTTTAAAAGAGGTTGATGATCTTAGAGATAATGATCACAAACTACTAACGAGTAAAACTTATGAGGTCTTTTTAGCTCCTGCCGAAAAGATTCCTAATTTAATACAGGAAATAGGTAGATTACGTGAAATTACTTTTAGAGAAGTAGGAGAAGGCACCAATGAAGCTATTGATTTAGATGTTTTCGATTCTTATTACCACCATATGTTTTTGTGGGATGCCCATAACGAATTATTAGTTGGTGCTTATAGAATGGGGCTCGGTGGTCAGATATTTGAAAAGTATGGAATTGATGGATTCTATATGCACGATTTGTTTAGGTTTGAGCCAGAACTTTATAAAATGATGAGTGAAAGTATAGAGCTTGGGCGAGCTTTTATTATTAAAGAATATCAGCAAAAGCCAATGCCTTTATTTTTACTTTGGAAAGGAATTGTACATACCACATTAAGGTATCCGGAACATAAGTATTTAATTGGTGGTGTAAGTATAAGTAACCAATTCTCAAATTTCTCAAAATCGTTAATGATTGAGTTTATGAAATCTCATTATTACGATCCTTACGTTGCCCAATACGTGCATCCTAAAAAAGCATTTAAGGTAAAACTAAAGGATGCAGATAAAGATTTTGTGTTTGATTCGACTGAAGCAGATTTGAATAAATTTGATAAGATTATAGATGAAATAGAACCAGGTAGTTTGAGATTACCTGTGCTTCTAAAAAAGTATATTAAACAGAATGCGAGGTTGGTAAGTTTTAATGTTGATCCTTTATTTAATAATGCTGTAGACGGATTGATGTATATTAAAATTGCTGACCTTCCTGAGAGTACAGTTCGACCTGTTATGGAGGAGTTTCAAGCTGAAATGGAGCAAAAGTTTAATTCGGCTAATGGCGATGTAGAAGAATAAATATTCTAAAATAAGATATAAAAAAAGGCATCATTTAATGATGCCTTTTTTGTTTTTAAAAGTGTTTTATAAATGCTCAGAGACAAAATTAGAACAGTAGTCTTTAATTTCATTTCTGGCCTTTAAAAAGGCAGCATGTTTTTCTTCGTCTGTGCCTTCAACCTTAGAAGGGTCAAAGAAATTATGATGTAATCGCAATGCATTTTTACTTGGAATAAACGGACAGTTTTCATTGGCATGATCACAAACAGTGATGATAAAATCAAAGTTTATATTGTCGTATTCCGTTACGTTGTTAGACGTATGTCCTGTAATGTCAATGCCGTCTTCTTGCATGATAGATACTGCACCAGGGTTTAGACCATGTGTTTCAATACCTGCGCTATAAATAGTTGCTTTGGTATTTGCAAATTGATTTAAATAGCCATGAGCCATTTGACTTCTGCACGAGTTTCCTGTGCATAATACTAAAATATTCTTCATCCTAATTGGTTTATTAGCAGCAACCACTACTTGGTTCGCAACAGCTTTGTTCTTTTTGTATGGTTTCAGGTTCTGGTACACCACAAATACCTTTGGCTTTGCAGTCGGTTAATTCTGTAGTTAGCTTTATTAAAATAGCTTGATCTAAAATTTCAAATGCAGATACTGTTAATTGAGTAGTGTGAAATTGGTGGTTTCCATATTCAAATTTCACCTGAGTATCTAAATCAAAACCTTTTATGCGGTCTACTTTTTTAAGAATGCCTAAGGCTTTGTAAGCAGACATGTATTCTGTTTTTCCTAATTCAGAAGGGCTTTCCCAAAGTTGAATTATAGTTTCATTCCATGCATCTTCTTGAGCACCGCAATCTACAGATGCTATAGCAATATGTTTTACTTCAGTAATGTGATAATTAGCACCAACTAGCATGTTTGGAGCATATTCAAAAAGTAAAGACTTGTCTTGATGCTGACTCAATAATTCAATAAAAGTTTGTGTTTTCATATGTTATAATTAGCAGCAATTAGATGCTGTGTTATTGAAAAATGTATTTAATTCTGATTGTATGGATTGCCAGCGCTCTACGTTTATGCAGTAGCAAACGCTTTTTCCTTCGATCTCTCCCTTTATGAGGTCAACACTTTTTAGTTCTTTTAAGTGTTGCGAAATGGTGGCTTGTGCCAATCCAATTTCTTCGACTAAGGTGCTACAAATACAAGAGTTTTGTGTGCTTATATATTGTAAAATTGCAATTCGAGCAGGATGCCCTAATACCTTAAAAAACTTTGCCAATTCGTTTTGGCGTTCTGTAAACATTTGAGCTTTAGTTGTTCCCATGGTATCTGATTTATGTATCGCAATATTACGATAATAATAAAAAACAAAAAAGCCAATATCTGTTAAATATTGACTTTCTAATTATTTTTTAAACAATTTGTCTATCACTTCTTTGGCTTTAGTAGTGACATTGTCTATGGTTTCTTTAGTGTCTTCGGTTAGTTCTGAAAGTTTTTCACTGGCTTCTGCAGCTAATTGGTCTGCCTTAAACTGTGCTTTATCAAAAGCATCTTTCGCTTCATCTACTAATTCACTAGCTTTTTCTGTGGCTTCTTCAGAAAATTTAGAAAACTTTTCGGTTGCCTCATCACTTGCTTCACTTGATTTTTCTTTAAACTCCTGAGACATTTCCTTAGCCTTTTCTTCCGCCTTAACGGCTGCTTTTCTACTTACAGATTTCGCTTTATCTAATAGCTCGTTAAATTCTTCGTTTAAGCTTTTTTCTTCAGACATGATTTCAAGTTTTATTTTAAAGATACTAAATCTTAGTTAGTTATTGAAACGCTTTATCTACAGGCTCCCAGAGTTCAAGTTTATTGCCTTCTGGATCTAAAATCCAACCAAACTTGCCATAGTCATATTCTTCAATTTCACCAACCACTGTGACGCCTTCTTTTTTCAGGACTTCTAATAATTCAACTAAGTTTTCAACTCGAAAATTCATCATAAATGGCTTATCACTTGGGCTAAAATACTTGGTGTCTTTTGGGAAGGGTGACCACTGTGTTGAGCAATCGTTTCCTTCTTTGTCTTTCCACCAAAACGTACAACCATATTGGTCTACTGGAAGGCCTAAATGTTTGCCGTACCAAGATTTTAAATCGTTAGGGTTTTCAGTTTTAAAGAAAAAGCCGCCAATTCCTGTTACTCTATTTTTCATTATTTCGATTTTTTAATGTTGGTTTCATATAGGTCTATCCATTGCTTTCCGTTCATTTTCTTCACCAATTCACCAATAAGTTGATACGGAATATCATTCATTTTTTTGAATCGGATACAACTTTTACCCATGTCTAATTTGTATTTACAATGGTTGGGGTATTCGGTTACAAACCAGTCATAAAGCTCCTTGTCGGCGTAAATCCCCATATGATAAAAAGCCACAAAGTTTTTTTGAGAAGCAATATTCATTAGTGGTAATGGTAATTTTGGGTTGCAGTGATAGCCATCTGGATAAATTGAATGTGGGATAACGTAACCTAACATGCCGTAATTCATACATTCTTCTATGTCTTTAGACATGTTGTCAAGTACGGTTTGTCGTAGTTTTTGTATTGGTTCTACGCGATCTTCGGGTAAATTATCAATATATTCTTGAGGCGTTTTTGCGTCAGAAGTCATAGTTAATAAGTTTTAAAGTGTTTAATGATTTTGTCAACAATAGTTTGGGCTAATTTCTCTTTACTTTCCACAGTCCAGCCCGCTACATGTGGGGAAAGAATAGTTTGTTTGGATTGGATAAGATATTTAAAAGCTTCAGGCATTTGGTTATCCGAAAATAGATTTTCAAACGATGATTTTTCATATTCTAAAACATCAAGTCCCGCACCTAAAATTTGGCCAGATTTAATGGCGTTCACTAAATCTATAGTAACTACGCTTTTTCCTCTTGCTGTATTAATAAACCAAATCGGGTTTTTAAATTTGGCAATAAAATCGGCATTAATCATATGTAATGTGTGAGCAGTTTGAGGTGTATGTAAACTTAGGACATCAACCTTTTCAAAAAAGGTTTGTAAGTCTGTTTGAGTTGCATTTTCATCGCCTACATTAGGTTTGATGTCATAGGCTAATACCTCGACATCAAAGCCTCTCAATTTCTTTGCAAAGGCTTTACCCATGTTTCCATAGCCTATGAGTCCGACAGTTTTTCCATCTAATTCAATGCCTCTGTTTTCTTCTCTACGCCATTGTCCTTGCCTAACCTCTTGATCGGCTTGGTTTAGCTTGTTGAATAAAGATAACAGCATTCCTAAGGCGTGTTCCCCAACCGCATTTCTGTTGCCTTCTGGAGCGGCAATAAGTTCTATGCCTTTGGACTCTGCGTAGTCACAATCAATATTTTCTAATCCAGCTCCAACCCGAGCTATAAATTTTAGATTTTTAGCATGGTCAATAAATTGTTGGTCTATTGAAAACCGACTTCTAATTACAATACCGTCATATTCTTTGATGACTTGTAAAATATCCTCTTTTGAAGTGTTGTATGCCGTTTCATTTTGAAAGCCATTTTTGTTTAACTCTTCAATAAGAAGGGGGTGATTTGTATCTATATGTAAAATTTTCATTTTAAATTTTTGGGTAATCGGTAATTGTTTTATTTGTGATCGTTTCTCCTGTATGGGCGAGGTTTTTCTTTTCAAAAAGCAACACATGTGCAACTTCGTTATTTAGGGTTGCTGGTTTGTGTTCTATACCCTTAGGGACTACGATCAACTCTCCTTCTTTCACGGTTTCAACACGGTCTCTAAAGTGCATTTTTATGGTGCCTTTTATAACTTGAAATAATTCGTCTTCGTTATCGTGTTTATGCCAATCAAAGTCACCTTTAAATTTAGCAATAATAACATTCATATCATCAACTTCAGCGATGATGTGTGGGTGCCAGGTAGTTTTGAATTTTGAAAATTTTGAGGAGATGTCTATGGCTTTCATAGTTTAAAGGTACAATAAGTCCTCTAAAAATGGAGCATTAGTTTTGCAATATAGAAGAATAAAAAGATACCAAATATATCGTTACTTGTTGTGATAAATGGCCCTGTGGCAATAGCAGGGTCAATGCCTTTTTTGTCTAAAATTATGGGTACAAATGTTCCGATAAGTGCTGCAACTATAATAACACAAAGCATAGAAATGGCAATGGTTAGGCTAAATTCTAAATCCATTCCTGTGGCGTATCCAAACAAAATAACAAGAAGACCAAGCACAATACCATTAATTAAGGATAAGCTTATTTCTTTTAACAGCCTGTTAAACAAGCTTCCTTTTACAACATCATTGGCCAAACCTTGTACGATAATCGCACTGGATTGCACACCAACATTACCAGCCATAGCGGCAATAAGAGGCGTAAAGAAGAATAACTTTGAATATTTTTCGTTGGTCATGATTTCTTCATAACCTTCCATAATAAAAACACTTCCTAATCCTCCAAGAAGCCCTAAAACTAACCATGGCAAGCGTGCTTTTGTTAATTCCCAAACGGTATCATCAGCTTCAACATCTTGGGAGATACCTGCTGCTAATTGATAATCTTTCTCGGCTTCTTCCTTCATGACATCTACAACATCATCGATGGTAATTCTACCTAAAAGAATACGGTTATCATCTACAACGGGAATGGCTTCAAGATCATATTTTTGCATCACCTTGGCAACATCTTCAACATCCTCATTGACATCAACAAAATCTACTTTCGGAATATAAACTTCAGAAATGTTAGCACGTGGGCTGGCCATTAAAAGATCTTTTAATGACAATCGACCTATCAGTTTACCATCGTTATCTACAACATAAATGGAATGAACTCGTGTTACATTTTCAGCTTGAGAACGCATTTCTTTTACGCATCTTGTGACAGACCAATTTTCATTGACTTGTACAAGTTCTTTTGCCATTAATCCACCAGCAGTATCTTCATCATAAGACAATAATTCTTTAATGTCTTCAACAAGCTCGGTGTCTTCAATTTGTGCAATTACTTTTTCCTGACGATGTTCTGGAAGTTCAGAAATGATATCTGTAGCATCATCAGAGTCAAGTTCTTCAATTTCTTCGGCAATCTCCTTTGCAGAGAGGTTTTTTAAAATCTTTTCTCTATCGTCATCATCTAACTCTTTTAAGATATCGGCAGTTTTTTCACTGTCTAATAACTTAATGATGTAGGTAGAATGTTCTAAAGATAATTCTGAAAATATTTCGGCAATATCAGCATAGTGGAAATCCTCAAGGAGTGTCAAAATACCTGAATTATTTTTAACATCGACCATTGCTTCAATTGAAGCAATTAGCTTTTTGTTAATTTCGAATTTGATATTTTTCTCCGTATTCTCCACCTGTGTTTTTATAAAATATTGTCGTTTTGAATTTGAGATGTTAGCTCTATAAATTGAGCAACACTTAATTGCTCAGGTCGTTGCCCAAATATAGTATTTGCTTTTAAATTATCAGATAAATTCAATTGTTTTAAGCTATTTCTAAGTGTTTTTCGCCTTTGATTAAATGCCATTTTTACGACCTTATAAAATAAGGCCTCATCACAAGGAAGATTGTAATTTTCCTTTCGTTTTAAAATAAGCACACCAGAATCTACCTTAGGGGGTGGATTAAATACCGATGGAGGTACAGTAAACAAATAAGTGGCTTCGTAAAAAGCCTGCGCTAAAACAGATAGAATGCCATAGGCTTTACTGCCTTCTTTCTCGCAAATTCGTTGAGCTACTTCTTTTTGGAACATCCCTGAAAACTCAGGAATCTGATCTCGCATTTCAAGTGTTTTAAAAACAATTTGAGTAGAAATATTATAAGGGAAGTTTCCAATTATGGCAAATTGTTCATCCCCAAAAGTGTCTTTTAAATTGTACTTTAAAAAATCTTTTTCAATTATTCTTGGTGCAAGATTAAGGTAGTTTGCTTTTAAGTATTCTACAGACTCTGTGTCAATTTCTACCACATGAGTTGTGGTATCTTTTTTGAGTAGATACTTGGTTAGCACTCCCATTCCAGGACCAATTTCTAAAACATGATTATAGCCATTTAGAGATAAAGAATCGGCAATGTCTTTAGCAATTGACTCATCATTTAAAAAATGCTGGCCAAGATGTTTTTTTGCTTTTACAGACATAATTTTAGTTATATGTTACCGAAAACTCATCAATAATTCTAAGTTCAGTTCTAAAGGCTAAGGCTTTATCTGCAAATTTTTCAAGAGCATCCTTTCTTAGTCTTTCTGCGTGGTTTTTATAGTAATTATCTAAGTCTTCTCTGGTTTTAGCTCTATATTGAATAGAATACGTATAGCCATGAACCTCTTCATCAGTGATTACTTCAGAAAATTTAGCTTCAGTAAAATGTCCTGTTGCCAAAACTACTGCTATATGATGCTTAATCCATTTTAACCATTCGTCCTTAACACTCTTTTCTATGTTAACAGTAACGTTATAAATGTACATATTAATAATTTTTTGCAAATAACAGAAGTTCTTTGCCATCATCAAAGGGAAATATCCTTTTTTGGTAAGTTAAGCCTATTTTTTGTAATAATTTAATTGAGCCTTGGTTGTTGGGTTGGGTAATTGCTAAGAGCGTTTTGAATTTAAAAGTTTTAAGGCCATAGTCTAAGGCGAGTTTAGTAGATTGATAGCCATATCCTTTGTTTTGATAGTCGGGTAAAAACGCAAATCCAACTTCAGGAAACTTCAATTCATCTCGTTTTATAAAGCCTGTAACCCCAATATGTTGAGATGGTTGGTGGTTTAATGTGATTTTGTAAAAGCCAAATTCATGGTCTTTATAACATTTGAGATAAACATTCTCTATGTGGTTTTCAGCTTTCTTTAAGCTGTCTATATTTTTATCTCCAATATATTTTTTCCAACTTTCAGAATTCATTAATTCAAAAATAAAAGGGGCGTCAGCGAGCGTTAATTTTGAAAGTGAAATATCTGAGTTTTTGGTAATCATAGGCTTAATTTATAGCATCACCTCTTAATTTTCTGAATTGTTTTCGAGCTTCAATAAAATAAATGGAATCTTGGTGTTCAAACAGAATGGCTTCATACAACGGCTTGGCTTTTTCGGCCATGTTAAAAACCTTGGCGTATAAATTAGCTAATGCAAAATAGGCATCGTCTGCAAGGATATCTTCTCTATAATTAGCAATAATATAGTTGTAATTTTCTATGGCTGAATCAAAATCTCCTTGGGCTTCAAATAATTGTGCTTGTTTAAAAAGCGCTTGGTCTTCAATAGATTCGCCTTTGTGCTCAGTTCTGATGATGTCCAGTAATTTAATAGCTTCAGAGCTGTTGTTTTGGAAGGCTAACAAATCGGCTTTAGAGTATAGTTTTAGGCTCGTTTGTAGGCTGTCCTCATACTTATTGTCTGAGATTAGTAGTTTTAAATCTAAAGCATCATTTGCGATTAGCTGTGATGTAGACGATTTTAAAATCTTTAGTTGAGATTCAGCCCAATCAAAATCGCCCTTATAATAACTGGTTTTAGCTACTTTAAAACGAGCTTCTTGAGATATGGTACTGTTTTTCAAATTCATTTGAATTTGTGAATAATAGATAAGCGCCTCATTAAACTTTTCTTGATAGACTAAAACATCTCCTAATTTGAGCTTTACTCTTGATTCTTGAAACTTGTTTAAATTAAGCTTTAAACAGTTTTTAAGTTCCTTGATAGCGTCTTCTGGTTTGTTGAGGTAGAAGGCAACAAAATTACTTTTGGCAACCTGAATTAGTAAAGTAGAAGGTGTTATACCATAGGTTTTAATAAGGTTTTTATAGTTTTTGTGAATCGACTCATAATCAGATGGTTCGGCCTGAGCAACTTTTATGTCTAAAATGTATTCGTTAGCAGCTAATATTGAATCAATATTAAGTGAGTTTTCAATAATATATTCAAAAATACTAATAGCAATGTCATATTGTTTCTTGTCACTGGCTGTTAGTCCCAATTCAAAAATGCGGTCTAAACTTTCTGGGTTTCTTTTGTATATGGCTTTTTCTTGAGTAAAAGACTTTTTATAATCTTCTTCCTGAACGTACAACCAGCTTAATAGTTCATTCCATTGTAAGTCTGGGGTGGTTTGGATTTTTTTGAGCAGTGTTTTTTTTAGTAAAACATTATTTTCATTGGTAGCGTCTTCAGACACAAAACCACTAAAGATGCGTTTTACATTATTTAAATATTCGGGCTTAGTAGAAAGGTAATTTAAGTAGCTGTTGTATAATGCCGATATATTGCCTTGTTCACCATAAATACGAGCGAGTTGAATATGGTAATTTAATTCCGCATTTAAAGACATGCCTTTGTTGTACGCCTGAATGGCCTCAGGTAGCAGGGAGTGGTCTTCGAATGCTTTACCTATACTATAGGTGAAATTTGGTCTTTCATCTATTTTATCGATGGCTAACTGGTAATTAGCTTTTGCCTTGTCAAGGTTTTCTTTAAGCTGATAATTATAACCTAATTCTACAAATAAAACAGGACTTTTGCTTAAGGTCATTCGTTTTAATAACAACTTTTCGGCTTCATCAAAATCTCCTAACTGTTGGTTAATCTTTACCAATTGAACAACATACTTGTAGCTGCCTGGGTTTTTTTCAAATAGTTTTTGGTAGGCTAATAAGGCCTTTTCAAATTGCCCCTTTTTATAATAGCTAAGCGCTAATTGATCCTTCTGAGCATAAGATTGGACCGCAAACAACAAGGATAGTATTAAAAGCAATTTTTTCATATTACTAATTTATGTAATTATTAGTAATGTACTGTGTAGTTTATGAATGTTATAATAAAAAAAATGCCCAAACAAAGGTTTGGGCATTACCAGTCAAAATAAATGTGCTATCAATCAATTTTTTGCAAAAAGATCCATGTATTTTGCTTTGGTATTATCGTAATTAGATCTATTGTCTAAGGATTTATAAAAATATCTTAGTTAAAAGAACAACCATGGACACCAAAATCACTATGCGTTTTATATTTTTCATAAGTAGGTTATTCAGGGACTACAAAATTTGTAAAAAGATGGGCGATTCCCAAGTTTTTAACCGTTTTTTCGTTGAACAACCTATTTTTATAACATTTTACAGAGTGTTTGTAGGATTATATCTACTTTACTGAATAATGTTAAAACCTGTATAAGGTATTAGAGCTTCAGGAATTTCAATACCATCTTCTGTTTGATAATTTTCTAAAATTCCAGCAAGAACTCTAGGTAAAGCTAAAGAGCTTCCGTTAAGCGTATGTGCCAATTCTTTTTTACCATTGGCATTCTTAAATCTTAGTTTAAGTCTATTGGCTTGAAAAGTTTCAAAATTTGATACTGATGAAATTTCTAACCATCTATTTTGCGCGGTTGAAAATACTTCAAAATCATAAGTAATGGCAGACGTAAATCCTAAATCACCACCACATAATCTTAGAATCCTGTAAGGTAATTTAAGCTCTTGTAAAATGCCTTTAATATGGTTTACCATTTCTTCTAAAGCATCATATGAGCGGTTAGGGTGCTCTACTCTTAATATTTCTACTTTATCAAATTGATGTAAACGGTTTAAACCTCTAACGTGTGCACCATAACTTCCAGCTTCTCTTCTAAAGCAAGGAGTGTAACCTGTAATTGCAATGGGCAAATCAGATTCGTTTAACAAATCGCCTCTAAACAAGTTTGTTGCTGGTACTTCTGCAGTAGGAATTAAATACAAATTGTCTTCTGTAACATGGTACATCTGTCCTTCTTTATCAGGTAATTGTCCGGTTCCAAAACCAGAAGCCTCATTTACTAAATGTGGTAATTGATATTCGGTATATCCTGCGGCTGTATTCTTGTCTAAGAAATAAGCGATAAGAGCACGTTGTAATCTTGCTCCTTTTCCTTTGTACACAGGGAAGCCAGCTCCAGTAATTTTGTTTCCTAAATCAAAATCAATGATATCATATTTTTTGGCTAATTCCCAGTGGGGTTGCGCATCTTGGTGCAATTCAGGTACTTCTCCCTCTTTGAAGATTTCTAAATTATCTTCGTCTGTGTTACCGGCTGGCACAATTGGATTTGGCACATTAGGTAATTTGTATAATAACTCGTTTAGTTTTTCGGTAACGGTATTTAAGTTTTCACCAAGAGATTTAGACTGCTCTTTTAAAGCAGCTGTTTTTTCTTTAAGAATGTTAGCTTTTTGTGCTTCACCAGATTTAAAAAGAATTCCTATTTCTTTGGATAGGCTATTAGATTCAGATAATACTTGGTCTAATTCTGTTTGGCAGCGACGACGGTCTTCATCAAACTGCAATACATCTTCAATCATTTGACTCGCATCTAAGTTTCTTATTGCTAATCTCTTGATTACATCTTCTTTGTTGTCTCTAATAAAAGCTACTTGTAACATGATTATATATTTTAAGTTTTGAGCAGATCAAAACGAAATTGAACTAAAAGCAAAACTGCTTTGTACCACGACAATAGCGTGGTTAATAATTGGCAAAAGTACTAAGATTTTATAAGGGGTAAAACAAAAAGCTTCTATTTTGAAGGAAGTAACCAATCGGAATGCTTAAAAGGCTCCCAAGGGACACTCGCCAAATCTACTTTAGGGTCGATAAGTTGTTTTTTAGGTTTGCCATTTACACTTATATGGCAATTTACGAACACCTGCACATCTTGCCCATTTGCGGCAAATTTTTGTTTCAGAATTTGTGCAAATTGCCAAATAACATCTGGTTTTCCTGAGGCGCTTCTTATTTGTTTTCTGCTTAAATATTCAGATAGCTTTATGGGAATTCTAATGTTATTTGCTTTGTCAACAACTGTATAATGAGCATAACCTTCTTTCGAGCGGAGCATCATGCGCCAAGACATACGATGACCTTCTTCGGTCCAAAGTACATCATCTTTAAATCCCCAGTGTCTTAATGGTAGTGCAATTTGAATAATAAAATACACCGATAAAACGGCAATCATAGCTTTGCTGAAGCTCGGGGTTTTTACCATGTGGTTTGCAAATGGCTTTTTTCGACGTAAAAATAATTTTCTAATGGTTTTAGGTTCGAAGAAAAACACCGAAAACCCAAGTGCTAAGTATGGAAATATTCCAACTTGAAAAACTATCGAGTTAAACAAATGAAAACCGATGGATGCCATAAAAGCATATTTTCGGGTTGGTTTCCAAAGTAACATAGGTATGATTAACCCGTCATATAGAATTCCGCCATAGGCTAATACATAATGCAAGGGTTTGTATTGCAGCCATTCTCCAATAATGAGATAATGTTGCTTGTTTTTCATTAAAATCTCAATGACTGTTGTGTCCAACCAGTCAGGGTAAATTTTTGCAATAGACCCATAGGTGTACACAATAAACATTTGAAGGATTAGGATAAACCGACACCACTGAGGCATACCATCGCTTCTAATTTCAGGGTTATATTTGCTGTCTAGAGCATATGCTCGGTTAGCAGGCATCAAAATCATTAAACCGTTGAGTAACATTAATAGGTAATAATGATTGTTATATGAGGACTTTTGCATGAAATAGGTCGCTGCCCACATAATGCTAAATCCAATAATGCCAATTCTATATTTATAGCCTAACATGACTAAAAGGCCAAACCCACCCATAATTGCATAGAAGAGGTACATCCAATTACCAGGTAATGGTTGTAACCATTCAAACCCAATAAAAGAAAAGGTAAAATCAGGGTCTATTAAGGTGCGCTTTACCCATCCGGTAAAAATAGCACCTACACTTTCCAGAAATATTAATAAGCCAAATAGTATTCTAAAAACAATTAGAGCACTATTATCTATGTATTTAAAAAGAAAATTATTCATTTAGGGTTGCGATAAAAGCCAAGCTATCAATTTTATCTTGATGTAATTGTTGTTTCAATTTATCTAAGGAATCAAATTTTTGCTCGTTTCGCAAGTGATGTAAGAAATTTAATTTAAGAACTTTGGAATATAGGTCTTGATTAAGGTCAAATAGATGTACTTCTATTGATTGTTTAGTACCATTAACTGTGGGATTGTTTCCAATATTCATCATCCCGTAAATCGGTTTGCCATCAATTACCGTAGATACCACATAAACGCCTTGTTTAGGAATGAGTTTATAATTTTCAGGGATGAATATATTTGCAGTTGGGTAGCCAATGGTTTGACCAATGCTTTTTCCTTTTATAACTTCTCCTGTAATAAAAAAAGGATAACCCAGGTATGAATTTGCAGTTTGAATTTCACCAGAATCTAATGCTCGTCTAATTTTTGTAGAACTGACAGCAACGTTTTCTAAATCTTTAACAGAAATCTCTTCAACGTCAAAGCCAAATTCTTGACCATAGGTTTTTAGGGTTTCAAAATCGGCAGTTCTTCCTTTGCCAAATTTATGGTCGTAACCTATAATAACATGTTTGGCGTTCAGTAAATCGACTAATACCGTTTTTACATAATCCCTTGCAGACATATTTGCAAAATCGGCAGTAAAAGGCATTACATATAAGCTTTCTAATCCAAATTGAGATAATACCTCTTGTTTTTCGGTAATGGTATTTAAAAGTTTGATACTGCTTTCACTTTGAAGTACCATTCTTGGATGTGGGAAAAAAGTTAAAATAAGTGAGCTTAAGTTTTTCTCTTTCGCCACTCGGTTTAAACGTTTTATAATCTTTTGATGACCAATATGTACACCATCAAAAGTACCAATTGTGATAACAGAAGGTGTTTTAGGGTATGGGTTTGAGCTGTTATAAACGTTCAATGCTATAATTTTTGGTAAAAGTAGCTATTAAAGGAAACAAAAAAAAGAGGACAGATGTATATCCGTCCTCTTTTCTATAAGTTATTATTTACCTTATTTTTTTACGAAAGGTAAAGTAACAGTTGCATTGTCTTTAGAGATTCTAATAAAATACATTCCAGTATTTAAATCAGTAGTATTTAAAGATAAATCAGCTGTGTTAGAAATTGTCTTTTTCCCCATTGACTGTCCTAAAACATTGTAGATTTCGTAAGCTGTAGGAAGGTCGTTAGTATTGTTTAATCCAATAGTTAACACATGAGATGTTGGATTAGGATAAACCTTAATACCGCTATTTACAAAGTAATCTTCTAGACCTAATGTCAATGTAGAGATTGTTACAGTTTCAGAATCTGAAAATTCTCCACCAGAGAAAATTACTGTTGCATCATCAGTTGTTAACTCGTAAGATCCAATACCCCAAGCACAGCAAATACCATCACCATATCCGTCATTGATTGTGAAGCTGTAGCACATGTTAGGAGAAACCATAAACGTTTCGTTAATTGTTGTAGTTACACCATCAGTATATGGTCCTCCACTATAAAGTACTCCATCTTCATCACTAAATGTCCAAGTAGTTTCACTACCATAGTTGTCTGGAGTTATTGCTAAATTAACTTCAGTTGTCGATGGGAAGCTAGATGGAGCAGAAAATGATTCAGAAATTAAATCGTTACAATCTCTTAAATCGGTGTTTCCATTAGGATTAGAAATAGAAATGTTTACGATATGGTCTCCACCAGAAGTAGCTAGGGTAGGTAAGTCTACGTCTTCAAATTCGGCATAGGCTAAGTTACCATTCCAAGTAAATGAAGAAGAAGAACCACCGTCAATGTCATAAGAAATAAGGGCAGAAGTCATTGCAATATCACCGTAGTTAGTAACTCTAATTTGAGGCGTAATTTCGCTTGAACATCCTGTACCTTGATTTAAATCCATTAACTCTAGACTTCCATCATAATCAACAGCAGCTAAAGGTGTACATACAGAAGAAGATACTGTTGAAGGTCTGTTAGAAGCGGTAGCTAAAGTATTTATTACTCTTGCTTTTTGATCATTGGTAAATAGGTTCATACAGGCATCATCAGTGTAATCCATGTAGTTTTCAACCATGTCAAATGACCCAGAAGGTGTAGAACAAGAATCTACGAAAGATGGGCAACCATAGTTAGGTGCTGCAGTTGCAGGTGTATCATCACAAAAGTCACCAGATCCATTACATCCACCTTGAAAAGTGTGATATAATCCTAAATAGTGTCCTACCTCATGAGTCATTGTACGTCCTAAGTTAAATGATCCAGGAATCGAAACACCTGCAGCATCGTTTGAACCAAAATAAGTGTAGTTAGAAACTACTCCGTCACTTTCAGCCGGTCCGCCTGGAAATTGTGCAAATCCTAGTAATGATCCATCAGAAAAGTTCACAGACCACATGTTCATATATTGAGAGGCATCCCAATATGTAGCAGGTTTTAATACAGAGTCTGTGTTTCCACCTGGTCCAGACCATGATGTGCTTACTGCAGACATGTC
Organism: Bacteroidetes bacterium MedPE-SWsnd-G2; assembly: GCA_001874335.1. GTDB lineage: Bacteria > Bacteroidota > Bacteroidia > Flavobacteriales > Flavobacteriaceae > MedPE-SWsnd-G2. Next base: position 63,568 of record MPDE01000005.1, read on the forward strand.
TATACGGTCAATTCCGTTAGTTACACATCCGTCCGGTGTTTGTTTTGCTAAGCAAAATTCTATTTCAACATCAGCACCATCTGGATGAGCATTCCATCCATTTGTGCCAACCATTCTTCTGTAATCTTCGTTTAAAACATCGATTTGAGAAATAACTTGAGCATCAGAAATATTAGCTCCAGTACCAATTGGTTCTCCATTGTGGATAACGTGAACTACCACGGGAATGGTGTATTGTAAAACCCTGTTTGGGTTTTGCGCCATGTCAGCTTTAATTTGCTGGATTAAAGGTGCGTTCTTTTCTTCGTAAAACGTGCTCCCCATCATTTTAGGGTTCGTTTTTAATAAGTGCGCATTGTACTCGTCAGCGGCACATTTAATAATGCCATCAGCATTTCTTTGGGCATTAGAAATTAATGACTTTTTTTCTTGTCCCATCATAGAAGATGCTGTGCACAAAAGACCGAAAAAAAGTACTTTAAGCGTATTGGTTTTCATCGTGAATAGATTATGTGTTGAAAAGTGTTTTTAATGTCGCCGAAAATAACATTTTTTATGCAATTATCTAACAATTTGATAATATTTATTAGAGTATATTAGATTATTCTTACGTTGGCTTTTAGGGATTTACGGCTTAAATGTTATTTAAAATGACGGTTTGAAATTCTGATGTGATTTGTGGTATTCCAAGTGTGTTGTATTCAAAATACAGAGAGTAACTATTGTCATCAATTTTAGCGAGATTTAATTCTCCAACAGAAATAGGATAAAAGCCAGTGGCGTCTTTACAATAGCAAAATCTACCATATTGGGCATTGACCTGATTTAAGTCTATGTTTTTAAAGGTGTTATCTTTCAGAGAGGATTCGTTTAGCTCCAAATAAACAATCTCGGAGTATCCACTATCCATTGTATTTGGGATTTCATTTCGCTTATATAAGAACTGTACAACAATGTTTTCTCCTCGTTTAACATCTATTGAACGATGTCCAAATTTATCTTCAGTTATTTTCAAAGTACTGTTTCTAAAAGTTTGAATTTTACAATAACCATCTTGAGGACAGTTTAATTGTTCCAGATTGTTTTTTTGAGAATTGATAGTTTGATTCGTGCCGCACGACAAACAAAGCAGAAAAATTAAGATTAGCTTAACATGTTTAAGTTTCATTTATATTTTTAATTTTAAAGGCTGTATGTAAAAATACAGCCAATTATACATCAACTAAATAACAACAATTGCCATGAATCTACAATTAAAAAAGACATGTGCTATAGTCATAGTACTGTTTAGTTCTTTGCAGTTTTCGATTGCTCAAAACAACCAAAGTAATTTTTGGACTGAAGTTTTGGAATCCAAAACTAATGGATTGGAGAAACATTATCGAAAAACTATGCCAGAAAACTCAAAATTTTATACTCTTAATCTTGACGCACTTCGTTCGGTGTTGAGCAATGTTCCTGATCGAAAATTAAATTCTAACTCTGAAGAAGGACTATTAGTTCAATTCCCTTCATCTGATGGTAATTTAACGCAATATAGAGTAATGGAGGCATCTATAATGCATCCTGAGCTACAATCTAAATATTCTGAAATTAGATCGTATGTAGGTGTTGGGGTTGATAACCCTTCAGCATATTTAAGGTTTAGTGTTTCACCTTACGGATTGCACGCTATGGTTTTAGGCTCGGGGTCTGGAGTAGAGTATGTTGATCCCTATACTAAGACTAATGATATCTATATTGTATATAACTCAAAGTCTTTACCTGCTTTGGATTCTAACTTTGAATGCGGTGTTGAAGATGAAGAATTAGAAGATTTTAGTTCTTCTACAGATGGTCAAAGAAATGCAGATGATGGTATTTTAAGAACGTTTAGATTGGCTTTGGCAAGTACAATTGAGTATTCTTCTTTTCATGCTAATCAAGCTGGAGTAGGAGGTAGTAGTGAGGCTGTGCAAAAAGCAGCTGTATTGGCAGCAATGAATGTTACCATGACACGTGTAAATGGTATTTATGAAAGAGATTTATCGATTACCATGGAGTTGGTGTTTAACAACGACAGCATTATATATATATTCTCTGATAGTTTTACCAACAACAATGCTGGGGCATTGATTAATGAAAGTCAAACTGTTATTGACAATGTAATTGGTAACATTTTTTATGATATTGGACATACCTTTAGTACAGGAGGTGGCGGATTAGCGCAGCTAAATTCACCATGTCAAACGGGATCTAAAGCAAGAGGAATTACAGGCTTGTCTGCGCCCGTTGGCGATCCTTATGATGTGGATTATGTGGCTCACGAAATGGGTCATCAATATGGAGGGCCTCACACCTTTAATGGCTCGGCAGGAAGTTGTTCAGGAGGAAATAGATCTGCTTCTAATGCCTATGAGCCGGGAAGTGGAACAACGATTATGGCTTATGCAGGTATTTGTTCGCCACAGAATGTTCAGAATAATAGTGATGCCTACTTTCATCAAAACAGTTTGTTTAGAATGTGGTCTAATATCAGTAATGGGGTGAGTACTTGTGGAGCTCAAACACCTACAGGAAATAGTTTACCAACTGCCGAAGCTGGTGAAAATTATAACATTCCAATTTCAACACCTTATAAACTTATAGGTAGTTCTACAGATGCCGATGGCACAACGCAACATACTTATACTTGGGAGCAGTACGATTTAGGGCCTGCAGGGATTCCTGGAAACACTACTGTTTCAGGACCACTAGTAAGATCAATTGAAGGGACAACAAGTCCTATAAGATATATACCAAGATTTGAAGATGTATTAAGCAACGGTGGTGAGTCTACACAATGGGAAAAGTTGGTGTCGGTAGCTCGTGATATTAATTTTAAATTAACTGTTAGAGACAACGGAATTAATGGTGGTCAAGTAGCTGTTGACGAAATGATGGCTACAACTATTGCAACTTCGGGACCGTTTTTAGTGACCTCACAAAACAACAACGAAACCTTAGGGGCCGGTGCCATGGCGGAAATTACTTGGGATGTAGCCAATACTACCGAAGCGCCAATCAATACTTCTAATGTAAATATTTTATTGTCAATTGATGGCGGAAATAGTTTTCCATACGTTATTGGAAATAATGTTGAAAATAATGGTAGTTATAATGCCATTATCCCAGTAGGAACAGCTACCTCACAAGCAAGAATTATAGTTGAAAGTGTAGGGAATATTTTTTACGCAATTAATCAATCTAATTTCTCGATTGAAGATGTCGATTTTTCTTTGACACCAAATGTAAATGCAATTGATGTATGTCAGCCTGATTCGGGACAATTTGAATTTGTTTATAACACCTATAACGGCTTTAATGGTACAACTACATTTTCGGCTACAGGAAACCCTGCAGGGTCTAATGTGAGTTTTAGCCCGACTAGTGTATCAGCCAATAATACTGCGGTAACAATGACTGTTAGTAATACCGCTAGTGCTACACCAGGAATGTATACAATTTTGATTGAGGGTACTTCAGGTAGTTCTAATGGTTTTGCTCAAGTAAATATAGATTTATATAGCTCAACAATTAGCGCGCCTATTTTAATGCAACCAAGTAATGGTGCAACCAACATGGCAACAACTTTAGCTTTAGGATGGGCTTCAGATGTTAATGCGCAATCGTACGAAGTTCAAATTGCAGCAGATGCAAGTTTTAATACCATAGTAGAAACAGGAATGACAACAGGTACGGCATATAATGCCAATACTTTAAATACAGGAACTTTGTATTATTGGAGAGTTATAGCCTCTAATCCATGTGGTCCAGATGTGATTTCAAGTGTGTTTAATTTTACGACTGCTAATATTTCATGTGATGACTTTACAGCAGGAGATACGCCAATAACAATTTTAGCTTCGAGTATTGCATCGTATTCATCAACAGTTAATGTGCCAACTACGGGTACTGTAACAGATGTAAATGTTACCATCAATATTCCTCATACTTATGTTGAAGATCTAAACATTACTTTAACCAGTCCAAATGGTACAGAAGTAGACTTGTCTATTGCTAATGGTGGAAGTGGAAATAATTATACTGATACTGTGTTTGATCAAGAAGCTGGTACTGCGATAACATCTGGATCGGTGCCGTTTACGGGAACATTTATTCCAGAAGGTGATTTGTCTACAATTTACGGAGAAGCTAGTGAAGGTGATTGGGTATTAACTGTTGTGGATACTTTCGCGGCAGATGGTGGTACCATTGAAGAATTTACGCTAAATCTCTGCATAGAATCTGCCTTGTCTATTGATGAGGTTAGTTTAAGTGAGTTTAAAGTGTATCCTAATCCGAATACGGGATTGTTTTGGGTTGAGTTTAATTCGCAAACTTCTTCAGATTTGAAATTTGAAGTGTACGATATTAGAGGAAGACAGATTTTTAATGAAACCGAAAATGCAAACGGTTATATTAGAAAGGACATCAATTTAACCGGAGTATCATCTGGTGTTTATGTACTATATGTATCAGATGGGACAAGTAAAGTGTCACGAAAATTAGTGATTGAATAGAAACAGTTTTCACTTGAAATAAAAAAAGCATCAACTTACTCAGTTGATGCTTTTTTTATTTACCATTAAAGGTATTCATGGTGTTATTTAATCCTGCAGTGCCAAACGATTTTATGAGCTCTACACTTTTTTCTAAGCGTTCAGGGAGATTTTTGTTTTCTTCATCAGACCATTCGCCGAGCACATAATCAACCTGTCTTCCTTTCCCAAACTCATTACTGATACCAAATCTAAATCGGTTGTATTTGGTAGTGTTTAGTTTTTCTTGTAAATCTTTAAGTCCGTTATGACCACCGTCAGAGCCTTTGGCTTTTAATCTCATAGTTCCAAACGGAAGATTTAAATCGTCAGTAATCACCATAAGGTTTTCTAACGGAATTTTTTCTTTGGTTAGCCAATACAAAACAGACTTACCGCTTAAATTCATAAAGGTGCTTGGCTTTAATAGTAAAAACTGTCGTCCTTTAAACTTATAAGTGGTTAAATCACCTAATTTTTGAGTTTCCCAGCTTAGGTCTTCTTTTTGAGCAAGAAAATCTAAAACCTTAAACCCGATATTATGTCTGGTGTTGCTATATTTTTCACCAATGTTTCCTAATCCTACTATTAAAAATTTCTTCATCAATCTTTAGTTTAGATTTGACTAAAATAAAAAAAGCATTCTGAAATTTCAGAATGCTTTTTATTAGAATTTAACAGATAGCGATTATGCTTCTGCAGCTGTTTCTTCTTCTCCTCCGTCTTCATCTTCTGCTTCATCCTCAACACTGTTTCTTGAACGTCTAACTTGACATACAACAGTATTATCTGGGTGTAAGAATTTAAAGCCTTCGTTTTCTAAAGCAGTGATATATAATTTACTACCAATTTTTAATGGTGTAATATCTGCTTCAATAAAATCAGGAAGGTTTGCTGGTACAGCTTTAACTTTTAATTTACGTAAGTTTTTACGTAACACACCACCGTTTAATACACCTTTAGATGTACCTATAACGTGAACAGGAATGTTCATTGTTACTTCTTTGTCATCAAATAATTGATAGAAGTCAACGTGTAAAATTCTGTCAGTTACTGGGTGAAACTGAATGTCTTGTAAAATAGCATTGTAAGTAGTACCATTTTCTAAAGCAATCACAACTGTATGCGCATTTGGCGTGTATACAAGTTTAGAGAATGCTAATTCTGCTGCTGAGAAATGCACTGGCTTGTCTCCTCCGTATAATACGCAAGGTACCTGTCCAGCATTACGTAAGGCTTTTGTTACTTTCTTGCCTACGCTTTCTCTTTGAGATCCATTGATTGTAATCGATTTCATCTTCGTGTTTATATTTAATTATTAATTATATAATAAATTTGTTACTGATAGACTTGTTGTAGTGTACATTATGCATGACATCTGCAAACAGTTCATCACAGCTAAGAACTCTAATTTTCTTGCTTTCTTTTTTAAGCGGAATTGAATCTGTTACAATTAATTCTTCAAGTTTAGAGTTTTCAATTCTTTCGTAAGCTTCACCAGATAATATTGGGTGAGTACATATAGCTCTTACGCTTAATGCACCACGTTCCATCATAACATCTGCGGCTTTCGTTAATGTTCCAGCGGTATCAACCATATCATCAACTAAAACTACATTTTTACCAGTCACGTCTCCAATCAATTCCATGTATTCAATAACATTGGCTTTTGCACGTTGCTTATAGCAAATTACAACATCACTTGATAGTGCTTTAGAATATGCATAAGCTCTTTTTGAACCTCCCATATCAGGAGATGCAATAGTTAGATTAGGCAGATTTAAAGATCTTAGGTATGGTAAAAATATAGTAGATGCAAATAAGTGATCTACTGGTTTTTCAAAGAATCCTTGTATTTGATCAGCGTGTAAATCCATAGTAATAATACGGGTTGCACCAGCTGTTTCTAACATTTTTGCCACTAATTTTGCAGCAATAGGAACTCTTGGTTTGTCTTTTCTGTCTTGTCTTGCCCAACCATAATACGGCATTACTGCTGTAATATGTCTCGCTGATGCACGTTTTGCAGCATCAATCATAAGCAACATTTCCATTAAGTTTTCAGAACTTGGGTTTGTTGAGCCTATAATAAAGATACGTGTACCACGAATTGATTCTTCAAATGATGGTTGAAACTCACCATCACTATAGGTTGAAGTAATAACGTTTCCTAGTTTAGTACCAAATTTTTCAGCTATTTTTTCTGCCAATACTCGGCTTTGAGTTGTACAGAAAATTTTAGCTTCTAGTGTTGCATTAGGCATGACAAATGGGTTTTTTTTAAAGGCTTATCCTCCTTTTTGTTAAATAAGGTGCAAATTTAGGCATTTATTTGCAGTCTTAAACAATAAAAGAGTCATTTTTTAATGGTGGATAATAATATATTTTATAGTTTTGCAGTCCCAAAATTGCTCAAGTGGCGGAACTGGTAGACGCGCTGGATTCAAAATCCAGTTTCTTCGGAAGTGTGGGTTCGATTCCCACCTTGAGTACGAATAAATCGAAAAGCAAGCTAAAACACAAAGCTTGCTTTTTTGTTTTTGTGGGTTTTTGATTTTCAAAGCGACGCTTTGGGGAAAAACAACCGAAGGGCGTTAATCCCACCTTGAGTACTATAATAATCCTTTAATTGATTGAAAATAAATCTATTAGAGGATTATTTTTTTTTAAAACCCCCACATATTCCCCTAAATAAAATGTTTTATGATATTATGAAAGCCTTATCCTGTATGGCTTGAGGGTAAATCGAAGTCATTGCAAGTTATAATAAAAAAACTTAAGTATCAAAGAAAATTTTATTCTATGGGACTCCTACTAATTCTTATTGAAAGTATAATGAAAATTCAGGTACGGGGTAGGGTGGAAAAAGTTATGCTAGGGGGCTGTTTTGAAGAGGGTGGTACTTCGCATGATAGATATAGCAGATATGACTTAAAAATAAATACGAACTACAGCATTAGTCGTCAGACTTAAAGAAAATCTTGAAAATCTATCAACTACATCATTTTGGTTAACTCTATAATAGTTATTAATGGCATTTCCCCTATTTGATATGTTCCAGATAGAAGCTCCAATTTCAGACCTTAGCGAGTTGCTTATTTTAAACTTATAAATGGCAGAAGCATCAATTCTTAAATAATCTTTTAATCGTTCATTATTCGCTTCATCAAAATTCACATCATCATCAACTATTTCATTACTTGTTAGAGGAATAGAAGTAGGCTTTCCTGTTCTGTAGTTTAATCCTGCTGAAATATTCCATGATTTATTACTATATGTTGTTCCAAGAGTTACAGAATGTGTAATATCAAAATTACTTGGAAACTCAATATCTTCTATTGCTTCAAATCTGTATGTGTTATTTATGTATGAATAACTTAACCAACTATTGAAACTACCGAACTTTTTTCTACACAAAAATTCAAAACCAAATGCATCATAACTACCTTTTTCCTTTGCAAATTCGTATTTAGTTGTGAAGCTTTGGCTTTGAGTTGTAATACCATCGACTGTTTTGTAATAGCCTTTAGCATCCAATAACCATCCACCATTTTTATACGTTATACCTAAAGATGCTTGTTTACTATGTATAATGGGAATACTATCATTATCTGTTAATTGCCAACGTCTTTTCTCTATGCCTAAAAAATCATTTTGGAAATTGACAATTTGTGATGTGCTTTGATGTTTAAATTCTCCTTGCGCTTCAATTTCAATATGTTCTCCAATAGATTTTCTAACACTTAATCTTGGTTCTATAATAAATTCTTCAAACCTAGTTAAGTAATTTGCCCTAATACCACCTCTAATTGAAAAATCATTATTTGTGTTTTTGTACCAAGCTTGACCAAAAGCTCCATGTTCTCTTAATATTTCTTCATCACGTCTTACAAATCGAGGTAAATCAATATCGTTTAAGTTGATAACTTCAGTTTCTGTAAACTGATACCCTAGATTAAAACGCCATTGATTTTGTACAAGTAAGTTATTCAAATGGACACTTGTTTCAGAAACAATATTTTCTTGTAGTTGCAACTGATTACTCAATACATCTGCATTTTGAGCCTCAAGTTTATACTCATTATCGTAAACGTTGATAGTTGTGGATAGTTTTTTATTCCATTGCCTTTTGTAATTAAGTCCAATTGCAAGACTATTTTGTGATATACTACTACGCCTAGCTATTGATGTTTCATTAATATCAGCAGTTTCATCGAAACCTAAATCGTTGTTAATTAGAATAAAATTTAATCGAATAAAGTCTTTATCCGTAGCTTGATATAACCATCGCAAAGAAGCATCATAAAAATCAAATTCTTGATTAGAGTTAGTGACATTAGAAGCATTGGTTTCAGCTTCTGTGTCTTGAGTTATTCTATCAAAATACACATCGTATGTTGGTGTTCTTAAAAAATCGTTTAAAGACTTTCTGGAAGCAATTTGTAATGATGATTTATTACCAACAGGAATATTAGAAAATAATTCTGCATTTAAAAAATTAACACCAAAAACACCATTGAATTTTGAATCAATTTGTTTGTCAGTTTGCATGTGAATAGTCCCAGAAACACCATCAGTTAATGATACGTCTGAACCATTATTAATAACACTTGCTGTTTGTGTCATATTTGGATTAAAGCTAGATATAAGACCAAAAAAATGCCCTGTTTGATACATTTTTATATCATCCCAAAGCATTAAATTCTGGTCGTGAGAACCACCTCTAATATTAATGTTTGAAACAGTTTCATCAACACTTAAAATACTTGGTAATGCTTGTACGGTTTGTAATACATCAGATTCAATAAGACCAGGTAAAAGACTAAATCGTTTGTAGTCTATTGAGGTTGACCAATCCTGTCTTTTGTCTATACCTTTAACAAGGTAAGTTTCAATAAGTACTGGTGATATAACTTCTTGGTGAACGAGCATTGTTAACGTCCCACAATCTTCTAACCTGAAATATTTTGCTAGACGTTCTATAGTCTTAAATCCTATGTGTCTAATGGTTAGTAATTCATTTTGAGATTTCAACTCCATTTCAAAATAACCATTCTCATCCGTTACTGCATAATTAAATTTACTACTAATAGTAGCACCTATTAGAGGTTCTTGCAACTCAGAACCCTTAATGTAGCCACAAAATTGAATAGTTTTTGAAATCGTGTAAACCAAATCGCTAACTCTTTCAAAAATCAGATTGGTTTGCTTTTCTAGGTTATTGATTTTTGCAGACAAGCTTAAATTTTGTGTTAGAGGTATTACGGTAATATTTTTTAAAAGACTACTCTCATAGTTAAAAGTGATAGCGTGTACTTCTGTGATGTCTTTTAGAACTTCAGAGATGGTAACTTTCTGTTCTGTGTTTTGTCCCATCAATTTAAATGAGAGAGAAAAACACAGGAATAGAAATATGTAGAGTTTAGTTCTGCCCATTCTTAATAATGACCTCGTTAGTGTTTTGAATTGTATAGGTCAAATTAAGTGGATTTGTTATAGATTTTAGGGCGTTTTCAAGGTTATTATGTTCAAAAGCACCTGTGAAGTTTACATTCAAACTAGATGGATATTGAATCTTTATGCTGTATTGTTTTTCTAATTCTTCAACAACTGCTTTAAAAGAAGCATCTTCAAAAACACTCATGTTTTTAAGCCAATAAGGTTCAGCTATTACAATATTTGACTTTAAGCCTTTTCCTGAAGATAAAATAAACTCTGTACCAGCAGGTAGTTTAACTTCATTATCATTATATGTGACTTGTACTAAACCTTCGTAACACGATACTTTAAAGATACTGTCTCTGGACATCACATTAAACTCTGTCCCTAGAACACTAACTTTACCAAACTCTGTATTAACATCAAATCGTTTTCCTTTTTCTACATCAAAAAAAGCTTCACCATTTAGGTCTAATGACCTATTAACATTCCAATTAGAACTGTTATATTCTAACTGGGATAACTCGTTTAGGTTTACGGTTGAGTTGTCAGGTAGTGTGATGGTTTCGTTTTGAACTAAACCAGTGTTAAATGAGCTTATTTGGTCTTTATTTGCCAATGTAAATAGTGCAAAGCCAACAACCAAGATTGCTACTAAACTAGAAGCAAATTTTATCCAATTTGTAGATGTATTTTTTTTAGGAATTAATTTCTTATCAAGTGTATCAAACGATTCAACTTTGGCATTTGTATTACCATTAAACCTCTGGACTTCCTCAATAATTTCTCTATATAAGTCAGCATCTTCCAACGCATTGAAATCTCTTGACTCTATTTTAGATAGGTCATTATTTAACCACTTTTTTACTAATTGTTCTTTGTCCATAACTTGCTGTTATATATTTAAAACAACTTAAATAATAATTGTCCCAAAACTATTTTCGATTTAGTTCCTTAAGTTCATTTTTTAGTTTATTCAAAGCTCCGTATATTCTATGTTCAGCTACTTTTTTTGTAATGCCTAATGTGTCAGCAATTTCCTTATGTGTCTTACCATCAACTTTGTTTAATAGGAATGCAACTCTTTCTTCCTCTTTCAATTGAGACAGAGCATGCTCAAACCGTTTTAGAAACTCTTTTTTACGTAAAAAAAATTCAGGAGACTCGTTAGTATAATCCCTTGGTTTTATTTGTTGATATTTTAATACTACTTTTTGATGTTTCATCTCATTGAGCATCATGTTATTTGCTGTTGTATATAAATAAGATTTAGCAGTCTCTGGTTTTATTTTAGCGCAGTTTTCCCAAAGTTTAATAAATGCTTCTTGTACCTTATCTGAAGGATTTAAAAGATTTCCGTATTTATAAAACAATATATTGCTCAATGATTGCGCATACTTCTCATATAGCTTTGAGAAGCGAATTTTATCACATATATCTTGATGTAATGATTTTGGCAAGGATTAAGATTTTAATTTCAGTATAGAAAGATAAATAAAAAAAAATCTATTTTTTCTTGGGATATTTTTTTATGAGTTGTTTTAAGAATAAACCCTCATGATTATGTTTCTAAATAAGCAAAAAATCTCTCCCTATTCACTAACATTTTTGTCCGTTAAACATATAGATAATGAAATTTACATTCCTGTTAACAGTATAGCCTGTATATATAAAAAGAAAGATATTTTTTATGTTGTTGGAGCTTTTAAATTTAAACTTTCATTGAAGATAAAAAGTTTAAGCGAATTACCTGTTAATTTTACTCAAGGAGATTACTTAAAACTGAACAAAAATACTATAGTTCGTAAAGAAAAAACAAAAATCACCTATGGCTTATCCTATACTGAAGCTATTGTGTCTAACGGATTTCATACTTGTTATTTTAAAATTCCTAAAGAGTTAGAGATTAATTTTAAAACTTCTTTATATAAGGAAATAAATCAGCGCAAAGCATACAGCGTAGAACAGAAAAATTAATTTATTAAAATATTTTTGGGACAATTATTATTTGAATTGTTTTAAGAATAAAGGGAGAAGTTAAACTCTCATAAAAGAAAACGAACTTAAAGATTAAAATTAAATCCATTAATTATGAAAACATTAAAACCAATCTTACTATTAGTTCTTGGAGTTGTATTCACTATGACTTCTTGTAGAACTGAAGACGATTTATCAATTGACCCACCAGTTGAGGAAACAATCGAAGCCAATTCGACAATAGCAAATTTAATGAGTAGAACTGCATCTAATGATGGTTCTAATGATAACATTATTGATAATGCTAGTTGTTTGAGTGTTCAGCTACCTGTTACTGTTACAGTAAATGAAATTGAACTTGAAATTAATGATAACGATGGTTATGAAGATATTGAAGATATTATTGACTTATTTGATGACGATGTAGATTCTGTTGTTATTACTTATCCAATTACAGTTATACTTGCAGATTTTTCAACTGTTGTAGTCAATTCTGATTCAGAATTAGCAACACTTACAGCTAACTGTGTCGGTGAAAATGAGGATGATGATGACATAGAATGTGTAGATTTTCAATACCCTATTACAGCTTCTGTTTTTGATGAGAATAATGATTTAATCAATTCAATCATCATTGAAAATGATAATGATATGTATGATTTTATTGATGATTTAGATGAATTTTCGGCAGTAACAATTAACTTCCCAATTACAGTGATTTTTGCTGATGGTACAACACAAACCATAAATAGCATTCAGGAGTTAGAAAACACTATTGAAATGGCTGATGATACTTGTGATGAAGATGATGACAACGATTTTGATGATGATGATTGTAATAACTGTACAACTAATGACATAGATTCTGTTTTTGCAGATTGTATGGAATGGACAGTAGATAAACTAGAACGAAATGATAATGATTTAGAAGATAACTACGTGGGATATGTATTTGAATTTAATAGTGATGGTACAATTTTAGTTACTCAAGGTTCAAATACGTTTAATGGCACTTGGCAAGCTTCTGGTACAGGTAATAATATTTCGGTAGTAGTAAATGTTACAGGTTTATCAGATTTTAATGATACTTGGAACTTACATGAAATTGAACAAGAGACGGGAGAAGTTAAAGTAGACCTAAGATTAGGTGATGATAGATTGCGTTTTGAGAGTGATTGTGTAAATGGAGGTGGTGGTATCGATGACACAGCATTAGTTAATGCACTAACCAATGGTGATTGGTATGTAACTTACTTCTTTGATGATACAGATGAAACCGCAGACTTTTCAGATTATGTTTTCAATTTTGCATCAGACAATACAGCAACAGCTACAGATATGAGTGGAGCTACTAATGGAAGTTGGTCAACGTCTTCAGGAGATGAAACAGAACTTGGATTGAATTTAAATTTTGGGACAAGTATTCCATTAGATGAATTAGCTGATGATTGGGATGTTCTTGAAGTAACAAATGATATTATAAGACTAAAAGATATTAGTGGTGGTGATGGTTCTGAAGATTTCTTAACTTTTGAAAGAACACCTTTTGATGGAGGTAACGGAAATGATGATTTGGAAACTATTTTGGCAGATGGTTTGTGGATAGTGGCTTCATATACTGAAGATGCTAATGACCAAACTGCTAATTATAATGGTTACGAATTAAACTTTGATGCAAATGGTACTGTTTCTGCTTCTAATAACACTAATACAAACAATGGTACTTGGATGGTTTTTAGTAGTGGTAATCAAATGGCTATAGATTTTGGAACAGATATACCATTTGAAGAGTTTAACGATGATGATTGGGATGTAATTTCAGTTTCAAGCACCGAAGTGACTATTCAAGATGTGAGTGGTGGCGGTGGCGGAACAGACACATTAACCCTTCAAAAACTTTAAATAACACTATTAATCAAAATAAATAATCATGAAAAAAGCATTTAATCTCGGGTTTTTATTAATGTTAAGTTTTTCCTTAATGTCATCAATGTGTTCAAGCGATGACGACGATGGAAGTCCAAACGATAATAGTCAACAAATTGCTCAAGTACAAAATACAGCACAGTTAGGAACATGGCGTATAACCAATTTCAATGATTCTGGACAGAATGAAACTTCAGATTTTACTGGTTATGATTTCTCGTTCAATTCTGATGGTTCACTTACAGCTACAAATGGTTCTGATACCTTAACTGGAACATGGTCTGTTACAGATGACAGTAATAGTAGTGATGATAGTAGTAGCGATGATGATATTGATTTTAATATATTCTTCCCTGTTCCTGATACTAATAATTTTGAAGACCTTAATGATGACTGGGATATTGTAATGACTTCTGCTACGAGAATTGAATTAATTGATATTAGCGGAGGTAATGGTGGAACAGATATGTTAACCTTCGAGAAAAATTAATATTGAAAAGGAAAAATTGAATTTAGTCAAATAGTCCCTTTTTCAGCCCCAACAATATTTGATTAATAGCAAGCCAACCATGAATTTTCATGGTTGGTTTTATTACTCTACTTCAAGTTTATTCATTACTGTTATAACGCTCCTTTTTCTATAATATTCGTTATACTCAAAACAAACACGACCTCTTGCAATACCTGCATGAATTTTATTTTTTCTTGAAAAACTCAAAATCACATCGTCGCTAAACTCATGATTGAAAGTAATAAAATCAATCCATAAGCTTTCTTCAATCAAATTATTACTCGCATAAGAATCAGCTTCAAATTCAACTAAATCTCAACAGCCCAAACCAATGAAAAAGCCATAGCAGGTATAACAAGCGGGTTAATAGGTTTGGACGAAAGTGTGACTTGGAGAGCAAAACACTTTGGCATTTATCAAAACCTAACAACCAAGATCACCGAGTTTGATAAGCCAAATTACTTTGCGGATGAGATGGTTAAAGGTGCTTTTGCATCTTTTAGGCACGAACATCATTTTGCACAATTAAACGGCGAGACCATTATGACGGACTATTTTGATTATAAATCGCCATTAGGATGTATTGGCAGGCTCTTCGATAAATTAGTGCTCAAAACATATATGACCGACTTACTTTGTGAGCGCAATCGCATCATAAAAGAATTTGCAGAATCAAAGCAGTGGGAGAAACTTTTAATTGAAAAAAATGAATAGAACAACAAAAAAAAGTGCACAACTGAACTTGATATAGAGTAGTTGCGCACTTTTTTGTGCTTTTATTTTACAGATGTAAATAGCTAATTAAAACCCTTGAACATTTACATTTAACCATTGGCTAATGGTAGTTTTGAATCTTGCCATTTCTTCAGAATTGAAATTTTTAATGCGAGCATTACCGTGGTGTTTACCATCTAAAACAAACCATTGAGAATCTACTTTTTTGTTTTCAGTAACCCCCGTTCCAGTCCAAGTATCAATGCTACCATAGATGTAAATCATTTTGTTGGCATCCGTTTTTAACCAAGCATTCACCTCGTCTAACAGGTCGCCGTTAAATGCTGCTTTCATTTTATTTGGCATAAATGTAGCATGCGGATTAGAATCTGTGGGCAAAGCTTTTAAAAGGTTTTTAAAAGGTTTTGTTTCGTAGCCATAGTAGCCCATTTCTGTAGCCGATTGATAGTAATGTGACCCATAAGCAGAAATCAAATCGTCACCAAAAAACGTGATGTCTGAAATTGCATTTAGATATTTAGTGTTTTCTGAAGCTGATGCATTTTTATCCGGTATGGCATTACAATCAGCACCGTATTGCCAAAATGAGAAAGGATATTCTAAAACAGCATACTCAAAGGCTTCTTCAAAGCCTAAATAATTGTATGTAGCTCCTGCACCTAAACTATAAAATTCTAATAATGGTAAAATGTCTACTCTGCTCTTAAGTACACGTTTTTGAAACGCTTCAATGTCTTTTCTACATTGTTTAGAGCCTACATTATCTAAAAATTTATAAAGGCGTTTGTCTTCATATTCCACATTTATTGGTGCAACGTATGGTACACTAACATCAACATCTTCTGGGTAGAAATACCTATAGAAAATAGTTGTTGCGCCACCCTTACTTATACCTGAGCTTACCCATTTGTTGTCTTTGTAAATGCGTTTAAATAAGGTGTTGATATGGTGCAAATCGGCAGTGGCTTGCTCTAAATTCAAATAATTGTAATCTAAATTTTCGGGCATGCTTTCGCCAAAATAGCGATGTTCTACTTCGATTTGATTGGCATCCAAAACATAAGAAATTTCTTGAAGCCTTGGGCTCCTAATATTATAGCCTTGGGTTATGATAACTGTTGGACTGTTGTAATTTTTATGTGTTAGGTATACACGTTGATGAAAATACCCCTTGCTCGTATCGTTATGATCTATGGGTTGTTTGATTCGTAATTCATATAAAGTGGCGTTATCGATGTTAGAATCGAGTTGTTTAAAACTTACATCGGGCAACTCAAATAAGAGCTGCTCTAAAGACTCCGATTGTGCAAAAGTGAATTGAATTGAAATACATAATATGGCTAAAAAAACAGCAGTTTTTTTCATTGAATTATCAGGTTTAGTTATGATTATTTTAAAAAGCTAAATGTAACGAATATGTACGAAACCAAATGACTTAGACTTGGTTTTGGTATTCCTTATAATCATTCGTAAGAAATTTTTGGCACGGTATTTGGAATTATCCGAATGGCTTGGTAAGAAATTGAAAACAAGCAATTAACCTAATAATTAAATCAAGAATTATGAAAACATTAAAATTTAGATTGACCCTTATTTTAGGGATTCTATTTTGCCTTAATTTACAGGCGCAAAAAATCAAAGAAAAAAAAGGAATTATTAAAGTAGATGACGTAATTGTAGCCAAAATTGAGCGGAAAACAGCCTATCTTATTTACAACCACTTCAATGTCTTTAATTTGGAAGATAAGATGCTTATTCGAGTTGTATGTTATACTTATCGCGTTAAAGAAAAAAATGGAAAAACTGGTAAAATTGAGGAAGTCACTCAATATGGGCATCGAATGGAGTTTCTTGAAAATGGTGAGGTTGTAGAATTTCCTCAGGCTAAAAGTAAAAAATCAATAGTTAAAATGATTTTTCGAAATGAGTTAATTTCTGACAATAAATTAAGCAGCAAAAAAGTATTAAATTTTGTGGAGCGATACAACGGATGGATTCCTGAATCAGAGCCGGTTTCTTCTCTATTAGGAGATTTGGTAGTATCAAATAATTCTATTTTAATAGGAAAAGAAATTATAGGAAAATTTACTGAGCGTATTGTTTCGAATGAAAGTGAACAAAGTAAAGTGGTGTCCGTATATTCTTTGGATCATGAAAAAATTGCTGAAGCCATGGTGTCTGTCGAAAACCCAATTGAATGGATTGTTACAACGAATGTTGATAAAAGAGAGTCTTCTATTTTATTTGTGCAATCTGAAGAAGAGATGGTTGTGTTTAACTGGTTGGTTAAAAATGAGTATTTCAAGTAGTTTTATCCTTTTCAAATAAAAAGTAGCACTAGTAATAGTGCTACTTTTTTATAAAATCAGATTAAAAATATATCCTGATAATATCATTCCAATTCCTATGGTTGTAAAAAACGCTATTATTAGTTTTTTCTTCATTACCTTTTTAAGTAATAAGGCTTCAGGAAAAGACAGTCCAATAGAAGCCATCATAAAGGCAATAGCGGTTCCTAATGGTACGCCTTTGGCGACTAAAGATTCGATTATTGGTAATACACCAACCGCATCTGTATATAGCGGGATTCCTAAAATTATGGCAATTGGTACTGCAAAAGGGTTAGATTTTGAAATATAGGTTTCAAAAAATGACTCTGGCACATAACCATGAATAAAGGAGCCAACTGCTAATCCAACAAAAATGTATGGTATTAACTTCTTAAGTGTTTGCAAAGCATCTTTGTTGATCTGTGGTAAACGCTCTATAAAACCTCTTTCATCTTTAGTTGTTTCGCCCTGTTGAGTACCTAAGTTTTTTACCCAGTCTGCCACGTATTCGGCCATGCCTAATTTCTCTAAAAGCATTCCGCCAACAACGCCTAAAATGATTCCGGATAGCACATAAATAACGGTTACCTTCCAACCAAATGTGACCCAAAACAAAGCAATTGCTATTTCATTTACTAAAGGCGATGTGATTAGAAATGAAAGTGCGATTCCTAACGGAATTCTAGCTTGCATCATACCAATAAATAAGGGTATTGATGAGCAAGAACAGAAGGGTGTGATAGCGCCTAATAGGGATGCTAAAAGATTGCCTATTCCTCTTGTTTTACGAGTTTCTAAAAAAGATCTGATTTTATCCATTGGGAGGTAACTTGTGATAACTCCCATGATATAAGTTACCAATACAACTAAAACAATGATTTCTGTAAATCCTATTAAAAAATAATGCAGGGCATGGCTAAACATATTTGTTGCTTCCAGACCAAATAAATCATAAACCAAGTAATCGGCTATTTTAGTAAGCAGTTGGACTAAATGTTCCATATTAAATGCAATTAAAGGATAGAAAGAAGTTCTTTTTCGCTAGCGTGTTTTTTATAGTCATACACTTTTCCGTTCACCACAATTGATGGGAATATCATAGTGCCATAAACCATAGTATCTTGAAATTCTGATAATTCTTCTATGTTAACACTAATGTTATTTTTAGAAGCGATAGCCTCGATATCAGATTTTATAGGTGAGTTTTTTGCGCAGCAAGAATTGTGTAATATTTTAATTTCAGTACTCATATCATTATGTGTTTTAATTAAACTTTATATGTAGACTGAAATCACTTCAAAAAGACACATTTTTTCTGAAGTTTTTTTAATTAATTGAAAGTCAAGTGTCTAAAGGCTTTTAGTCGGTGCTTTGTTGAAGGTTTTTGTAAATGTTTTGAAGAGGTTCGCAATACGATTTTATGGTGCATCCATTAAAATTACCCTGAGTATCATATTCAATATCGCAACAGTTAACAAACAGGTCTCTTAGTTTTTGTCGTCCACGTTGAATTCTCATTTTTGTCGCCGATAAGCTGAGGTTTAATTTCTCTGCGATATCCTTTTGAGGTACATTTTCTATATCGCTAAGCATAAGAGGTTCGGCGTATTTTTTAGGCAGTAAGCTTATCATGGGTACAATCAAATCTGGCTCTGCGAGAGTTGATATATCTGTATCTTCATTAGATACTTCAGATTCGTTTTCTAAGCTAAACTCTATATTGTTTCTTTTGTAATAATCGTAAATGGTATTTCTACTCACCTGAAACAGCCACGCTTTAATGTTTTGAATAGTTGGTGTTTTTTGGTGTGTTTCAATGAGCTTGAGCATCACCTCTTGAACAATGTCTTCGGCAACCACAGGATCTTTTACTTTTTTTATAATATATGATTTTAAATAATCGTAATAATCTTGTACTACGGTACTGATATTGCAGCATTCATTATTCATTTGTGTGTTGTTTTAAATACCAATTATGAGCCGAAATTAAATAGGAGTTAATAATGCTTATTTGATCACTTTTACTTTTACCATGGATGGCCTCTAACGACAATACCACGCCTTTCCAATGGTCACTAATAATCCATTGCCAAACGTCATTTGCAGGGTGTTGGTCGTAATTTATAACAGATGCTTTCGGGTAGGCAGAGATATAAAAATAGGACTGTTGCACCAGGCTGTCTTTCATGGCCAGTCCAAATCCAATCCCTAAATGTTCTAATTCATAATAAATACCGGTATCAAAATGATGCGGCCATATTCGTGCCGAGCCTTCCACCTGAAAGTGTCCTAAAAGTAGTTGACAACTGGAGTTGGCCAATTGTCTATAATGTTGCCAAAGTTTAAGCGCATCTTGAGACAATTCTGAAAACGAATGGTGATGAAAGGCATACTCCGGAATTTTATAATGAAGTGCTTTCTGAAAAGCTAAAGCGTCTAATTGAAATTTAGAAATCTCAGCAGCGATTATTTCTTCAATTTGAGTTATAGTGTGTCCGACAATAGGAACTGAAAAAATTACCGATTGATTGTTGTTTAGAAATTCAAACCTGAAGTGTTTTAGATTAAGGCTGGGTAAGAAATTGCCACGATTAGTTGCAATCCAACGGCCTAAAATGCGTCGCCCCAAATAGTCAAAATATAAGTTGGTATGACTGTCGTCCTCTAATTCATGAACAAAACTACGACTGAGCTTTGCTAATAGTTGCGATAATACATGCAGTTGCTGATCGGTTTGATTGTATAATTCTAAATCCCTAATCATAGTAATTAAATTAATAGTTTTTGTAAACTATTTGAATATCACTAAGTTAAGATTTAATTGTTGAATTTCTGAATCTTGATATGAGCTACTGCATGTTTAATTTTAATTAAAGTACCATTCCAAGTGCTAAGCCTTCAGCTTTTGCGGCTTCTTTAATGGCTTCTATTTCGCCTGGATCCAGCCAAATGCCTTTGCATTTTGGACAGCGGTCTAATATAATTTCATTTGAATGTTCTTTTGTCAACACTTCGCCGTCTACAGGGCAAATTCTTTTCGGCTCTCTTGATAGTAGCATCTTTGTTTTACAATCAGGACAAGTTGGGCGACCTTCAAATTCACGTTTTGTTTTATTTGTATTGCAATGTGAGCAAGTGCTACTTTTTTTAAACCAATTCATAACTTAATTTTCTAAATTGTTTCCATTCACTATTGGTAATGAAATGTGTGATTGTTTCAAGTCGATGGTAAGTGCTGTCCCTGGTTTTGGAAGAATTGTAAATTCAGAGTCACTCGAAAATATCATTACACCAATTTGTTGTCCCTTCGGAATAATTTGATCGTCCGGAATTAAATCGAAATTAACCGTATAAAAAGTGTCTTTCTTTAAGGGGTAACTATGAGTTATAGACTTGTGATTTTGTGGGTCTGCCCACCCTCGTGTAATAATATTATCTGTGATTTTAACCGAATTACCTTCTTGCCAAGGTAAGGATACAATCCAAACTGAAAGATTTGCTGCAGGCTTACTACTTGATAAAGTAATACTCGCTTTAGCCAAGCCAGAAATATGGGTGTCTTCCTTTAAAGGAGCGCTGACATAGAGTAATCTGTTTTTTGACGATGTGGCTTTTGCATGATCTTTACCTGATATCCTACTATCATCAATTAGCATTTCTTTTCCTTTCGCTTTTGATTTGTCTTGTGTTAATTGACCAGCGGTTTGTCCGCCTTGACCAAAGTAAAAAGTGATATCCTGAGCTTTTGGGTTCGGATAATCATCGTAGGCTGTTGGTGAATTTGGCGAATCATTTTCTCTTACAATCCACGCTTTTTTGTCCGCTTCAACATTGTTTTCTACACCGTGTAAATATCTTGTAAACCATCTGTTCATTAAAGTCATTGGTGGTGGACCACCGTGACCATTTTGATGGTAGTATATTTGAGTTGGTAATCCCATTTCTTTAGCCTTAGCATAAATACGATAACTGTGTTCTGGCATCACATTCCAATCATTAAATCCGTGAGACATTAGCAAAGCAGCTTTCATTTTACTCATTTGATTTAAATAATCTCTACCTGCCCAAAATTCATTGTAATCTCCCGACTCTCTGTCAATATTGTTAATCATTTCGGTGTCTCTAACAGTTTTGTTGTTATAAGCACGTTTACTTTCGTCTCCACTATGTATAAAGTCATAAAGCACATCAATATCCTCCCCTAAATATCCGCCTGGTGAACGCACTAATCCGTTAGATCTGTAGTAATGATAGTAAGATGTGTTAGGTGCAATTGGAATAATGGCTTCTAAGCCTTCTACTCCTGTAGTTGCGGCTGCTAAAGGTAAAGTCCCGTTATATGAGGTTCCGGTCATCCCTACTTTTCCTGTGCTCCAATAGGCTTTGACTTCGGTGTCACCTTCAATTTCTGTATAGCCTTTTCTTCGGCCGCACAACCATTCGATTACGGCTTTAGGAGCTAAAGATTCGTTTTGGCCACCAACAGTTGGAGCGCCTTGAGATAACCCTGTACCTGGTGAAGATGAATGTACTACTATATAACCTCTCGGAATCCATTTTTTTAGATGAGATTTTGAAATGTATGGGCGTTGGCCGCGTCGTTGCACATTAGGGTGGCTTCTTGGAGGTGCCGATGCTCCAAGTTCATGTTTCACATCCCAAAATAATCCTGGAGAATTCCCTGCTACACCTGCATAATACGGACTTGTAGCATAAATAACAGGAAGTTTTAATTGTTCAGAATCTGTTTGTGCTGGTCGAGTCACGCTAACATGCATCCAATCGTTTTTGTCATCACCATCGGTATTGAAATCGGTTTCTACCCATAAATCATGAGTGATCCATTCACTGGGAGTGTTAAAGGCAGGTACAATTTGAGCTTCTCCATCCTTAAATATTGGAGTAGACTTATCCTGTGCCGAAACGCCAAGACTAAGAAGAAACAGAAGGACTAAAGTTGAAAGTGATTTCATAGAAATTAAGACTTTTATATTGAATTTTATAAGGACTAAAGTTACTATTATTTTGCGAAGCTAATTAGGCGTAAATCAACGGAGAACCTTCTTTTATTGGGTTTTGATTTAAGAGATAACAAATGCTCTTGTATAAATCTGGTTCATGTGTAGCGAAATCGCTAGGTTTTTCAAAAAATGTCTCTAATGCAACTGCAAATAATTCCATAATGTTAGTCCCAGCATAATCTCTAAAAACGACATTGTTTCCAGCTCTTACTTTTTCTAATTTTTGTTGGGCGAAGACATTGTATTCTTTTAATCTTCTCTTGTCAAAAAAGGGGCTGTTACTTGTTGTGTTAATGTGCTCAAGTAATATACCGTGACTAAATTCATGTATGGCTAAATTCAGGGCATCATCGTCTATGTAAAACCCTTCCTTTACTGATGGCCAAGCCAAATTTATCGAACCCGTATTTGCGTTAACATCTCCCTTGTAAACGTCTTTACTTTGTTTATAAGAATAAGGTGCTGCCATAACAAATATGTTATTAAAAATATTTAGACAATCTTGGTTGAGTCCAAAGGTTATTTGCACAAAGGCACTTGAAATTAAAATTTCGATGGGGTTTTGAAGCCCTAATTTAGGGTCGGTTGAGAAGGTTGTAGAATTGGTAAAATAAATATTTCGGAGCACAAATGCATTTTTCAAATCTCGGTCTAAACCTCTATAGTAGGTGTTGTATTTAGATAGGATCCTATGATGTTTTGATTTTGTTTTTTGAGAATAAAAGAGATTGAGAATTTTATACTTCAATTTCATAGGTAAGGATGTTAATTATTAGACTTATAATGTAAGAAAAATAAGTAGAACAAAGACTGGTTTGTAAATGTTTGTTGCACAAACAATAATTTTATAAATGAAAACGCCCAGAAAGAAAAAACTTTCCTGGGCGTTTAATATTTTATTTGGTTAAATTTTTATAGGAATTTGTATCCAAATATAATTGAAGATTTAGAGTACTCTTCAGTATAGAATCCATGATTTTCAAGAATTCCTCGAATAAAATCATGTCTCACTTCAATGCTGTAGTTTTTTAATTTAAAGCCTAATCCTATAGCTAAGTTCCCAGCAGTTTTTAATTCTAAATCGGGAAAATAAGGGGAGGAAGATTTGAGTAGTGAATTAAAACTAATATCTGCTACGTATGCCAGGTTCATGAAGATTTTAGAGTTTCCTTTTTTGTCTAAAAACAAATAATATCTCACTCCAAATGGTAATTCAATTGATTTATAGTCTATTTCGGCGGTTTCTCCACCTGAAGAGCCTGTCGATTTATAGGCATGATATGTCGGTTCTAAAAATAAACTCCATTTGTTTTTATTGAATGGTAATAGAATTTCTGCTTCAACACCAAATCTTATTGATGTTTTCGGGTCGAAGTCCATTTCATTCTCATAATACATCACTTCTCTGTTTACGGTTAATGAACTTTGGTTGATTCCTACTTTTGCAGTAAGGTTTAAAAATTTTCTTTTTTTGGTTACTACATAGCTTTTTACTGGCGTGTCTGAATTACAATTGTTATATAAGGTAAAGAAATTTAATAAATCCTTTTGCTTGTAATCGATCTTACTAATTTTGCTCATACTTATTTTAGAGCATTTTAGCGCATTCCAAAGTTGTTGTTTATAGTAGAAGTTTTTAGAAATCTCGTTTGTTTGAGTCAAGTAGTATTTGAACACAAGTTGTGTAAATTCGCTCTCATCCTTCTGTTTAAAAAAATAGCGTCTTAATCCCCTGTCTTCGTAAGAGTATAGAATGGCATCGCCTTCAATCAATGTTTTTAAAAAAAGTGTTTCTTCCTTAAAAATGGGGCTTTTAGTGGTGCTTATTTTATTAGCGTCATTGCTGGAGCGGTCAATATTGACAGTAGCTCTTACGTATTTTGCAGTTGTTGAAATTCCAAATTCAGTGACATTGGATATTGTAGCAGTTTCTTGTTTCCTGCTCCTAGGAAGTTTGTAGATAAATTCTTTAGGGTTACTTTTCCAATCCATATTTTTAATTTGACAATTTACTTTTTCACCAGAATTGGTGATGAAGTAGCCTTTTTCAAATATTATTTGGGAAAAACTGGATACAGTGAATAGTAAAAAAAAGATGTAAGTTAAGTTAAGTTTCATGGGTGTTGGTTTTCTTGAATTTGGCGCGAAAGTAAGCTTTATTCTACATTTGTGTCTTTTGTTTGTGTGAAAAATATTATTATTTTAAAGTTTCGGACTTGGTTGTCTTGTATTCAGTATATTAACTATTGTTAAATTTTGAATTACTAATGTCCTTATTGGAATATTTTATAATTTTATTCACTGTATTAATTGTAACTTTGAATACCCAAATTAAAACCTATGCTTAACGAATTTTGGTTTAATGTTCAATATGGCATTAAACATGTTTTAGACATAAATGCTTATGACCATGTATTATTTTTAGTAGTACTTACGGTTCCTTATATTTTTAATAATTGGAAAAGAGTGTTGCTTTTGGTAACGGTCTTTACCATTGGGCACACCTTGTCTTTGGTGTTGTCGGCATACAACGTTGTAAAGGTTAATGGTGATGTGGTCGAGTTTTTAATACCGCTAACCATTCTTATAGTTGCCTTGTATAATGTGTTTACGGCGGGTAAATTTGTTAAAAACGAGAAAATTGGCCTACTGTTCTTTTCTACTTTGTTTTTCGGTATTGTTCACGGATTGGGTTTTGCAAGAGAATTTAAAATGTTAGCAGGAGCATCTGACAGCAAATTTTTATTACTTCTTGAGTTTGCACTCGGTATTGAAATAGCCCAGGTAATCATTGTGTTTTTGGTGTTGTTTTTTGGCTTTCTTGGACAAACAATTTTCCGATTTTCGAGACGTGATTGGGTGATGGTTACTTCTGCCGTAGTCGTTGGATTGGTAATTCCTATGCTACTAAACTCTTCTTTATTTGCTTAATATAGACTAAATCAGTTTTTTTGGTAAAACTTTAACTTGTGAGGTTTTGTAATTGAAATACTTACCGTGTATTTTCGTTATATTGCTTCATGTGGCTTTTCGTTATTTGTAATGACCAAGTTCATGGATTATTAAATCAATTGCATGCCAAAAGAAAAACAACTACGCTATGATAAGGCGTATTTAAGAATAGCCCAAGAATGGGGCAAATTATCTCATTGTCAACGTAAACAAGTAGGAGCGGTTATAGTAAAAGACCGAATGATCATTTCAGATGGGTATAATGGTACACCAACTGGATTTGAAAACTACTGTGAAGATGACGCAGGTTATACCAAATGGTATGTGCTTCATGCAGAGGCGAACGCCATATTAAAAGTAGCAGCTTCTACGCAATCCTGTGTTGGGGCAACGCTTTATATTACCTTATCCCCGTGCAAAGAATGTAGTAAGTTAATTCATCAAGCCGGAATTAAAAGAGTGGTTTATATGGAAGCCTATAAAGACGATTCGGGATTACAGTTTCTAAATAAAGCAGGGATAGATTTACAATTAATTGAAAACGTAAGCGCTTAATGTCATTACCGAAAAAATATACACCTTTATTGCTCGGTTTAGCCGTTGCTATTGGTGTGTTTATTGGTGGGAAATTAAGCTTTTCTGATTCTTCTGACCGTTTATTTACATCTAATAGTAAAAAGGACAAGCTAAATAGATTGATTGATTATATCGATTTAGAATACGTTGATGAAGTTAATACAGATAGTATTGTAGATGTTACAGTGAATGGGATTTTGGACAATTTAGATCCGCATTCAACTTACATTCCTCAAAAAGATTTACAACGAATGACTGAAAATTTACAAGGTGATTTTGTTGGGATTGGAGTGAGTTATTATACATATAAGGATACGATTGCCGTGATAAAACCAACGCCAGGAGGACCAAGTGAGGCTGCTGGTATTAAAGGAGGTGACCGGATTGTAATGGCAGATGGAGATTCTATTTTTGGTGAGAAATGGAGTAATGAGGCAATAGTTGGTAAGTTGAAAGGGGAGAAGAATACCAAGGTAGACCTTAAAGTTTATAGAAAGGGTGAACCAGAACTATTAGAGTTTAGAATTAAGCGGACAGATATCCCAATTAAAAGTGTTGATGCGGCTTATATGCTTACAGAAAACTTGGGCTATATTAAGATTAATAAGTTTGCTGAGACAACATATAAAGAATTTAAAGACGCTTTAAATCATTTACAGGAAAAAGGAGCAACACAATTAGCACTCGATTTGAGAGATAATCTTGGTGGGTTTTTAACCATTGCAGAGCAAATTGTCGATGAGTTTTTACCCGATGATACTTTAATCTTATTTACCAAGAACAAAAAGGGAACCATAGAGAAAAGTTTTGCAACAAAAAAGGGTGATTTTGAGTCTGGACAAGTTTTTGTTCTGATAAACGAGAATTCGGCTTCTGCGAGTGAAATAGTTGCTGGGGCTTTACAAGATAATGATAAAGGTACTATTGTTGGGCGCAGATCTTACGGAAAAGGATTGGTGCAACGTGAAATGGCTCTAGGTGACGGGAGTGCTGTGAGACTAACAGTTTCAAGATATTATACGCCTACAGGAAGGTCTATCCAAAGGCCGTATACTAATGGCGGAAATGATACTTATTATAAAGATTACTACAAAAGACTGCGGGATGGAGAATTCACTAATGAAAATAAAATTCAAGTGGATGATTCGTTAAAATTCACCACACCAAATGGTAAAGTTGTATACGGTGGAGGAGGTATAATTCCCGATGTTTTTGTGCCATTAGACACTAGTGTGCAAAATGAAACCTTGACCTATATTGAGCGCAGAGGCTATATTAATTATTTTGTGTTTGAAGAACTTGAAAAAAACAGAGATGCTTTTTCAGGAATGTCTAAAGATGAATTTGTAAATGACTACCAAGTCAGTAATGATTTGGTGATTAAATTTCAGAATTACCTTAATCTAAGAGAGCGTACAAAAATTACATTTGCAGCTTACTACAGTCAAATGAAGCTCATGATAAAAGCAGCCTTTGCAGACCAGCTTTATACACGAAACGAGTTCGAGCAAATCATTAATACTTCTGATGTTATGGTTGAAGAAGTAATTTTGTTAAGTCAAGAATAGAACCGTTATTTTCTGCCTTTACTTTTCTTTTCAATTTGTTTTGAAGTGTATAGAATATGTACTAAAACAGTACCACATAACGCAGCTGCAATTGTAATTAATGCTACAATGCTATCGCCTTGAAACGGTGCGTCATAGTTAACCTGTGTGAGATTAAAAATAATTAATGCTGCTGCGATAATGGTAAAAACAATGGTGAAATTTTTCATCTTAAATTTGAGATTATGCCCAAAGTGCTTTAATGTTATGTGCAAACAACTTCACTGCAATTGCTAATAAAATTACTCCAAATACTTTCTGAATAATTTTTATTCCGTTAGAACCAATGATGCGCTCTATACGAGAAGATGTTTTTAAAACAATATAAATTAAAATAACGTTGAGTATTACGGCCACAATTATATTTTCTATGGCGTATTCTGCGCGCAAAGATAATAAAGTAGTAAGACTTCCAGGACCTGCAATCAAAGGGAATGCTAAAGGAAAAACAGTTGCTGTCATAGAAGAGTTTTCTTCTTCCTTATAAAGTTGAATTCCTAAAACCATTTCTAATGCAATAAAAAATAAGACAAATGCACCGGCCACAGCAAATGAGTTGACATCAATGCCAATAAGCTGTAATAAACTTTGTCCTAAAAAAAGAAATAAAATCATAATCACACCCGCAATCAAAGCTGCCTTTTCACTTTGAATATGACCCATTTTTTTTCGTAAATCGATAATAATAGGAATGTTGCCTATAATGTCTATTACTGCAAACAAAACCATAAAAACGGTTATAATTTCTTTAATTTCAAATTGCATGTCTATTTTTTTAAAATTGCGGGCAAAGTTCTTAATAATTTTACAATTACTGCCATGGAATAGCTATTTTTGCGTACTATTTAATAGGGTAATTGTATTCTATTATTATTGACCGAAATTGGATTAAACTATTGAAAGATAGTTAATTAATTTTAGTGTTTTTAACAGAATTTTGAATTGTAATACTTGTGTATGTTTCAGTTAGGAAAAACCATAGTTTCAGAAGATATCATTGAAAAAGATTTTGTGTGTAATCTTTCAGCTTGCAAGGGTGCTTGTTGTATAGATGGTGATGCCGGTGCACCTTTAGATTTGGATGAAACCAAAATTATTGAATCAATTTACCCAAAGGTTAAACCATTTTTGCGTCAAGAAGGTATTGATGAAATTGAGAAACAAGGTACATTTATTACTACTGAAGATGGTGAATTTGAAACACCTTTAATTAATGGAGCTGACTGTGCCTATGTGATTTTTGATGATAAAAACACAGCGCTTTGTGCCATTGAAGAAGCTTATAATCAAGGTGAGGTAGATTGGAAAAAACCAGTGTCTTGTCATTTGTATCCTGTTCGTGTAAAGGATTATACAGAGTTTTCAGCCGTGAACTATCACAAGTGGCATATTTGTGATGTAGCTTGTACTTTAGGTGAAGAGTTACAAGTGCCTATCTATAAATTTGTGAAGGAAGCGTTAGTTCGTAAATTTGGTGAAGATTGGTACTCAGAACTTGAAAAAGTAGCAGCCAAATTAAAATCTTAGGCTGTTTTTAAAGTGTTTAATTGCAATGGGATGTGAACTACAACTTTAGTTCCTGTTGCCGTGTGGTTTTCGTCATATAAATCTTCAATTTGTAAACTGTAATTATCGGTGTAAGCTTTTGAGAAATTAGCTAATCTTGCTTTTGTAATAGCTAATCCTAGAGATTTTCTTTTTAATAATTTTTTGTGATTTATTTTTTCGGCTTTGGTTCTACCAATCCCATTGTCTGTTACAGCTATCGAAACAAAAGATGAGTTAGGTTTGCTAACCATCAGCTTTATTTGTTTTTCTCCTGATTTTGAAGATAACCCATGCCATAGAGCGTTCTCTAAAAAGGGTTGAAGGATGAGAGAAGGGACTCTTATATTTGCGGTATTTACATCTGGTCCAATTTCAATGTTAAAATTAATTTCGTTACTAAACCTAATATTCTCAATGTTCATATAGAGCTGCATGGTTTCTAATTCATCCATTAATGATATTTCTTTTTCAGTAGAGGACACTAATATTTTTCTAATGAGTTTTGAGAATTTATTCAGATAATAAACGGCATTTTCTTTTTCATTATTGATAATGTATAGCTTAATAGAATTTAAGGAATTGAAAATAAAGTGAGGATTCATTTGGCTTCGCAACATGTCCTGCTCCAAGGTAAGAATCTGTTTTTCTTGTTTTAATTGTCTTTGTCTATTAAGTGTGATTAAGAAAATTGAAATTAATATTAGTCCTATTAATGTAAACCAAAAGAGCTTCTCATTTCTTAAAAGCTTAGATTTTACGATTTCATTTTCGCTCGATAAGGCTTTAATCTGTCTGTTTTTGTTTTCGTTCTCGTATTGCAAAATAATGTCATTTACATATTGCAAATTCATGTCACTATTAATCGTATTTTCTAGTGTAATAGCCGATTTATAATGTTGCAAGGATTTTCTATATTCACCTTGTAAACTTAAAATTTCCGACATATGATTATGAGCTTCAATGTTGGAAGATTTGAAGTTGTATTGATCGCCAATTTCTATAGCTTTTAGTAGATGGGGTTTAGCAATATCGTAGGCTTTTAATTTTGATTCTGCAATCCCCATATTCAAGTAGGAGGACGCAATATAAAATTGGTCTTTTAACTCGATGGCCTTCTCTAAATTTTTGCCTATTAAGTTTTTTGCCTCCTGAAATTTCCCTTGCTTAATATACAATCGTCCTATACTATTGTAGCAAATTACCCGACCAACATCTGAGTCTAATTGGTTATTGTAGTCTAAAGAGGTTTGGTAATGTTTTAAAGCATCGTCTAATTGCCCTTTTGATTCTTTAGCGCTTCCAATATTTTGATGGTTGATTGCTAAGCCTAATCTATTATTTAATTCTATTTCATAGGATAAGGATTTTGAGAATTGTTTGATCGCTAAATCATATTGTTTTAATGTAAGGTATATGTTACCCATGCTATTTTGAGAAACGGCAATGCTCTTTTTTAGTGCTTTTGTAGGTTGTGCTTCCGATTTGGCAAGATCTAATGATCTGGTGTGATAGTCTAAGGCAGGTCTTACTAAATCCATTCTTCGGTAAACCACTCCAAGCATATTTAAACAAATAGCCCTTAACTCTATATTGTTATTAGTTTCCGCCATTGTTAAGGCGTTTTTGTATAGATCAATAGCCTTGTCGTATTGGGATAGATTTCTGTAAATAGAACCAATGTGAATTTGTGCGTAACTATTGCCTTCTAAATAGTTTAATTCTTCAGAAGCATTTGCGAGAATTCGCATTTGAGTGGTGTCTCTTTTGTAGCGATAAAATAAAAAGTCTAAGCTCGAAAAATCGGTAGGCGTATTTCTTAGAGCTGTAGATAGAGATTCTTCAAATGAGCGTTTGTTGTTTTGAGAATTTGCATCAATTGACAGGAGGCAAAATCCTATCATAATTAGTAAGCCTATAATTTGAACATTTATTCTCTGAACAGCCAGTTGTTTCATGTTACAATTTTTCTAAAAAATCAGATTTTCTTTGACGGGCTACAGGAATTTTGTGATTGGATTCCATAACCACATAGCCTTCATTCTTTATAAACTCTTTAATCTTATTTAGATTAATGATGTATGAATTATGAATTCTAAAAAAGAAGTGAGAAGGTAAAATGCTATTTACTTCTTTTAGTTTTTTGGTGACTACAATACGATGACCATCGGTCATGATTAATGTGCTGTAATTACCGTCTGATTCAACAAACAAAATATCTTCGGGATCAATAAAAATTATTTTACCATCCGTATTAATTGTTATTTTCTTTTTGTCGTATTTATTGTTGAAGTCGAGTAATACTTCTTCTATTTTAGATGGGTTTAATAAACGAGAATTAAATTTTTTAATTTTTGAAATCGTAGCGCCTAAATCGTCAGAATCTATAGGCTTTAAAAGATAGTCTATAGCCTCATGTTTGAGGGCTTTTATTCCATATTCGTTATATGCGGTAGTGATAACAATTGCAAAATCATGTTGGTTTAATTGTTCTAAAAATTGGAAGCCATCCATGGTAGGCATTTGAATGTCAAGAAATAGACAATCAAATTGATTGTTGTCTATAAACTCAATAGCTTCTTCAGGATTTGTAAAAGTTTCTACAATGGTTATTTCATTACTATGGTTTGAAAGCTCCCATTTTAAACTTTGTATAGCCTTTTCTTCGTCGTCTACAATTACTGCTTTTATCATGTTTTCAAAGATAAAATAATATTGTACAATATGAATTGATTTGTCCCTTGGCTGTCAGTTAGTTGAAAAATAATTTTTAAAATGTCCCAAAGTTAACTAAAGGTTAAGAGAGAAAATTCTCAATAAAATTATTGCCAATTATACATTTTTTGTTACCAACCATACAAATAGAAACAATTTGTACAAAAGGTTTGTTAAATTTGATATGTAATTAAGAAAGTATACAACTTTACGATAAAGAGCAATTGCGATGTTTTGCTCGTTGATTAACACTTATACTCAACAAAAAATGCTCAATTTCATATTGAGGATTTGAATAACGCAAAATAAAGTAACTATAAATATTAGGTATAGTTTTAGTTAGTTTAGTTAATTATTAGGGAAAAAGAGAGTCTGAATAAGACTCTCTTTTTATTTCTTACAACTTCAGTTTTATATCCCATTAATTGGTTTAAAATCGCTCCTTTTCAATCGTCTTCAATCCCTTGCTATTGTTGAAATTGCGATTTCGGCTATTTTTATAATTTATTGATAATCAGAGAATTAAATGTATTTGTGGCTGCTTGTAAGATTTCAGGTGGTGAACAACCGTTGTTAAAAACTTGTTAACAATGTTTATAACTATACCTTTCTTTTTTGAACCCATTTTTCAATATTTGTTAGTTCCAAATCATACCTAATAATATTCTTTTTAAAACATAAAATAAAGTAAAAATGTCTCAAGCTATCGAACCGATTTTACAAGAAAACAAAGACAGATTTGTAATATTCCCTATTCAACATCATGATATTTGGGAGTGGTACAAGAAATCGGAAGCAAGTTTTTGGACGGCTGAAGAAATAGATTTGCATCAAGATTTGACCGATTGGTCAACAAAACTTAATGATGACGAGCGTTATTTTATCAAACACATTTTAGCCTTTTTTGCTGCAAGTGACGGGATTGTAAATGAAAATTTAGCCGAGAACTTTGTAAATGAAGTGCAATACAGTGAGGCTAAATTTTTCTACGGGTTTCAAATTATGATGGAGAACATTCATAGTGAAACTTACTCTTTACTTATTGATACTTATGTTAAGGACGAAAAAGAAAAAGATTTATTATTTAATGCCATAGAAAACTTTCCAGCAATTAAGAAAAAAGCAGACTGGGCTTTAAAATGGATTGAGTCGCCAAGTTTTGCTGAGCGTTTAATTGCATTTGCCGCAGTTGAAGGGATTTTCTTTTCAGGAGCGTTTTGTTCAATTTTCTGGTTAAAGAAAAGAGGACTAATGCCGGGGTTAACGTTTTCTAACGAATTAATTTCTAGAGATGAAGGTGTACACAGTGATTTTGCAGTGCATATTCATAACAAACACTTAGTGAACAAAGTCCCTAAGGAGCGTATCAAAGAAATTATTATCGATGCATTAGATATTGAAAGAGAATTTATTACCGAATCTTTACCGGCAAGTTTAATAGGTATGAATGCTAAATTAATGGCGCAATATCTTGAATTTGTTACCGATAGATTGTTAAGTGAGCTTGAGTGTGAAAAAGTTTACAACACGGCTAACCCGTTTGATTTTATGGACATGATTTCTTTACAAGGAAAAACTAATTTCTTTGAAAAGCGTGTGTCTGAATATCAAAAAGCAGGAGTGCTTAACAAAGAAGAAGAGAAGGATAAATTTAGTTTTGACGCCGATTTTTAGTCAAACAAACACAATGTTTTTGAATAATACCTAAGGCTTCAAGCTATTGAAGCAGGACTGTTATTCTGCCAATTTTAAAATAATTAAACCATTATAGGGTCAGTTACCAAGCTGACTCATAACTAACTAACCAAATTATTGAACGAAAGTTTGATAATAATTAAAAACTGAAATTAATTATGTATGTAGTAAAAAGAGATGGGCGTAAGGAGCCAATGATGTTTGATAAAATCACGGCTAGAGTTAGAAAATTATGTTACGGATTAAACGAATTAGTTGATCCCGTGAAGGTGGCCATGCGCGTTATTGAAGGATTGTATGATGGAGTTACTACAAGTGAGTTAGATAATTTGGCAGCTGAGGTTGCTGCAACACTAACAACATCTCACCCAGATTATGCAAGATTAGCTGCAAGAATTTCTGTGTCTAACCTACATAAAAACACTAAAAAGACATTTAGTGATGTTATGGAAGATTTACATAAGTATGTGAATCCAAGAACAGGGAAAGAAGCTCCGCTTTTAGCTGACGATGTGTATGAAGTGGTCATGGCTAACAAAGAAAAGTTAGATTCTACAATTATATATAATAGAGATTTTGGTTATGATTATTTTGGTTTTAAAACATTAGAGCGTTCCTATTTATTAAAGTTGAATGGTGAAATTGCTGAACGCCCACAACATATGTTAATGCGTGTTTCAATAGGTATTCATTTAAACGATTTAGATGCAGCAATTGAAACTTATGAGCTCATGTCTAAGCGTTATTTTACGCATGCAACACCAACGCTTTTTAATTCAGGCACACCAAAACCTCAAATGTCATCATGCTTTTTACTAACAATGAAAGATGATAGTATTGATGGTATTTACGATACGTTGAAGCAAACCGCTAAGATTTCACAATCGGCAGGAGGTATTGGTTTGGCTATTCATAATATTAGAGCTACAGGAAGTTATATCTCAGGAACTAATGGTACGTCTAACGGGATTGTACCAATGTTAAGAGTATTTAATGATACAGCAAGATATGTAGATCAAGGCGGAGGAAAACGTAAAGGAAGTTTTGCAATGTATATTGAAACATGGCATGCCGATATTATGGATTTCTT
This sequence comes from Bacteroidetes bacterium MedPE-SWsnd-G2, assembly GCA_001874335.1. GTDB lineage: Bacteria > Bacteroidota > Bacteroidia > Flavobacteriales > Flavobacteriaceae > MedPE-SWsnd-G2. The sequence goes on from MPDE01000005.1 coordinate 98,246, forward strand.
AGACCTTAAAAAGAATCATGGTAAGGAAGAAATGAGAGCAAGAGATTTATTCTATGCGATGTGGATTTCTGATTTATTCATGAAACGTGTACAAGAAGATGGGACTTGGACCTTAATGTGTCCTAACGAGTGTCCTGGAATGTGTGATGTGCATAGTGAAGAATTTGAAGCCTTGTATTTAAAGTACGAAGCTGAAGGTAAAGGAAGAAAAACAATTAAGGCTAGAGAACTTTGGGAGAAAATATTAGAATCTCAAATTGAAACTGGTACGCCTTATATGCTATATAAAGATGCTGCAAATAGAAAATCTAATCAAAAGAATTTAGGGACTATTAGGTCTTCAAACCTTTGTACTGAGATTATGGAGTACACGTCTCCAGATGAGGTTGCTGTTTGTAATTTGGCTTCAATAGCCTTACCAATGTTTGTAAAGAATGGTGAGTTTGATCATGATGAGTTATTCAGAATTACAAAACGTGTAACTAAAAACTTAAACCAGGTAATTGATAGAAATTACTATCCAGTAAAAGAAGCAGAAAATTCTAACTTCCGTCACAGACCAATTGGTTTAGGAGTTCAAGGATTGGCTGACACCTTTATCAATTTAAGAATGCCTTTTACAAGTGATGAGGCTAAGAAATTAAATCAAGAGATTTTCGAAACGCTTTATTTTGCTGCTGTTACTGCAAGTATGGAAGTTGCCGAAAAAGAAGGACCTTACCAAACATACGAAGGGTCACCAATAAGTCAAGGTGATTTCCAACATAACCTTTGGGGAATTAATGATGAAGAATTAAGTGGTCGTTGGGATTGGTCTCAATTAAGAAAAGAGGTTGCAAAACATGGTGTAAGAAACTCACTTTTGGTTGCGCCTATGCCAACTGCAAGTACTTCACAAATTTTAGGTAATAACGAGTGTTTTGAGCCATATACGTCTAACATTTACACAAGACGTGTATTATCAGGTGAGTTTATTGTTGTTAACAAACACCTTTTAGAAGACTTGGTAGAACTTGGACTTTGGAACGAAGGTTTAAAGCAAGAAATAATGAGAGCAAATGGATCTATCCAAAACATAGATGTTATTCCTCAAGATATAAAAGAACTTTACAAAACAGTTTGGGAGTTGAGTATGAAAGATATTATTGATATGTCTCGTCATAGAGGATATTTCATTGATCAATCTCAATCTTTAAACTTGTTTATGGAAGGTGCAACTATGGCTAAGTTAACGTCAATGCACTTCTATGCATGGAAAAGCGGCTTAAAAACGGGAATGTATTATTTACGTACTAAGAGTGCTGTTGATGCCATTAAGTTTACTTTAGATAAATCATCAAAACAAGAAGCGCCAGCAGCTCCTGAAGTAGCTTCTGTTATTGAAACGGAAAGTAGAGTGATTTCGCAACAAAAAGAAACAGCGGCTAAAACTGCTGCAAAGTTTGCAAATGAAACTACTAATATAGAACCAATGTCAGCTGAAGAAATGAAAGCATTGATTGCGCAGGCAAAAGAAGCGGAAGGTGACGATTGTCTAATGTGCGGTTCTTAATTATTTTAATTTAAGTGTTTTAATAAAAAAGGCAACTCAATTTGAGTTGCCTTTTTTTAGTTAGATAATATATCGGTACCTAAATAGCCATCGTTTTTATTGTAATACCAAGCTCGGCGCTTTGGCATTTTAATGCCATTAACAGTTTCAATAGCTGTTAATATTATGTATTCACCTGAATCTTTTTTCAGTTGCCCAGAATCATCCGTTTTGAAAAACTGATACACTTCCATAGCATAGGTCGTTTTATCAAAGTAGAAAAACCAGATGTCAGAACCTATATCTTGCTTGTAATGCACCTCTATCACATAATACGATTTGTTGTTGATGGTTTTCTCAACTACCTGAGGTTTGATAATTGTACCTTCATCCTTCAATTTCATTGGTAAGCCATAGAGATAGGTGTAGTAATCTTTCAGCAGTAGGCCACGTTCACAATTGAGATTGTGTGTTTTTAAAATAGTAGGATTGGTTTCAATCTTGTTATTTATTTTAAAGCTACAACTGTCCTTTACAATGTTGTATGATAAGTTGAGGCTGTCTTTGTTGAAACGAAGAGAAAATGATTCCTTCGGTAAATTAATAGTTATATCGCTTTCTCTAACAGATTTGTCTGGGGTTTGCATAGTCACTTTAAAGCTATCATTAAAGCTTTTCCAAGAATTGTTTGGATCATGAAATTCAATGCTTTTGTTTAAAAGCTCTGCGCTACTTAGTGTTTGCGCATCCACTTGAGTTGAAAAAATTATAAGAAAAAGGAGAATAAGCGTTGCTTTCATAAGTTGAGATTTTACTATAAATATACTAAATGAAAAAGCCCGTCTTTTTGAGACGGGCTTTAAACGATGTTATATTTTATTTATTTATCACTAATAGTTGCTGGTTCAACCGAACTATCGTGTGCATCATGATACTCTTCTAATAAGCTCATAGTGGCTTTTAATAAATCTTTAGTTTCTAATAATAAACCAAAGTATAAAGATGTGTTTTTAGGACTCGATTCTTCTGTACGAGTACGTTCAACTTGCTTTTGTATTTTAGATTTTACAACAGTATAAATTTCAGATTTACCTTTTAATACTGCTCCAATCTCTTCAAATGATCTTGTTTCAAAAGCCTTTTGAGTATTAGCAAAAACATTTTCAATCAATTGATCAATTTCTTTAAGCTCCTTAACCTGGCTGAATTTTAATTTCTTGTGGTTGTTGTTAATGTGCTTATGACTGGCGTTAGAGATATACTCTAAAGATTGTGTCATGTCTTGTAAATGTCCTAATATATTGATGTAGAAATTACTTGCTCCTACACTTGAGTCATCAAGGTTTTTAATAAAGTAGAATATATTATCTCTTAACTCATCTATTTCATTAGATAATTTTACAACCTGTTTTTTATTCTTTTTAAGTCCTGCTAAATCTTGCTTGGCTAAACCATCAATAGCATTGGTATAGATTCTATTTCCACGTTTAACCACGTTGGCAATGTTAGTTGCACTTTCGTGAATTACACCCTGTACAGAGCTGCTTTCGGCTTCTTTTAATGTGTCTTCGGCAGCTTGTTCTTTGTGTTCTTTACGGTGTGCTAAAAAGTTTCTTACTAATAAGATGATAGCCAGTAACAATAGAATAGGAACCATTACAGTAATGTTCCAGTTTATTAGGAAAGCTATAACTGCTGCAGCTGTAAAAGCACATAATGCCGTGAAGAACCAGCCTCCAATTACATTAATAACACCAGCTACACGGTATACTGCACTTTCTGCACCCCAAGCTCTATCTGCTAAAGATGTACCCATGGCAACCATAAACGTTACATAAGTTGTAGATAATGGTAGTTTTAGTGATGTTGCTAAAGAAATAAGTACACTAGCAACCATAAGGTTTACTGCTGCACGAACCAAATCAAATACAGGTTGGTTTTTCTCTTCTTCCTTTGTAAGGTGAACTACTGGCTCAGTGAATTGCTCTTCAATTTTTGCTTGCCATGATTCAGGTAAAATGTATGATGACATTTGAGAAAAGGCTAAACCAAATCTCACAAATCCACGAGACAAAAAGTTTGGTTGAAAACGTTCTTTAGTATCTTTTTGACTCGATAAATCTAATGATGTTTTAACTACTTTATTAGTTTTCGCTGAAATCCAAAGCGTGATTACCATAACAACACCAGCAAGAATTAAGAATAATGTTGGGGTAGGAACCTTTGAGGATAATACACCCATATTAAATTCTGTAGCAGCAACTCCCGATGCCACCCATGCTTCATAAGACTGGTATGCTGCAATTGGTACACCAATAAAGTTTACTAAGTCATTACCCGCAAAAGCTAAAGCTAATGCAAACGTACCAACTAGAATAATAAGTTTATAGATGTTCTTTTTTAGTACCGTAATGAATAAATAGGAAACGATGGTCCAGATAACCATATTAACCAAAACAATGCTTAAAACTTCAGATTCTAGGAAGTCTTTAATAGTCATCCCTCCAATAATATCTAATTTTTGAGAGGCATAGGCAGTACCTTTAATACCTTTCATAAAAATGAAATATGAGATAGAAGTCATGGCTACACCTCCAAAAAGTGAACCAACCCAACTTGCTTTTTTCTCATAATTATAAGATAACAGTAATCTTGAAATCCATTGTACAAATGCACCAACAGAAAAGGCTACAACAACCGAGAGTAGAATCCCAAATATAATTTGGCTGGCCTTAGAGGTATTTATATAATTTAAAATGTCACCAAAATCACCTCCTGCTTGACCAATTTTAATTAATCCCATAGCTACAGCAGCACCTAAAAGTTCGAAAACAATTGAAACAGTTGTAGAAGTTGGCATACCAACAGTATTAAAGAAATCTAATAGTAAAATATCGGTTATCATTACCGCCAAAAAGATGACCATTATTTCGTGGAATACAAATTGATCTGGGTTGAAAATCCCTTTTCTTGCAACTTCCATTAAACCACTTGAAAAAATGGCTCCAACCGCAATACCTATACTGGCTACAATCATTATGGTTTTAAAGGACAGAGCCTTAGAACCAATGGCTGAGTTTAAGAAATTAACGGCATCATTACTTACACCAACCACAAGGTCGGCAACGGCCAAAAAGACCAAAGCAATAATCATAAAAAGGTATATGTTTTCCATAATTTATTTAAAATATTTGTGCAAATATCACTAGTGTATTTTTGCGTTACGTTATCTTAATGTTATGTTTTAAAAATGTATGTCCATTTGTAATCTCATCATTAACTCGTTGCTTCCACCAGAAACATCAAGGTAGCTAATATCTGATTGTACTTTTAAACTGTGTCCAGCTAAATATTTTGAAACACCAAAGGTATATTGGTTTTGCGCGGCTTTTCCTGTAATTTGTTCGTCCCAGTTTACATTCGTAAATCGTCCTGAAACCTCCCAATTTTTCTTAAACAAATAACCACTTTGTAAATTTAAAGATTCTCCAACTCCTACAATTGCACCTGTTTCTGTGCCATCACTATTTTTGGCTATAGGGTTGTCTGCATCTCTATTGGCATATTCCCCCATAAATGAGAACCCTTTATATTTAAACATGGTACCAACAAATAGAGTGCTAATGTTAGTTTCGTGAAAACCATAATCTGTTTCCATATAACTACCTTGGTTACTTCTTGTTTTAACAGCATTGTTATTAAAATCATAAGCCATAGTAAGAGATAATTTTGGAGATTGCTCACGTTTTAAATCACTCCCTTTGTAATCGCCTTTACTAGCAAAATATCCTAAAGGTAAAAATTCTAATTTACCAGTGTATTGATGACCACCAAGGTTACCTTTGGTGATATTTCGACCTTCCCCTTGTGAGAATGCAAAAATTTCACGAATTATAAATTTGTTGGATACTTTTATATGGTGATGTAATTGAATTCCTAAATCACGATCAATATTAAAATGTTTGTTCAGTAATGAACGATCTACTTGCTGTAAATTGGCAGAGGAAATGATACGTTCTCTATTACCAGGTAATTTTGTTTGCCCAATCCAGATATGAAGATTTTCAACGGCGTTCCATTTTAAAACCCCATCTAATATATATCGTGGTGCATTATTAGTATATTTTGAAGCGCCTCCTATGTCTTTATTAGACAATCCTAATTCAATCTTATATTTTAATTTAGGAGAAAAGGCATAACCATCAAATTTTAAACGCGCTCTTCTTATTAAAAACGAACTTTCAGGATCTCTTAATTCACCATCTGTAGCGGTCCAATTAGCGATTCCAAGAAATTGCATTCTTGTACCTATTTTCATAGTCCAAGAGCTATCTTGACCCACAAGATTAAATAGGCCTTTACCAAATTTTGGAGACGGGATAGTTTGGGCAGATGAATTTAATGCCCAAAGTAGCATAACAACTAAAGTTGTAAATTTAAGTTTCATTAGGGATGTATTATTAGTTTTTGTCGCTGCAAATAACCAACTCCAATGTTAACTTAATGTTTCCTTGAGGTTACCAAACAAATAAAAAAAGCCACTTGGGTCCAAGTGGCTTAAAACGTGTTCTTTATAATATAGTCGACAAAAACTAATTGTATTACATAGAAACTTGGTTTATCTTAAGATGTATCAAAAATCGTAAAGTATGTTGATATCATTGTAAATTTAAGTTTAAGTAATTATTAACTAATGTAAATAGTAGAAATCGCAACCTCCTCATAATCAGTAAAGTGCGGCTTCAATGTTAAATTAATGTTACCAAAATATTGATTTATTGTAAATTATTTGTATATTTACATAGTAATCATCTCAAATCCATATAGATAATGAAAAAGATAATGTTTTTAATAGTAGCCTTAATAGTAACAAGTTTTGGCTATGCACAAGAAGAAAGAGTACTATCAGTTAACGATAAAGCAAATACTATTGATGCCGTATATTACCATGATAATGGTGTAGTGAGCCAGAAAGGATCATATAACCAAGCAGGAAAATTACAAGGTGAGTGGTTAAAGTTTGATAGCAAGGGTAATAAAATTGCTTCTGCAATGTACGATAATGGTAAAAAAGTTGGGAAGTGGTTTTTTTGGAATGGCAATTCCTTGACTGAAGTAGATTATTCAAACAACAAAATTACAAGTGTAAATGAATGGCAGTCTAAATCTAATTTGGCGTCGAATAACCCATAATTTACAATAAGAACTAAGTTATAAAAAAAGGCATCCTAATTAGGATGCCTTTTTTATTGTTTTATGAAAAGTTGTAATTAGTTGCCTACTGTCCAGTTTGCACCCCAAGCAGCATAATCAGTTCCGGTACCATTGCCATCTCCTGAAATGAAATCTGATTCTGTAAATTCTTCGCCTGTATCATTTTTTAATTTTAATGTTACATCGTTAAAAGTTACATCTGTTACAGATAAATCTCCAGCAATAACTCCAGCACCAGTTGGGTTGTCTCCTTGATCACCATCTAAATCAAATCCTTCAGCAAATCCAGTTAACATTACATTGTTAAATATACCTTGAGTACCAGCTCTAAGTCTAATAGCTTCGTTTCCTGTTGATGATCCTAAACCTTCAATCGTTAAGTTGTTTACTGATGGCATAGAAAAGAAAACAGGGTTTGAGTTGTTTCCGATATCAGTGTTATAACCATCAGCTTCAATACCTTTATCATGGTCAGTTCCATGCTTTACATAAGCATTTGTAATTGTTCCTGAAAATCCTTCAGTCCAATCAATTGAATCATCTTGAGCATTTACTACAGATACATAGCTTGCGTTTACAGTTCCGCCAAAAAACTCAATACCGTCATCTTTACCTTCAAAAGCTTGAATGTATTCTACGAGTGTTCCGTTACCAACACCGTAAAAAGAGAAACCGTTGTTTTCTGATTGACCATCGGCAGCTCCACCAGAATACTCAACACGTACATATCTAATAATCCCAGAATCGTCAGATACGTTTGTTCCACCGTAAGGTAAACTTGCAATTTCAGAAGTTGCTGTTGCAGTTCCAGATACAGAGTTTATTGGAGCGCTTCCAAGTACAATTAGTCCTCCCCAATCTCCAGCATCAGGAGAAGAAGCGTTTGATGTTAATACAATTGGATTGTCTGCAGTACCGTTAGCGATAATTTGAGCGCCTTCAGATATTGCGATATAAACATTTGATCCTGCCGCTAGAGCTTCAATAGTCATTCCTGCAGGAATCGTTAATGTTGTTCCTGAAGTCATGATTAATGACCCGTTTAATACATAAGTATTGTTGGCGTCTAAGGTAAGGTCTGTTGTGTAAGTTCCAGATAAGAAAACAGTATCTGGATCGGTGTTGCCACCATTACCACCGTTGTTAGTAGTGCTGTTGTCGTTGATAATAATATCAGCAGTATCGTCTGATGCGCATGAGTTAAATAACATTGCAATAACTGCTAGTCCTAATAATAGATTATTTTTCATTTTTTTGAGTGTTTAAATTTTGTAATTGATTAATTGTGTTAAAATTTATATTTCAAGCCTAAACCAATGTCTAGTCCTTTTTTGTAATTAGATACATCTTTTCCGTTTGGAGAAGTAACAATAACATCGCCAAGAGCAGTTTCTCTTACATATTTAATATTTGGGTCTAATATGTTTTTTACTGCAAAGTTTATTTCGAATTTCTCTCCTATTTTGTTCTTTAAAATAAAATCGAAAGTTGGTACGCCCTTTTCAATAACATTTCCTAATTGCCCTGATCCTAAAGCGTCAATTCGGTCTGAGAAATAAGCAAAGGCTAATGTTGCCGTTGGTTTGTAATTCTCAAATTCTGGCGAGTAGTTTAAATCGGCATTGATTATAATTGGAGATGCACCTTGAAGTGCTTCAGATTCTTCATTGAAACTTACACTATAATTACTACCAACTATATCACTGTACAAATCTTGCTCAGTATGCATGTATGTGAAGTTGAAGCCACCAGTTAATAAATTGTTTTCGTTAGAATCTTTCAAAATTGTTTTTCTTAATTCTAACTCAAGCCCCATTACTTCTGCCTGGTTACCAGTTCTGAAAAAACGTTGAGTACCTGTAGCATCAAACGCTACAACTTGGTTAACAGGGTCTTTAATTTGTTTGTAAAAACCTGCAACCGAAAAGATTTCTGTTTCACCGATAAACCATTCGTATTTTAAATCAAAGTTTAAGATTTTAGAATACGATACATCTTTTACATTGGTGTAGTTAACGCCTTCTTTATGGCCTAATAAATCTGGATTACCACCTATACGTTGTGACACACCTTCGTAAACAAATGGTGCTACTTCTTTAAACTCAGGTAATGAAATAGTTTGACTTGATGATAGTCTTAAATTTTGGTCGTCATTGATTGCATATTTTACACTAATACTTGGAAGGAAAACAGTTTCATTAGCCTCTATGCTATCGTTTCCGCTTGTTCCTAAGTTAATCACATCGTATGCAATTTTTTGGTCAAAAGATTCAACTCTTACTCCGGGAACAACTAACCACTCTTCGTTAGATCCTGCAATGATTTCGGCATTGGCATAACCTGCATAAATATCTAAGTTTCCTTCGTAAGTGTTTTCAGGTAAACCAGGTCTATTTGTATTGCTTTGTCCCGGTATAGCATTAAAAACTTTGACTTCGTAAATACCATCGTCTTCTGGATTAAGATTGATGTTATTTACATTAAATATGCTGTTGAAGTTGTTAACGTCTGTTACAGTGTTATCACCTACAATGTCGTAACCGTATCTAATGTTTTCAAACTGTCTGTTCTTAGTTCGGCTTGTGTAACCAAAATTAAATTTTAAGTTGTCTTTTGGTAAGTAGGCAAAGTTTAATCGGCCGTTTAATTCTTCGTCCTCGATATTTTGGAAATAACGTTGGTTGTCATAATCTACATTGTTATAAAATGTAGGATTTGTATTTGGATCTGAATCTAATGCGTATTGATAGTTTTCTAAACTTATACGCTTTCTGTCTGGCTCGTTAGCATCAACATAATTATAACCAATACCCCAGTCTATAACGATGTTATCATAATTGTGCTTTGCCATTAATTGATTTACATAAATCTGATTTTGGTTGAATTGCACATTCATTTGATAGAACCCTTCATCTGTACTTGCTATACCATCTCTGTTTCTTCCTAAACCATCAATTCCAAAATATCCAACCTTGTCTGATGTGCTATTGATAAATAAGGAGTTTAACTTAATGGTGTTGTTGTCATCCAGTCTATAGTTGATGTTCCCCATTGCTGTTGTTGTTGTCCCGTATTCAAATTCTTCAGAAGCTTCAAAAGCTTTTTTCTCAACATTGGTATAATCAACAGCAGATCCTTCTCTGTACTCAAAGCTGTTTTCAAATGAAGCAGTTGCGTAAAAACTTAACTTCGAACCGTTTTCAAAGTTTATAGATTCTCCAAAAGAACCTGAGATGCTCACATCAATCGGCGTTCCTGCGCTAACTGGGTCGATACCATGAGACAATACAACCGCAAAAGGATTATGGTCGTAACGGTTATAGAATCCAAATGATCCAGTACCTTCACTTTTTACAAAATCTTGGCTTATGGCATTTGTATTAATCGATGCTCCAGCAGAAACATCAAAGAAACCATTACCTGTATAGCTTTTTGAAGTGATATCTACATTACCAGCAGCAAAATCGGCATAGAACTTAGAAGAGTAAGCCTTGCTTATTGATACATTTTCAATAACATCAGTAGCAAATAAATCTAAGTCAATGTTCTTTTTACTAACATCGTTTGATGGAAGGGAAAGGTTGTTGAATGTTGTGTTTAAATAACGGTCTCCTAATCCACGAACATATACATTACTTGAACCTTCTTGTTTTGATACTCCAGAAATTTGCGCTACTGCACCAGCAGCATCACTCACGCCTTTTTGAGCTAATTCTTCAGCTCCAATACTTTGTTTTATTTCTACGGCTTTCTTTTGTTCTAAAAGTAAGGCCGCTACACTTTCTCTTTTTGTAGTAGTTGTGATTACAACTTCACTTAATGAAGCTGCACTAATTCCTAATGCAACATTTACTTCTGTTACTAATCCTGCTTCTACTTGTATTGTTATTTCTTGAGTTTCATAACCTACAAAACTCACTACTAATGTATAGCTGCCTACTGCAACATCTTCAAATTTGAACAAGCCATCAATATCAGATGTTGTCCCTGTAGTTGTGCCTTTAATTAAAACATTGGCAAACGGCAAAGGCTCATTGTTATACTCTTTGTCGGTTAATTTACCAGCAATAGTCCCTTCAGTTTGGGAGAAAGATATACTGCTTAATAATAAAGTAAATATGAATAATAGATTTTTCATTAGTCTGATTAATTATTTGCTGCAAAGAAACTGGCATTGTGTAAAGTCAAGGTTATGCCGCAGTTAAACGTTGGTAATAAAAAAGTTAATTAGATGTTAAGCAATGTTGTAAAAACAGCCGATGCAGGAAACAATTAATTAACATGGGCTGTCTAAGGCTATTGATGACGTAGGTTGTATGATTTTGTTTTGGAGTAAAATGAAAAGAGTAAGGACTAATGAATTCAAAATATTTATATTGCAACACTTAAAAAAAAGAGCATGAATTGGGAACAATTATTGTCGTTAAAACGATATGGAGATACGAATAAAAGACTGAGAAAAGAACAGGATGAAACCCGCCTAGGATTTGACGTTGATTATGATCGTGTGGTGTTCTCAACAGAATTTAGAAGTTTACAAGATAAAACTCAGGTTATCCCATTATCTGACACAGATTTTGTGCATACGAGGTTAACCCATAGTTTAGAAGTGAGTTCGGTAGCTAAGTCTATTGGACGAAGAGTGGGTCAAGCGCTTCTAAAAAAATATCCGCATTTAGAAAATGTACACGGTTATCAAAGCAATGATTTTGGTGCTATTGTGGCAGCAGCAGCTTTAGCTCATGATATTGGAAACCCACCCTTTGGGCATTCAGGAGAAAAGTCTATTGGCGAATTCTATAAAACAGGTGAAGGGTTAAAATTTAAAACGGTTTTGACTAACGAGCAATATCAAGATTTGATAGATTTTGAAGGAAATGCGCACGGATTTAAAATATTAACAGAAGGTGAAGGGACAAAATCTGGCGGATTGAGATTGAGTTATGCTACTCTTGGCGCATTTATGAAATACCCGAAGGAATCCTTACCTAAGAAGCCAAGTTCACATATAGCCGATAAAAAATATGGCGTTTTTCAATCTGAAGTTGCAGCTTTTGAAGATATAGCAAGTGATTTAGGATTGATAAAAAGGGGAGAGCAAAATAACATGAGTTATTCGCGTCATCCATTAGCGTATTTGGTAGAAGCTGCCGATGATATTTGTTATACCATTATAGATTTTGAAGACGGTATCAATCTTGGGTTAATAGATGAAGATTATGCATTAGAATTTTTAATAAAACTGGTTAGAGATTCAATAATTATTGATAAGTACAGAAGTCTTACCAATACTAAAGATAGGGTTAGTTATTTAAGAGCTTTGGCAATTAATGTATTGGTGAATGAGGCTGTTCATTTATTTATGACTCATGAAGAAGAAATTTTAAAAGGTAATTTTTCTAAGGCCTTGATGGATGTTAGTAAATATGATGCTCAAATTAAGGATATCATTAAAATTAGTATTGAAAAAGTATACCAATCTACCGAAGTCTTAGATAAGGAAATTGTTGGTTACAAGGTCATTCATCAACTATTAAATGTGTACACTCAGGTTGTAGTAAACATGAAGAATGACTGTTTATCTAATTACGATAAATTAATTATGAAAGTTTTACCTGCCGATTTAATAAAAGAAACGGCTGATGTGTATACTAACTTAATGGCCGTAAGTGGCTATGTTGCTAAAATGAGCGACCGTTTTGCGATTCTAACATACAGAAAATTAAAGGGTTCTAATTTGTAAGTGAAAGAAAATTAACCTGCGCTTAATCGAATATTTTTGTTTTTAAGCAATGTATTTTTAACTTTTGTGGAGATAATTATAATATTAGCCCCATGAAGAAAAATATTATTTCTGCATTAATAATTTTTGGTGTCACGGTTACATTGCTATATATATTAGGAAGTCAATCTTCGACTCCAGAAACTGCGTCTGGGGAGTTAATGGTAGAAGAGTTGCAGAAGTAAATTCTATGCTTTCTATAAAAAAGAGGCTATAGTTTGCTTTATAGCTTCAGTACTTAATCCAGTTTCTTCACGCAATTCTTCCATAGATCCATGTTCAATAAATCGATCAGGAATACCTATTACTTTTACATGATTTGAATAGTTATGCAGCGCAACAAATTCTGTTATGGCAGAACCAAATCCACCAATTTCACTGCCATCTTCAATTGTAATTAGTTGAGGGTAGGAGTTACAAATTTCATGTAAAAGGGTTTCGTCCAAAGGTTTTACAAATCTAAAATCATATAGACCAATTTGCCTTGGTTTGTTTATCTCCTGAATAGCTTTTTTAGCCTGATTTATTGTAGGTCCTAAGCATATAACAGCAACCTTATCACCTTTAAAAAGTTGTATCCCAGAGCCGATTGTTTGTTTTTTAAACGGAATTTTCCAATTTAATTCTAATCCTCTCCCTCTTGGATACCTAATTACAATAGGGTGTTTTAAACCTAATTGTGCGGTATAGAGCAGCTGTCTTAATTGTGTTAATGAGCTTGGAGCAGCAATGATAAGATTAGGAATACTTCTAAGGTAGCTTATGTCAAATGCACCATGATGGGTTGCACCATCTTCTCCTACAAGACCTGCTCTATCTAAACAAAAGATTACTGGAAGGTTTTGAATGGCAACGTCATGAATAAGCTGGTCAAAAGAGCGTTGCAAAAAGGTGGAGTAGATATTGCAAAATACCACCATATTTTGTGTTGCAAGACCTGCAGCAAGTGTTACCGCATGTTGCTCAGCAATACCCACATCAAATGCGCGATCAGGATATTTTTCAATCATGAATTTTAAGGAGCTGCCAGTAGGCATTGCAGGTGTAATACCAACAATTTTGTCGTTTTGATCTGCTAATTCAACAAGTGTGTGTCCAAATACATCTTGAAATTTATCAGCCAAATGAGAGATGTCTTTTTCTCTTAACTCTCCAGTAGCTGCATCAAACTTGCCAGGAGCATGATATTTTACTTGGTTTTCTTCAGCTTGTTTTAGGCCTTTTCCCTTTGTGGTAATTACATGTAAAAACTTAGGGCCTTTAATAGATTTAAGTTCTTTTAATGTTTTAATTAAAAGCGGTAAATCATGACCGTCAATAGGTCCGAAATATTGAAAATTAAGAGCTTCAAAGATATTGTCTTGTTTTTGAGTGCCCTTTTTAACGTTGGTTAAATATTGCTTTAATGCACCTACACTTGGGTCTATTCCAATGGCGTTGTCATTTAATATAACTAAAAGATCAGTGTCAGTTACTCCAGCATGGTTTAAGCCTTCAAAAGCCATTCCACTAGCTATAGAGGCGTCTCCAATAACGGCAATATGCTTTTGGTTGAAATCTCCTTTTAATTTTGAAGCAATCGCCATGCCTAAAGCAGCCGATATACTTGTTGATGAATGACCTACACCAAAACTATCGTATGCACTTTCTGAAATTTTTGGAAAACCACTAATCCCTTTATACTGTCGGTTGGTATGAAAATTAGATTTTCTTCCGGTTAAGATTTTATGGCCGTAGGCTTGATGACCAACATCCCATATGAGCTTGTCTATAGGCGTATTATAAATGTAATGTAACGCTATAGTGAGTTCAACAACTCCAAGGCTTGCGCCTAAATGCCCCTCTTTAGTGGCCACAATATTTATAATAAATAGCCTTAGTTCTTGAGCCAAAAGATTGAGTTCTTTTAAATCCAGTTTTCTAAGATCTTCGGGGGAATCAATATGGTCTAACAAATTTTTCACGATACTGCAAATGTAGCATTTGAAATTGTATTTTTGATAATATAATTAACCCCTTCGGTCTAATATTCAAGATATGATTACGCCTTTTGACGATAACTATTTTATGAGAAAAGCCATTCAGGAAGCTCAAATGGCATTTGATAAAGGAGAAATTCCTGTTGGTGCTGTGATTGTGGTCGAGGATAGGATTATTGCGAGATCCCATAATCTTACCGAGTTACTCACAGATGTTACTGCTCATGCAGAAATGCAAGCAATCACTGCGGCTTCAAATTTTATTGGCGGAAAATATTTGATAAACTGTACGCTTTATGTCACTTTAGAGCCTTGTCAAATGTGTGCAGGAGCTTTGTATTGGAGTCAAATAGGTAAGGTGGTTTTTGGAGCGAGTGATGAAAAAAGAGGGTATTTGGCGATGGGCGCAAAATTACATCCAAAAACAAAGGTTAAATCTGGAGTTTTAGCAGAAGAAGCGAGCGAGTTAATGACTCGTTTTTTTATTGAACGTCGAAATTTGAACTAAAAAAAACGCTCAGCGGTGAACTGAGCGTTGAAACTGTAAAGATATAATTCTTAGATTACTGCTACATTAGCGGCAACCATTCCTTTTCTTCCTTCTTCTTCTTGGTACTCTACATTATCGCCTTCTCTTAATTCTAATCCGTTAAGGTTAGAAACGTGTACGAAAATGTCTTTTCCTGTTTCGTCGTTGGTAATGAATCCGAATCCTTTAGACTCATTAAAAAATTTAACTGTTCCAGTCATTGTGTAAAAAATATAAATTAAGCTACAAATGTAAGGCTAAAAAAGTTTCTACTTGTTAATAAATTGTGATTTTTTAAAATATTGATTTTCAGGCGTCTTTTTGATGAGATTTCATTTTGTCTAAATTCTCTTTTGACAACATGTAATCTTTGACGTCTTTGTTTTTCCAACGGTAATAAGAGAAGAGTGGAAATGCAATAAGAAAGATGCCTGCCACCCCAAAACCAATAAGTTTTTCGGAGTAGTCTACATCCAGAAAGTATCCGCAAAAAATGCTTGTAAAACAGGCAATGAAAATAAGTATGATGATGTATTTCATGACAAAAATTATTTTGTAAAATTAATTAATTGTCTGCGATAAGCCGTTAATAATTTCGATTTAGATATAAACCCATAGTATTTTCCGTCTTTAATTACGGGTAAATTCCATGCAGAAGAGTTTTGAAATTTCGTCATTACTTTTTGCATCGAATCAGATTCATATATAATTGTATCGGCAGCGCCATGCATAAAATCCTTGACATTAGTTTCCTCATATAAACTTTGATTAAACATAAACTCTCGAATATCATCAAGCAGTATTACCCCAACAAGTTTGCAGTCCTCATCGGTTACCGGAAATAAATTCCTGGTTGATTTTGATACGCCATCATGCACCATTTGACCCAAAGTCATTTCGGGATGCAGTACAACAAAATTATGTTCTATCACACTGTCTAATGACATTATAGTTAATACGCTTTGGTCTTTGTCATGGGTTAGTAGTTCGCCTTTTCTCAATAACTCTTTGGTGTATATGGAATAGTTTAAGGTGTTTTTAGAAATTACAAATGAAATTGAAATTGCAATCATTAAAGGAAGGAAAAGTTCGTAGCCCCCAGTGATTTCGGCAATTAAAAATATTGCGGTAAGTGGGGCGTGTAAAACACCTGCAATTAGACCTCCCATACCTATAAGCGTGAAGTTGGTTTCTGAAACTTCTATGCCTAAGCCAAGATGATTAATGATTTTGGATATTCCGTTGCCTAAAGCTGCACCCATTACCAAGGTTGGAATGAAAATACCTCCAACTCCACCTGCTGCAAATGTGGTTGTCATTGCCACGGCTTTAAAAACAGTGATGCTAATTAAAAGCGCAATCACAACCCAGATGTTATCTAAATAGGCATCAAAGGGTGTTTTTCCGATAGCGGCTAAATGGTCTCCATTAAGCAGGCTGTTTATAAATCCAAAGCCTTCACCATATAAGGGCGGGATGATATAAAGCATTGCTCCGATTGCCAAACCACCAATTATTAACTTTTGACTCCGTTTCTTAATTCTTTTAAAGGCGCCAATAATGGTAAAGTACATTTTGGTGAAATATACAGATGCCATTCCTGTAAATACGCCTAAAATAACGTAGAAGAAAATGTCATTAAATTTAAAACCATCGGTTACTGTAAAATTGAAGATTATATCATCGCCTAAAAAAAAGTAAGACGTGATCACGGCAGATACAGATGCAAATAATAAAGGAAGTAAGGATATAAAAGTGAGGTCTAAACTAAAAACTTCTACAGCAAAAATTATAGCGGCTAAGGGAGATTTAAATATGGACGAAACTGCTCCAGCCGCCGCGCAACCTATTAATAGTGTTCTCGTTTTTCGGTCTACATGAAGTAGTTTTCCCAGATTAGAGCTCAAGGCTGTACCAGATGTCACTGCCGGTCCCAATAGTCCTACCGAACCACCAAACCCAACAGTTAAAGGCGCTAGGATTAAAGGGTAATATATTTTAGACTTGGCTATAATTCCTGCCTTTTTAGAAAGGGCATAAAGTATGGACGGGATAGCAAATTCTCGAGCACTTTTTTTTAGATTTTTAGTAATTAAATACACTAAAAAGAGTCCAATAACAGGAAGAATAAAGTAGTATTTTGTTGTTGAGAACAAAACACCTTGTTCAATGGCCTTTTGAATAGTAAAGGTTAAGTTTTTTAAAGTAACAGCAGTAAGTCCTGCTAACAACCCAACGATCATACTTAGTATATACACAAAGTTCTTTTGGGAGATATGTCTATATCTCCAAATAAGGAATCGCTTAAGTAAAGGTTGTTTAGGCATTATTTAAAACTAATAAAAAAATCCTGCATTTAGCAGGATTTAGAAGTTATGATTTTAAATTGAGTTTTAAGCTAAGTTCTTCAAGTTGAGTGTCATCAACAGGAGCAGGAGCGTCAATCATGACATCTCTACCCGAGTTATTTTTAGGGAACGCAATAAAATCTCTAATGGTTTCTTGCCCACCTAAAATAGAAACTAATCTATCCAATCCAAAAGCTAAACCGCCATGAGGAGGAGCTCCGTATTGAAAGGCATCCATTAAGAATCCGAATTGTGCTTTAGCTTCTTCAGGAGTAAATCCTAAATAGTCAAACATCAAAGCTTGAGTTTCTTTATCATGGATTCGAATTGATCCCCCACCAATTTCATTTCCGTTTAAAACAAGGTCATAAGCATTTGCTTTTACTGCACCTGGATCTGTTTCTAACAATTCTAATTGTCCGGGTTTAGGAGAGGTGAATGGGTGGTGCATGGCGTGGTAACGATTGGTGTCTTCGTCCCATTCTAATAATGGGAAATCCATAACCCATAATGGTGCAAATTCGTTAGGTTTTCTTAATCCTAATTGTTCTGCAAGTTCCATTCTTAAAGCGCTTAATTGTGCTCTTACTTTATCTTTAGGTCCAGAAAGCACACAAATTAAATCGCCTGCTTTAGCGCCAGTAACTTCAGCCCATTTGGCTAAATCGTCTTGGTCGTAAAATTTATCAACAGAAGATTTGAATGAACCATCGTCATTACATCTTGAGTAAACCATCCCTAAAGCTCCAACCTGAGGTCTTTTCACCCATTTAATCCAGTTGTCTATTTCTTTTCTAGTAAAACTATTTCCACCAGGAACAGCTATTCCCACTACTAATTCGGCATCATTAAAAACCTTGAACTCTTTATGTTGAGCTACAGCATTCAACTCACCAAACTCCATACCAAATCTAATGTCTGGTTTGTCATTACCATAGTTAGACATGGCCTCGTCATAAGTGATTCGGGGAAATTTTTCAATTTCAACACCATTCACTTCTTTAAGTAAGTGTCTTGTTAAACCTTCAAAAGCATTTAAAATATCTTCTTGTTCCACAAAAGCCATTTCGCAGTCAATTTGAGTAAACTCGGGTTGACGATCGGCTCTTAAATCTTCATCTCTAAAACACTTTACAATTTGAAAGTATTTGTCCATACCACCAACCATAAGCAACTGCTTAAAAGTTTGAGGCGATTGAGGAAGGGCGTAAAATTGTCCTTCATTCATTCTTGACGGCACTACAAAATCACGAGCACCTTCTGGAGTAGATTTTATTAAATAAGGTGTTTCAACTTCAATAAAACCACTAGTAGATAAGTAGTTTCTAACTTCTTGAGTAACCTTATGTCTGAAAATTAAATTGTTTTTAACAGGATTTCGTCTAATGTCTAAATACCTGTATTTCATTCTTAATTCTTCACCACCATCAGTTTCGTCTTCAATAGTAAATGGCGGGACTTGAGCTTCATTTAGAATAGTAAGCTTTGACACCAAAACCTCGATGTCTCCTGTTTTTAAATTAGGGTTTTTTGAGGCTCTTTCTATAACAGTTCCAGAAACTTGAACTACAAATTCACGACCTAATTTTTGAGCTTGTTCAAAAATAGTTTGGTCTGTGCGTTCTGCATCAAATATAAGTTGCGTGATACCATAACGATCTCTAAGATCTACCCATACCATAAATCCTTTATCACGAACTTTTTGTACCCATCCAGAAAGGGTTACTTCATTATTAATGTGAGACTCGTTTAATTCTCCACAGTTATGACTTCTGTACATGTTATAAATTTTGAACTGCAAATTTAATGAAGTTTAATGACTAATAAATGAAAAAGCCCCAACAAATGTCGAGGCTTTTCCTGCTATTAATCAAAATTACTCTATATGAGCAACGTCCTGATTTAAATCGTGTTCATTTGAAAATTTAGTTCTTAACCATGATTTTAGTAGCATAGCAAGGTAAAATAGGGATGGCACTACAACTAAAGTTAAAAACGTTGCAACTACAAGTCCGTAAATTACGGTCCATGCTAATGGTCCCCAGAAAATTACGTTGTCACCTCCGATATAGATGTTTGGGTCAAATTCTTGGAACAGTGAAAAGAAATTGATGTTAAAACCAATGGCTAACGGTATTAGTCCTAAAATGGTAGTTATAGCTGTTAATAATACTGGTCTAAGTCTTGCCTTTCCTGCAGATACGATATTTTCAAAAAGTAATTCTTTTGGTAAGAAATCGTGTTTTCCTAAGTTTAATTTTTTCTTATTCCTATCGATTAGTAATTGCGCATAATCGAGAAGGACCACACCATTATTTACGACAATACCTGCTAATGAAATAATTCCCATCATAGTCATCATAATAACAAATGGTTTACCCGTAATGACTAATCCGCTAAACACCCCTATCAAACTCAAGGCAATGGCTATCATAATTATGGTTGGTTTTGAAATAGAATTAAATTGGAAGATTAGTATCAAGAAAATTAGTCCAAGACCTGTAAAGAATGCCCCCATTAAAAAAGCCATTTGCTTGTTTTGTTCTTCAATTTGTCCAGTGTAATCAATTTTTACGTTGTTTGGGACACCATCAAAATTCTTCATTTCATTTTGAATTTGATCTACAACTGCGGCTGCATCTGTAAACCCTGGAGCCAAAGCCGAATAAACTGTAACTACTCGCTTAACATCTTTATGTTTAATGGCGCTAAATCCAGATGAGTTGTTCTGTTTTGCAATTGCTGATACAGGTATTTCTTTAATTGTTCCAGAAGCCATATCTCTAAATGTAATCTTCTGGTTGAATAAAGCGCTGGTGTTGTATCTATTCACCTCATTAAATCTGACATAAATATCGTAATCTTCACCATCTTCTTTATAGACACCTGCTTTTTTACCAAATACCGAGTTTCTTAATTGCTGCCCTACTTGCCCCGTATTAACACTTAATTCTCCAGCTTTTTTTCGATCAACAATAACTTGCATTGCAGGTTTATCTTTGTTGACATCTATTTTTAGCTCGTCAATGGCTTCAATGTTTTTGGTGTTTATGAACTCACGCATTCGTTCTGCGGTTTCAATAAGCTCAACATAGTTATCTCCTTCAATTTCAATATTAATTGGAGGTCCTGCAGGTGGTCCGTTTTGATCCTTCTCCACAGAAATAAGAACTCCAGGATAAATGCCTACTAACGATTGCTGTACTTTTTCCATTAAGTCACTACTTTCAAGTCCTTCACGGTATTTGTACTCACGCATAGACGCAGTGATTTTTGCTTTGTGTGGCATTTCAGCCGAAGACCCCCCGTCAGTTTGAGGATTTCCCGCACCTTCACCTACTTGTGAAACCGCACTTTCGATCATAAAGTTGTAATCGCCTTCATTATAAATATCCTCGTTAATTACTTTGGTTACGCGCTCTTCAATAGCCTTAGTAATTTCGTTAGTTTTCTCGATGTCTGTTCCTTGCGGATATTCGATATATACAATGATTTGGTTGGGTTCGTTTTCTGGAAAGAAGTTGATTTTTGTTCTTTTTTCAGAAATAGATACCCCAAAGCCCATAAAGGATAGAATTAACAAAACAAATGTAGCAGCAGTAATAACGTAAGGTCTCCACCCTTTAAGAGCAGTTCTTAACGTTTTTTCATAAAGGCGTTCCCACTTCGTTAAAATGTTGGCCTGAAAATAATTTGCCCACTTTCTTAATCCTAATCTGTAAACCCACAGCATTATGGATGTAAATATCATAACGGTTCCTAAGCCTTTGTACTCTCCACCAATAACGAAAATTATAATCCCGATTACTGCTACTATAGATGATATGGTGACAATGCGTTTAAACGGCATTTCTTTATCCTCAATTCTCATAAATTGAGATACTAAAACCGAATTGAAAAAGATGGCTACAAATAGGGAGGATCCTAGAACAACAGATAATGTAATTGGGAAGTAAACCATAAACTGCCCCATCACTCCAGGCCATAGTCCTAACGGTATAAATGCGGCAATGGTTGTTGCTGTAGATATGATAATAGGAAATGCGATTTCGCTAATCCCCTTTTTAGCAGCAGGAATTCTATCCATACCTTCCTCGTCCATTAAACGGTATACGTTTTCAACAACCACAATACCGTTATCTACTAACATACCAAGCCCCATAATTAAACCAAATAAAATCATGGTATTCATGGTGTAGCCCAACATTTCTAAAATCATCAATGACATGAACATTGACATTGGAATTGCAAATCCAACAAACAAGGCATTTCTAAATCCTAAAAAGAACATAAGAACGGTAACTACTAATATGATACCGAAAATGATATTGTTTACTAAATCGTCTACTTGGCCAATGGTTTTTGATGACTGGTCATTTGTTATTGTAAGTGTTAGGTTGCCTGGGAATTTGTTTACCCTGGCGTCTTCAACGATGTCATTAATTTTTTGAGCGGCTTCAACCATGTTTTTACCAGCTCTCTTTTTAACGTCAAGCATTACAACACGTTCTCCAAAAGAACGAGCGTATGTTGTTCTATCCTTTTCTTTAAAAGATACTTTAGCAATATCCTTAAGGTATATTGGATTGTCGCGTTCAGATTTGACAACAAAATTCTCAAGTTGTTTAGGGTCGTCAATCTCACCTATAATTCTGATGGTTCTTCTTTGTCCACTTGTAATGAAGTTACCTGCAGACATGGTTACGTTTCCTCTACTTACGGCGTTAGAAACATCATCAAAGCTAATTTTAGCAGCCATCATTTTATAGATGTCTACTGCAATTTCAACTTCTTTTTCCTGAGCTCCCCTAATTTCAGCTTTTTTAATTTCGCTTAAATCTTCAATCTCATCTTGTAATATTTCGGCGTATTCCTTCAGTTTTTCAACAGGGTAATCACCGGTAATATTAATGTTGAGAATCGGCATTTCTTCAGACATGCTCAATTCAAAAGCATTTGGTTCGACTTTGGCACCATTAAATGTTGGCCAATCTTCACTGGCTGTTTCGGCGTCAATTTCATCCTTAACCTTTTGTTTGGCCTGATCAACTGTTATGCTTTCATCAAACTCAACAACAATCATCGAGTAGTCTTCTTGTGAGGTTGAGGTGATTTCAATTACATTACTAACGGTTTTTAGTTTGTCTTCTAAAGGGTCGGTAATAAGTTTTTCAATATCCTCAGCAGTATTTCCAGGGTAAAGAGAGCTAATGTAGATTTTAGTATCTCTAATCTCAGGGAAATTTTCTCTTGGCATAGCAAAGTAGGCAGATATTCCTAAAAAGAGAATTAAGCCCATAAGCATGTATATGGTAGTTTTGTTTTGGATGGCCCATGAGGACAATCCAAACTCTTTCTCGTGGTTTGAATTTTTAGTGCTCATTAGCTCTATTTATTAATGATTTTTACTTTTTGTCCAGCTTTAACACTACGTGCGCCTTCAATGATTATCTCAGAATTATTGTCTAAACCAGATAGTACCTCGATAACATCACCTTGGGTTCTTCCAGTTTTAATTACTTTTCGTTCTGTGACAGCATTAGATTCATTTTTGTTTGAAGTAACATAAATGTATTGTTGCCCTTTCGAATCTTCTGAAACGATACTCTGCGGAATTAATAAAGCTTTCTCATTAGTATAATCATTGATTAATAAACGAGCCGTTAAGTTTGGTTTGATGTCATGCTCCGGGTTTGGGATGTCGACTTGAATTTTAAAAGTCCTGTTAGCAGGGTTGATAAAATTACTTGTTTGTCTAATTTTCGCGTCCACTTTTCGTCCTAAAATAGGGATGTCAATTTGAACATTTTTATTGACAACAACATCGCTAATATAGCTTTCTGGTACATCTGTTTCAATGTACATATTGTCAAGGTTTACAATGCGCATTAATTGTGATTGACCTGGCGCTACAACCGATCCTTGCTCAGTAATGATGTCATCAATAACACCTGAAAACGGTGCAATAACTTTTGTTTTTGCTAATTTGCTTTTTAATGATTTTACAGCTTGTTGCTGGGCCTCATAATTAGATTTAGCTTGTAAATATTGCATTTCACTACCAATCTCCTGTTGCCATAATCGTTGCTGTCTTTCAAAAGTAGTTTTAGCTAATTCAGTTTGAATTTCTAATTGCGCTAATTGTTGACTTAATCCACCGTCATCAATACTTGCTAATAATTGTCCTTTTTTAACATTGTCTCCTTCTTTCACATATACTTTAGCCATGATCCCGTTCATTTCAGGGAAAATGACAATATTTTTTTTGGTTTGAACGTTACCTTGTAGTTCTAAATAATGATGAAACTCTTCGGTTTTAACCGTACTCGTAGTTACAAGAGTTAATTTTTGTTCGGGGTCAATTCGTTCTATGGCCTGGTCTAAAGATTTGATGTCTTTTAAAAGTATTTGTTGTTGGTCTACTAAAGTTTGACGGTGTTTTTTGATTTCTTTTAAATCGTTACCAGCTATAATTTCTTCTGTTGGTTTTTCTTTTTTACCACAAGAGGTTAGAACCAGTGTTATAAGTAATATTGAATATATTTTTTTCATGATGAGTGTTAATTTCTTAATTGTTAATTGTATTTAAAACCGTTTCTAAAACAGCTTTTTTGTTGATTACATCTACCATAGCTTGTAGGTAATCTTGTTGAGAGCTGTATAGTTGAGTTTGTGCTTGTCGCAGTTCGAAACTTGAGGCTATCCCTTCAAAAAATTTGGTTTGATTTTTAGCCTCAATGCGTTCGGCCAGTTCAAGGTTTCTAACTTTATTTTGGTATTCTTCTATTGAGAATTGATAATCACTTTTAGCTGAAGCAATTTCTAATTGAATTTTTTGCTCTGTTTCTGTTAGATCATCATTGGCAATTTCTAAGTTGATTTTTGCCCTTTGAGTTGCTGCAGAACGCCCCATTGAACTAAATATTGGAATGTTCATGCTTACTCCAACTAAAGAAGAACCAAACCATTTTTGGTCACTTCTTACAAAATTGAATTTATCTGCATTACCAGTATATCCTCCATTTATAAAACCATTAATGCTTGGTAAAAACTTTACCTGCTCAAGTTTTAATAAGGTCTCAGCAGATTTTTTGTCATTCATTGCAATTTTATAATCGATGTTGTTTTCAATATTTTCCTCAAAAGAAAGCAAACTTAGTTCGATGTTAGTTGCAGTTAGTGATTCTAAATTGTCTGTAAGGGTAATGTTAGAGTATACATCAATACCTAAGGTTAAATTGAGTAGTTGTTTGGCAACTCCGCTTAATCTGTTGGCGTTATTCAAGGCGCTTTCAATACTGGAAAGTGTAATTAATAGCTGCTCAACACTTTCGGCTTCTTCTAAACCGTTAGCATAAATTTTAGTGGTTTCTTCAACATTTTTCTCCAAAACCGACTTGTTTCTTTCTAAGATAGCAATGGTTTCATTGGCGAGTAGAACGTTGCCGTAAGCCTCAATCACAGATTTTCTAACCTCTAAATCTGTTTTCTCTTTGGCGTTTTCAGAAATGTCTAAATAAATTTGAGCAGCTTTTAATCCTACCAAATAGGAGCCGTCAAAAATTAACTGATTTAATGTTGCCGTAGCATTCATGGTTTGTTGAGTTCCGAACGTAACCTCACTAAACTCGCCAGGAGTACCGCCACCAAATTCTGCTGGAATTAGGGATACTTGTTGTTTTAACCAGTTTTGATAATCGATTTTGGCGTCAATTTGGGGTAAACCTTGAGAGGTTGTTTCCCATTTTTGTTGCCGCGCAGCTTCAATATTTCGACCTGCATTTTTTGCTTGTCTGTTGTTTTCAAGAGCAAAATCTATGGCCTCTTGTAAATTGAGCGCACTAGGAGTGTCCTGAGAATAACCGTAAAATGTAATTAAACATAAATACGTTGTTATTAATTTGAGTTTCATTAATGAGTAGTGTTAGTGAATTGATGAATTTGAGCAATACCTTTATCTGTACAAATTCCTCGTAAGTGATAAATAATGTAGTGCTCCATTAAAGTGTTAATTGAGAATTTTTTAAGCGGAAACAAATCACGATCCTTTATAGCTAACATGCAGTTAAAATAAATTCGAGTGATAAAATCTATGTTGATAGAATCCCTGTAAAGGCCCATTTCTATACCACGTTTAAGATTTTCAGAAACACAACCATTCATAACATCAAACTGATTGCATTTAAGATTATCATAAATTTGAGGGTAGTATTTCTGCAATTGGTACTGCGGAGACGATTTTTCGTCTTTTAAGTGGTCGAGTACAAATTTTTTAATCTCAAATATTTCCTCAATAGGATTCATTCGAGTTAAAATAATTTCATCGATTCCTTTCGAAATTTCATCAAACAGGTGCAGAGTGGTAGCTTCTATAAGCTCTGTTTTATTGCTAAAGTGTTGATAAATGGTCTTTTTTGAAATGCCAATTTTGTTGGCAATATCATCCATAGTAACACTTTTAAAGCCGTAAGACAGAAATAAATCTGAAGCGCTTACAAGTATTTTATGTTTCATAGTACCTGCAAAAAAACAAAGGAAACTTTAAATACAAAAATAGTTTCCATAGTATTAACAAATTTATAACATAAAGAAAATCAATAGAAAATATTTTGTGGAAATCATTTACTTTTGTCCCATGCAAAATATTTCAGTTTATCAAGACTTATTAAAGACCTACTTATCAGAATTTAATTTAGATAATGAGCCTAAAAACTTGTATGAACCTATAGATTATATACTTAGGTTAGGTGGGAAGCGCATGCGTCCAGTTTTAACACTTATGACCGCCGATATATTTAATTCTAATCCTAAAAATGCTCTGGCAGCTGCCTTAAGTATAGAGGTTTTTCATAATTTTTCTTTGGTGCATGATGATATTATGGATGATGCACCATACCGCAGAGGCAAAAGTACCGTTCATGAAAAATGGGATGTAAATACTGGGATATTGTCTGGTGATGCGATGCTAATTTTGGCGTACCAATTATTTGAAAGATATGAGCCCAATGTGTTTCAAGAATTAGCCAAGTTGTTTAGTAAAACGGCCCTAGAGGTTTGTGAAGGACAACAATATGATATCGACTTTGAAACTCGAGATGATGTGACCTTACCAGAGTATATTAAAATGATAACCTATAAAACGGCTGTCCTAGTAGGTGCGGCTATGAAGATGGGAGCAATAGTGGCAGGAGCTTCGGCAGAGGATCAAGATGCTATTTATGATTTTGGAATGAATTTGGGTATTGCATTTCAGCTTCAAGATGATTTCTTAGATGCTTTTGGTGATCCAAAAACTTTTGGGAAACAGGTTGGTGGAGATATCATAGAAAATAAAAAAACATACTTATATCTAAAGGCAATGGAGTATTCTGATGCCGAATATCAAACATTGTTAAATCATTTGTTTAGTATAAATCCTGAAGATCCTACAGATAAAATTGAAACGGTAAAACAAGTGTTTGAAACAAGCGGTGCGTCTAATGCTACCAAAACTGCAATTAAAGCATATACAGATAAAGCCTTTACAGTTTTAGAAACTATGAGTATTTCTGAAGCTCATAAATTAGGATTGAGGACTTTTGGTACCCAGCTTATGAATAGAACGGTTTAATGAAATCTTTAACAACATTTTCTGAGTTAATTGCCTGTTCTGAAAAGGAACAGTTATACGATAAATTAGTATTGCAGCTAAATAAAGATTTTAGATTTGCTAATATCGATTTTGAAGTTTCTACCCAAATTAGTCCTCAAGAATTAAAGCAAGATTTGCTTGAAGTGATTTACGGCTTAATTCAAACTAAATTTAGTGAATATCTAAATTTACTGTATATTATAGATGTCTCTGAAAAACAAATAAAAGCGCTTAATGGCGATGACACCTTAGTATTGGCAGAACAAGTTTCGTTTTTAATATTAAAACGGGAATGGCAAAAAGTATGGTATAGGGCTAAATATTAAAAGTAGAGTCTAACAAAAGGCGCCCACGGATTGGCATAAATACTTTTATAATCATCATACAATACATCATATCGCATACCAAAAGTAACATTTGGTGTGCTGTATCCTACTCCCAAATGTAGTGCAGGATACCAATAGTTTTCATTTTCTAAATTTAATCTGTTGTCAAAATTCCGGCTCACATTTAATTCTTCAAATTCTGCAGATAACTGAATCTCTCTAATAGGGTTGAATACAGAAATAATGCTTCCTCCAAAAATCCCTGCGGTGTAATAATCATCATCACTGGTATATGTTCCACTTAGAGCCACACCCAAAGCAAATTTCTCGTTAAAATCATAAATAGCACTAGGTGCTAAGGTGCCGCTAAAGAAACCATCGCCAAAACTCATACCAATACCGCCTCCAAATCTCACATGAGACCAGAAATTATCAGAATTTTGAGTTTGCATGGTTTGGGCTAAAGACGATGTGTTTGCAAAAATGAAATAGAAGCAAATTGTACTTAAAAAATGCGAAAATTTTAGGGCTTTAATCATGACTTTTAAAATTGTTTAAGGATGTACTCATAAAATTGAGAAAACAAGGACTCATTTGGGTAAAAATTGTATTTTTGAAAAAAATTTGTCTAAGCGAGAATTTCTCAATTAAAATAATGGATAAATATTCCTTTTTAAACGCAGCACATACAGCATATTTTGCTGATTTATACGACCAATATACACAAAATCCTGATTCTGTAGAGCCAAGTTGGAGAGCCTTTTTTCAAGGTTATGACTTTGGTTCTGAGTCTTTTGGTGAAGAAGGTGGGGCAATAGAAACTGCTTCAGCTCAAATACCAGAGCATGTACAGAAAGAATTTCAAGTGGTAAAATTAATAGACGGTTACCGTACTAGAGGTCATTTGTTTACTAAAACTAATCCTGTAAGAGAGCGTCGCTCTTATGCACCTTCTCTTGAGATTGAAAATTTCGGATTATCTAATTCAGATTTAGATACGGTTTTCAATGCAGGTGATATTTTAGGTATTGGTTCGCAAACATTAAGACAAATAATAAAACATCTTGAAAACATATACTGTGATTCTATTGGTATAGAATACATGTATATAAGAAATCTGGAACGTAAGGCTTGGATTCAAGATAAGTTGAACATAAATGATAATCAACCAAAGTTTTCTGCTGAAGAGAAAAAGCACATTCTAAAAAAATTGAATGAGGCAGTTTCTTTTGAAAGCTTTTTGCACACTAAATATGTTGGGCAAAAGCGTTTTTCACTTGAAGGAGGAGAATCACTTATTCCTGGTTTAGATGCGGTGATTGAAAAAGCATCAAATTATGGTGTGAAAGAATTTGTTATGGGTATGGCTCACCGTGGTCGATTAAATACCTTAACAAATATCTTCGGAAAATCTGCTAAAGATATTTTTAGTGAGTTTGATGGTAAAGATTACGCTCAAGAAGTTTTTGATGGAGATGTTAAGTATCATTTGGGATGGACCAGTGATCGTTTAACAGATTCAGGAAACAAAATTAACTTGAATATAGCACCTAATCCTTCACATTTAGAAACGGTTGGAGCTGTAGTTGAAGGAATTGTTAGAGCGAAACAAGATAAAAAATACGCCGACAACCCATCTGCTGTTCTACCTATCGTAGTTCATGGAGATGCAGCCATTGCTGGTCAAGGATTGGTTTATGAAGTTGTGCAAATGGCACAATTAGACGGTTACAAAACAAACGGAACAATTCATATTGTAGTAAACAACCAAATAGGATTTACTACCAACTATCTTGACGCAAGATCAAGTACCTATTGTACAGATATTGGTAAAGTGACACTTTCGCCAGTATTACACGTGAATGCTGATGATGCTGAAGCGGTTGTGCACGCAATGGTATTTGCATTAGATTACAGAATGCAATTTAAAAGCGATGTATTCATTGATTTATTAGGATATAGAAAATATGGGCATAACGAAGGTGATGAACCTCGTTTTACTCAGCCTAAATTATATAAGACAATTGCTAAGCATGATAATCCTCGCACAATTTATGCTTCCAAATTAATGGAAGAAGGTATAATTGATAAAGATTATATCAAAAAATTAGAGACCGCTTACAAAGCCGAATTAGAAGAGGAATTAGAAGACTCAAGAAAAGAATCGACTACAGTTATAACGCCTTTCATGTCTGGAGAATGGCAAAATTATGAATTAGTTGACGAAGACGCTATGCTGGTTGATGTAGATACTACATACCCGAAAGAGCGTTTAGAGCATATTACCAATGTAATTTCGAGTTTGCCAGAGGATAAGAAATTTATCAGAAAAATTGAACGATTAATTCAGACGCGTAAAAAAATGTACGATTCTGATAAGTTAGACTGGGCAATGGCAGAACATTTAGCCTATGGATCTTTATTAGATGAAGGTTACGATGTTAGGATTTCTGGTCAAGATGTAGAAAGAGGGACCTTCTCTCACCGTCATGCAGTAGTGAAAGTAGAGGATAGTGAAGAAGAAATCATTTTGCTAAACAACGTTTCAGAAAATCAAGGTGATTTTTTCATCTATAATTCCTTACTGTCTGAATATGGTGTTGTAGGTTTTGACTATGGTTATGCTATGGCAAGTCCTAATACCTTAGCCATTTGGGAAGCACAATTTGGTGACTTTAGTAATGGCGCACAGATTATGTTAGACCAATACATTTCGTCAGCAGAGAATAAATGGAATCTTCAAAACGGATTGGTAATGTTATTGCCTCATGGTTATGAAGGACAAGGAGCTGAGCACTCTTCTGCAAGAATGGAACGTTACCTGCAATTGTGCGCTAAGGATAACATGTTTATCGCAGATTGTTCTACACCTGCAAACATGTACCATCTATTGCGTAAGCAAATGAAGTCTAATTTTAGAAAACCTTTGGTCGTATTCACGCCTAAAAGTTTATTGCGTCATCCTAAAGTGGTATCTACTGTAGATGAGTTTGCTAATGGAAGTTTCCAAATGTTAATTGACGATGCTTCGGCAGAAGTTGATCATATTAAAACATTAGTGTTTGTAACAGGAAAATTCTATTACGATTTATTAGAAGAACAAGAAAAATTAGAGCGAAATGATGTTGCTTTGGTTAGAGTGGAGCAGTTGTTTCCATTACCAGAAAAAGACATTAGAGCGGTAATGAGTAAATATAAAAATGCAGACGACATAGTTTGGGCACAAGAAGAGCCAAGAAATATGGGAGCTTACAGTCACATGTTAATGCATTTAGAGGAAGCCAAAACGTTTAGAGCGGCAACGCGAAGAAGTTATGGTGCTCCTGCGGCAGGTAGCTCTGTCCGTTCTAAAAAACGTCATCAAGAAGTAATTGATTTCGTTTTTGACAAAACAAAAAATAACCAACGATAATATTTAAAAGGTAAAACTAAAATACAGAACAATGATTTTAGAAATGAAAGTTCCTTCACCGGGAGAATCAATCACAGAAGTTGAAATAGCAACATGGTTAGTTGAAGACGGTGATTATGTTGAAAAAGATCAGGCTATAGCTGAGGTTGATAGTGATAAAGCTACACTTGAATTACCAGCAGAAGTAAGTGGAACAATTACTCTAAAAGCTGAAGAAGGCGATGCAGTGGCTGTTGGAGAAGTTGTATGTTTAATTGATACGTCTGCAACAAAACCTGAAGGTGATGCCCCTGCAAAAGAGGAAACTAAAGAAGCTCCAGTTGCAGCAGCTCCAAAGGCTGAGGTTGTTGAGACAAAACAATCATATGCTACAGGTTCTGCAAGTCCGGCTGCTAAGAAGATTTTGGCAGAAAAAGGTATTGCTGCTTCAGAAGTTAAAGGCACAGGCAAAGATGGTCGCGTTACTAAAGATGATGCAGTTAAAGCTGTACCTTCAATGGGAACTCCTACTGGAGGCGCAAGAAGCGAATCGCGTTCAAAATTATCAATGCTTAGAAGAAAGGTTGCAGAACGATTAGTTTCGGCTAAAAACGAAACTGCAATGTTAACTACTTTTAACGAGGTAGATATGTCTCCAATTTTTGCATTACGTTCTGAGTATAAAGAAGCATTTAAATCTAAACACGGTGTTGGATTAGGGTTTATGAGTTTCTTTACGCTTGCAGTGGTTAGAGCCTTAAAACTTTATCCTGCAGTGAACTCTATGATTGATGGAAAAGAAATGATTTCATATGATTTCTGTGATATAAGTATTGCAGTATCTGGACCTAAAGGATTAATGGTGCCAATCATTAGAAATGCCGAAAACTTAACCTTTAGAGGTGTTGAATCTGAAGTGAAGCGATTAGCAATTAGAGCAAGAGATGGTCAAATTACTGTTGATGAGATGACAGGTGGTACATTTACTATTTCTAATGGTGGTGTATTTGGAAGTATGTTATCTACACCTATTATTAACCCACCTCAAAGTGGTATTTTAGGAATGCATAATATTGTTGAACGTCCAGTTGCTATTGATGGTCAAGTGGTTATTCGCCCTATTATGTACGTGGCATTATCTTATGATCACAGAATTATTGATGGTAAAGAAAGTGTTGGTTTCCTTGTGGCTATTAAAGAAGCATTAGAAAATCCAGAAGAATTATTAATGGACGGAAATATTAAACGTGCATTAGAATTGTAAGCTGAGCTTATAATATATCATAAATTAAAAAGACGCCTAATGGCGTCTTTTTTTTGTCCGTAAATTTTTTTTCTAACTAACTAAATTATTTTATTACAACAATTGATTGAGAATGATGTTGAAATAAATGACGATTACGGCACATATCATTAGACCAAAAAAAGCGATCTTATTTCCTAAATTGAGTTTTGGATTCATAGGTGTTTAGATGGTATTTAGATAGATTTGGATAAATTCGTATTAATAAAAGCCCTGAATCATTACAACCCAGAGCCTTTAATGTTCTCCCTAAGAACTAATTAATAGCAATGTAAAGGTCTAAAATATTTGTCTGTTGTACAATACGTATAAATACGTATTTTTTTATCCAAGATAGTTTTCGTTCTCTTTTGCAAAGAGATACAGGCTATTAGCTTTGCTTTCTAACTGAAGTTTAGCAATCACATTACTCTTGTGTTTCTCTACAGTTCTATTTGAAATAAACAGCGCCTCTCCAATTTCTTTAGCCGTTTTATTGGTAGCGATTAATTGCAATACTTTTTTTTCAGTTTTGGTAAGAAGAGCTATTTTTTCAACAGCATTATTGTGTTCTAAATGCTCTAATAATTCAGGGCTAAAATAAGGAGTGTCATTTTTAACCGAAGTGATGCAATGCTCAATTTCATTTAAAGCAAATTCTTTAAGCACATAGCCATAAACATTTAAGTTTTTAGCCTCTAAGTAAATCGCCTCGTCTTTTTCAAAAGTGATGAGAATAATTTTTGTTTTAAATTGATTCTCCTGGCATTTTTGTGCAATTTCTAATCCCGTAAGGTGAGGCATTTGAATATCTAAAATAGCAATGTCGGGTTGAAGGGTTTCAATTAGATTGAACGCGTCTTTTCCGTTTTCGGCACTTTCGAGTACATTAAATTTCTTTTCAATAAGAAAATCATTTAGGCCTTTTAATATTAAAGGATGGTCATCTGCTATTATAATGGATGGATTCATAAGTCTTAGGGGCTTTCGAAAGATAAAGATAAATAAATCAGAGTTTTAAAAACAAGACTTTATTATCATAATCAATGATGGCTTTACCTTTTTTTAAAACATCGGCTCCAATGATACCATGTACCGGTGTGGAGTCATGATTTACTAAACCTTCATTTACATGAGATAAATCAAAAAGAATGAGGTCAAATTTTTTCTTTTTCCACTTCCCAATTTTCAAAAGGTTCTTTTTAGATACTGCAGTATTGAGGTTTGAGGCTCCGGCTCCCGTAGCTTTAACTTCACTTTCTTCAGAAGTGAGTTTAAAAAAAGATTCATGTTCAAATCCTACACATGAGCTTGATGCTCCTGTGTCCAAAATAAACACTCCTTTTGCACCATTGATTGAAGCCTTAATTTCAAAGTGATTGGTTTTTGTTAATCGTAGTTTTATTTTGGTGTAATCCTTTTTAGAAAGAAATTTAGATAAGTTTTTCATAACATTACTTTTTTACAAATATAATGTAGTAAATCAATTATTTTTGCGCAATGATAATTACCGATACCCACACACATTTATATAGTGAAGCTTTTGATGAAGATCGCGATATAATGATTAAACGAGCTTTAGAGGCTGGAGTTTCTCGTTTTTTTATACCTGCAATTGATTCTACTTATACGGCACGAATGTTAGATTTAGAATCTGCCTACCCAGATCATATGTTTTTAATGACAGGATTGCACCCTACGCATGTCAAAGAAAACTACAAGAACGAGTTGCAGCATGTTGAAGATTTATTAAGACAAAGAGAGTTTGTTGCCATTGGAGAAATTGGTATTGATTTGTATTGGGATAAAACCACTTTAGACATTCAGAAAGAAGCTTTTAGGTTTCAAATCAGATTAGCTAAAGCGTACAAATTACCAATTGTGATTCACTGTCGTGAGGCATTTGATGAAATTTTTGAGGTGTTAGAGGAGGAAAAAGACGAAGCCCTTTTTGGAATATTTCATTGCTTTACGGGGACTATAGATCATGCCAAAAAAGCTATAGAACTTAATTTGAAATTAGGTATTGGTGGTGTGGTTACCTTTAAAAACGGGGGGATCGATAAGTTTTTAAATCAAATAGAATTAAAACATATAGTTTTAGAGACAGATTCACCGTATTTATCTCCTACACCATATCGAGGGAAAAGAAATGAAAGTTCATATATTACCAGAGTTTTAGAGAAGTTAAGTGATATTTATGAAATGCCTGAACATGAAATAGCGGCAATTACTACTGAAAATTCTAAGGCTGTTTTTAAAGTATAACTATGTCAGAAAACAAACCAAATATATTATTGATTTATACCGGTGGGACAATTGGTATGGTAAAGGATCAAGAATCTGGTGCATTGAGAGCTTTTAATTTTGATAATCTCTTGATTAGAATTCCAGAATTAAATCTCCTAAATTGTAATATAAGTACACAATCGTTTGAAGAACCTATAGATTCTTCAGATATGAAACCTAAATATTGGATTCAAATTGCCCAAATGATTGAAACTAATTACGATTTGTTTGATGGTTTTGTGATTTTGCACGGAAGTGATACCATGAGTTATTCGGCTTCAGCTTTAAGTTTTATGCTGGAAGATTTAGCAAAGCCGGTAATTTTTACAGGATCACAACTTCCTATTGGTGATTTAAGAACAGATGCCAAAGAAAATTTAATCACTTCTATTGAAATGGCATCGTTGTCAGAAAAAGGCAAACCAGTTATACAGGAAGTAGGCTTGTATTTTGAATACAAATTATACAGAGGAAATAGAACGACTAAAATTAATGCTGAACATTTTGAAGCTTTTGAGTCTTTTAATTATCCAACCTTAGCCGAATCTGGAGTACATTTAAAGGTTAATAAAAAACAATTATTAAGACCTAAAAAGAAATCTGCCCTAAAAGTGCGCACACATTTTAATACAAATGTGGCAATTATTAAACTATTTCCAGGGTTTTCAGAACAACTGTTAATTAGTGTTTTAGGGACTAGGGGGTTAAAAGGTATTGTTTTAGAAACTTATGGCGCAGGTAATACTACAACTGAGGCATGGTTTTTGAAGCATTTAAAACAAGCTATTACTAGTGGAATTTGTGTTGTAAATGTTACCCAATGTTCTGGAGGAAGTGTACACATGGGGCAATATGAAACAAGTACAGGTTTAAAATCGATAGGTGTAATTTCTGGGAAAGATATCACCACAGAAGCAGCTATCACAAAATTAATGTATCTCTTAGGAGAAAATATCTCAGTAAAAACTTTCAAAACCATTTTTGAAACAGCATTAAGAGGAGAATTGTCATAATATTAACGTCTTATATTTCAAGAAGTCAAGTTTTTTTAAGAATTTTGCCGAGGTTTTTATAAAAAAGAAGTTAAAAAGAGAGGTGGCCGAGTGGTCGAAGGCGCACGCCTGGAAAGTGTGTATACGTCAAAAGCGTATCGAGGGTTCGAATCCCTTCCTCTCTGCTGTATGTTGTATGCAATGACTTTTTTTTTATATCTTTAACGTTTTAACTAATAAAATTAAGATTAAGAACAATGAAAAGATTATTTTCTATCCTTGCCATCACAGGAATTATGGCTTTTGGAACTGTTGATGCTAACGCAACTGCGAACATGACAGCTCCTGTTGAAGCAACCACTGTTGCTATTGAAACTCAAGATGATGCACCTGCAGAAGAAGTAGGTTTTCACCAAGAATTAAAGAAAAGATTTATTGAAGGTGGTCCTGGATTTATGGGGATTGTTTTGTTATGTCTTATTTTAGGATTAGCAATTGCTATCGAAAGAATTATTTATTTAAACTTATCGACAACAAATTCTAAGAAATTAACTAAAGAAGTAGAAGATGCATTATCATCAGGTGGTGTTGAAGCTGCAAAGGAAGTTTGTAGAAATACAAAAGGACCTGTTGCTTCTATTTTCTACCAAGGATTAGACAGAGCTGACGAAGGTATTGACTCTGCAGAGAAAGCAGTTGTTGCTTACGGAGCTGTACAAATGGGACAATTAGAGAAAAACGTGTCTTGGATCTCATTATTTATTGCATTAGCACCGATGTTAGGATTCATGGGTACGGTAATCGGTATGATTAAAGCCTTCGATAAAATTGAAGCAGCTGGAGATATGCAACCTTCTCTTGTAGCAGGTGGTATTAAAGTAGCACTTTTAACGACTGTATTTGGTCTTATCGTTGCTATTATACTTCAAATATTTTACAACTATATCATTGCAAAAATCGATAGTATCGTAAATGATATGGAAGATGCATCAATCAACTTGATGGATCTATTAGTGAAATTTAAGAAGTAATTAAAAAATTAAATTTATTATGGGTTTACATAAAATTTTAACATATGTTGCCATGGCGTTGGCGGTAGTAGGTGTAATCCTTGCTATCATGATCATCGGTGACAATACAGAGCAAATAGGAAGCATTTTATATGTCGCTTATATTGTATTAGCCATAGTACTTTTAATGGTATTGTTTTTTTCATTAAAAAACACATTTTCTAATAAGGAAACTTTAAAAAGTACTTTAACTGGAGTTGGGGCTTTTGGATTATTATTTTTGGTTTGTTATTACGGTTTGGCTTCTGGTCAAGAAACTGTATTAAAAGACGGAGAAGTTTTAACCGAAGGAGAGTCTCAATTGGTAGGAGCAGGATTATATATGTTCTACGCTTTAGCAATTATTGCAAGTGGAACAATGTTATTTTCAGGAATCAAAAAATCTATTTCTAAGTAATGGCAAAAAGAGCAGCACCAGAAGTAAATGCGGGCTCAATGGCCGATATAGCATTCTTACTTCTTATCTTCTTCTTGGTAACGACTACTATTGAAACCGATACAGGTTTGAGTAGAAAATTACCTCCTATAGATGATAGTGAGCAGGATGTCATTATCAAGCAAAAAAATATTTTTACCGTACTAATTAACGGTAAGGATCAATTATTGGTTGAGGATGATTTAATGGATTTAGATAACTTAAGAGAAGAAGCTATTAAGTTTCTAGATAATGGTGGAGGAGCCGGAGATGATGCTTGTTCTTACTGTAAAGGTAAGAGAAGTCCAGAATCTTCAGATAATCCAGACAAAGCTATTATCTCTCTTAAAAACGAGCGTGAAACAAGTTATGCAATGTATATCTCAGTACAAAATGAGTTAGTAGCAGCATATAATGAGTTACGTAATCGTAGAG
Source organism: Bacteroidetes bacterium MedPE-SWsnd-G2 (assembly GCA_001874335.1). Classification (GTDB taxonomy): domain Bacteria; phylum Bacteroidota; class Bacteroidia; order Flavobacteriales; family Flavobacteriaceae; genus MedPE-SWsnd-G2. The sequence goes on from MPDE01000005.1 coordinate 135,460, forward strand.
CAATGGAACTTTATGGGGAATCGTTTACAGAAATGCAAGCAAACCATAAAGATGTGAATTGGGTTGGTAATAAGACCAAATTAAAGGAGAAAATTGATGGTATTAAAAAAGATTACCCTCAAAAATTATCCGAAGTTCAATAATTTAGAAAAAACGTATATATATGTCTAAATTTAAAAAGAAACAAGGCAACGAATTACCAGCTATTTCAACAGCGTCTTTACCTGATATTGTATTCATGTTATTATTCTTTTTTATGGTAGCAACTGTAATGAGAGATAGTAGTTTGATGATTGAAAACAGATTACCTGTTGCAGATCAAGTAGAGAAATTAGATAAGAAAGACTTGGTAATGTACATTTACATTGGTAAGCCTAGTTCAAGTTATACACAGTTTGGTACAGAAGCACGTATCCAGTTAAATGATAAGTTTGCTGAAGTGGATGAAGTACAGGCTTTTATTGCCTCTGAAAGAGCATCGAAACGAGAAGAATTAGTACCGTTTTTGACTACAGCTCTTAAAGTAGATAGAGAAGCTAATATGGGTATTGTTGGTGATGTTAAGCAAGAGTTACGTAAAACTAACGCGCTTAAAATCAACTACACTACGCGTCAAGGTGATATCTCACAAAACAGACAATAAACACAGTTTTATTTGTTAAAAAAAAGACATCCTGAGTAATCAGGGTGTTTTTTTTTGACCTTTTATTAAGTGTTTAGTATGTAGGGAATAAGTTTATATTTGTAAGATGAAATATTCTTTTCTTCTTTTCATGGGGCTTTTGTTTGGCCTATCTGGAACTGCGCAACAGGCAGTAGATACTGTAACGGTGGATAATAAGTATAGAGAGGATCAATTCTATTTAGGGATTAGTTATAATCTTTTGGGCGGAAAACCCAGTGGCGTGTCTCAAAATGGATTTTCAAGCGGATTTCAATTGGGCTTTATCAGAGATATGCCAATTAATAAGAGAAGAAACTTGGCTTTGGGTTTAGGTTTGGGCGCATCGATAAATACGTATCACCAAAACTTGGTTATCACTGAAGCGATTGCAGGAGGTTATGAGTATACCGTTATTGATGATAATGAAACTCCATTTTCTAAAAATCGGTTTTCTACATATATTTTAGAAGTCCCTTTTGAGTTTCGATGGAGAACTTCAACTGCAACTGACTATAAATTTTGGAGAATATACACAGGGTTAAAGTTGGGTTATGTTTTTAGTAATTCCACAAAGTTTACAAGTGATTTGTTTTCAAACAAATTGTCTAAAGTTGATGATTTTAATGATATACAATTGGGTCTAACTTTAAATGCTGGCTATGGCACTTGGAACTTTTCTTTGTATTATGGCTTGAATCCTATATTCAATGATACCGCAATAGTCAATGACTCAGTCATAGATATGAATGACATTAGAATAGGACTTGCATTCTATATTTTATAGCCAATAGTTTAGTAAAATTAGTTGAGGGATCATTCCTAAAAGTATACCTATAATAAGTTCTGGTACCGTATGCGCTTTCATGTGCAATCGAGATGTAGCCACGGCTCCAGAAATGATACTCATTAAGGCGATTGTACCATTAAAATTTATTTTAAAGTGTAAGCTTAAAGCAATCACAAACATTAAAAATCCGCTACAGCCTAACATATGTATACTCGCTTTGAACCCTAATTTTGCAAGGATCAAACAAGACATTGTTGAGATAAGTACAGCTAAAAAGAAAAAGTAGAGTTCTTCAATTTCTGTTATGGGAAATACCCGAAATAAAATTAATAAGGTAACACCACAACTTATCAATAGAGGTAATACACGTTCTTGAACGGTTTCTAAATTAGGGCCTGTGATTTTTTTTAATGTTTTAAGCAAAAAATACAGTAAAATTGGAAGAACAACGGTTAGAATTAGAATGGAAAACACCTTTGCTTCTACAATAGATTCTGGAATATATCTTCTTGTTTTTGAGAAGTAAAAAATCACTCCTAATAGTGGCATGATTATCGGGTGAAATATATATGAAAAGCTTCTTAGTATGTGATCCTTCATATTTTCTTTCGTAATCGAGCAACCGGCAAATCTAATTGCTCTCTGTATTTTGCCACAGTTCGTCTTGCTATTGGGTAGCCCTTAGCTTTTAAAATAGTGGCTAATTTTTCATCTGTAAGCGGTTTTCTTTTATCCTCTTCTTCGATAACCGTTTCAAGAATCTTTTTTATTTCTTTTGTCGAAACCTCTTCACCTTGATCATTAGTCATAGATTCTGAAAAGAATTCTTTAATCAATTTGGTACCATAAGGTGTATCAACATATTTAGAACTTGCAACACGTGAAACTGTAGAAACATCCATTTCAATTTCATCAGCAATATCCTTAAGAATCATAGGTTTTAGCTTGCGTTCATCACCAGTTAGAAAATATTCCTTTTGGTAATTCATAATTGAAGACATCGTGTAAAACAATGTTTGTTGTCGCTGTTTTATGGCCTCAATAAACCACTTTGCAGCATCCAATTTTTGTTTTATAAATTGAACGGCATCTTTCTGAGATTTCGATTTTTCTTTACTGTCTTTGTACCCTTTAAGCATGTCGTTATACGTTCTCGATACATGTAATTCGGGAGCGTTTCTTCCATTCAAAGTAAGTTCTAATTCTCCATCAACTATGCGAATAGCAAAATCAGGTACTATATGTTCAGCAATTTTATTATTTCCAGCGTAAGAGCCTCCAGGTTTTGGATTTAATCGCTCAATTTCTTCAATTCCTAATTTTAATTCTTCTTCCGAACAACTAAATTTTTGAAGTAATTTGGAGTAATGTTTTTTGGTAAATTGCTCAAAACCTTGATCTATTATAGCAGTTGCCAAAGCTACTTTTGGTGATTGCTCTTTTCTATGCAATTGTATGCTAAGACATTCTTGCAAGTTTCGAGCACCCACCCCGGCAGGATCAAGTTGTTGCACCACTCTTAACATTTTTAAAATGTTGTCTTCTGTAGTGTAAATATTTTGCGTAAATGCCAAGTCATCCATGATGTCTGACAAATCTCTTCGTATATACCCGCTTTCGTCAATGCTTCCTACCAAAAATTCTGCAATGTCGTCGTCTTCATCAGAAAGCGAGAACGTATGTAATTGATTTAATAAATGTTGAGTAAAAGATGTGCCAGCGGCATAAGGCATAGTTTTTTCTTCATCATCTGGGCTATAATTATTAGAGTGAGTGCGGTAATCTGGTACTGCATCATCACTTAGATATTCGTCAATATTTATATCTTCAGTATTGATAGACTCAGAATCTTCAAATTCATCTTGAGAATTATCAAACTCGTCTAAGCCGGTATCGTTGTCAGAATCTTTACCACGTTCTAAAGCGGGGTTTTCTTCTAATTCTTGTGTTAATCGCTGTTCAAATGCTTGTGTTGGCAACTGAATCATTTTCATCAACTGTATCTGTTGAGGCGATAACTTTTGCGATTGTTTAAATTGAAGATATTGCTTTAGCATAGTTTGGTTGTTAGTGGCTCGCTATAATAGCTTGAACGTGTTAGTTGATAGATATCGTATAAAATATCGTGCCAAACTTTTAATTTCCACTTGGAGGATAAAATTAAAAAAAAACAATCTATATTTTTAATTTAATATAGATTGTTTTCAAGTATTATTATATGTCGTGAATTATTAGAATTCAGCGTTTTGAGGTGTTCTTGGATAAGGTATCACATCTCTAATGTTGCCCATGCCTGTAGCGAACATTACTAAACGTTCAAAACCTAAACCAAAGCCAGAATGTACTGCAGTTCCATATTTTCTAAGGTCTAAATACCACCACAATTCTTTTTCATCAATATCTAAGGCCGCCATTTTTTCTTTTAAAACGTCTAAGCGCTCTTCTCTTTGAGAACCGCCTACCATTTCTCCAATGCCAGGGAAAAGGATATCCATAGCTCTTACAGTCTTTCCATCTTCATTTAAACGCATGTAGAAGGCTTTGATGTCTGCAGGATAGTCAAACAATATAACTGGACAGTTAAAGTGCTTTTCAACAAGGTATCTTTCGTGCTCACTTTGTAAATCTGCTCCCCATTCTGAAATTAAGTACTTAAACTTTTTCTTTTTGTTTGGTTTGCAATTTTTCAGAATATCAATAGCCTCAGTATAACTTACTCTCATAAAGTTGTTGTCAACAACAAACCTTAATTTTTCAATTAAACTCATGCTACTTCTTTCAGCTTGTGGCTTCTTTTTTTCTTCGTCTAAAAGGCGATTTTCTAAAAACTTTAAATCGTCTATGTTGTGGTCTAAAACATACTGTAATATAGATTTCATAAAGTCTTCTGCCAAATCCATGTTTCCAGCAAGGTCCATAAATGCAACTTCAGGCTCAATCATCCAAAATTCTGAAAGGTGTCTTGAAGTGTTAGAATTCTCTGCTCTAAAAGTTGGTCCGAAGGTATAAACTTTCCCTAAAGACATGGCATAAGTTTCTGCTTCTAATTGTCCAGAAACCGTAAGATTGGTTTCTTTTCCAAAAAAATCTTGGGAATAATCAATAGTCCCATCTTCATTAAGCGGAGGGTTTTTGGAGTCTAAATTTGTGACTTTAAACATTTCTCCAGCACCTTCTGCATCACTTCCTGTGACAATAGGTGTGTGCATGTAATAGAAGCCGTTATCATTAAAATACTTGTGTATTGCAAATGATAAAGAAGAACGTAATCGCATTACGGCACTAAATGTATTTGTTCTCGTACGTAAATGTGCATTATCTCTTAAAAACTCTAAAGAGTGTTTTTTAGGCTGAATAGGATAAGAATCAGGATCTGAATCTCCTAAGACCTCAATGCTACTCACTTTAATTTCTAAGCTCTGACCTTTACCTTGACTTTCGGTAAGTTCTCCTTTAATGTGAACTGCCGCGCCAGTTGTAATGCGTTTTAAAATGTCTTCGCTTGTGTTTTCGAAATCGACAACACATTGTATATTATTTATTGTAGAACCATCATTAAGGGCAATAAAACGATTTGCTCTAAACGTTCTCACCCAGCCTTTTACTTCAACTTCTGTTGGAGTAACTTCTTTTGATAATAAAGTTTTAACTGTACTTAGTTCCATTTGATTTTAAATTTAATTGCAAATATATACGATATATTCGGGTCTTTTATTTTACATTTTTATTTTCTGAATCTTCTTCAGGAATAATGTCTATTGCCGGCTCTTTTAATACTTCTTTGTTTGCGATATTTCGTTCAAGAGATAATAATAATGAAGGCAGTAATAGCAGGTTAGAAAGCATCGCTAATAACAGGGTTGCTGATACTAATGCTCCTAATGCTTTTGTGCCTCCAAAACTTGAAATGGTGAATACCGAGAATCCGAAAAACAGCACTATTGAAGTATAGAACATACTCACTCCTGTTTCTCTTAAAGCACCATAAACCGATTTTTTAATTTTCCAGTTATTAGCCTGTAATTCTTGTCTGTACTTTGCCAAAAAGTGTATGGTGTCATCTACCGAAATTCCAAAAGCAATACTAAACACTAAAATTGTAGACGGTTTAATAGGGACTCCTAAATACCCCATTAGTCCTGCTGTGATCAATAATGGTAATAGGTTTGGTATTAATGAAATGATAATCATTCTAAATGATCTAAACATATACGCCATGAACAAGGAGATCAAGAAAATGGCTAATGTTATTGAAATGGCTAAATTTTTCACCAAATACTTTGTTCCTTTTTGAAAAACTAATGCTTTACCTGTCATAGTAACTTCAAAACGTTCTTCAGGAAAAACCTTTTTTACTTTAGCTTGAATATTCTCTTCAATGCGCTCCATTTTATCAGTACCAATATCCTTCATGAAGGTGGTAATACGAGCGTACCTTCCAGTACTGTCCACAAAGTTATTAAGCAAGTCAACATTATTAGACGAGTTTTTGGCATAAGACATTATAAAGCTGTTCTCTTGACTTGTAGGTAATTGGTAATACTTTGGCTTACCATTATAATAGGCTTGCTTCGAATATTTAACAAGGCTAACTAATGAAATTGGTCTTGATAACTCGGGAGTTTCATTAATCAATTTTTCCAATTCATTCATGCGCTTGATTGTACTTAATTTCATGACTCCCTTTTTGCGTTTGGTGTCAATCATTATTTCAAAAGGCATGATACCATTAAATTCTTGTTCAAAGAATCTAATATCTCTAAAAAACTCGGTGTCTTGAGGCATGTCTTCAATAAGACTTCCAGAAATTCTAATTTGATAAACTCCAATAATACTACTCACAAGTAAAAAGATAGCAGCAATATAAATTGTTATACGTCTATCTTTAACCATATGTACAGTCCAATTAACAAAACCACCAATCCAACGTTTGTTTAAATGCTCTAAATGGCGATCCTTCGGGAATGGAAGAAAAGTGTATATAATTGGAATAATTAAAATACATAATAAAAATATAGCAAGGATACTTAGAGATGCAACAATACCAAACTCTTTAAGTAGTGAGCTTTCTGTTAAAATAAAGGTTGCAAATCCTGAAGCTGTTGTAACATTTGTCATTAAAGTAGCATTACCAACCTTAGTAATTACACGTTGCAGCGACTTTACTTTGTTACCATGACTCTTAACTTCGTGCTGATATTTATTTATCAGGAAAATGCAATTTGGTATTCCTATTACAATAATTAATGGCGGAATTAGCGCTGTTAAAACAGTGATTTCATAGCCAAGCATTCCTATAATACCAAAAGTCCACATTACCCCAATGCAAACAACAACCATTGATATTAATGTTGCTCTAAAAGATCTAAAAAAGAAAAAGAAAATAAGCGAAGTAACAATTAAAGCTGTTAGAATAAAGAGACTGATTTCATCTACAATACTTTGAGCATTTAAAGTTCTGATATATGGCATCCCAGAAATGCGCACATCAATATTATGGTTTTCCTCAAATTCTTTGATTTTCACGGCAAGGATGTTCATCACAAAATCCTTTCTAACAGGCGTATTGACAATGTCCTTTTTTAGATAGATAGCAGTTCTAACGGTTTTGGTTTCCTGATTGAATAAAAAGTTGTCGTAAAACGGATATTTTTCGAACAGTTCTTCTTCAAGCACCTTTATTTCTTCTTGGCTCTTTACAGAGTCTTTGATAAAAGGTTCTAAATTAAATCGTTCTTCCTCAGAATTTTTAATTAATTTCTGAAGGTCTTTAATAGATACAACGGTTTCTACTTCATCATAAGATTTGAAATCATCTGAAAGTGAATTCCAAGCGTTTAGTTTTTCGACAGAAAACAGAGAGTTATCCTTTACTCCAATAACAATCAAATTACCTTCTTCTCCAAAAATATCTAAGAAGTGGTTGTAAGTAATATTTACTTCATGATCATTGGGTAACATATTGGCTTCTGTATAGGTGAAACGCATATGTTTCCATTGTGTGCCTAACAGAATTGTAATTGTAATTATACCTAAAAGTATACCAATTTTGTTACGCAATATAAATCGCGCCACAACATCCCAAAATTGTTTTGTAAATAGTTTTAGCATAGTTTGTTTAAGAAGCGCAAAGGTAGAAAAAACCTAATGAAACATTAAGTAATTAACGGATTAAATTGAAGTTATAAAGAGATGTTAAAAGTGAATTTTAGAGCAAAATTATCCTCAAAATTATCTAAATGATAAGCACCATATCGGTAGGCAAAACTCAATCCAAAACCTAGTAAAATTCTGTTGATTTCAAATCCAGATTCAAAGTAGCCATGGTCTAAAGTATTAAAACTTGCAGGTTGATGCCTTGAAATGTTAGACATTTCACCAATGGCAAAGCGAGTGATGAGCACAAGTTCGGGCCTAAAGCGCTCGGTAACCTTAAATCGGTTAAATATATGTTTGAGTTGAGCTGTCGTGAATTTATCTGAAAAGAACTCGTTAAAGTACATGGTTTCAAAACTACTAGTCCCTGCCACCGAAAAGCGTTGCATAACTGTTTCTTTATTTATGTTGTTGGGGTAGGCGTGGTATAAATGGGTAAGGGGTGTATCTCCAATTGCTATCCCAGAAACTAAAGCTGCTTCTGTTCTTGAGTTATTAGCATGAGTTATTTTATGAATAATTCTTAAATCTAATTTTGTGAATTGAAAATCACTATCAATTACACCGTTAAAGCCTTGAGTGTATTGCATAGTGAATTTTGGATACCTTGTGTTTATTTCAAAAAGCCCGTCCTTGGTGAATTCGTAATCACTAAAAGGGCTCCATTGAAGCGAAATTTTAAACGTACTTAAAATGAACTTGGAGTAAGCTTTGTCGTTTAAAATGAAAGCATAATTATAGGTAGGTTCAATTTTTGAATTGGCAAATTCGGTTTCAGAAAGTAAATGTTTAGAAATTTGATGCTCTATTGCAAATGCTTTGGTTTCATGTTTATGAAACAAATCGATGTTTAATAATCGTGGTTCGAAAAATTGGAAAAAACGCTTGTCTGTTAAGAAGCCAGAACTCCCAGTTTCTGTTAAATCGTCGGTATATGAAGCATGGAGCCAAGTGTTAGTTTTTGAAGCTACCTTTACTCCAAACCCTAAATTGTATTTAAAATTGTTATCTCTAAAGCCATATACCAGATAAGTATCGATTCTAAATTTATCAGAAAAATTCTTGTTAGTTATACCACCTAGACCAGTTCTAAATCCTTCAAATTGATTGAATTTGAAAAGATATCTAAGATCAATATTTACAAATTTGCTTGGTAGGTAACCATTACCAATATGTTTGATTAAACTTTGTTGCTTAATACTATCAACACTTTTGTTTAAGCTGTCCTTTTCGGAGGGTAATGGTTTTTGTGCATAAGTATTACTACAAATTAGGACACATACCAATAGTAGCAAAAACCTTATCATAAATAGTGTTAAGTGTGGTGTTTAGAAAATAAAAAAGTGACAATTAAGTCACTTTATTATTATACTGTCATGATTTCTTTGTCTTTAATTGCAAGCAGGTCTTCTGCTTTTTTAACATGAGAATCAGTGAGATTTTGAACATCAAACTCTGCGTTTTTTTGTAAATCTTCAGAGATGTCCAATTTCTTTATTTCGTTATTTGCATCTTTACGAGCATTTCTAATACCAATTTTGGCGTCTTCAGCTTCGTTTTTGGCTTGTTTTCCTAATTCTCTACGACGCTCTTCTGTTAAAGGCGGCACGTTAATGATGATAGTTTCACCATTATTCATAGGGTTAAACCCAAGGTTAGCAATCATAATTGCTTTTTCAATTTCATGTAGCATGCTTTTTTCCCAAGGCTGAACAGTTATTGTGCGACCATCAGGAGTATTTACATTTGCTACTTGACTTAATGGTGTTTGAGAACCGTAGTAATCTACCATAACGCTTCCAAGCATGGCAGGTGATGCTTTACCGGCTCTAATATTTGAAAATTGTTTTTCTAAATGTTTAAGAGCGTTTATCATAGCCTCTTTGGCTGTATCAACAATAAAATCTATCTCCTCGTTCATTTTGTTTTGCGTTTAATTGAAATTATAATTCAAAAATAATAGAATTTTTTGAATGTGTTTTAATTTACTTTAGTTCCGATGTTTTCACCTGAAACTACTTTAAGTAAGTTTCCTATTTTATTCATATCAAAAACTATAATAGGAAGGTGGTTTTCTTGACTTAGAGTAAATGCAGTTGTATCCATTACTTTTAAACCTTTTTTAAGAACATCTTCAAAAGATATGTGGTCAAACTTAACAGCAGATTTATCCTTTTCTGGATCTGCAGTATAAATGCCATCTACTCTGGTACCTTTTAAAATTACATCAGCTTCAATTTCTATTGCTCTTAGAACTGCAGCAGAATCTGTAGTGAAATAAGGATTACCAGTACCACCACCAAATATTACAACACGTCCTTTTTCTAAATGTCTCATTGCTTTTCGTCTTATAAACGGCTCAGCAACTTCATTTATTTTAATGGCGGTTTGTAATCGGGTTGGGACACCTGCATTTTCTAATGCACTTTGCAATGCTAACCCGTTAATTACAGTAGCAAGCATTCCCATATGGTCACCTTGTACACGATCCATACCATTACTTGCACCAGCAACTCCTCTAAAAATATTTCCACCTCCAATAACAATAGCAACTTCAACTCCTTTGTCAGTTATTGTTTTAATGTCTTCGGCGTATTCGGCTAACCTTTCAGGGTCAATACCGTATTGGCGAGTTCCCATTAAGGCTTCACCAGATAATTTTAGTAGGATTCTTTTGTAATTCATAATATTCAGAAAGTTTAGCAAATATAATCATTATCTTATTTTTGAACGGCTCGGTGTTCATTAAAAAATGTGTAAAATTTGCTTATTATAAAAAGGGTATTATAAATTATAAAGCGAGGTTGAATTTATTCAATTTTAAAAAGCTCTTATGGCGCGAACTTTATGATCTTCGTCCTTCTTTTTTTTCTCTGCTTTCATATGATCTAATTTTAGCAAATAAGATTTTTCGTCGTTTTGCTGAGTTGATGACCAATAAGAGTCGTTAACTGAAAGACCATAGGTATTAGAATCGGAATCACTATCTAATGTTTTATTTATGATATATAGTGATTTAAATATGAGTTGTAGTTCATTTAAAGATGGTAAATACCAATCGGAGAAATTACCTGAGTTGTAGTTGTTGCAAAGCCCTGCTGCTTCATCACTTTCTACACCTTCCTCAACCAAAGCTAATGTGTTTCCGCTGCCGTTCCATTCACTTTCAGCTTCAGAAATGTCATCATCTTTAAAACCCCATTCTACTTCATCGCCATCACTCATGTCTTCAGTTGAAATAATTAAACCATGATTTCCGTTGTCATATGTATAAAACACGATTCCTCCACCATAAAATTCACCTATATGATGTGTGTTTTCTGAAGTTGATTCCTGGATAACTGGAGTCCAAATATCTAATGCGGCATTCCAAAAATAGAATGAATTTGTAGTGGTTAGATACACTAGTAAACCATCTTGTTCATCTGTAGGGTTCTCTGTCGGGAAGTTGTTGATTCTGGGAACTAGTAAACCGTCATTGAATTCAGGAGCATCTGGATTGGCAACACTTATATCAAATGCAGATTTAGGATTGGTGGTTCCTACCCCAATTTGTGCTTGAAAATTATTAATACTGAATAGGACAATGGTTAAGAAAAGTGTGGTAGTTTTCATTGTAGGTTAATTGAATAAAGGGTTATTAGGAAGCAAATATATGAATTTGAATTTAATTGAAGTATTTAACCTACAAAACAGTGCGACTTTTGAATAGGGATAGAATGAAAAAAGCCTTCCAAATAGTTGGAAGGCTTTTAAAAACTTATTTTTATTTTAGATTAACCTAAAGCAACTCTTTTAAAGTCTACTACAGTTACATCACCAATAGATTTAACGTATTCTGCAACGCTAACTTTACTATCTTTAATAAACGCTTGGTTTACTAAAGTGTTGTCTTTAAAGAAACGTTTAATTTTTCCTTTAGCAATATTGTCTAACATTGCTTCTGGCTTACCTTCTTGACGTAATTGATCTTTTGCAATTTCAATTTCTTTTTCAATAACGGTAGCATCAACGCCTTCTTCATTAAGAGCTATTGGGTTCATAGCAGCAGCTTGCATTGCAACATCTTTTGCAACAACATCAGCGCCTTCTGCAGATGCAGATAAACCAACTAAAGTAGCAATTTTGTTACCAGCGTGAATGTATGATCCAACGAAAGGTGCTTCTACCTTTTCAAAAGCATTTAAGTCTAATTTTTCTCCGATTACACCAGTTTGCTCAATTAATTTATCAGCAACACTCATACCATCAAAGTCAGCAGCTAAAAGCTCTTCTTTTGTAGAACATGTTAAAGCTAAATCAGCCAATTGGTTTGCAAGCGCAACAAAACTTTCGTTTTTTCCAACGAAATCAGTTTCACAACCAAGTACCACAGATACACCTACAGTGTTATCTCCGTTTACTTTTGCAATTGCAGCACCTTCTGTAGATTCTCTATCAGCTCTTTTTGCAGCAACTTTTTGTCCTTTTTTACGTAAAATTTCGATTGCTGTTTCGAAATCGCCTTCAGCTTCTACTAAAGCTTTCTTGCAGTCCATCATTCCTGCACCAGTAGTTTTTCTTAATTTATTAACTTCTGCAGCTGTAATTTTAATCATAATTTCTAATCGTATTTAATTAAAAAAAAAGTCGCTCAATTTATTTTCAAACAAGAAAAAGAATCAAACGACTTTCATTATGTGTTGTAATTTATTTTTCTTCTTTTGCAGCTGGTGTTTCTACCGCTGCTTGAGTTTCAGCTTTAACCTCTGTTGCAGGTGCAGCTTTTTCAGCTCTATCTGATTTTCTATCAGATAAACCTTCAGCAACAGCTCCAGTAATTAAAGTTAAAATTTTGTCTATTGATTTAGAAGCATCATCGTTTGCTGGTACAACGTAATCTACCTGTCTAGGGTCAGAGTTAGTATCTACCATTGCAAAAATTGGAATGTTTAATTTTTGAGCTTCTTTAATAGCAATGTGTTCACGTTTAATATCCACTACAAAAAGAGCGCCAGGTAAACGAGTCATGTCTGAGATAGAACCTAAGTTCTTTTCTAACTTAGCTCTCAAACGATCAACTTGTAAACGTTCTTTCTTAGAAAGTGTCATGAATGTTCCATCCTTCTTCATTCTATCGATAGAAGCCATTTTCTTAACAGCTTTTCTAATAGTTACGAAGTTAGTTAACATTCCACCAGGCCATCTTTCAGTAATGTAAGGCATGTTTACAGCACCTGCTTTTTCAGCAACGATGTCCTTGGCTTGTTTTTTTGTTGCTACGAATAAAATCTTCTTTCCTGAAGCAGCAATTTTTTTCAATGCTTCTGAAGTTTCTTCAATTTTAGCAGCAGTTTTGTAAAGGTTTATAATATGGATACCATTACGTTCCATGTAGATGTACGGAGCCATGTTTGGATCCCATTTTCTGGTTAAGTGACCAAAGTGTACACCTGCTTCAAGTAATTCTTTTACTTCTACTTTTTCCATCTTTGTGTTAGTTTACGTTCTGTTGAATTAGCAATATTTAAGTGGCTTGGAAAAAGGCCTTAAACATTTAGATGCTAAACTAAATCCTGACCTAAAGGTCATGGACAACAATAACTGGGTTAATTTTTTCTTGATATTAACGTTTAGAGAACTGGAATTTCTTACGCGCTTTCTTCTGACCGAATTTCTTACGCTCTACCATTCTTGGATCTCTTGTTAATAATCCTTCAGGTTTTAAGATACCTCTGTTTTCTGCATCTAATTCGCACATTGCGCGAGAGATTGCTAAACGTACAGCTTCTGCTTGACCTGTAATACCACCTCCGTATACGTTTACAGTAATGTCAAAGTTCTCAGCGTTCTCAGTTAATACTAATGGCTGGTTTACTTTGTACTGTAATGTAGCAGTTGGGAAGTATGTATTTAATTCTTTTTTGTTTACCGTGATGTTTCCTTTTCCTTCGGCAACATAAACACGAGCAACAGCCGTTTTTCTACGACCAATTTTGTGAATTACTTCCATGAATTAAAATTCGTTTAAGTTAATTGTTTTAGGCTTTTGAGCTTCGTGACCGTGCTCAGAACCAACAACAACGTTTAAATTACGGAATAAAGTTGCTCCTAATTTGTTTTTAGGCAACATTCCTTTTACTGACTTCTCTACAATTCTTGCAGGATCTTTTCCAAACAATTCTGTAGCAGTTAAACTTCTTTGACCACCTGGGTAACCAGTGTGACGGATATAACTTTTTTCCGTCCATTTGTTACCTGTTAAGTTGATTTTTTCAGAATTGATAACAATTACGTTATCTCCGCAATCAACATGTGGTGTGAAGTTTGGCTTGTGTTTTCCTCTTAAAAGTATCGCAACTTTAGAAGCTAAACGACCAAGCGTTTGACCTTCAGCATCAACTAAAACCCACTCTTTATTTACAGTAGTTTTGTTGGCTGAAACCGTTTTGTAGCTTAATGTATCCACACTTAATAATTTACTTAATTAAACATTCCTCTCTTAAAAAAGAGTTTGCAAATTTACGATTATATATTTGATTACCAAATAGTGTAGACCTATTTTTTAAATGTAGGTTAGTATGCTCAATTTTAATTCCTTATATTATTGCGCTGCATTAATGTGCTTCCAACCAATTATTCCCACAATCCATATCTACGTCTAATGGTACGCTCAAGATGTAGGCATTTTCCATTTCGTGTTTAACTAGTGCTTTAATGGTTTCTAATTCTGGTTTGAAGACATCAAAAACCAATTCATCATGTACTTGAAGTAGCATCTTGGTTTTAAAATTTTCTGCTTCCAATTTTGCCTGAATATTTATCATTGCAATTTTAATAATATCTGCAGCACTTCCTTGAATAGGTGCATTGACCGCATTTCGTTCTGCCGCGCCTCGAACTACTGCATTTCTTGAGTTGATGTCTTTTAAATAACGTCGTCTGCCTAATACAGTTTGTACATAGCCATTATCTCGAGCAAAATCTACTTGAGTGCTAATGTATTGTTTGAGTTTAGGGTATGTTGCATAATAGGTATCAATAAGTGCTTTGGCTTCCTTTCTTGAAAGGTCGGTCTGATTACTTAGTCCAAATGCTGATACCCCATATATAATACCAAAGTTTACTGTTTTAGCATTACTACGTTGTTCTTTTGTGACCTCCTCAATTGGGATATTAAAAACTTTTGCCGCAGTTGAGGCATGAATGTCTTCTCCCTTTTTGAAGGCTTCAATCATATTTTCCTCTTCGCTTAATGCAGCAATAATACGGAGTTCAATTTGGGAGTAATCGGCTGCTAATAAGGTGTACTCTTCATTTCTTGGCACAAATGCTTTTCTAACTTGTCTTCCTCGCTCTGTTCGGATAGGAATATTTTGAAGGTTCGGGTTGTTAGAACTTAATCTTCCTGTTGCCGCAACAGTTTGCATGTAATCGGTATGTACCCTTCCAGTTGAAGCTTCTACCTGAGTTGGTAAAGCATCGACATAAGTGCTTTTTAATTTGGCTAAACCGCGATACTCCAAAATGTGGCGAACAATTTCATGCTCTTTTGCTAAGGAAGATAGCACATCTTCAGCTGTGCTGTATTGTCCGGTTTTAGTTTTCTTTGGTTTGTTTACTAATTTTAATTTTTCAAATAGAATGACTCCAAGTTGTTTTGGTGATGCAATATTAAATTCTTCTCCAGCTTCTTTGTAGATTTTAGTGACTAATGCATCTATGTCTGTATTTAAATCTTGAGCAAGCTTAGAAAGAAATTCTTGGTCCAAGTTAATTCCTTCTAATTCCATTTTAGCCAATACACTCATCAAAGGAATTTCAATTTCCTTAAATAGGGTGTTTGTGTTCGCATCACCTAGTTCCTTTTTAAAATGAGATTTTAATTGGTAGGTGATGTCTGCGTCTTCGGTAGCGTATTCTGTTATCTCTGCCAATGGCACATCTCGCATTGACTTTTGGTTTTTACCTTTTTTGCCAATGATTGAGGTAATAGTTATTGGCGTATAATTAAGGTAGGTTTCTGCCAAAACATCCATGTTATGTCTCATATCTGGATTAATAAGGTAATGGGCTAACATGGTGTCAAAAAGCGGACCTTTTACTTTTATATTGTATTTATGTAATACTTTGATGTCATATTTTAAATTCTGGCCAATTTTTTCAATGGTTTCAGATTCGAAAAATGGCCTTAACAATTCGATTAAAGATTGGGCGTCATCTTGGTCTTCGGGAAAAGGCAAGTAAAATCCTTTGTGCGCTTCCCATGAAAATGAAATTCCAACCAATGTTGCAGTTATAGGGTTTAATCCTGTAGTTTCAGTATCAAAACACACGCTGTTTTGTTGCATTAAACTTTTAATAAAAAGCTTGGTCGCTAAACCTGAATCTACACTTTGATATAAGTGAGATGTGGTTTCTGCCGTGGCACGTGAAGAGGTTGATGTAGCCGTTGTATCTTGAGCCTCACCCCCAAACAAGGAAAATTGTCCAGCCCCAGCAGAAGGTGTTTCAGCTGTTTGTGTCGCTTGTTGAGCAGCAGGTGTTGCTGCAGAGGCGTTTTCTTTAGGAGCGAAGGTTTTAGTGAGGTTATCAATTAATCTTCTAAATTCTAACTCTTCAAATAGTTTTGTTACACCAGGAATGTCTGGTTGAGATAATTCGAAATTTTCTTCGTGAAACTCAACAGGAACATCAAGAATAATGGTTGCTAACTCTTTTGAAAGTAAGCCAAGATCTTTATTCGCTTCTACTTTCTCTTTCATTTTACCTTTAAGCTCATGTGTGTTTGCTAGAAGGTTTTCCATACTGCCATATTGGTTCAGGAATTTTTTAGCTGTTTTTTCTCCAACACCAGGTAATCCAGGAATATTATCTGCCGAGTCTCCCATCATACCTAAAAAGTCAATTACTTGCTCAGGGCGTTCAACTTCAAACTTTTTTTGAACCTCAGGTATTCCCCAAGTTTCATAACCACCTCCAAAAACAGGACGGTACATGAATATATTATCACTTACCAATTGCGCAAAATCTTTGTCAGGAGTTACCATGAAAGTTGAATAACCTTGTTTTTCGGCCTTTTTTGCTAAGGTTCCAATAACATCATCTGCTTCAAATCCTTCTTTGTAAACCACCGGAATATGCATGGATTCAAGAATTTGATATATATATGGAACAGCAATTTTAATAGCTTCAGGTGTTTCATCCCTATTAGCTTTATAAGCTGTAAAAAGTTCTGTTCTAGTTGCACTACCTCCCTTATCAAAGCAAACAGCCAAATGGTCTGGTCGTTCTCTTTTAATAACGTCTAAAAGCGAATTTGTAAATCCCAAAATAGCAGAGGTGTCTAACCCTTTTGAATTTATTCTTGGGTTTTTGATAAAGGCATAATAGCCTCTAAATATTAACGCATAGGCATCTACTAAAAATAATCTCTTTTTTTCTGACATTGTTTCGCAATTAAGGTGGCTAAAATTACAAAACTTAAATTGAAATTAGGGCTATAGTTAAAGGCGTTTATGCATAGTATGGAAGATTTGTGTTAATTTAAATTGTAGAGTGATTCTTTGTACTTGGAAGTTTAAAGAGTGGTGAGAAAAAGAAAATTAATGCCCAAGCAAAACAAATGTTTACAAGAGCCAATAGAATTCTATGATTATGCAGAATAATGTAAATCAGGCAGTCAATTGCAAACAGGATTATATATACATTTGGTGACCATAAAATTAACTTCTTTACAGCTGTTAAATTTGTATACGTTTTATCAAAAGCCTTTACAGAAAGCCAAGTTGATTCACTCCTTGACGGCTGCCATTTCCATTTGTTGTCGAAATCTAAAAGCGTAAGGAATGATTTGAATTTAGACGCTTTTTCAGGATAGTATTCAACGTAAATCATAGGGTTAGGCCAGTTGACTATGGCAATCAGAAAAATTAATAGGGATTCTATGAAATGTCCAAATCTAAATCCTGTAATTGAAAAAAGTAGGACATGAAAAACTATGATAAACCAAATAGCTTTATTCCTGGTCTTTTTGAATAACAAGGTGACTCCAATTAAAAATTCTGTACCCATAGCGATATGTGATAGCAGTTTGGCAAACCAAAAATCAGGGAATAGAGCACTTGTTGACAAGTATAATTCATTGCCTCGAGCTACAGCTAACCAATTATGCATAAACGCTCCAGACCACCAATCGGGTTCAAAAAACTTGTTTATAGATGCGCCGAAGTAAATTAAACTAAGTTGTAATATTAAAAGGTATGGTGGCTTTTTATTATCTGTAAGTCCTGCTAAAAAAAGTGCGCAACCACAAATAAAGGTGTGGTTTTTAAACATTGGGACAGAAATAATAATGCTAAAAATTACAACTATCCCTAAAGTGATACTTGCTGTCCTCACCTTATAATTTAGAAAAAGGAGAACGGCTGCTACTATAAATACAAACACTTGTAAAGCTCTTAAGGCACCAGGGATAGAGTTGAAAATATTTAACTGATCAAAAAATGGAATAAATGGATCTGAAAGGTCTTCAATGAAATGGTGAGCAACAATAAGAAGTACTGTTAATTTACACATTAACAATACATTTGGATGCATAGCTGTGCCTTCAAATTGGAACGGTTTTTTCCAAATTTGATTGAATGTCTTTACGGTTGAAGCTCCCATACAGATTCTTTATGACCGTTAATAGAATAATTGACTTTCACTCGAGCGCTATCTAAGACTCCATATGTTCTTTCGTATTTAGTAATAAGGTAAAATATATTGTGAATGGACCGTTGTTCCCAACCAGCCATTTTATAATGGTATCTTTCAACAGCCTCTTCTGTTGAAAGTACTTTGTTGTTGATTGTTACGGTTGTCTTGAAGTTGATATGACTGTCATAGGGTGCCCAACAAAAAAAACGTTCAGGGATAAATCGAGCATAGATAATGGAGCCTATTTGAAGGCAGATAAAAATAATTCCGATGTAGAATCTTTTACTCAACTTAAGATAGTTTTATTTCAAACTATTAGCAGGTTTTTATGGTTTTAGTTTTAATCTGTAAACTTTTACGAAAAGCCTTTATGCTAATAAGTTCGTTGCTTTTTTTGTGATTTAATTTTAATACTTCACGCTTTAACTCAAGACTTAAATTGCTTTTTGTCTTTGATTGAGCTTTAGTTTTTGGTGCTGGATTTTCCAGAACTAAATCGGTTTCAACAGATTGTAGTGATAAATTAGACTGACCCATAGCAAAAAGAGGGGCTATGGTTAATATGAATATGAAGATAAATTTTTTCATAATTGATAATCAGTTGTTTATTCTGACTCAAAGAAAAGGAATCATCTAAAATCCATGCTAATTTTTAGATTAACTCAAAAAATATGTGGTTTAAACGTCTGTGGTTACTCATTTTATCGATGAAATGCATTTGCCGATTGTCGATAATTTAACTTTTCGTGTAAATAGTCGCATAAAGAATAGTAATTTGAATGCGGTAAAAAATAATTCGACATGGCTAGTAATTCTCTAAAGCCTTCAGTGGTGTTTCATTCACAAAAGGATAATCAATATAAGTTGTCAAATAGTACTTGTAAACAAAGAATTTATAAATTGAAAGCTTTGAAAAAAGCGCTTAGCCAAACATATAAAGATCAGGTAAGGGAGGCTATGTATAAAGATTTTAAAAAGCCTTTTGCAGAGACCGATTTGACTGAGATTTACCCTGTAATTGGTGAAATTGATCACGCTATTTTGCAATTAAAATCTTGGATGAAACCTAATAAGGTAAATACGCCACTCTCTTTGTTGGGGTCTTCGTCCTACTACACTTATGAGGCTAAGGGCGTTTGTTTAATTCTGTCACCATGGAATTTCCCTTTCAACTTAACTTTTGGCCCATTAGTATCGGCCATAGCTGCTGGCAATACTGTTATTGTCAAACCTTCCGAAATGACGCCTAATGCTTCGAAATTGATGCAAACCATAGTCGAAGATTTGTTTGACTCCAATGAAATAGCATTGCTGCAAGGCGGGGTTGAGTTGGCTCAGGAGTTATTGCAATTGCCATTTAATCATATATTCTTTACCGGTTCACCAACTGTTGGTAAAATTGTCATGAAAGCCGCTGCACAACATTTAAGCTCTGTTACCTTAGAGTTGGGAGGGAAATCGCCTGTGGTGATTGATGATACGGTTAATTTTAAAAGTACAGCCGAAAAAGTAGCTTGGGGAAAGTTTATCAATAATGGTCAAGTTTGTCTGGCTCCTGATTATATTTTAGTTAAGGAAAATGTGAAGCAGCCCTTTTTAGATGAATTGAAAAACTGCTTAGATAAGTTTTACCGTAATGCTGAAGAATCAGAATCCTATGGAAGGATAGTAAACGAGAAACACTTTAATAGATTAGCAGCGCATATAGAAAATGCAAAGGAAAATGGAGGCAATGTTATTTACGGAGGAGAAACTAATGCCAAGGATAATTTTGTGTCTCCTACAATTATAACCGATTTAAAACCAGAATCAAGTTTGTTGCAAGACGAGATTTTTGGTCCAATACTGCCTATAATCTCATTCAAAAAAACATCTGAAGCCATTACTTATATTAATTCAAAACCAAGGCCATTGGCATTATATGTGTTTTCTAAATCCAAATCTTTTTCAAAGAAAGTATTGGCAAATACTAAGGCAGGTAGTAGTTGTATAAATCATAATGTGATTCAATATTCTAACCACAACCTTCCTTTTGGAGGAGTTAATAATAGTGGTATTGGCAGGTCTCATGGTGTTTTTGGTTTTCAAGAATTCTCAAACATGAGATCTGTATTGAAACAACATACCAAAAGTCCAACCGAATTTTTAATTCCGCCGTATTCGGGCTTTAAACAAAAATTAATTGATTTTACACTGAAGTGGTTTTAAGCCTTGTTATAGAAATCTGACTGAATATTTGAATTTTTATTATCCTGATACTTCGTCATGGAAAACCATTGGTGTATAGAATAAGAACCTGTTTCACCAGCTTTATTTACGGCAATATATCCAACCTGAAAGTTTTTGTAATTACTATTAGGCTTGTTTACAATTCTAAGAATGGCTTCTTCACATGCTTCTTGAGGCGTTTTGCCTTGACGCATTAATTCGACAACAAGAAAACTCCCTACAGTTTTAACAACTTCTTCTCCCATTCCTGTAGCTACAGCAGCCCCAATTTCATTATCAACGAATAAACCTGATCCAATTATAGGAGAATCTCCCACTCGTCCATTCATTTTATAAGCCAGTCCGCTGGTCGTACAAGCTCCCGAGATATCTCCATTTTTATCTATGGCTAACATCCCTATAGTATCATGGTTTTCGATGTTAATAATTGGTTTGTATTCACTCTCAACCTTCCATTCTTCCCAATTTTTTTTAGAAGCTTCGGTTAGGAGGTTTTCTCTTTTAAGACCAATAGTAATAGCAAATTCTTCAGCACCTTTTCCTGCAAGCATAACATGAGGCGTATCTTCCATTACTTTCCTTGCAACCGAAATAGCATGAGTAATATTCTGAAGGTAAACTACAGAGCCACAATTACCATACTTATCCATAATACAAGCATCGAGAGTTACTTGACCTTCACGATCTGGTAAACCACCTTTTCCAACGGATTGGTTTTTTACATCGGCTTCTTCTACCATGCAGCCTTGTTCTAAAGCGTCTAAAACAGAACCGCCATTGGTTAATATTTCGTATGCTTTGGCAGTAGCGTTTGGTACATTCCAAGTTGCAATAACAAGAGGTAGTGAAGTTTCAGTGTTATCCAAAACCGTAGTTGTTGCTTTTTCTTTTTGTGATTCTGAAGAGTTACAAGCCGCAATTGTTGATGTTAATGAAAGCCCTACTCCCGAAAGAGTTGCGTTTTTTATAAATTTTCTTCGTTTCATGAGTTGCTTTTAGATTTTGAATTTATTGTAGCGAAATAAAAGATATAACCATAACATAGGATGACTAAAAGTAAAGCCGTTTTAAAGCCTAAGAAATCTGTCAGTAATCCAAATAAAGGCGGAATTATTGCGCCACCCACAATAGCTGTGCATAATAAGCCAGATGCTTTTGGTTTTAAGTCTCCAATACCATCAATGGCCAAGGTGAAAATAGTTGGAAACATTATTGAATTTACTAAACCTACCGCAAGAATACTCCACATAGAAACTAATCCTTGAGTGCTTATAGATGTAATGATAAGAAGCACAGCCGTTAGTGCAAATAATTTTAAAACTTTTCCAGCATCTACAACTTTCGTTAGATATGCACCGAGAAATCTACCAATCATAGCTCCAGACCAATAAAAAGTAACAAATACGCCAACAATAGCCTTGTCATCACTTTGGGTTAAGCCTGTGTTTAGAATGCCTTCTGCAATGGATGTCATAAACTTGGTTTCTTTAATGACATCAACTAAGTTCATTTCTAAAAAGTAGTTTACTAAATAACTACCTATCGCTACTTCTGCTCCAACATAAAAGAATATACCTAATACACCTAGCATTAAGTTTTTGTTTTTAAGCGCATCAAAATAAGTTCCTGTAGAGCTCTCATTAATGAGTTTAGGGAGTTTTGCAAAAAAGAAGATTCCTGCTATACAAACAATGAATAGAGCTAAACCGAGAAAAGGTTTTTGTACAGCTGCTGCTTCTGATGCCAGATAAGCGTCTTTAGCGGATTCTGATAAACCTTCAATTTCTGATTCGGTTTTAATAGTGTCACTTAAAATTAACAATGCCCCGACAGCAGGTGCAATTGCGGTACCCAATGAGTTAAAAGCTTGCGATAAGTTTAATCGGCTTGAAGCCGAATTCTCTGGGCCCAATACTGCGACAAATGGGTTGGCTGCAACTTGTAAAATAGTGATTCCTGCTGCTAAGATGAAATAGGCTAAAATGAAAATACCAAATTCTCTAAAAGAAGCTGCAGGATAGAATAGGACACATCCTAATGCCATAGTTAGTAATCCTAAAATTATACCGCGTTTGTATCCTATTTTAGATAGAATAAAACTTGCAGGTATCGATAGCACTAAATAAGCCCCGAAAAATGCAAATTGAACTAAGCCAGCTTGAAAATAACTTAAGGTAAATAATTCTCTAAGCCTCGGAATTAATGAGTCGACAAGTACAGTTATAAATCCCCAAAGGAAAAATAAAACAGTAAGCAAAATAAATGACGATTTGTAGGTTTTATTTGTGTTCATGGTATAATTAGTTAATTGAAATTTCATCGGCAAATAGCCAGCTTCTGCCATCATGCTCAAAACCTAAATGCCATTCGGGTAAAACCCCAAGTTTTTTAGCCATTAGTTTTACATATCTGTAGCGTTTACCGTTTTTAACCTTAAATGTTGACGTTTTAATAGTTATCTCTTCAGATTTTTCATCAGCTTTTATTTGTTCATTACTTATAAAATCGAAATTAATACCATCCACAGACGCATAGCATTCGACTCTTGTTGGGTAAAATATCCAAGATTTTTGATCCTGAAGAAAGTTTATTTGAATTGTATTAATAGGCTTCTCTTTTCCTAAGTCTACAGTAGCTATTAGGTTTTCATCAAAGTAGCCTTGCCATGTACCAGTTCTAAAATCAATTGTACCCTTAATACCATCAATAAGTGCATTTTCACCACCACCATTATATTGGTTGGCATAAGAAGTGGATAAAGCCACCGATAAATTCGGGTCTATTTTGTAAAACTCGGTAGTTATAATTTTACTTTTAGCATCTCGGTGTTTAGCGAAAGTGCTTAATGTTGTTGGAGTACTGATAGTTATTGGCGCATTGAAAAGTTGAAATTCTGAATCCCCCAATTTATAATAGATCTCAGCCTTAGGATGCACCGTTTTTAAAACAACATCTGTACTGCCTTTAAAAGCTACATCTCCCTTTTCTATAAACGGAGCTGCTACAATTAGGTGATCTTCAATACTCGTTTTAGGAGCATTGGTGTCAGAGGTTGCCCAATTTGAAGGTGCAGCGCCCATATTAAAATGTAATGTTCCGCCATTTATTATGGCCTCATGTGAAATAAATGAGTGTTCAAGAGGCTCTCCGTTTAAAGTAGCAGATTGAATATAAATATTTGAAGAGCTTAAGTTACTGGTAGATACCGAAAACTGTTTGCCATTTTCTAAATTAATAGTTGCGTTTTCTATGATAGGCGTTCCGATAATATAGTTGTTAGAACCAGGGGTGACAGGATAAAACCCTAAGGCACTAAAAACGTACCAAGAACTCATTTGTCCGCAGTCTTCATTTCCCGATACCCCATCAGGTAAATTGTGATATAACCCAGTTAAAATCTCATGTACTTTTTCTTGAGTTTTATAAGGTTTGTTTGCAAAATTGTAGAGATAAGCCATGTGATGACTTGGTTCATTACCATGTGCATATTGACCGATCAAGCCAGTAATATCGGCTTGATTTCTACCCGATGTCTCTGCATTTGCAGAAAATAAAGTGTCTAATTGTGCGTTTAATTGATCCTTACCTCCCAATAGATTTGTGAACCCAGTAATGTCTTGTGGAACATAAAAACTATACTGCCAAGCATTGGCTTCGGTGTAGTTAAAGTTAACTTCATACGGATCAAAAGGTGCAAACCAGGTGTTTCTAAATCGCCCTCTCATAAATTTTGAATTCGGGTCGAAAATGTTCTTATAATTTTGAGCACGTTCAGTATAGGTTTTATAAGCATCAGTTTTGTTCATTGCCTTTGCCATTTGTGCAATAGTCCAATCGTCATAGGCATATTCTAATGTTTTTGAAACCGACTCGCTTTCTTCTTCTACAGGGATATATCCTAATGCTTTATAAGATTTTAATCCTAATTTGTCTTGAACAGCACTATGGGTCATGGCTTGAAAAGCCTTTTCCTCATCATAACCTTTAATGCCTTTTAAATATGCGTCAGCAATTACCGGCACAGCATGGTAGCCTATCATACAGCCTGTATAATTTGCAGACAGATCCCAAATTGGCATTATTCCGCCTTCATCGTATTTTGCTAAAAACGTATTAATAAAATCAGATGTTCTTTCTTGTTCTATAATTGTATATAAAGGGTGGGTAGCACGGTAGGTGTCCCAAAGTGAAAAAACCGTGTAGTAGTTGAAATCTTTAGTTTGGTGAATTTCTAAATCCATACCTCTGTACCTGCCATCAATATCTTGGTAAAGGTTAGGCGCTATCATTGAGTGATACATGGCACTATAGAAATTAGCCATAATGGTTTCGTCCTTGCTCTCAACTACAATTTTTTTCAATTGATTTTCCCATGAGTTTTGCACTTTTTTCTTTTGGGCCTCAAAGTTGGTAGATCCTATTTCTTCAATTCGGTTTTGCATAGCGCCCTTATTGTCTACAGCACTAATCCCAACTTTAACAATGATTGGCTCGTTTTTAGGATTGATAAATTGGATTGCAGCTTGCTGGCTTAAAAATTTGTAATTTTTTGAGATTACAGTACCATCTTCGTTATAGTAAATATTTTTAATGGGATGTGAAAACTCAATATCATAAAATAACATTTGTTTGGTAGCCCAAGCTTTTGAATGCCTAAAACCTTTAATTGAAAACGAATCAACTTGTTCTATTTTGTAATCCAATAATTGATCTCTATGGTCTAATTCTAAAATCAGGTATTGTTGGTCTGAAGTTGGATATTTATATCTGTGAATTCCTGAACGTTCAGAAACAGTAAGCTCAACTTTTATTTGGGTAGAATCAAGTTGAACACTGTAATATCCTGGTTCGGCTATTTCATTTTCATGCGAAAAAGTATCTCCATAACCTGACTCACCATCAGCTCCATTGTTAAAGTTTATGCTATTGGTTGGCATTAATAGTATGTCTCCATAATCGCTAACACCTGTTCCGCTTAAATGCGTGTGTGAAAACCCATAAATATAGTTGTCACTATAATGATATCCTGAGCAGCCATCCCAACCATCTAATCTGGTATCTGGACTTAGTTGCATCATTCCAAAAGGAGCCGTTGCCCCAGGAAACGTATGACCATGACCTCCGGTTCCAATAAACGGATTTACATGGCTAATTAAAGGCGTGTTATTTGATGAAGAATTGGGTTTTGAAGAGTCCGCGCAGCTGCTTAATGTAAGCAAGGCGATTAAAAGAATGGATAGTTTAGTTGCCATTAAAAATAGATTGCTAATTTTAAAGCATCTAATATAGTAAAATGCAATTCAAGACCCCCGTTTTAGGCTTGTTTCTTATCGTACTGTTTGGCTGTAGCGATTCTGAAAACTTAAATGTAAACACACAAATCATTCCTGAACCTCAAACTTTAATAACAATAGAGGGTTTGTATTCTATGGCAAGTCAGCCCAAAATATATTTTGATGAAGGGTTTAAAATAGCTGGCGGGTTTTTGCTGGATTATATAAATGGCGAAAAGACTGTAGAAGAAAAAGAAAATGCGGCAATTAGGTTCTTAACCGACCATACAATTAAAAACCCCGAAGCTTATAAGTTAGAAATTAATGAACAAGGGGTGACCATAAAATCTAATTCGGACCATGGCGCTTTCTATGCAGTGCAAAGTTTAAGGCAATTATTGCCGGTTGATTTTGAATCTGGCCAATTTGAAAAAGAAATTAAATTGCCTTTTGTAAATATTGAAGATGCACCAGCTTTTGAATATAGAGGCATGCATTTAGATGTGTCGAGGCATTTTTATTCGGTTACAGAAATTAAAAAATACATTGATGCCATGGCCATGTTGAAGCTTAATAAGTTCCATTGGCATTTAACCGACGACCAAGGGTGGCGATTGGAGATTAAAAAATATCCGAAACTACAACAAGTGGCTTCTAAAAGAGATAAAACCCTATTAGGTCATTATAGTGATCAACCCCATCAATTTGATGAACAAGTTTATGGCGGTTTTTATACTCAAGAAGAAGCAAAAGAGGTGGTGGCTTATGCACAAAGTAAATTTATAACTGTTATCCCAGAAATAGAATTACCAGGGCATTCTCAAGCCGCTGTTGCAGCTTATCCTTATTTAGGATGTGGTAATCCGGAAGTTAATGTGGCGACAAAATGGGGCGTTTTCGAAACGATTTATTGTACAAAGGAAGAGACTTTTAAGTTTTTAGCCGATGTCATGGATGAGGTAATAGAAGTTTTTCCAAGTCAGTACATTCATATTGGCGGTGATGAGGCACCAAAATCAAGATGGAAATCTTGCGAGGATTGTCAAAACAGAATAAAAACTGAAGCTTTAGCAGGAGAAGAAGAACTTCAAAGTTATTTTGTTTCCAGAATTGAAAGCTATTTAAATAAAAAAGGAAGACAAATAATTGGTTGGGATGAGATATTAGAAGGGGGATTAGCGCCAAATGCTACAGTCATGTCTTGGCGAGGTTTTGAAGGTGGATTGGAAGCGGCTAAAGCCGGGCATCAGGTTATTATGTCTCCTAATTCTAATTGTTACTTTGATTATTATCAATCTGAAAACGAATCGGAGCCTATTGCTATCGGTGGGTTTTTACCATTGCAAAAGGTGTTTGAGTTTAATCCTATCCCCGAAGAGTTAAAAGGTAATGAAGACGATTTTATTATTGGAGGTCAGGCCAATGTTTGGACCGAATATATGGCTAGTTGGGATAAAGTGGAGTATATGGTATTTCCAAGAATATTGGCAATGAGTGAAGCGCTTTGGTCTGCTAAAGCCGATAGAAATTACGACAAATTCCTAACGAAAATTGAACCCTATTTCCAGCGGTTAGATCAATTAGATATTAATTATGCTAATCATCTTTTTGATATCAAAGACAGTATTTATTTTCATGAGAACAATACTATTATTAAACTTCATACAGAAGCCAATAATAAGAAAATTAGATATACAATAGATGGTAGCATACCAACAATAAAATCTGAATTGTATATAGATTCGATAACGGTAAAAGGGAGTAAAGTAATTAACGCTATCGCGTTTTCAGGAGAGGAAACAATAGGCAATTTATATACCAAAACATTTAACGCTCACAAGGCACAAGGTAAACCAATTTCATTAAGTGTAGAGCCACATAAAGCATACAATACCGGTGGTAAGCAAGCTTTAAATAATGGCGTGGCTGGCAGTAATACAAGATATGGAGATAAAGAATGGCTTGGCTTTTTTGGTGATGATGTAAGCGTAACTATAGATTTGAAACAAACGACTGCAGTGACAGAACTAAAAACCAGATGTTTTAATGGTAATGGACAATGGATTTATCTACCGAAGTCTATTGAAGTTACATTGGATTCTGGGCAGAGTTTTACGCAAAAGATATCCCCTAATTCTAATACTAAGGCCGAAGATATTGTGATGCCTTTATCAGGAAACACAAGGTTTTTAAAAATAAAAATCACCAATTTTGGCGAGATCCCTGTAGGTTCTCAAGGTGAAGGAAGTAGAGCTTGGTTGTTTTTAGATGAATTAACAGTTAACTAAATGAAGTTAGAAATTTGTGCAAATAGTTATGCTTCAGCTATTAATGCTGAGCAGGCGGGAGCTCACAGAATTGAGTTGTGCCAAGAATTACAGATTGGAGGAATCACACCTTCATTTGGATTGATAAAACAAGTGGTAAATGCACTTAGCATTCCAGTTTATGTGTTGATTAGACCCAGAAGCGGACATTTTGTGTACTCTGAAGAGGAACTGAAAACAATGTTGTATGACATTGAAGCATGTAGGGATTTAGGAGTTAAAGGCATTGTTTCTGGAGCTTTACTATCAAACAATGAAATAGATAAAAATAGTTCAAAGCGATTATTGTCGAGTTCAAGAGGTATGGATTTTACATTTCATAGGGCGTTTGACGCTGTGAATAATCAGTTGAATGGTTTAGATGAATTAAAGACAATGGGTATTAAAAGAGTTTTAACTTCTGGTGGCGCATCTCGTGCTTTAATGGGATTGGAGAATCTGAAGTTATTATTAAATCATTCGGAATCAAAAATTACAATTATGCCAGGGTCTGGAATTAATGCCACAAATGTTGGGCAATTCAAAAAAGCTGGATTTACAGAAATTCACGCCTCTGCTTCAAAAGTGATTAACCCATTAGAGAATGAAAACGATTTGTTTTCTTCCAACATTACAGTTTCTAGTATTTCTAATATCAAAGCACTACTTCAAAATATATCTGAGAATGAATAGGATTGCAATACTTGTATTAGCATTAGTGTTTGTTGGTTGCTCTTCGAAACCTGATACACCCTTAAACTTGAAAATCAATTCAAATTGGACGGTTCATGAAGAAGGTGATTCGATTAGCTATGCAGCAGAGGTTCCTGGTAATATTTACACTGATTTATTATTAAATGGAATCATAGAAAATCCATTGATAAATGATAATGCGAAGGATGTGAAATGGGTTTCTGAAAAAAACTGGGTGTATGAAAGTGCATTTAATTTGGATTCTGAAACTTTAAATAAAAAGCATATTTATTTGAATTTAGAAGGGTTGGATACTTATGCATCTGTTTTCCTAAATGATTCACTTCTTATAAAAACTAACAATGCCTTTAGAAGCTTTCAGTTAGATATAAAAAAAATATCAAAAACTTCAAATGTTTTAAAAGTGAAATTTCAAAACGGTAGTTCTCTCGAAGAATCACAAAAGAACAATTTGAGTTACACCCTTCCAGGTGGAGATCGCGTATTTACAAGAAAAGCACAGTTTCAATATGGTTGGGATTGGGGACCAACCTTAAACACTATTGGTGTTTGGCGACCTGTATCAATTATAGCGTTTAATGAATTTAAGATTAAAAGATCTTCAGTGAAGATAGTAGACTTGAATAAAGACAAGGCTAAATTAGAGATAGTGCTTGATAAGTATATTAATCAAGATGAAGAATTAGAGGTTGAAGTAAAAATTAATGATTCATTAGTTAAAGTAGATTCATTTGAATTTCTGAAAGACCAGATAATTATTCCAATAGAAATTGATCAACCAAAATTATGGTGGCCGCATAATATTGGGGAACCTTATCAATATAGTTTTGCCGTTGAGGTAAGAAAAAATGGAGTAGTTGTCGATTCTGCACGTTTTAGAAAAGGCCTAAGAACGGCTCAATTAGTAACAGAAAAAGATAGTTTAGGAGAAACCTTTGTTATTAAGGTAAATGACGTTCCTGTTTATTGCAAGGGAGTAAACTATATACCGCAACATAGTTTTCAAAACAGAGTAACAGACAAGGATTATAATCGGCTGCTAGATGATGCCGTGGCTGCAAATATGAATATGTTACGTGTTTGGGGTGGTGGTATTTATGAGGAAGATACATTCTATGAGTTATGTGATGAAAAGGGTATTATGGTCTGGCAGGACTTTATGTTTGCATGTGCTATGTATCCTGGAGATTCTGCGTTTTTAGATAATGTGGCAGCAGAGGCCAAAGAACAAGTCATTAAAAGGAAAAACAATGCTTCAGTTGTTTTGTGGTGTGGTAATAATGAAAACTTAGAAGGTTGGAATCGTTGGGGCTGGCAAGCGAGTAATTCCAATAAAGAAAACGAAGAAATTAGAGCACACTATCTAAAGGTGTTTGATAGTATTTTGCCAATTGCGGTGGAGCAAGAGTCCGATGTTGATTATTGGGAGTCGTCACCAAGATACGGTAGGGGCAATCCAGAATTTCAATTTAAGGGCGATGCTCATGATTGGGGTGTCTGGCATGATGGATATCCGTTTAGCCGATTTGAAGAAAAAGTACCGCGATTTATGAGTGAATTTGGTTTTCAGTCGTTACCAAGTAAGGAGGTGTTAATGATGATGACCAATGCAGATAGCCTTTTGTTTGATGATAAGATGTTGAAAACACATCAAAAACATTCAAGAGGGTTTGATATCATGAATACTTATATGGAACGCGATTTTGTGATTCCTAATAATGTTGAGGATTACGCGTATATGAGTCAGTTGGTTCAAGCTTGGGGAATTACTAAAGGCATCACAGCTCACAGAATCGCCAAGCCTTATAATATGGGTACTTTGTATTGGCAGTTTAACGATTGTTGGCCAGCAATATCCTGGTCAAGTATCGATTTTAATGGCAATTGGAAGGCGTTACATTATGACGCAAGTAGAGCTTTTGATAATGTGCTGTTGAGTTCAAAACAAGTTGATAACGCATTGAATTTTTATGTTGTAAATGATAACTTAAATGCACTAAAAGGTAAGTTTAAGGTTGAGGTAAAAAGTTTTGAAGGTGAAGTTTTACATGCTGAAAATCTGCTTATTGACGTTGGTGCAGACGGAAGCAAAATGGTATTTCAATTGAACTTAGATGAGCTGGATGTAAATGCGTCCCAGGTTTATATTCATGCTACATTTTTGGATAAAGAATACATTGGGTATTTGGAAAGCCCGAAATTTTTAGAATTAAATCAATTGCCAATTCAACAGTCTGTAAAAACAATACAAGGCGGATTTGAAATTACCTTATATAGTGAAACCTTGCAAAAAGATGTGGCCTTAGAACTAGGGGGGGCTCGTTTTAGTGATAATTATTTCGATTTATTGCCTCAAAGAGCAATAACTATTACTGTATTTACAGATGCTAAAGATTTAAATCAATTGGAAATCAAAACGTTTAACAAATTCATAAGATGATAACTTTTATGATTTGTTAACTTAGCATCAAAACTTACTACTATGATTAGATGGCTAATTTTTATTGTCATTTTCGGATTGCTAGATTTCTACGCATTTCAATCTTTTAAAACTATAACCAAAAGCCCGTGGATTCATATTCTGTATTGGCTTGTTTCTATTTTAGTATTAGGAAACTTGGTATATCAATTCTATAACTTTAACCGCAGCGAAGGCTTTTCTCAAAGCAATTCAATAGCCATTGGTTTTTTCATTGCGTTTATGGTACCAAAATTAATTTTGCTATTCTTTATGTTTAGTGAAGATGTGTTTAGAGTGCCTCAAGCGCTTTATAGCTATTTTACTGCTGGAGATACTGTAGAAGGTAAGCATTTACCTGGACGAAGAAAATTTGTAAGTCAAGTTGCTTTAGGGCTAGCAGCTATACCGTTTGCTTCCATTCTTTATGGAATCTATAAAGGAAGATATAATTTTAAAGTTCTAAAATACACTTTACATTTTGAAGATTTGCCAGATGCTTTTGATGGCTATAAGCTAACTCAAATTAGTGATGTTCACTCTGGGAGTTTCGACGACCCAGAAAAGGTGAGTTATGCCATTGACTTGATTAATGAGCAAAAAAGTGATGTTATTTTATTTACTGGAGACATGGTTAATAATAAAGCTTCAGAAATGGAACCTTATATTGATGTGTTTAAAAAGTTAGAAGCAAAAGATGGCTTGTATTCTGTTTTGGGTAACCACGATTATGGTGATTATATAAATTGGCCAAGTGCAGATGCTAAACAAGAAAATATGAATCGTCTTCAGGCAATTCAAAAAGAAATAGGATTTGATTTGTTATTAAATGAGCATCGTTACCTGAGTCGAGGTGAAGAGAAATTGGCTTTGGTTGGTGTTGAAAATTGGGGGAAAGGTGGATTTAAAAAAGCAGGTGATTTAAAAAAGGCCATTACTGGAATTGACAAAGATGATTTTACAATTTTATTGAGTCATGATCCTTCGCATTGGGATCAAGAGGTTATCCCTGATAACAAACATTTTCATTTAACCTTAAGCGGTCATACTCATGGAATGCAATTTGGCATTGAAATACCAGGTTGGTTTAAGTGGAGTCCTGTAAAATGGAGGTATAAACATTGGGCTGGGATTTATGAGTCTATGGGTCAGTATATTAATGTGAATCGAGGGTTTGGCTATTTGGCATTCCCAGGAAGAGTAGGGATATGGCCAGAGATTACCGTTATTGAGCTTAAAAAAGGTAGTGCAAATGCTTAATTGCAAGATAATGTTATATTTGTAGTAGCATATTTGATTAAAAATTTTAATGTATGTCAAAATTTGGGGAATTAATAGACGTCGATATTCCTGTACTCTTAGACTTCTTTACAGAATGGAATGAATCTTCATTAGCAATGCATCCGGTGTTAAGGGATGTTGCAGCTGCACTTGGAGACAAGGCAAAGGTGATTAAAATTGACGTCGAAAAAAACAAAGAATTGTCCGAGGCACTTCGCGTAAAAGGTTTACCAACTCTCATTATTTATAAGGGAGGAGAAATGAAATGGCGTTTTAGTGGAGAACAAGACGCAAATACTCTTATTGGTATTATTCAAAAATATATTTAAACAGCCACATTGTTTAATTTACTATGCACGCATAGTAAATGTTAAAAATCAGTTAAAACACATAATTCAGCGATAAGCTGCGTATTTGTGAAGTATTTTTGTAGTCGTTTTTATTAAATGACTTTAAAAATTTCATAAAATGAGAGGATTAATTGTACTGTTGTGTTTGATTTTTCAAATGAATATGTTGGCTCAAGTAGGAATTGGTACAATGAACCCAGATCCGTCTTCTATTCTGGAATTAAACTCTAAATCACAAGGTTTTTTGGCTCCAAGATTAAGCACAGCCGAGCGAATAGGGATATCAAGTCCGGCAGAAGGCTTAATGGTTTATGATACTGATGAAGCAGGGATTTTTGTATATAGTGGTTCAAAATGGATTGAAATAAACGGAGCAGATACTAGAGATAATTATGTTTTAGTAAAATCTGTCGATGATTTTCCAGATGCCGTTGATGGTAAAATTACGTTAGACACCAATACCGTTTATGAAATAAACGGAAGTATTACTCTTAATGTGCCCATAGAATTAAATGAGTCTACCGTTTTTGGAATCGATTTATATGCAGATGAATTGTTTTACAATGGAAACGGAGCTTTGTTTACGGGAAGTACGGGTGGCACTTTGTCTAATTTTGCAATTAGAGGAAATAATTCTAATCAATTATTTGATTTAACAGGAACAGGATTAACAGGTCGTATTTTAACCAGCTTGAATATGGTTAGTGATTTTAGCAAATTAGGTATTATCGATGCTTTTAATTTGGTTATTCTAAAAGATTTAAGTTTTGTTAATAATGCTGATGGTATTGTGTTTAAGGATATCATGCATTTAACGACTATCCATACTTTATTTTTGTTTAATAATCAAGGAACCTTGATGAAGTTTGAAGGGTCATTCAATGACATCGGTATGTTAGGTGGCGTTTTTGAGGTTAATAATGTAGGCGTTGATGTTTCAAGTAACCCGATAATATTAAGTGAAGCTTTTATATCTGGGATTTCATTTTCAGGTAGTGGTACAATGGTAAATGGTAGTTTCTCTAAAGAATGGACCATAGATACTCCTGGACTGGCAACTGAAAAAGATGAGGTTGCGAGTACAGATATGCATTTTATAAACTCTGGAGGTGCTGTTACTACGTTTAATTCTGCCTCCGAAACTAAAAAATTAGAAGGCAATACTACAACCGATTTGTCACATAGGTTTGTTGCTGTCGGTAACAACAGATTACAATATACTGGCCTTAAAAAGAGATATTTTAATATTATGGTTTCTGGTTCTTTTAAGCCTTCTAACGAGCTTACTTATGTGTTTTATGTTGCTAAGAATGGCGTTGTAGATCAGTCTTCGAAAGCCGTTACTCAAGCACCTTCTGGTTGGTTTTCAAGTGAAGGTAAAAGTAGTTTTAGTATCGCATCTCATATAGAGTTAGAGCCCGGTGATTATATTGAGATTTATGTGGGCAAAGAAGGCTCTGGATCGAGCGATGTTAGATTGTACTCTACAAGTGTAGTTGTATTTTAAATTTTTAAAGGTAGCAACGGTAACTGTTAAAGTTGCTGTTTTTAGTTAAAATTACGAAAACGTTTTCGTGTAATTTTTTCTTGGCTTCCTGGTTGTTAGGTGCTGTTAGTGAGTGTTTTAAAAATGCGTATTGTGTTTTTTGCGACATTTTGGACCTTAACAATTGTTTGTTTCTTTTTGACGATACAGATTATCTTTGCACGCAGATTCCCAAATCTATTATAAAATGAGAAATTTACATGTATTAGTCTTGCTAATGTGCTTTACTTTGGCGCATAGTCAAGTAGGTATAGGAACGACAAGTCCAGACCCATCTTCAATTTTAGACATTAGTTCTGACTCCCAAGGGTTTTTAGCTCCAAGAATGACAACTGCTCAACGACTGGCAATAACCAATCCTGCTGATGGCTTAATGGTATTTGATACAGATCTTGGTTCGTTTTTATATTTTAATGACACCCTATCTAATTGGGGTGAAATTAAAGCGAGTACCAATGGTCGTGTAAATTATAAGTTAATACAATCTGAAGTCGATTTAGCCTCTGAGTTAGCTGCAGGTGGAGGTGCCAAATATTCACTTGACGAAAATGTTTTATACGAGATAAATGGAGTTATTTCCTTAAACTACCCAATAGCTTTGAATGATGCTTATATAATGGGAAGAGATTCTGGAGAAGACATGTTAATTGCATCTGGTGATGTGTTTCAATGTTCAAAAGGTGGTGTAATAAAAAATCTAATGTTAAGATCAACTGGAGGAAAAGTATTTAATTTTCAAGGGTCGGGAGCTGAGGTTCTGATGGTTCGAGATTGCATTATTGATGGTTCTTCAGAAGTAGGGATAATAAAAGATTATTATATGTACTTTTCTTCATTAGTGCTGTTTAGTGCCAACTCTAATGGGATTATCTATGAAAACATAAATGAGTTACTGTTAGAAAATCAAGGTTGGTATGGGTCAAATTCTGGAATTTATGAAACCTATACAGGAACGTTTGGGAACATTCAGCAGGATGGAGGTTTTTTTGTAGCTAATGGTTCAACAATTGGATTGGATGTTAGTTCTAATCCTACAGTTAATAGTGGGATAATATCTGGAGCTGTATTTTCTGGGAATTCAAGCACCTATGTTCAAGGTTATACTGCGGGCTCGTATTCTGGTTATAATTTTTCTAATGCATGGACCGTTAATTGCCCTGGTATTCCCGAAGAAAGCGATGCGGTAGCCACAGGTGATATTAATATGGATTATGCAGAAGGTTCAGGTGCAACAACTAACTTTACAAATAATTCAGAAACAAAGAAAATAGTTGGAACAACAACATCTAATAACCTCTTTAGGTTTTCGAGAAACGGTAATAATAAAATCGAATATTTAGGAGAAGAATCTCGATATTTTCAGGTAAATGCATCATTGTCATTTAAGCCAACAGCTACATCTACTTATATTGTTTACATTGCAAAAAATGGAGTGGTAGAATCTGAAACTAAAGTATATGGAAGGGCGACTTCAAGTTGGTTTTCGCCTGCAAGTTTAATTGCCTTACCAATCACTGGAACATTGCTTTTAGATAAAAATGATGAAATTTCTGTTTATGTAAGACGGTCTGAAGGTAGTGGTAGTCTTAAAACCCTGTCTTTAAACTTATCGATTAGGTAATTAAAGCGATTTAAATTTATAACCTAAGCCTGAGAAATATTCGAGGGTTTTTGGTAACGCATAGAGCATCCTTTGGGATGCTTTTTTGCTATCATGAAAGACGATTATACTTCCGGACGACGCATTTTGTTTCACTTTGTTGAAGCATTTTATTGCTGATAAGTTTTGTTTCCAATCAAAAGATAACACATCCCACATTACAATCTTAAAACCTTGAGCTAACAATTGTTTTGCCTGTTGGTTTTTAATTCTGCCATAAGGCGGTCTAAATAATTTTGAAGATTTTGAAGTGTGTTTAGAAATTTCGGTTTCGCAAAGGCCGACATTGGCTATATAATCGTTATAGGTCGTTTTCCATCCGTTATAATGGTTGAAAGTATGGTTGCCGTATTGGTGGCCCTCATCGATTATAGCTTTAAAAATTTCGGGATACTTTTTTACATTATCACCGATACAAAAGAAGGTAGCTTTGGCATTATACGCCTTTAATAATTTAAGAACTTCTTGAGTTACTTCAGGTGTAGGCCCATCATCAAAAGTTAGGTATAAAACCTTGTCCGTTTCAGTCTTTTTCCAAAGGTAATTAGGAAATAAACGACGAATTAATTTTGGCGTTACTGTTGGTATAAGGGTCATAAAAAAAGCCGCTTTAAATAAAGCGGCATCTTGTTTTTAGTTTGAATCTAATTGTATGGTGCCTTCATCAAGGTTCGTTCCTGAATCCTCAATAGTTTCAGCATCGTTGGGATTATCCCCACTTATTTGTTTAAATAAACTGATGTAATTATTAAATTTTTCGGTTTCTCCTAATGCAAATTCTTTATCGTCGTAAACGACTATCAAATCAACTAATGCTCTATATCTTTCAATATCAGTAATAATTTCATCGATATAGTTAATCTGCTGAGCTTCTGTTAAACCACTATAGTATTTCAAGCTTTCTTGATATTTCCCAGCGACATCTAAGTATAACTTTCTGGCTTTATCAACGGCTTCTACTTCGTAATAAGCCGTCATATAAGGCTCCAATAAAGTGTAATACCCGAATTTATGAACTGGCATTTTTTCCATGGCAAGGTCAGCTACTTTTTCAGCTTTGTCCAATTGCCCTTCATTAATTAATTTTTCAATTAATCTTGCAAGGTTTCCTCTATAAGTTATACCGTTTCTTCGTGTTTCAACATCATGGTAAATTTCATCGCTACCGCTATTACCCCATTCCCATGACATCACTTTTTCATACATCAAATCGGAATCTACACGACCCATATCATAAGGATTTGCTCTGCTTACCGGTGTTTTAATCGGTACTAATTTGTAGCACAATCCATCCAATTGCAGATAATCTTTCATCCAGATGTAATCATCATCTCCAAAACTTCCACCAGAAAAATAAATAGGGCGTTCCCAATTGTTATTGGCAACGACATCTAACATTAATAATCTGTTTTTGTATAATGCGCCTCCTTTAATTCTAATATCAATATGAGGAACTATTAAATCGGCATCTTCTGGTTTTACGATACCATGCTCTAATACACTTTGTTTGTCAACAGGAATTCTAACATTTTCGGTAGGGAAGTAATTAGAATTTAATAATTGACTTGGATAAGCACTTACGTCTTCACCTTCTTGAGCCATTACATATTTTAGTTTTGTTTTTGGGTTTTCACTTGAAACCCAAGTCATGAAACGGTCAATAGGTAAGGTGTCTTTAGATATTTCACGTTTCATAATATAATCACGTGTTCCGTAACTGTATTGACTATGTGTTAACTGTGATGGTATCGGTGCGCTTTCATAAGCCTGACGTTTCATTTGGTCGATATACCAATCTGTTTGAAATAAACTGGTGTTTACCACTCTAACATCCCGTCTAACACCTTCAATTTCTTGTGCATACCAAAGCGGGAAACTATCGTTGTCTCCAATGGTAAATAAAATGGCATTTGGTGCGCAGGATTCTAAATATTTTACAGCCATGGCATGGGCTGTTTTACGATCTGAACGGTCATGATCATCCCAGTTATTGGCTGCTAAAATACCAGGGACCAATACCAAACAAGCTAAGGTCACTGCTGGAGCTAAAAACGAACTATTTTTAATAGATCTGAGAGCATCATATAAGCCATATACTCCTATACCAATCCATAGAGCAAATACATAAAATGAACCCACAACAGAGTAATCTCTTTCTCTGGGCTCAAATGGTCTAACGTTTGTATAGAATTGAATGGCAATACCTGTAAATACAAAAAACACTAATAGCGTCCAGAACAGTTTTTTATCTCTTCCAAATACAAATAGTAACCCGATTAGCCCTAAAATAAAAGGCAGGAAGTAATAGGTGTTTCTTCCTTTGTTATTGGTCACATCGCTTGGTAAATTTTCTTGAGGTAAGCCTAAATGTAATTCATCAATAAAATTAACCCCACTTAACCAATTACCATGGAGGTTATCATATTTACCCTGAATATCATCTTGTCTTCCTGTGAAGTTCCACATAAAGTATCTCCAATACATATACCCTAATTGGTATTCAATCATATAAGAAATATTGTCTACAAATGTTGGTTTTTCAACATTTAAAATTTGACCATAATTTTTAAGAAATGCATTATAATCTGAATAATCAACTTGGCCTTCATTCACCCGTTGCATAAAGTCTGAAACAATTTTTCGCACTTCATTATTCATGCGGTATTCTGGTTTGATTTCAAAATTAATCATACCAGTAAACATCATATAATTTTCGGCGTGTTCAGTACTCCACATTCTTGGTAAGATGTCGGCATGCTCTGAGTTATAATTTTGTTTGGCGTTTTTGTAGTCATTGACGATTACATATTTTCCAAGCGCTTTGTCTTTTTCGTATTTAGGTTTGTCATCAACATAAGGTTGTTTTTCGTCTAAACCACTATAGATTTCAGTAAACATCGGCCCGTAAAACAAATGTGTTTCAGGGTACTGTTCTAAATTATAATAGGCTAATAATTCACGTGCACTTGAAGGGTCATTTTCATTAATTACAACCTTTGCATTTGCTCTAATAGGTAGCATGACCCATGACGAAAATCCAATAAAAATAAATAGTAAACACAGAATTAACGTATTGGCATGTACTTTGTTTTTTTTGCGTGTATAGTTTAATCCGTAATAGAAAAGTCCAATTAAAAGCAACCCGAAGATTATAGTACCTGAGTTAAATGGTAATCCAAAGGTGTTAACAAACAAAATTTCAGACGTACTAAATAGTTTTAATGCGTTTGGTAATAAAAGTTTAAAAATGAATAAAAGAATAGCCGCCGCTGCAAGGTTGGCTATAATAAAATTCTTTACCGTAACTGTTTTATAGTTTTTAAAGAAATAGATAAGGCTAATTGCGGGAATGGTAAGTAGTCCCATAAAGTGAACCCCAAATGACAAACCAATAATAAATGCAATTATTACCAGCCATTTATTTCCTCTTGGTGTATTCATGTCTTGTTCCCATCTCAGAGCTAACCAAAACATAACTGCCATAATTAGGGTGGCCATGGCGTAAACTTCGGTTTCAACAGCGTTAAACCAAAATGAATCGGTAAATGTAAAAGCTAAACTACCAACAATGCTACTTCCTAAAATAGCAATTGCTTGATTTTTATCTATAGTTTCTTTTACCAACAATTTTTTAAGCAAAAGACTAATGGTCCAGAACATAAAAAGAATGGTAAAAGCACTTGCTGCTGCACTCATAAAGTTTAGCATCATCCCAATTTGAGCAGGCTCTAAAGCGAACATTGAGAAAAATGCACCTAACATTTGAAACAATGGTGCTCCAGGAGGATGCCCAACTTGTAGTTTAGATGAAGTTAAAATATACTCCCCAGCATCCCAAAAACTAACTGTTGGCTCTATAGTTAAACCATATGTAATTAAGGCTATTGCGAAAACTGCCCATCCTAATATGGTGTTCCATTTCTTGAAATTAAATTCTGTCATAGATTAGCGTAATAATTGCCAGCGAATTTAGTAATAAATATCATACTCTAATGTTGTTTTAGATTAACGTTATACTTTTTTAATTATTTTTCTAAAAAAATTTTGTGCAAATGAAAGTTTATATTAAATTTGCACCCTCAATTGAGACAATGGCCTATGGTGTAACTGGCAACACGTCTGGTTTTGGTCCAGAAGAGTCTAGGTTCGAGCCCTAGTAGGCCAACAAAAAAGCCTTCCTAATTTAGGAAGGCTTTTTTTATGCTGTTATGTAGTTAGATTTTAAATGTCATTACTGGTCGTTTGGCATGATTTACAATGTCTTCACTGATACTGCCATTAAAGAAGTGAGCAATACCCTGCCTGCCATGTGTGCTGATTCCAATAAGATCGGCATCAATAGACTTTGAGAAATTCAAAATGCCTTGTTCTACGGTTTCATCATTATAGATGTTCACCGTGTAATTAGCGTAACTCGGGTTTTTAATAAAAGCATCAATGCGCTCATTGGCAACAGCTGTTGTTGTGAAATTGCTTGGTGTGTTGACCATGAGTAAATGGATTTTAGCATCCCAAAACTCTGCAAATTTGCAAGCTTGATTAAAGGTTTCTTTGTTGTCGTTATTGAAATCTGAAGCGAAAACAAATTCATTTACGCTAAAATCTTCATGTTCGTTTTTGATAACCAATACGGGGACGTCGGAGTTTCTAACCACTTGTTCTGCATTTGAGCCAATAAACATTTCTTTTAGTCCTGTGGCACCATGAGATCCCATCATGATAAAATCTATATGGTGTTTTTTACATGTTTTTTTAATACCTGCAAAAATGTTGCTGGATTCCATAATTTTATGAACCGTTAATCCGTCTAAATATGGCCTTGATGCAATGTTATCAAATTTTTGCTCTGCAAGCCTAAAGAAAAACATGCCTTCTGGCAGCTCGCTATACA
Organism: Bacteroidetes bacterium MedPE-SWsnd-G2; assembly: GCA_001874335.1. GTDB lineage: Bacteria > Bacteroidota > Bacteroidia > Flavobacteriales > Flavobacteriaceae > MedPE-SWsnd-G2. The sequence continues at coordinate 176,455 of MPDE01000005.1, forward strand.
CCCCAGCGGCATCCAATTCTTGGTAGGGGATTTCTAGCATGTGTAGCAGGTAGATCTCGCTATCACGTTGTTTTGCTAATTGAGCAGCAACCTTTAAAGCGTTTTCAGATTCTTTTGAAAAATCGGTAGTAACTAGTATTTTTTTCATGTGTTGGTTTAAGTGGTTATTCTCTTAAATTTAATAATTATTTCTATATTAAACCACTTGGTAAAATCAATAAAAATGTTGTATATTTGCACCGTTGAAAGGCGAAAAAAATTAATTGAGGGGACGAAAAGTCCCCTCTTTTTATACTAAATAATGTTTAAAGAGAAGGTTAGAACACTGCTTAACGAGGCGCTTGAAGAGCGTCAAGACTTGTTTTTAATCAGTTTTGAAGTAAAGGCTGATAATGCAATTTTTGTGGAGATTGATGGAGATAATGGCGTGTTAGTTGAAGATTGCATGTTTGTTAGCAGAGCAATTGAACATAATTTAGACCGAGAAGAAGAAGATTTTTCATTAGAAGTGACTTCGGCTGGAGCAGCGTCTGTTTTTACACACCAACGTCAATACACTAAAAATATTGGTCGAAATGTAGAGGTGAAAATGGTTGGGGGTAGCACCCAAGAAGGGGTTTTGAAAGAAACTTCAGAATCTGGAATCATTTTAGAATGGAAAACCAGAGAGCCTAAGCCTGTTGGTAAGGGTAAAGTGACTGTTATTAAAAATGAAACAGTAGATTTTAAAGATATTATAGAAGCAAAAGTTATTATAAAATTTTAATTCATAAGAGTTATGGAAAATATTGCGTTAATTGATTCTTTTTCAGAATTTAAAGACGATAAATTAATAGATCGTGTAACGTTAATGGCGATTTTAGAGGATGTCTTAAGAAATGCTTTGAAAAAGAAGTATGGTGATGACGACAACTTTGATATCATTATTAACCCTGATAAAGGCGATTTAGAGATTTGGAGAAATAGAGTGGTTGTGGCTGATGATGAAGTAGAAGAGCCTAACCAGGAAATTTCATTGTCTGAAGCGCAATTAATTGAGCCTGACTTTGAGGTTGGAGAAGATGTAGCAGAAGAAGTAAAGCTTGTAGACTTAGGTAGACGTGCTATTCTTGCATTACGTCAAAACCTAATTTCAAAAATTCACGAACATGATAATACTAATATCTACAAACAATTTAAAGATTTAGTAGGAGATATATACACTGCAGAAGTACACCATATTCGTCACAGAGCAATTATTCTGTTAGATGATGAAGGGAACGAAATTATCTTACCAAAAGAAAAACAAATTCCTTCAGATTTCTTTAGAAAAGGTGAGAATGTAAGAGGTGTAATTGAGAGTGTTGAGTTAAAAGGAAACAAACCTGCAATTGTAATGTCAAGAACTGCTCCTAAGTTTTTAGAGAAGTTGTTTGAACAAGAAATCCCTGAAGTATTTGATGGATTAATTACTGTTAAAAATGTAGTTCGTATTCCAGGTGAGAAAGCAAAAGTAGCGGTAGATTCTTATGATGATAGAATTGATCCTGTTGGAGCTTGTGTAGGTATTAAAGGTTCTAGAATTCACGGTATTGTTCGTGAATTGGGTAATGAAAACATTGATGTTATTAATTACACAAATAACTTACAACTTTATATTACTCGTGCATTAAGTCCTGCTCGTGTAACCTCAATCAAAATTAATGAAGAAACACAACACGCAGAGGTCTTATTAAGACCAGAAGAAGTTTCTAAAGCAATTGGACGTGGAGGTCACAACATTCGTTTGGCTGGACAATTAACAGGATATGAGATTGATGTGTTTAGAGAAGGTGCTGAGGAAGATGTTGAATTAACAGAATTCTCTGATGAAATTGAAGGCTGGATTATTGCAGAATTCAGTAAAGCAGGATTAGATACGGCTAAGAGTATACTTGAGCAAGATGTTAAAGACTTGGTGAAGCGTACAGACTTAGAGGAAGAAACAATTAATGAAGTTATAAGAATTCTTAAGGAAGAATTTGAAGAATAACATAAATTTAAATTATATTACAGATAATTTATGGCTCAAACAATTAGATTAAATAAGGCATTAAGGGAATTGAATATCTCTATCGATCGTGCTGTGGATTTCTTAGAATCCAAGGGTATCGAAGTCGATAAGAGTCCTAATACCAAATTGCCGCAGAATGTTTACGAAATTCTCTCTAATGAATTTCAGACTGATGCAAGTAAAAAGGTCGCATCCCAAGAGGTGAGTGAGGCTAAGCTTAAAGAAAAAGAAGAATTACGCATACAACGTGAGCGTGAATTAGAAGAAAAGGCGAAGAAGGAAGAAGAAGCAAGACAACAAGTTGTTAAAGCAAAAGCTTCGTTATCAGGACCTAAGCAAATTGGAAAAATTGACTTAGAAGGAGATGCGCCAAAAACCGAGGAAGCCCCAGCTCCTGCCGAAACTGAAAAAGTAGAGGTAAAAGCTGAACCAGAGGTGGTTACTCAAGTTGAAGACTCTAAAGCTGTTGAGCCAGAAGCTAAAGAGGAAGCAACGATTGCACCACCAAAAGAAGAGGCAAAGCCTGAGGTTAAAGAAGAAAAGCCTAAAGCCGAAACAAAAGAGGTAAAAGAAACACCAAAAGTGACTAAGGAAACTAAGTCTACTAAAGCTGCTAAACCAACACCTGTTGAAAGAGAGCAAGCAAGAGTTTCTAAACCTAAGCAAGTAGAAGCACCAAAAGCTGCTAAAGAGGAAACTCCTGCAGTTGTTGATGAAAAGGTTAAAACGCAATATCAAAAATTATCAGGTCCTAAGTCTACAGGTCAAAAAATTGATTTATCTCAATTTAATAAACCTAAAAAGAAGAAGGAAGATAAAAAGCCGGATGCTAAACAAGATGCATCTGCGAATAAAAAGAAAAGACGTCGTATTAGTAAAACTGGACCGGGAGGTCAAGGCGGCGGAAATCAAGGTAACAGACCTAACTACCAAAACAGAGGTGGAAACCAAAAAGGAAACTTTAAAGGTAAAAACCAAGGACGTCGTCCAAATGTTGTTAAGGAAGAGCCAAGTGAGGCAGAAGTGCAAAGACAAGTTCGTGAAACACTAGAAAAACTTCAAGGTAAGTCGAGTAAAGGTAAAGGAGCTAAGCATAGAAGAGATAAAAGAGATTTACATAGACAGCAGTCTGAGAAAGATCTTGAGCAACAACAAGCAGAAAGTAAAATTTTAAAGGTAACAGAATTTGTTACTGCAAGTGAAGTTGCTACTATGATGGATGTTTCTGTAACTCAAATTATCTCGGCTTGTATGTCTTTAGGTATGATGGTTACTATGAACCAAAGATTAGATGCAGAAACCCTTACGGTTGTTGCAGATGAGTTTGGTTATGAAGTAGAATTTATTACAGCTGATATCGAAGAATCGGTAGAGGAAGTTCAAGATAGTCCAGAAGATTTAAAAGATCGTGCGCCAATTGTTACAGTAATGGGACATGTTGATCACGGTAAAACATCTTTATTAGATTACATACGTAAAGAGAATGTAATTGCAGGTGAGTCTGGAGGTATTACACAGCATATTGGTGCTTATGGAGTAACATTAGAAAGCGGTAAAAAAGTGGCCTTTTTAGATACGCCTGGTCACGAGGCCTTTACGGCGATGCGTGCACGTGGTGCTCAAGTTACAGATATCGTAATTATTGTAATTGCGGCAGATGATGCTATTATGCCACAAACAAAAGAGGCAATATCTCATGCTCAAGCAGCAGGAGTACCAATTATCTTTGCAATTAATAAAATAGATAAACCTAATGCTAACCCAGATAAGGTTAAAGAAGGTTTAGCTTCTATGAATCTATTAGTAGAAGATTGGGGTGGTAAAATTCAATCTCAAGACATATCTGCTAAAACAGGATTAGGGATAAAAGAGCTACTTGAAAAAGTAATGCTTGAAGCTGAAATTTTAGAATTAAAAGCTAATCCAGATAAAGCGGCAAACGGAACTGTTGTTGAAGCTTTCCTTGATAAAGGTAGAGGATATGTATCTACAATATTAGTACAAGCTGGTACTTTAAAAATTGGAGATTACGTATTGGCTGGTAAAAACAGTGGTAAAGTGAAAGCAATGCATGATGAGCGTGGAAATGACGTTGAATTAGCAGGGCCTTCTACTCCGGTATCAATTTTAGGTTTAGATGGAGCGCCTCAAGCAGGTGATAAGTTTAATGTCTATGAAGATGAAAGAGAAGCGAAACAAATTGCAACTAAAAGAGCGCAATTACAACGTGAGCAATCTGTAAGAACACAACGTCATATAACACTTGATGAAATTGGAAGACGTATTGCTTTAGGAGATTTCCAAGAGCTTAATATTATTCTTAAAGGTGATGTTGACGGATCTGTTGAAGCATTAACAGATTCATTCCAGAAATTATCTACCGAAGAAATTCAAGTTAATATTATTCATAAAGGTGTTGGTGCCATTACAGAAAGTGATGTGTTGTTAGCAACGGCATCAGATGCGATTATTATCGGATTTAATGTTCGTCCAATGGGTAATGCGAGACAAATTGCTGATAAAGAAGAAATCGATATCAGAATGTACTCAATTATCTATGATGCGATCAATGATCTTAAAGATGCGATGGAAGGCATGTTGTCTCCAGAGCTTAAAGAAGAGATTACTGGTACAGCAGAAATTAGAGAAATATTTAAAGTATCTAAAATCGGATCTATTGCAGGTTGTATGGTGACGAATGGTAAGATATTTAGAAACTCTAATATTCGTTTAATTAGAGATGGTGTAGTTATCTATACAGGTGAGTTAGCCTCTCTTAAACGATTTAAAGATGATGTTAAAGAAGTATCTAAAGGTTACGACTGTGGTACTCAAGTTAAAAACTACAACGATATTAAGGAAGGTGATGTTATTGAAGCATTCCATGAAGTTGAAGTTAAGAAGAAACTTAAATAATTTAAGTCTATATACTAAAAAAGGCAATCTCTTGAGATTGCCTTTTTTTATGCGATATAGTTAAGCTTATTCGTTTTCCTTTACTGGTTTTGGTATGGCTTTAATTTTTGGTTTTAAGATAAAGGCATTAGGAAAATCTTCTTTTACAATGACAAGAGCTCTATCGGCTTCAAGTCTAGTGGTGAAATTTCCTATCCATACTTTATAATTAGGTGTTTCAAATTTTAAAGACACTGGAAAATCCATTTCAGATTTATTCAGTTCATCTCTAATTTCTTGCGCATCAGTTCTATTTCCAGAATACACTTGAATCGTTAGTAGATTTACCGTTCTAAGGTCTTTTTTGAACTCCATAAGCTGTTTAACATCATTTGGTTCATCGATGTTAACCTGCCCATTTTGAGCGCTTAATTGGCCTGAAAATACCGTAATAAAAAAGGTTAAAACTGCTGATTTTACTGATACTTTTAACATAATTACTATTGTTTTTTACAAATGTATATTTATTTAACGGAATAGTACTCTCTTTATTTATTTAGAACGTTTATAAATTAGACATTAACAGAACTCTAACATTCCTAAAATCGAACTTAAATGTTACTTTTGCGGGAGATTTTATAACCGTATTTGGTTCTTTTTTAATGAAAGAATCGTACCAAAGTTTAGACGATAATTCAACTTTTAATATGAAACAGGTGATATACCGTAAGTTAACCTCAAAGATTCTCAACTTAGGATTAATTGTTTTACTCACGTTTTCTACTTCGCTTTACGCGCAGGATGGAGATCCTGCTAAAGGAAAATCATTATTCAACACAAATTGTGCTGCTTGTCATAAGTTAGACAAAAAAATGACAGGTCCTGCCTTGAGAAAGGTAGAATCGCGTTTGGCAGATGATCATGGTTTGGATAGAGAATGGTTAGCAGCCTGGATAAGAAACAGTGCTGGTTTAATTAAATCTGGTGATGCATATGCAAATCAGATTTTCAATGAGTACAACGGAACGGCTATGACGGCCTTCCCAACTTTATCAGATCAAGATATTAATGATCTATTAGCTTATACAGCACAAGATAAACCTGCTCCTGTCGTGCCTGTCGCTGTACCAGGTGGTGGTGGTACTCAAGGTGAAGCTGGTTTACCAACAAAATTAGTGTTAGGAGCCTTAGCTTTATTATTTGGTTTGTTGGCATTAGCTTTAATTTTAGTAAGACAAACATTAAATCGTTTTGCTGAAGCTAAAGGTGTTGAGTTAACAGAATCTCAAAAAAATGGTTCGCTTTGGAAATCATTTGTACAAAATCAGTTTTTAGTATTAGTAACAGCAATATTGTTATTGTTAACAAGTGCATACTTTGCGTACGGTTACTTTATGCAAATTGGTATTGATCAAGGATACCAACCAGTACAACCAATTCAATTCTCACACAGAATTCACGCTGGTGATAATGGAATAGATTGTAAATACTGTCACTCTTCTGCAAGAGTAAGTAAGCATTCAGGAATACCTTCAGTTAATATTTGTATGAACTGTCACAAATCTATTTCTGAAGTTGCTCCAGCTACGGCAACTGCTGAGCATTCTAAAGAGTTTTATGATGGAGAAATCCAGAAGTTATATGCTGCTGCAGGATGGGATGATGCTGAACAAAAATATACGGGTGAAACAAAACCTATCAAATGGATAAAGATTCATAATTTACCTGATTTTGTATACTTTAATCACTCACAACACGTAATGGTTGGTGGTATCCAATGTCAAACTTGTCATGGTCCTATCGAAGAGATGGAAATTGTTCACCAAGAGTCTCCATTAACAATGGGATGGTGTATCAACTGTCACCGTGAGACTAATGTTAAGGTAGAGGATAATGCTTATTACACAAAAATACACGAGCAATTATCTAAAAAGTATGGTGTTGATAAACTTACTGTTGCGCAGCAAGGTGGTTTAGAGTGTGGTAAATGTCACTATTAATTTTATTAAGAAGTAATTCAATTATATAATATGTCATCAAACAAGAAATACTGGAAAAGTGTTGAAGAGCTGAACGAGAATAGCTCTATTGTTGAGACGCTAAAACAAAACGAATTTGTTGAAGAAATTCCAACTGATGAGTTCTTAGGTAATAAGGAAGCATTAGAAACGTCTTCAACAACGCGTCGTGATTTCTTAAAATACGTTGGTTTTAGTACAGCTGCTGCTTCGTTAGCTGCTTGTGAAGGGCCAGTGATTAAGTCAATCCCTTACGTAGTTCAACCAGAAGAGATTATTCCTGGTGTTGCTAATTACTATGCAACTACAATTGCAGATGGGTATGATTTTGCAAATGTTTTAGTAAAAACTCGTGAAGGTCGTCCAATTAAAATAGAGAATAACTCTATGGCTGTTAGTGGAAGCGCTAATGCCAGAGTTAATGCATCTGTTTTAGGTTTGTACGATAGCTTAAGAGTACAAGGTCCAAAGAAAAATGGTTCTGCCATTTCTTGGAGTGATTTAAACTCAGAGGTTTCTCAAAAATTAAATGCTTTAAGTGCAGCAGGAAAGTCTATTGTGTTATTAACACAAACTTTTGCAAGTCCTTCAACTACCAAATTAATTGGTGAGTTTAAAGCTAAGTATGGTAATGTTAAGCACGTCGCGTACGATGCAATTTCAGAATCAGCTGCTTTAGATGCATTCCAAGCAGAGTACGGTGTTAGAGGTTTAGCAGATTATGATTTTGCTAAAGCATCTACCATTGTTTCTATTGGTGCAGATTTCTTAGGAGATTGGCAAGGTGGAGGATTTGATTCTGGATACGCTCAAGGTCGTGTTCCTGATCATGGTAAAATGTCTCGCCACGTACAGTTTGAGTCTAATATGACGCTTTCTGGTGCAAATGCTGATAAGCGTGTGCCATTAACGCCTAATCAACAACGTGTAGCGCTTGCTAAACTTTACAGTTATGTTGTTGGAGGATCGGTATCAGGTGAATTGCCAAATGCTATTGATCAAGCGGTTAAAAATGCTGCAGACCAATTAAAAATGGCTGGTAAATCTGGTGTTGTTGTTACTGGTATTCAAGATGTAAATGCTCAAGCGGTAGTTTTAAAAATTAATGCCCACTTAAACAGTGAAGTATGTAATACTAAAACGCCAATTTTAACAAGACAAGGTAGTAATGCTCAAGTAAACACTTTAATAGCTGATATGAAAGCTGGTGAAGTTGGAGCTGTTATTATGAGTGGTGTTAATCCAGTTTACACCTTAGCTAACGCTGATGAATTTACTGAAGGATTAAAAAATACAGAACTAACTGTTGCATTCTCTACTAAAGAAGATGAAACAGCTTTAGTATCTCAATATATTGCTGCGGCACCTCACTATTTAGAATCTTGGGGTGATGTAGAAATGAAAAAAGGACACTATGCATTAATGCAACCAACTATTCGTCCTTTATTCGACACACGTCAATTTCAAGAAGTACTTTTAAGTTGGACAGGAATTGATACAGATTACAATGATTATGTTAAAAATGTTTGGAATACTGAAGTATTGAATGGTGCTTCATTTAATCAAGCATTACATGATGGTGTATTCATAACAACTGCTACAACTTCTGAAGAAGAAAATGTAGTTTCTGAAGATGATACAGAAACACCGTCTCATAATGCAGCTCAAGCCTTGGCTAATGTGTCTGCTGCTCAAGGATTCCAATTAGCATTGTATTCTAAAACGGGAATGGGTGATGGACAACAAGCAAATAACCCTTGGTTACAAGAGTTTCCTGATCCAATCACAAGAGCATCTTGGGATAACTACTTAACAATATCTCAAGCTGATGCTGATAAACTTGGTTTAGTTAATGAGCATGTAGCAACAGGAGCTTTAGATGGTAGTTACGCTAAAATTACAGTAGGATCTAAGTCGCTTACTGTGCCAGTAATGATTCAACCGGGACAAGCGCACGGAACCGTTGGTTTAGCCTTTGGTTATGGTCGTGAAGCTGGGCTTAAAGACGAAATGAAAACTGGGGTAAACGCATTTAAATTATATGATGGTTTTAATGCAACACCTTCTGTTACGATATCAGCTGCAAGCGGAATGCATGAATTTGCTTCTGTTCAATTGCAAAACACCTTGATGGGTCGTGGTGACATTATTAAGGAAACAACGTTAGAGATTTTCAATACAAAGGATGCTCAGGTATGGAACCCTATGCCTATGGTATCTTTAAATCACGAAGAAACTCCGGTGACTTCTTCTGATGTTGATTTATGGGATGAATTTGATCGTTCAATTGGACACCATTTCAACCTTTCAATTGATTTAAATGCTTGTACAGGATGTGGAGCATGTGTTATTGCATGTCACGCAGAAAACAATGTACCAGTAGTTGGTAAAGAAGAAATTAGACGTTCAAGAGATATGCACTGGTTGCGTATTGATAGATATTACTCTTCTGAAGAAACTTTAGCAGCCGATGTTAAAAAGAAAGAAGAATTTGATGGACTATTTGGAGATAACGGATCTTTAGGAGGTTTTGGAGAAATGGAAGCTCCTGCCGATAATCCTCAAGTGGCTTTCCAACCAGTAATGTGTCAGCATTGTAATCACGCGCCATGTGAAACAGTTTGTCCAGTAGCGGCAACATCACACGGTCGTCAAGGACAAAACCATATGGCATATAACCGTTGTGTAGGTACACGTTATTGTGCAAATAACTGTCCTTATAAAGTACGTCGTTTTAACTGGTTCTTATATAATGGTAATGATGAATTTGATTACTATATGAATGATGACCTAGGACGTATGGTATTAAACCCAGACGTTGTAGTACGTTCTCGTGGTGTAATGGAAAAATGTTCTATGTGTATTCAAAAAACACAGAAAACTATTCTTGACGCTAAACGTGACGGACGTGAAATCGTAGATGGTGAATTCCAAACAGCTTGTTCTGCTGCATGTGGTAACGGAGCAATGGTATTTGGAGATATCAACGATAAGGAAAGTAAAGTTGCAAAACTTAAGGAAGATAAACGTATGTATCACTTATTAGAGCATGTTGGAACAAAACCTAACGTGATCTATCAAACGAAAGTGAGAAATACTACCGAAGCATAAAATTAATTAAGAAACAATTATAAAAGGATTATGGCGTCTCATTACGAAGCACCTATTAGAAGACCTTTAGTTACAGGGGAAAAATCATACCACGATGTATCAGTGGATGTAGCTAAACCTGTTGAAGGAACAGCCAATAAAGCTTGGTGGATAGTATTTTCTATTTCGCTTGTAGCTTTTCTTTGGGGATTAGGATGTATAATTTATACCGTATCTACGGGAATTGGAACCTGGGGTTTAAATAAAACCGTTGGTTGGGCCTGGGATATTACCAACTTTGTTTGGTGGGTAGGTATTGGTCATGCCGGTACATTAATATCGGCGGTACTATTATTATTCCGTCAAAAATGGAGAATGGCAATTAACCGTTCTGCAGAAGCAATGACTATTTTCTCTGTAGTACAAGCTGGTTTATTCCCTATTATTCACATGGGTCGTCCATGGTTAGGATATTGGGTATTACCTATTCCAAATCAATTTGGATCATTATGGGTAAACTTTAACTCGCCTCTACTTTGGGATGTATTTGCAATCTCTACGTATTTATCGGTATCATTAGTATTCTGGTGGACTGGTTTATTACCTGATTTTGCAATGTTAAGAGATAGAGCAATTAGACCTTTCCAAAAGAAGATTTATAGTCTTTTAAGTTTTGGTTGGTCTGGTAGAGCTAAAGATTGGCAACGTTTTGAAGAAGTATCTTTGGTTCTTGCTGGTTTAGCAACACCATTAGTACTTTCTGTACACACAATTGTATCTTTTGACTTCGCAACCTCTGTGATTCCTGGTTGGCATACAACAATCTTCCCTCCATATTTCGTGGCAGGAGCGATCTTCTCTGGATTCGCAATGGTAAATACGCTTCTTATTATTATGAGAAAAGTATGTAACCTTGAAGATTATATTACTGTACAACACATCGAGCTGATGAATATCGTAATTATGATTACGGGATCTATTGTAGGTGTAGCATATATCACTGAGTTGTTTGTAGCTTGGTATTCTGGAGTGGAGTATGAACAATACGCCTTCCTTAATAGAGCAACAGGACCTTACTGGTGGGCTTACTGGGCAATGATGAGTTGTAATGTGTTCTCTCCACAGTTTATGTGGTTCAAGAAACTAAGAACAAGTATCATGTTCTCATTCTTTATCTCTATTGTAGTAAATATTGGAATGTGGTTCGAGCGTTTTGTAATTATTGTAACATCGTTACACCGTGATTACTTACCATCATCTTGGACAATGTTCTCACCAACATTTGTTGATATTGGAATTTTCATCGGAACAATAGGATTCTTCTTTGTATTATTCCTATTATACTCAAGAACATTCCCGGTAATTGCACAAGCAGAGGTTAAGACTATTTTGAAGTCTTCTGGTGAGCGTTACAAGAACATTAGAGAAGCAGGTGAAAGCTTAGTAGGAACTGGAGCTGACAAAAGAACATCTGGTAGTACTAACCAATCTAAAAACAACTAGTATATGGAGTCTTTAAAAGTTATTCAAGCGATGTATACTGATGACGATGTTTTAATGAATGCCGTTAAGAAAGTTAAGGCAGAGAAACATCACATCGAAGAAATATATACACCGTTCCCAGTGCACGGTTTAGACAAAGCAATGGGATTAGCACCAACAAGAATTGCAATTGCTGCATTCATGTACGGTTGTGTAGGACTAACTGTAGCGATTTTAATGATGAATTTCATTATGATTGAAGATTGGCCACAAAACATTGGTGGTAAACCAAGCTTTAGCTACTTAGAAAACATGCCTGCATTTGTACCAATTATGTTTGAGTTAACGGTATTCTTTGCTGCCCACTTAATGGTAATTACGTTTTACTTAAGAAGTAGAATGTGGCCTTTTAAGGAAGCTGAAAACCCTGACCCAAGAACTACCGATGACCACTTTTGTATGCAAGTAGCGGTTAGCGGTAACGAAGGAGAGTTAAAAGAATTGCTTGAGGGAACTGGAGCAGTTGAAGTTAAATTAGTAGATCTAGCGCATTAATATTATAATATGAAAGGCTTAATAAAAATAACTGCATTAGTTGCGATTTTAGTGTCTGTAACATCTTGTCAAGATAATGCAAGACCAAATTATCAATACTTTCCTAATATGTATGAGTCTGTAGGTTATGAAGCTTACATCGAGTCTGATGCATTTGAAGGTGGTGTTGTTGCACAAATCCCAGTTGAAGGAACTATAGCAAGAGGACATTCATTGTTTGAAATTCCTAATACTTTAGAAGGGTATGAAGAAGCTAAAGCTAATCTTAAAAACCCTTTAGATTCTACGGCTGTAGATTTTGTAAGAGGTAAAGAGCTTTATGATATTTATTGCGGAATTTGCCATGGTACTAAAGGTAACGGTAAAGGTAAATTAGTTGAACGCGAAAAGATTCTTGGGATACCAAGTTACGATGATGCCGGTAGAGCAATTACTGAAGGTAGTATATACCATACTATCTACTACGGTAAAAATGCAATGGGATCATATGCTAACCAAGTAAACGAAGAAGAACGCTGGCAAATTACAGCATACGTGCTGAAATTGAAAGCTGATTTAGAAAAGTAAGATTGATAAAGATTATATATAGATATGTACACATTTTCAAAAAAATTAAAAACTTTCTCTCTCGCACTAATGGTTATTGGATTAGTGGGTGTGATATATAGTTTTAGTTCATCTCACAAATCTTTTGAGCAGGTTGAAGAAATTTTAGCACATGAAGCTGATGGTCACCATGGTGGAGGTCACGATGTAGCTACAGTTGAAGACGCTTCTCATGATGCACATGCTACAGACGCTCATGGCGCTGCAGATGCACATGGAGGTGATGCTCATAAAAAACATGTTGAACACGTTCAACATCAAATAGCAAATAGACCTTGGTCTGCATTGTATGTAGCTGCATTTTTCTTTATGATGATTGCATTAGGGGTATTGGCATTTTATGCTATTCAGTTTGCTGCTCAAGCAGGATGGTCTCCGGTTCTTTATAGAGTTATGGAGGGTATTACGGCTTATGTGTTACCTGGAGCGGTAATAGTATTATTGATTGCTATTGCTTCTGGTACAATAGGGCACTATAACATTTTTATCTGGATGGATCCAGATGTGGTTGCACATGATAAATTAATTCAAGGTAAAGCAGGATGGTTAAATCTTGTTGGTTTTGCAGTTAGAGGTTTAATCTTTATAGCAGGTTGGAGTTTATACAGACATTTTGCTCGTAAATTTTCAATCGCTCAAGATAACGCAGACGATAACCGTTACTTTAAGAAATCATTCCGCATCTCAGCTGCATTCTTAGTATTCTATATTTACACAGAATCTATGATGTCTTGGGATTGGATTATGAGTGTTGACCCACACTGGTTTAGTACGTTATTTGGATGGTATGTTTTTGCTTCAATGTTTGTAAGTGGAATTACAGTAATTGCTTTAATTACAATATACTTAAAATCTAAAGGCTATTTAGAAATTGTAAACGATAGTCATATTCATGATTTGGCTAAATTTATGTTTGGTATCTCTGTATTCTGGACGTACTTATGGTTCTCACAATTCATGCTAATCTGGTATTCTAATATTCCTGAGGAGGTAACATACTTTGTAACGAGAATAGAAGATTATAACTTGCCATTCTTTGGTATGGTTGTAATGAACTTCTTATTCCCATTACTATTATTAATGAATAGTGATTACAAGCGAATTCCTTGGTTTGTAGTTATGGCTGGTATAGTAATTTTATGTGGACATTATTTAGATGTGTTCAATATGATTATGCCTGCTACAGTTGGAGACAGATGGTTTATCGGTGTTCCAGAAATTAGCTCTATTTTATTGTTTGGAGGTTTATTTACTTACGTAGTGTTTACAGCGTTAACAAAAGCGCCACTTGTAGTGAATAGAAACCCATTCATTAAGGAGAGTGAACAATACCATTATTAAAAAATAATTAACGACGAGATATAACAATGACCACTTTTTTAACAATTTTAGTAGTACTTTTTGTTTTGGTTGCCGTTTGGCAAATGATGAAGATCTTTGATCTTGCGCAAATAGGTGCTCCAGAAAGTCAAATTGCTACAGATAAGGACAATAGAATGAATGGCTATTTGATGATAGGTTTCTTAATCTTCATCTATGCTATCACAATAGTTTGTTTTGTAAAATGGGGCGATTTACCACTGTTATCTAATTCGGCATCAGAACATGGTCCGCAGGTAGATAACCTTATGATAATTTCCTTAGTATTAATTTTTATTGTTCAAACAATAACTCAGTTTCTACTTCACTACTTCGCTTTTAAATATAAAGGTGAAAAAGGTAAAAAGGCATTATTTTATGCTGATAATAATACCTTAGAAGCTATTTGGACTATTATTCCTGTAATTGTTTTAGCAGGTTTAATTATCTATGGTTTATTCACATGGAACGAAATCATGAATGTTGATAAGGATGAAGATCCTTTAGTAGTAGAATTATACGCTCAACAGTTTAACTGGAAAGCGCGTTATGCTGGTGATGATAATGTTCTTGGTATGGCTAACGTTAGGTTAATTGATATTGACCGTGCTAACATACTAGGTTTAGATGAGTCTGATCCAAATGCACAGGATGATGTTATTACAACCGAATTACATTTACCTGTAGGTAGACCAGTATTATTTAAAATGCGTTCTCAAGATGTATTACACTCAGCATACATGCCTCACTTTAGAGCTCAAATGAACTGTGTTCCTGGTATGATTACTCAATTCTCTTTTACGCCAACAATCACAACTAGTGAAATGCGTCAAAATCCGGATATTGTTACTAAAGTTGAAAACATTAATAACATTAGGGTTGAGAACAGTAAAGCTTTAGTTGCTAAAGGTGAAGATGCTCTTGAACCATATGAGTTTGATTATTTATTGTTATGTAATAAGATTTGTGGAAAATCACATTACAACATGCAAATGAAAATAATCGTTGAAACTCAAGAGGAGTACGATGCTTGGATTAAAGAACAAACAGTATTTGCTAACGCTATTACTAAGTAATTAAAAATTATATTTAAAACGTATATATAGATTATGTCAACAAACCACGATACACACGATCACGACGATCACGGACATCATCATAAAGAAACATTTGTAACTAAATATATCTTTAGCCAAGATCACAAGATGATTGCTAAACAATATTTGGTAACGGGTACGATAATGGGTGTTATTGGCGTGCTAATGTCAATTATGTTTCGTATGCAAATTGCATGGCCAGAAGAGCCAAATGTATTATTTGAAGCTTTATTAGGAAAATGGGCACCAGACGGTGTTATGGATGCTGATATTTATTTGGCGTTAGTTACAATTCACGGTACTATAATGGTTTTCTTTGTATTAACAGCCGGATTGAGTGGAACCTTTAGTAACTTACTTATTCCATTACAAATTGGAGCAAGAGATATGGCTTCAGGATTCTTAAACATGGTGTCTTATTGGTTATTCTTTTTATCAAGTGTAATCATGATTATATCTTTATTTGTTGAAGCTGGACCAGCTGCAGCAGGTTGGACAATCTACCCGCCTTTAAGTGCTGTTGAAATGGCACAAGGTGGTTCTGGTATGGGGATGACCTTATGGTTAGTATCAATGGCAATATTTATCGCTTCTTCTTTATTAGGATCGTTAAACTACATTGTTACAGTAATCAACTTACGTACTAAAGGAATGTCAATGACAAGATTGCCATTAACAATTTGGGCATTCTTTGTAACTGCTATTATTGGTGTTATTTCGTTCCCAGTATTATTATCTGCAGCATTGTTATTAATCATGGATAGAAGTTTTGGAACATCATTCTTCTTATCAGATATATTTATTCAAGGTGAAGTATTGCATTACCAAGGTGGTTCTCCAGTATTGTTTGAGCACTTATTCTGGTTCTTAGGTCACCCTGAGGTATATATTGTATTATTACCGGCCTTAGGTATTACTTCAGAAATTATTGCAACAAATTCACGTAAGCCAATTTTCGGTTACCGTGCCATGGTTGCTTCGATTTTAGCAATTGCATTTTTATCTACAATTGTTTGGGGTCACCATATGTTTATTTCTGGAATGAATCCTTTCCTAGGGTCTGTATTTACATTTACAACCTTATTAATTGCAATTCCTTCAGCAGTAAAATCATTTAACTATATCACGACACTGTGGAAAGGTAATCTTCAGTTTAACCCTGCAATGTTGTTCTCAATTGGATTGGTATCAACATTTATTACAGGTGGTTTAACGGGTATTATTTTAGGTGATAGTGCTTTAGATATTAACGTTCATGATACTTACTTCGTAGTTGCTCACTTCCACTTAGTAATGGGTATTTCTGCACTTTACGGTATGTTTGCTGGTATTTACCACTGGTACCCTAAAATGTTTGGACGTATGTTAAACAAGAACTTGGGTTATATGCACTTCTGGATTACTGCTATCTGTGCTTACGGGGTATTCTTCCCAATGCACTTTATTGGTATGGCAGGATTACCAAGACGTTATTATACAAATTCTAACTTCCCGTTATTTGATGATTTATCAGATGTTAATGTTATCATTACTGTATTTGCAATCATCGGTGGTATAGCTCAAATCATTTTCTTATACAACTTCTTCGCAAGTATGTATTTTGGAAAGAAAGCAACGCAAAACCCTTGGAAATCTAATACCTTAGAATGGACTACTCCAGTGGAGCATATTCACGGAAACTGGCCAGGCGAAATTCCTCATGTACACAGATGGGCTTACGATTATAGTAAACCAGGTCATGATGTAGATTTTGTACCTCAAGATGTGCCTTTAAAAGAAGGAGAAGAAGAATTACAACATTAAGAAATTAATGTTTAAGCTAACAAAAAGCCTTTCTATATAGAAAGGCTTTTTGTTTATATTTGTGTGATATGAATGAAAATTTAGACCCTACAAACTCCAATTTCTCGCCTGAGGAAAATGACGTTGAAAAACGATTAAGACCGCTTTCGTTTGATGATTTTACAGGACAGGATAAGGTGCTGGAGAATCTACAAATATTTGTTCAGGCTGCTAATCAAAGAGGAGAGGCATTAGATCACACACTTTTTCATGGTCCTCCCGGATTAGGAAAAACCACGTTGGCAAATATCTTGGCTAATGAATTAGATGTATCTATTAAAGTAACTTCTGGCCCTGTATTGGATAAGCCAGGAGATTTGGCTGGCCTTTTAACCAATTTGGATGAAAGAGATGTGTTGTTTATTGATGAGATTCATAGATTGAGTCCAATAGTAGAGGAGTATTTGTATTCTGCTATGGAAGATTATAAAATCGATATTATGATTGAATCTGGACCCAATGCGAGAACCGTTCAAATTAATTTGAATCCATTTACACTTGTTGGTGCTACCACGCGTTCAGGATTACTTACTGCACCTATGAGAGCTCGTTTTGGTATTAGTAGTAGATTACAATATTATAATACAGATTTGTTAACGACCATTGTGCAGCGTAGTGGATTGATTTTGGATGTGCCGATTAGTATGGAAGCTGCTGTTGAGATAGCGGGTAGAAGTCGTGGTACACCTCGTATTGCTAATGCCTTGCTAAGACGTGTTAGGGATTTTGCTCAGATTAAAGGAAATGGAAAAATTGATATAGGAATAGCGCGTTATGCTCTAGAAGCATTGAATGTTGATGCTCATGGATTAGATGAAATGGACAATAAAATATTGACTACTATTATCGATAAATTTAAAGGTGGACCTGTTGGCTTAACAACCTTGTCAACTGCTGTAAGTGAAAGTTCTGAAACTATTGAAGAAGTGTATGAGCCTTTTTTAATTCAGCAGGGTTTTATTATCAGAACACCAAGAGGTAGAGAAGTAACCGAATTAGCATATAAACATTTAGGGAAGGCAAATCCTAACCTTCAAGGTGGCCTGTTTTAAAATATGAAATTAATTTTTAGAAAGTATAAGCCTTAACTTTCTAGTATCATGAACAATTTAGAAACACATACAAAACTCATTAAATCCGAAGCTAAACGCCTCGGTTTTTTGTCTTGTGGGATTAGTAAGGCTGGATTTTTAGAGGAGGAAGCTCCCAGATTGGAACGTTGGTTAACGAATAATAGTCATGGTGAAATGACTTATATGGAAAACCATTTTGACAAAAGATTGGATCCAACAAAACTTGTTGAAGGCTCGAAAAGTGTAATTTCTTTATTGCTTAATTATTTTCCAGAAGACACTCAAACTAATAATAGTTTTAAGTTATCTAAATATGCTTATGGTACAGATTACCATTTTGTGATTAAGGATAAGTTAAAGGAGTTTATGCATACAATTCAAACTGAAATTGGCGAAGTTAATGGTAGAGCTTTTGTAGATTCAGCCCCAGTTTTAGATAAAGCCTGGGCTGCCAAATCTGGATTAGGCTGGATTGGGAAACATAGTAATTTGTTGACTCAAAAAGTAGGTTCCTTTTATTTTATAGCCGAATTGATTGTGGATTTAGATTTGAATTATGATAATCCCACAACAGATCATTGTGGTTCCTGTACAGCGTGTATTGATGCTTGTCCTACCCAAGCAATCACCGAGCCGTATGTGGTTGATGGTTCTAAATGTATTTCGTACTTAACTATCGAATTAAAAAATAATATTCCTTCAGATTTTAAAGGTAAAATGGATGATTGGATGTTTGGCTGTGACGTATGTCAAGATGTTTGCCCATGGAATAGGTTTTCAAAAGCACATAGTGAGCCATTGTTTAATCCACACCCCGATCTATTATCTCTTACCAAATCAGACTGGACAGAACTTACCGAAGATGTATTTAAATCGGTATTTAAAAAGTCGCCAGTAAAACGAACAAAATTTTCGGGACTGTCTCGAAATATCAAATTTTTAAAAGACTAAGCTTTAAAGTTAGAGTATTAGTATCTTTGAAACTTACAAAACAATCGAAAACTATGAGCAAGCAATCTAAAAGAAGAGAGGCTTTAGTATACCATGCAAAACCAACACCAGGAAAGATTAAGGTCGTTCCAACTAAAAAATATGCATCCCAAAGAGATTTATCTTTAGCATATTCTCCAGGAGTTGCAGAGCCATGTTTAGAAATAGAAAAAGACGTTGAAAATGTTTATAAATATACAGCTAAAGGAAATTTGGTGGCTGTTATTTCTAATGGAACTGCGGTACTTGGATTGGGAAATATTGGACCTGAAGCATCTAAGCCGGTGATGGAAGGAAAAGGTCTTCTTTTTAAGATTTTTGCGGATATTGATGTTTTTGATATTGAAGTAAATACAGAGAATATAGATGAGTTTGTTGAAACTGTAAAAAATATAGCGCCAACTTTTGGAG
Organism: Bacteroidetes bacterium MedPE-SWsnd-G2; assembly: GCA_001874335.1. GTDB lineage: Bacteria > Bacteroidota > Bacteroidia > Flavobacteriales > Flavobacteriaceae > MedPE-SWsnd-G2. The sequence continues at coordinate 195,905 of MPDE01000005.1, forward strand.
GTATAAATTTAGAAGATATTAAAGCACCTGAAGCTTTTGAAATCGAACGCAGACTTAAAGAAGAATTAGATATTCCTGTGATGCACGATGATCAACATGGCACAGCAATTATTTCTGCTGCGGCGTTAATTAATGCCTGCGAGCTTACCGAAAAAAATATATCAGACGTAAAAATTGTGATAAGTGGAGCTGGTGCAGCTGCAATTTCTTGTACCAGATTATACCAAGCTTTTGGAGCCAAACGGGAGAATATTGTCATGTTAGACAGTAAGGGAGTGATCAGAAATGATAGAGAAACTCTAACGACTCAAAAAGCTGAGTTTGCAACTGATAGAAAGATTAACACATTAGATGAAGCCATGGTTGATGCCGATGTGTTTATTGGTTTGTCTATGGCAGATATTGTTACTCCAGATATGTTAAGAGTAATGGCTAAAGATCCAATTGTGTTTGCAATGGCAAATCCAGATCCAGAAATACCGTATCAATTAGCAATTGATACAAGAGATGATATTATTATGGCAACTGGACGATCAGACCATCCTAATCAAGTGAATAATGTTCTTGGTTTCCCTTTTATATTTAGAGGGGCCTTAGATGTAAGAGCAACCAAAATAAATGAAGCCATGAAAATGGCTGCAGTTAAAGCATTGGCACAATTGGCAAAAGAGCCGGTGCCAGAGCAAGTAAATATTGCATATGGAGAAACAAGATTAACCTTTGGTAAAGATTATATAATTCCAAAACCTTTTGATCCAAGGCTAATTGCCGAAGTGCCACCTGCAGTGGCAAAAGCTGCGATGGATAGCGGCATTGCCAAAGAACCTATCACAAACTGGGAAAAGTACAAGGAAACTTTAATGGAACGTTTAGGTTCTGATAATAAACTGGTAAGGTTGTTATTGAATCGCGCAAAAACTAACCCTAAACGATTAGTGTTTGCAGAAGCCGATCAATTAGATGTTTTAAAGGCAGCCCAAATTGTACATGATGAGGGCATCGCCATTCCTATTTTGTTGGGAAGACAAGATGCTATTGAAAAACTAAAGTTAGAAATAGAGTTTGATGCCGATGTCGAGATTATCGACCCTAAGGCAGATAAGGAGTCTGAACGTAAAAATAAATATGCACAAGTGTATTGGCAAAACCATAAACGTAATGGTGTGACTCAATATTCTGCTCAGAAAATTATGAGGGAACGTAATTATTTTGCTGCCATGATGGTTAATGAAGGTGATGCCGATGCGTTAATTTCTGGTTATTCAAGAAATTACCCTTCCGTTGTAAAGCCTATGCTTGATTTAATTGGATTAGCTAAAGGGGCAGAACGCGTGGCAACTACAAATGTGATGATGACAGAAAGGGGGCCAATGTTTTTGAGTGATACTTCGATTAACATTGATCCTAATGCACAAGAATTAGCAAAAATTGCTCAAATGACAAGTAAGGTGGTTAAGATGTTTGGTTTAGAGCCGGTTGTAGCCATGATCTCCTACTCTAATTTTGGGTCTTCAAATAATGAGAGAACAACTAAAGTTAGGGATGCTGTAAAGATTTTACATAAACGAATTCCAGATTTATTGGTCGATGGGGAACTTCAAACCGATTTTGCTTTAAATAATGAACTTTTAATAGATCAATTTCCATTTTCTAAAATTGCGGGAAAAAAGGTTAACACCTTGATCTTTCCTAATTTAGATGCTGCAAATATTACTTATAAGCTATTAAAAGAATTAAACAAAGCGGAGTCTATTGGTCCAATAATGATGGGTATGCGTAAACCAGTGCATATTTTGCAATTGCATGCAAGTGTAGATGAAATTGTAAATATGGCGGCTATCGCAGTAATAGACGCTCAAGAAAAGGAAAAATACGCCCAAAAGCACAAGTAATCATTGCCTTTGTTTAACTAATAAAATGTAAATAATTTTATTACATTTGAGTTCTAAACTAAATCAACTACATGATAACACACATTCAAGGAAAATTGGTCGAAAAAAATCCTACAGATGTTGTTATTGATTGTAATGGTGTAGGGTATTTACTAAACATTTCACTGCATACTTTTTCTCAAATTCCTGATACTGAAAATTTAAAATTATTCACCTATCTTTTGGTGCGTGAAGATGCGCATACATTGTATGGGTTTTCAAGTGTTGCTGAGCGAGAAATTTTTAAATTACTTATCTCTGTAAGTGGTATTGGAGCGAACACCGCACGTATGATGTTGTCGTCTTTATCTCCAAAGCAAGTTAGAGAAGGAATTGCCATGGGAGATGTGGCTTTAATTCAGTCTATTAAAGGGATTGGAGCAAAAACGGCCCAACGTGTGATTTTAGACTTAAAAGACAAGGTGATTAAAGTTTACGATTTAGACGAAATGTCAATGGTCGAAAGCAATACAAATAAAGATGAAGCGTTATCAGCTTTAGAGGTTTTAGGTTATACTAAAAAGCAGGCAGAACGCGTTGTAGATAAGGTAATATCTAATAATTCTGAGGCTAATGTAGAGACCATTATAAAAGAAGCTTTAAAAAATTTATAATTGATTTGAGTACAACTAACCCCGATTTAATGAAATCAATAAAAACTTTATTGGCACTATCTTTCTTTGTGCTGATAAGTGCATTAGGGTATTCTCAAACCCTACCTGCTACTGATCAAGATTCAACTAAAACAGGGTTTGCTTTGGGGTCTATCGAAATGCCTAACCCTAATAGCATTGTTTCAAAATACACTTATGATCCAATCACAAATCGTTATATCTATACCGAAAAAGTTGGATCCTTCAATATTAATTATCCAGTAATTCTAACTCCTGCCGAATATCAAAAGTTGGTTTTAGAAGAAAGTTTGAGGTCTTATTACAAGCAAAAAGTTGATGCTTTAGACGGGAAAAAGGGTGATGCAGAAGAACAAAAGAAAAATTTATTGCCTGAGTTTTATGTGAATTCAGATTTTTTCGAATCCATTTTTGGAGGAAAAACAATAGAAGTTATACCTCAAGGTTCGGTTGAATTAGATTTAGGTGTTTTATTTACAAAACAAGACAATCCTACATTTTCACCGAGAAACAGAAGTAATTTCACCTTCGATTTTGATCAGCGTATCAGCTTGAGTTTATTGGGTAAAATTGGTACAAGACTTCAGGTAACTGCAAATTATGATACAGAGTCTACCTTCGATTTTCAAAATTTAGTAAAGTTAGAATACACGCCTACCGAAGATGATATCATTCAGAAAATTGAAGTAGGTAACATAAGCATGCCTTTAAATAGCTCCCTAATAACAGGAGCTCAAAGTTTGTTTGGTGTTAAAACCGAACTGCAATTTGGAAAGACCAGAGTTACGGCTGTATTCTCAGAACAAAAATCGGAATCTAAATCGGTTGTTGCTCAAGGAGGAGGAACACTTGATGAATTCGAGTTTTTTGCAAGAGATTATGATGAAAACAGACACTTCTTTTTAGGTCATTATTTTAGAGAGAACTATGATGAAGCCTTAAGGCAATATCCGTTTATCAATAGTAACGTTCAGATTACAAGAATAGAAGTTTGGGTTACCAATAGAACCAATCAAACCGAAAATGTTAGAAACATTGCTGCATTCCAAGATTTGGGTGAAAGTGAAGTTATAGGTTTAGGCACAATACCTCCAGGCTTTGTAAATGTGCCTGCAGGTTCTTTTCCAGATAATGGTAATAACGACTTTGATCCTCTTAATATTGGAGGTCCTGGTTCGCAACTTACTTCTGCGGTAAGAGACATAACTACGGTTGAACAAGGGATTTTACCAACAGCAAACGAAGGTTTTGATTATGGGAAATTAGAGAATGCTAGAAAGTTAATTCAAGGATCGGAGTATCGCATAAACACACAATTAGGTTACATCTCTTTAAATCAGAGATTACAAAATGACGAGGTGTTAGCTGTCGCTTACCAATATACAGTTGGAGGTGAGGTGTATCAGGTAGGGGAATTTGCAAATGATGGTGTCGATGCAACCGATGTAAATGAAGATCCGAATACAGGAAATCAAATTATTACTAATAATAACTTGGTTCTTAAAATGCTTAAATCTGCAGTTACAAGTGTAGATCAACCTATTTGGGATTTAATGATGAAAAACATCTATGACACTGGTGCATATCAGTTAAGTCAGGATGAATTTAGGTTAAATATCTTTTATACTGAGGCATCTCCATTAAATTATATTACACCTGAGGATGGAACTTCATTTCCAATTTTTGATAATAACTCACCATTTGACCCAACAGATGATACCGAGATTTCAGAAACGCCATTAATTCGATTATTTCATTTAGATCGACTTAATTTTAACAATGACCCTCAACTTAATGGTGATGGGTTTTTCGATTTTGTTCCAGGACAGACGGTATTGGTCGAAAATGGGAAAATAGTATTTACTAAGGCAGAGCCTTTTGGGCGTTATTTATATGATGTTCTTGATGATCCTGCTTTTTCAGGAGATTATGAAGATGATATCTATACCAATCCTAACCAAGAAAAATATGTATATGATATTCTTTATAAATCAACTAAAACAGCAGCTTTAGATGAGGCAGAAAAGAATAAGTTTCAAATAAAAGGGCGTTACAAGTCATCTGGAGGCGATGGTATTCCTATTGGTGCATTTAATGTGCCCCGTGGGTCGGTTACCGTTACAGCTGGTGGACGTGTTCTTGTTGAAGGTGTTGATTATACCGTAAATTATCAATTAGGTCGTGTACAAATTTTAGATGAATCTCTAAAAGCAAGTAACACACCAATTAATGTTTCGGTTGAGAATAATGCGGTTTTCGGTCAGCAAACAAAGCGTTTTACAGGAATTAATGTTGAACATCAGTTCAACGAAAATTTTGTGTTAGGAGCAACATTCTTAAACTTGAATGAAAGACCTGTAACACAAAAAGCGAATTACAATTCAGAATCTATTAATAATACCATTTGGGGATTAAACGGTAACTATTCTACCGAAGTGCCATTCTTTACAAGGTTGGCTAATAAATTACCAAATGTTGATACCGATGTGCCTTCTAATCTATCGGTTAGAGGTGAGTTTGCGTATTTATCTCCAGGAGCTCCAAAGGGAACAGACTTTAATGGAGAAGCTACAGCATATGTAGATGATTTTGAAGGGACTCAAGGAAATATCGATTTAATGTCGCCACAATCATGGTTTTTATCGAGTAGACCGAGAGAACTTGGTCGAGTTTATGCCGAAGGAAATGAAGATGAAAATGGTAAACAAAACGGATTTGATAGAGCCTTATTAAACTGGTATACCATCGATCCTATTTTCTACTCAAGTCAAAGACCAAGTGGAATTAGTGATGAAGATTTATCAAACCTTTATTCCAGACGTGTATTTATAGACGAGATTTTCCCTCAAATAGATTTGGTTCAAGGCCAAAGTACAGTGATCAACACTTTAGATTTAAATTACTATCCAGAAGAGCGAGGACCATACAATTTTGACCCCACGACTTCAAATGGTTTAGTAGATAATCCAACAGATAGTTGGGCCGGTATTACGCGACAAATTACTTCAACAGATTTTGAACAAGCAAACGTTGAGTACATTGAGTTTTGGGTGCAAGATCCATTTTTAGATAACCCAACAAGTCAAGGAGGGAAGTTAACGATTAACCTTGGTAACATTTCCGAAGATGTTCTAAGAGATGGTAAAAAACAATATGAAAATGGATTGCCAGAAGATGGTGATGTCTCTATTCTATTACCACCTACAACTTGGGGTAGTGTTGTGCCAAACAACCAATCTTTAGTTTATACTTTTTCAAGTACAGGTCAAGAACGTATTAATCAAGATGTTGGTTTTGATGGCTATGATGATGTAGAAGAGATTGCAGAGTTTGGAGCAGAATTTGGAGAAGATCCTTCAAAAGATAACTATACCTATTTTATTAATGCTGATGGTAACATTTTTGAGAGATACCGCGAGTATAATGGTACTGAAGGTAACTCGCCAGATGAGTTTTCAGACACAAATAGAGGTAGTACAACGCAACCAGATGTTGAAGACATCAATAGAGATAACACAATGAATACCATTGATAGTTATTTTGAATATGAGGTTGAGATTACGCCTGCGGCATTGGCCAATCAAAATAATGAGCAAATTAATGATATTAAAACTCGAAATGTAACCTTGCCAAATGGTTCTACAAGAGATGTAACTTGGTATCAGTTTAGAATTCCTATTTCTACACCAACGCGTGCTGTTGGAGGAATAACAGATATTCGTTCTATTCGATTTGCGAGAATGTATCTTCAAGAGTTTACAGAAAACACAGTACTTAGGTTTGCAACTTTAGATTTAGTACGTAGTGATTGGAGACGTTACGGCTTGTCCTTAGATGATGATCCAAATAATGACGGCGATAATACTGAGTTTAATGTGGGGATTATTGGGCTTCAAGAAAATGAAGGAAACTATGTTTCTCCTCCAGGAGTGGTTAGAGAGCAGTTAAATAATAATAATACAATCGTACGTGAAAACGAACAATCTCTTGTTGTTGAAGTTTGCGAATTAGAACCTCGAGATTCTAGAGGGGTTTTTAAAAACATAAACATAGACATGAGGCAGTATAAAAAACTGCGAATGTTTATGCATGCCGAAGACGGTGAAGTAGGAAACCTTAGTAGTGGAGATATGGTTGGGTTTATTAGAATGGGTAATGACTTTACTCAAAACTTCTATCAAATTGAGTTGCCATTAGAGGTAATGGATGGTCTGGCACCAGAACAAGTTTGGCCAAACGAAATTGAATTAGAATTAAGCGCCCTCGAACAAATAAAATCTTTAGGTATTGCTGATGGCTCTTTAGCCAATGATGCTCCAAGTTTTTATGATGTTACTCCGGGAGGTGTAATTCCTGTTGGAGAGTTTGATCCTCACACGCCTGGACAACAACGTGTTGCTATTAAAGGAAATCCAAATTTTGGAGATGTTAGAGTATTAATGGTTGGTGTTAAAAATCCAGATGCAAATACTTCTGGAATGCCAGTTTGTGGAGAAGTTTGGTTCAATGAATTGCGTTTATCAGGATTAGATGATGAAGGTGGTTGGGCAACTGTGTTAAGCATGGATACCAATTTTGCCGATTTTGCCAATGTTAGTGCAACAGGGAGACGAAGTACTGCCGGATTTGGTTCTGTAGAGCAGCGACCAAATGAAAGAAGTAGAGAGGATGTTCAGCAATTTGATATTGTAACTAATTTTAATCTTGGACAATTATTACCAAAGGAATGGGGCATCCAAGTGCCATTAAATTTTGCACACGGTGAAGAAATTGTAACACCTAAGTACGATCAGTTTTATAAGGATTTAACTTTAGATTCCAGAATTGATGCTGCAACCTCAAGTGAAGAAAAAGATAGAATTAGAGAACAATCTGAAGATTATACCAAGCGTCAAAGTGTTAACCTAATTGGCGTAAGGAAGCAAAGAACGGGGGATGCAAAACCAAAAGTTTACGATGTTGAGAACTTAACGGTGAACTACTCACATAATAAAGTTGAACATAGAGATTTTGAAATTGAAAACTCCTTAGACGAAAATGTTAGAGTAGGATTAAATTACAATTTTGGATTTAACCCAAAATCTGTTGAGCCGTTCAAGAAAAATGATAGTATTTTCAGAAACAAATATTGGAAGATTTTAAAAGATTTTAATTTCAAATATTTGCCATCAAGTATTTCATTTAATTCAGATGTCATTAGACAATTTAGTAAGCAAAAGTTTAGAGAAGTTGAACTTGGCGGAGGGAATATAGGAATCGAAGAGTTGTTTAAACGCAACTACACTTTTGATACGCAATATGCCGTTAATTTTGATTTAACCAATAACCTAAGTTTAAATTTCTTCGCAGCTAATAGTAATATTGTTCGAAACTATTTTGTGGATGATGTTATTAACGGTAGTCAAGATCCAAATTTAGATGTTTGGGATGGCTTCTTTGATTTTGGTGATCCAAATATTCAAAATCAGCAGTTACAATTAAACTGGGATATACCAATTTATAAAATACCAACATTTAGCTTTTTAAGAGCAACCTATTCTTATACTGGTGATTTTAGATGGCAAAAAGGTTCTGATTTAAATAACGATTTCCAGGTAATAGATGAGAATGGAGTACCAAGAACTTATGATTTAGGGAATTCAATTCAGAACGCAAATACTCATAATATTAATGGTAGTATGAATATGGCTTCATTCTACAAGTATATCGGTTTAGTTAAAAAGACCAAAAGACGTACTAATGATACAAGACGAGTAAAAGCAAATACGCCTCCAGGAAAAGGTGATAATAATAAGTTAGTTAAATCTGATGATCCAAACGCCAATAAAGAAAGTGGTGATGGTAAAAGAAAAGCATTCAATACCATGGTCGATTTACTAACCATGGTAAAACGTGTGCAAGTAAATTATTCAGAAAATAATGGGTCTTACCTTCCTGGTTATTTGAGAACACCAGGATTTATTGGAACGCTAAAACCATCGTTTGGATATACTTTTGGTAGTCAGGCCGATATTAGAGAAAAAGTAGCTAGAAATGGTTGGTTGACAGTTTTTCCTGAATTCAATCAGCAGTATACAGAAGTAACTAATAGAGTTTTAGATTTATCAGCAAACATTGAGGTTATAAAAGACTTAAAAATTGATTTAACCGGAGGAAGAGTATACTCTGAAAATAGCACAGAAAATTTCAATGGGTTAGATACCAATGGTGATGGATTTAGTGATACCTATAATTCATTAATTCAAAATTCATTCGGAAACTTTAATATTTCAACTACCATTATTGGTACGGCATTTAGTAAAAGTGATGAAAATGGATCTAAGGCCTTTGAAGAATTTAGAGCTAACCGATTAAAAGTAGCTAACCGATTGGCAAGAGATTTTTATGGTTCAAATACTTTTGCTACAGATGCCGAGGGATATCCGTTAGGGTTTGGTAAAAATAACCAAGCTGTATTATTGCCATCTTTTGTGGCGGCCTATAAAGGAAGTAATGCCGAAAAAATTGATTTGGGAGCATTTAGAGATGTGCCAATTCCTAACTGGACACTTAAGTATACAGGATTAATGAAAATCCCATGGTTTAGAAAAACCTTTAAAAGGTTCTCAATTAATCACGGTTATAGATCAAGTTATACCATTAATCAGTTTAGAACTAACTTAGATTACACAGCAGGAATAAATGGCGCGGATTATGCAGATCAACCTGCAGATGCTATTGACCAATCTGGAAACTTTAAAAACGAGACTGTTTATAGTAATATCAACTTAGAAGAATTGTTTAGTCCTCTGATTAGAATCGATTTTGAAATGAAAAATTCGGTGAAAATTTTGGCCGAAGTAAAAAAGGATAGAATTCTATCCCTAAGTTTTGACAACAATCTGCTAACCGAAATTAGTGGTTACGAATATATTGTAGGTTTAGGTTACCGATTTAAGGATGTTAAGATTAGAGCTAAAATGGCTGGTCCAAGACAAACAATCACAAGTGATTTAAATATGAAGGCCGATATCTCGGTAAGAGATAATAAAACAATAATTAGATATTTAGATATAGATAACAACCAGGTGACCTCAGGTCAAAATATTTTGTCGATAAAGTACTCGGCAGATTATGCCTTTAGTAAAAACTTAACAGGTATCTTTTATTTTGATTATTCGTTCTCAGATTACGCTATATCTACTGCATTCCCACAAACTACCATTAGATCTGGATTTACTTTAAGGTATAATTTTGGGAATTAATTATTGAAATTAAAAATTAAAAAAATTACCTTTGTCGCCTAAATTTTAAGAATTAACAATGAATATTCCAGCTGAATTAAAGTATACAAAAGACCACGAGTGGATTAAAATTGATGGTGATGTAATCACTGTAGGAATTACTGAATTTGCTCAAGGCGAATTAGGAGATATCGTTTATGTTGAAGTTGAAACTGTAGACGAAACTCTTGATGCTGAAGAAATTTTTGGTACTGTAGAGGCCGTTAAAACGGTTTCAGATTTGTTTTTACCGGTATCTGGAGAAGTGATAGAATTTAATGAAGCCTTAGAGGATGCACCTGAAACAGTAAATTCAGACCCTTATGGCGACGGTTGGATGATTAAAGTTAAGTGTTCTGATGTTTCAGAATTAGAAGGCTTATTATCTGCAGATGACTACAAGGCTTTAATTGGTGCTTAAACGCATTTGGTTAATTGCCGCTTGTGGCTATTCAATAACACTTGCTATTATGAGTTTAATAAATTTGGGAGGAGTTCCAAGTTTAGGCTCTAGTATGGACGATAAAATTTACCATTTTGTTGCCTATGCGCTTTTTACTGCGATTTGGTATAAAGCCATATCCAGATATAACATAAACCACAAATATGTTGTTTTAATAAGTATTGCCATCGCATTTGGTATGGTTATTGAAGTATTACAATCAGTATTAACGGATTACAGAGTATCCGATGTGTATGATATTTTAGCAAATACACTTGGTGTTCTATGTTCTGTTGGTGCTATTGGCGTTTATGAGAAGCGTGAAGCTTAAGTTAAATAGTATAATCATTTGCTTTTTAATCAAAATATTGGTTAATTTAGCACACCTTTAAACAGTTAAGAATGGAATCTAAGAAAAATCCTAAGGCAGATGTTGGTAGAAATAGTTCAATCTATTTTGCCGTAGGTCTGGCTTTAATGTTATTGCTAACCAATTTAGCAATCAATTACAAAACGTATGATAAGGAAGCAATTGACATTGGTCAATTGAATATGGAAGAAGAGTTAGAGGAAGAAATTCCAATTACAGAACAATTACAAACACCTCCACCGCCACCACCTCCACCAGCAGCACCTGAAGTTATTGAGGTTGTTGAAGATGAAGTAGAAGTGGAAGAAACTATTATCGAATCTACAGAGACTGACCAAGAAGAAGAAATCATGGAAGTTGAAGAGGTAGAGGTAGAAGAAGTTGAAGAAGATATCGAAGTTCCATTTTCAGTAATTGAAAATGTACCAGTATTTCCTGGATGTGAAAAACAAAAAGGAAACGCAAAGAAAAAACAATGTATGTCTGATAAGATTGCAAAGTTTGTAAATAAAAAGTTTAATAAAGACTTAGCTGGTGATTTAGGATTATCAGGTCGTCAAAGAATTAGTGTAATTTTCAAAATCGATAAAACTGGAAATATTACTAATGTTAACGCAAGAGCACCACACCCAGGTTTAGAAAAAGAAGCTAAACGTGTAATTGGTCTTTTGCCTAAAATGAAACCAGGTAAACAAAGAGGAAAGGCTGTAACTGTACCTTACTCATTACCTATCTTATTCCAAGTGCAAGATTAATTAAAATCTCATTATAAGTTAAAATCCCGTCTTTTTCAAGACGGGATTTTTTTTGGTATGCTTCTTGTGTTTTAATATAATATTAACATTCTAAATATAGTATTATGAAAAACATTAATGAAGCCAAAACTACCGGCCAGGGCAGTGAAGGCACAAAGAAAACACAAAAGCATGAAGTAAATTTACAAAAAAATGGGACCTTGTATTTCCAAGTGGGATTAATTTTGTGTTTACTTGCTACTTATGGCTTATTTGAAATGCGTTTTGAAACAGAAGTTACTTCTGTAGGAGAGTTGGCAATGTCAAGAGATTCTTCGGAAGAATTTAACGTTAAAAACTATGTGGCCGAAACACCAAAGGAGGAGGCGCAACCTGAGAAAAAAGTTAAAAAGGTTGTTTTAAAAGGCACACCAAAGGTAATTGATAACGAGGATAACTCTAAGCCAGAGACAGCCGTAATTACACCGGATCAAAACAACACATCTGAGATTGCTAAAATTGAAGATATTATTGTAGATGAAGGTCCAGATGAAACACCGGAGATTTTTAATATGATGGGTGTAGAACAAGTACCTGTTTATCCTGGTTGCGAAAGAGCAAAGTCAAGGGATTCAAAAATGAAATGTATGTCTGATAAATTGGCCAAATTAATTAGAAAAAACTTTAATGGGAATTTGGCTGAAGAATTGGGTTTAGAGGGAAGGCAACGCATAAGTGTTCAGTTTAAAATAGATAAGAATGGAATGGTGACCGATGTTATGGCAAGGGCTCCTCATCCAAGATTAGAGAAAGAGGCGTCAAGAGTTATGCGTAAAATTCCTGAACTTACACCTGGGAAACAACGCGATAATCCTGTAGAGGTCATGTATAGAATGCCAATAGTCTTTCAGGTTCAATAATTAACAAATAAAACCGCTAAGTAAATCGCTTGGCGGTTTTCTTTTTTATGATTGTTCAAAAATTGTATCTTTCGCCTTTAAAATGGTCAAAGACCCAATGAGAAAACTTCACCTACTACTTATAGTATTACTGCCGTTATTAGGGCTTTCACAAAGTCATTTGTATGAGAAACCACCTGTTTTTCCAAACTGTGAAAACACAGCTGTTGATAGTTTAAAGATATGTTTTACTCAATCTTTAAATCAACATATATTCGATAATTTTAAAACACCCGAAGTAGCTACGGAAGCAAATTATAAAGGTGATGTTAAGGTGTTGTTTGAAGTAGACAAAAATGGTGTTTTTAATATCATTTATATTGATGCAATTTACCCAGAATTAAAAACTGAAGTAGAGCGTGTGTTTGGCTTACTGCCTAAAATTAAACCAGGAACCTATAATAGTAATGCCATTTTCTTCCAGTATTCTATGCCTATACAAATTCCATTAGTTAATCCTGCCTTAATGGTTACCGAAGCAGCGAAAAACGCAGAGGTTGAGAATGAGATTTCTAATGAGATAGATAGTATAAATGCAAGCACTATGAAGTATGACATGTTTGAGTACAGCTCTACATTAAACATTCCGTTTACCCATAACTATTATAGTAAATTTGATGCAGAAATGAATATGGTGGGAACTAATAGTCATACTGCTTCAAAACCTTTTATGTATGATGAAGTAAAGCCGTATTACGATTTGAAGGCCGAAAAAGAGTCGCTTTCTAAATCTAAAGACACTTGGTTTTCAAGAAAATTTTGGGATGAACATTTAGTAGAGCTACAGGCTAAAGATTATTGGTTAATTATTGACCCCGTATTTGATTTGGCAATTGGTAAGGATACCGATGCCGATTTTAGTTATACGTTTAACAATACAAGGGGTATTGTAATGCAAGGTGGCTTCGGAAAGAAGTTTAGTTTTTCTACTTCTTTTTTAGAAAGTCAAGGTCGATTTCCTCAATATTTTAATTCGTATGCAGAACGTATTAAGGCTTATCCAGAGGCGGGAATAATCCCTGGTCGTGGTATTGCAAAACGTTTTAAAGAAGATGCTTTTGATTATCCTGTTGCCGAAGCGTATTTGTCTTATACGCCTGCCAAGTTTATGAATGTTCAGTTTGGTCACGGACGTAATTTTATAGGTGATGGTTACCGCTCATTATTGCAAAGTGATGTTTCAAGTCCTCATACCTATTTAAAATTGAATGCTAAATTTTGGAAGATTAAGTATACCTCTAATTGGATGTGGCTCCGTGATGTAAGAGACGAGGTTATTGTAGACGATTCTTATCTAACAAAGTACATGGCAAACCATTATTTAAGTTGGAATATTTCTAAAAAGTTTAACCTGGGATTATTTGAGTCTGTCATGTGGACAGATACCAACGGTCGAGGGTTTGATATCAATTATTTAAATCCGATTATATTTTTCAGAGCCTTAGAATTTGAATCAGGTCAAGGGTCGGGAAATGCAATACTTGGTATGACAGCAAAGTATAAATGGAACAATAAATTTAATTTATATGGACAATTTATTTTAGATGAGTTTTCATTGGAAGATGTTAAAGCGCGAAATGACAGCTGGAAGAATAAATTTGGTTTTCAGTTAGGAGCAAAGTATTACAATGCCTTTAATGTGAAAAATTTATTGCTTCAATTTGAATATAACCAAGTGAGGCCTTATACCTATTCGCATAACACGATTGTAAATAATTATGCTCATAATAACCAGCCAATGGCCCATTTGTGGGGCGCTAATTTTAAAGAAGGGATTCTTATAGCGCGATATAATTATAAAAGATGGTCAGCTGATGCAAAATTAATATTTGGCTTACGCGGATTGGATTTTGACGATGGTAGTGACGATTTTAGTTATGGAGGCGATATCTATAGAGATTATAATGAAAGGCCTTTTGATAATGGCGTTGTCATTGGGCAAGGAAATAAAACCCATACCATTAACGCAGAATTGCAAGGTGCTTACATTTTAAACGTAGCTTCTAATCTAAGACTATTTGGATCGGTGATTTATCGCGATTTTGATCCGGAATCACAAACGGCGACTACATTTAGTAATAGTACAGTTTGGTTTAATTTTGGATTAAGAACCGATATATTTAATTGGTACTACGATTTATAATTGAGATAAACTTTTATAAAAGGTTCTTCTAATTCTTTCCGAATTAATAAAACCTGATCCATAACCTAATTTGTCATAATTGGCTGTTATTGTAGTGTCTTGGGCAACGTGTTCTTCGTTAGATCCATTGGCAATAGCAGTTTCGACTTTTGTTTTTAATTCTAAAAGCATTTTCAAAAATAGTTCATAATCTGCTTTATTGGCCAAAGAACCGTGACCGGGAATAATTTTAGTATTCTCATCAATTAAAATTAAGCCCTTTTTCACGGCATCAATATATCCCTTCACAGTTCCTCCAGATTTTAAATCTATATAAGGGTATTTTTCTTTAAAGAAAGTGTCTCCTGTATGGAGTACATTAGAAGTTGTAAAGTATAAGATAGCATCACCATCTGTATGAGCATTGTCAACATGAAAAACGGCAATTTTTTCATTGTCCATGAAAAGGTTTAGGCGTTCACTAAATGTAATAATAGGAAGCGCCGCAGTTGGTGCCATTGTTCCATCTCTTTTAGGTGTATTCTCTAAACGTGATCTTACATTTTCATGAGCAATTATCTGTGCACCTAATTTGGCCATATTTTCATTTCCTCCTGTATGGTCTCCATGAAAATGAGTATTCACCAAATAGGTTAAGGGTAATGTGCTTAGTGTTTTTATTTTAGCTTCTATTTTTGGTGTTAGTGCTCCAAATTGATCATCGATAACAAAAACACCTTTTTGTCCAACAAACACTCCAATATTACCTCCAGCACCTTGGAGCATAAAAACATGTTCTGAAACCTTTTGAGCTTTTATAACCACATTGTCGAAGTTTTGGGCTTGAAGATTGTGTGTTTTTCCGATGAAAAGGACAAAATAAATTAATAGAAATGTTCTTAATTTCATGGTTTCTTTATGTTTTTGGTTATCATAAAGATACTATTTCTGTTAATTTAGTAATTACTTATTTTAAGCATTGCTCAAATCTAAATTTCAAAGTATCTTTGGCATCGCATAATTAGCGACTAATTAAACTAACTTTGGATCATTCAAATTCTTCTTTTTCAATAGCTTCTGCTTATTCTGATTTTAAAGAAATAACAAAAGTAAGGCTTTCGGTGAGTGTAGTATTCTCATCTATTGCAGGTTACCTTCTTGGATGTGACACCATAGATGGGTTTGTTTTAATCTTACTTGCCTTAGGAGGTTACTTTATGGTTGGTGCTTCTAACGCGTATAATCAAATTATTGAGCGTGATTTAGACGCTTTAATGGATCGTACTAAAAGGAGACCAATTCCAGATGGTCGTATGTCTGTTAACACAGCGTTTGTTATTGCAGTGTCATTCACCATTTTAGGAATAGCTTGTTTATATGTCATAAATCCAAGGACGGCAATGTATGGAGCGATTTCAATATTTCTATATACAAGTGTTTACACGCCATTAAAAACTAAAACTCCATTGTCGGTATTTGTTGGTGCGATTCCAGGAGCCATACCGTTTATGTTAGGTTGGGTAGCTGCAAGAAATGAATTTGGTATTGAGCCAGGTACTTTGTTTGCCATTCAGTTTTTATGGCAGTTTCCTCATTTTTGGGCAATTGGTTGGTTTTTATATGACGATTATGAAAAGGGAGGCTTTTTTATGTTGCCTACCAAAAAAAGAGATAAAGGGACAGCAGTCCAAATTATAATGTATACTATATGGACCGTTTTAGCTTCAATTATTCCGGCTTTTGGAGTAACAGGAGATCTTCATTTGTCTGTTGTAGGAGCCATTATAGTTTTAGCGTTGGGGTTAGTTATGTTGTATTATGCGTTTAGATTGTACAAACTTCGTACATCAAAAGCTGCAAAACAATTAATGCTGTCAAGTGTGACTTACATTACATTACTTCAAATTGTTTACGTCGTAGATAAATATATTTAAACATGGATTTAACAGAAGGAACTTTCGAAGAGAAAAACGCTAGAGCTAAGAAAATGATGCTTGGTTTTGGTATCGTTTCATTAATAATGTCTTTTGCTGGTTGGACCAGTGCATTTATTGTGTCGAGCAATAGAGAAGATTGGCTTTCAGATTTTCAATTACCAAATGCTTTTATTATTAGTACAGTTGTAATTGTATTAAGTAGTATCTGTATGATGTTATCTAAAAGAGCACTTAAAAAGGATGACAGAAAGCAAACGAGCATCTGGTTATTGGCAACATTTGCCTTAGGAATTGTCTTTATTGTGAACCAAATCATTGGTTTTAACGAAATAATTGATGCCGGATATAACTTTACTGGACCTACAAGTAACGTGACAATGTCCTATATTTATATCATAGCAATGGTGCATATATTGCACGTTATTGCTGGGCTAATATGCTTACTTGTTGTAATTTATAATCATTTTAAACAGAAGTATACTTCATCAAAAATGCTTGGTTTTGAACTTGCTGCTACCTTTTGGCATTTCATTGATGTATTGTGGGTGTACCTCTTTTTGTTTTTATATTTCTTTAGATAAATAATTTGTCTATTTTTGTGCCAACTTTAAAAAACTAAACCTTTCATATGAATACTACAGTTGTAAATACTGGAACCGAAGGAAAACAATGGGGAGGAGGAAATGAACCTCTAAAATCAAGTTATGGAAAAATGATGATGTGGTTTTTCATCGTATCTGATGCCTTAACGTTCTCTGGGTTTTTAGCCGCCTATGGCTTCTCAAGATTTAAATTTATTGATTCTTGGCCAATTGCCGATGAGGTGTTTACTCACGTACCGTTTTTACACGGTCAAGAGTTACCAATGATTTACGTAGCATTTATGACATTTGTTCTTATTATGTCATCTGTTACAATGGTGTTAGCAGTAGATGCTGGACATCACATGAAAAAAGCAAAAGTTACTTTTTACATGTTCTTAACCATTATTGGTGGTTTAATTTTCGTTGGATCTCAAGCTTGGGAGTGGGCTACTTTCATACAAGGAGATTACGGAGCTATTCAAACTAAAGGTGGAAACATTTTACAGTTTGGAGAGTATAAAACTGTAAATGGTGAAGAGGTATTTAAACGTGTAGCATTAGCTGATTTCGTTACTGCTGAGCAAAAAATGCGTACAGAACACGAGAATAAAAACGGACTTTGGTTTGTTGGTGAGTCTTCTTTGCCAACTTATACTGTTGATGAAGTTTTAAAAGGATTGAAATCACATTCTAATGTATTAGTTAGAACACAAATTATTAATGAAGAAGGTCACAAAACTGTACTTTCTCGTGAAGAGTCAATCAAGCAAATAGCCAATAACGGTAAAGCTGTTGTAGAAGGTGCTAACCTTCAGGTAAACGAGTATGGCTCTCCTTTATTTGCAGATTTCTTTTTCTTCATTACTGGATTTCACGGATTCCACGTGTTTTCGGGAGTTGTATTAAACATTATAATTTTCTTCAACGTAATTTTAGGTACTTATGAAAGACGAGGTAGCTACGAAATGGTTGAGAAAGTTGGATTGTATTGGCACTTTGTAGATTTAGTTTGGGTATTCGTATTTACATTCTTCTACTTAGTTTAATTAATAATTTAGAATTAAAATGGCAGACGCACATAAATTAGAAATATTTAAAGGATTAATTAAATTTAAATCAAACACTCAAAAAATTTGGGGTGTATTAATCCTATTATCAATCATTACAGCTGTAGAAGTTGTATTGGGAATATATAAACCAGATGCTTTAATGACATCTGTTTTAGGAATGAAATTATTAAACTGGATATTTATTATCCTGACCATAGTAAAAGCTTATTATATTACCTGGGACTTCATGCACATGAGAGATGAGGCGCCAGGATTAAGAAGAGCTGTTGTTTGGACGGCAATATTCTTAATATGCTATTTAGTTTTTATCCTACTTGTTGAAGGTGGTTACGTTGAAAGTGTCTACGCTTCAGGATATATTAAACGCGATTTTTAAGCGATAAATACATTAAAAAAAGACGGTTTATTTAAACCGTCTTTTTTATTTTTGCACCTCATGGTTTTAACTTGAACATTGTAGATTTTCAGGCTGTTACAAACTATGTTTCTTCTTACAAATGGATAAGTTATAGGTGATATGAATTCAAAACAATTAAAACGTAACGGAGTATTAGGAATACTGTTTTTTCTCCCAGTAATGTTTTTATTACTTCTCTATCCATCTACCCATAATTATCAGCCTTTAGATATCGTAAAAGAAGGGGTTTTAGAATTTAAAAACTTCACCAACGCTAATGGTGAGTCTGTCACTTTAAAAGATCAAATCACAGTTGTCGGGTTTCTTGGTAACAATCCTTTAAATCATGCTATCTCGGCATCTAACTTAAAAGAGTTGGTTTATGATAAGTTCAAGGGGTTTAAAAAATTTCAAATGGTAATGGTTTTGCCTAAAGGAAGCGAGGCTGAAGCATTAAAACTTGAAAGGGAAATTAATAATTATGATAACATGAGGTTTTGGGAGTTTGCTTTTGCAGAGAAAGCTTCTATTAATGCCTTTTATAATAGTTTGGAGTCATTGAGATCATTGCATAATGATATGGCAACAGATTATGTTTTTGTAATTGATAAAGACTTAAACCAGAGAGGCCGATTGGATGATAGGACGGATAATGAAAAAGCTATAGATGGTCAAGTTTATGGTTTGTATTCATATAATAGTATTGAAGTTGCAGAAATAAAAAATAAAATGAGCGAAGATGTGAGAATCTTATTTACCGAATACCGCCAAAAGCGAGAAGGTAAGTTTGACTCAACCACAAGACGCGCTGGTGATTTAAAACAAAGTAATGAGCAATAAAACAAATTATTCATACGTAGGGATTTCTTTTGTAGTTCTTGTTTTTGGAATTCTATTTGTTCCAAAAATCATTGATAGATTATCTAATGAAGATGTCATTAGAAACGAAAGTAGAAGTGAGTCGGTTTCTGGTACTGAGCCGGAAAGTAAAGATGTAAATAACACTGCTGAAGGTAAAGAAAAGCTTCCTTTCATTATCGCTTATGGAGAGCCCAAAAAGGTGCCGGAGTTTAGTTTTACCGATCAAAATGGTAAAACTATTACAAATAAGGATTATTTAGGTAAAGTATATGTAGTCGAGTTTTTCTTTTCTACTTGTCCAACAATTTGCCCAAGAATGAATGCAAACTTGGTGGATATTCAAAATGAATTTGACGGATTAGAAAATTTCGGAATGGCTTCATTTACCATTAACCCAGAATATGATACGCCAGAAGTTTTAAAGGCCTATGCAGAGCATCACGGTGTGAAAAATGAGAACTGGCATTTTATGACTGGAGCTGAAGATGATATTTATAATTTGGCAAATACAGGGTTTAATCTATATACCAATAAAAATGGTGAAGTAGAAGGTGGTTTTGAGCATTCTGGAAACTTCGCGTTAATTGATAAAGATGGTTATATACGTTCTCGTCTCGATGAATCTGGTAATCCGATAATTTATTACAGAGGAACAGTTTCTATTGAAGAAGGTATAAATGATGACGGAGAGAAAGAAGAAATAACTATTCTTAAAGAGGATATTGCTAAATTATTGAAAGAGTAAGTAATGGAGAATTTAGAAGCAGAAAAAAAATACAACAAGTGGATTGTGATCTTGTCAATTGTAATTCCGGTAGTGGTAGCTATTCTATTTGGAGTGAAATTAAAGGATTTTGGTTTAGACGTTGAACCTTTCACGTTTTTACCGCCCATTTATGCTACAATTAATGGTATAACAGCTGTTTTACTTGTTGCTGGTGTTGTGGCTGTTAAACAGGGGAAATTGAAGCTTCATGAAAACATAATGAAAACAGCTATAGCTTGCTCTGTTTTGTTTTTAGGCATGTATGTCGCTTATCATATGTCAAGTGATAGTACAAAGTTTGGTGGTGAAGGTGCAATTAAATATGTGTATTATGTGATTTTAATAACTCATATTTTATTATCTATTGTAATTATTCCATTTGTGTTAATTACATACGTTCGTGCTATTACAAATAATATAGAACGACACAAAAAAATTGCAAAAATCACGTTTCCGATGTGGTTATATGTAGCGGTTACAGGAGTAATTGTATACCTAATGATTTCTCCATATTATTAAATTAAAGCTTATGAACTCAAAATATTGGCTTTTAGTAATTTTTCTATTGTTTATCGCTTTGCCAGCAGAAGCCCAATGTGCCATGTGTAGAGCTGTATTAGAATCTGAAGAAGGAAATTCTACAGCAGAAGGTGTAAATGACGGTATTGTCTATTTAATGGCCGTACCTTATATCTTAATTGGAGGTATTACATACTGGATTTATAGAAGCTTTAAAACAACTAAATAATATCTTAGGTTATTTAATATAGGGTTGATTTATAGCTTTGATTTTAAGCGTTGTTTTATTGATGCTTAAATATTGAATATAATTTGTAACACTTTATAGTTTCATTAGACATATATGTTAATTATGAAAAAAGTAATCTCCCTATTGGTAATCCTCATTGGATTTTCAGCCTCCGCCCAGGATAAAAAATGGTCTTTGCAAGAATGCGTAGAGCATGCCTTAGAAAATAATATTTCCATATTACAGTCGGATTTAAATGTAGATTTGGCAGATATAGATAAGTCTCAAGCTGTATCAGATTTCTTTCCAAACCTTAACGGGAATTCATCGTATAATAGAAACACTGGAGCAAACATTAACCCTGCGACAAATCAATTTGAAAATGAAACTTTTAAATCGATGTCAGCAAGTATAAACTCATCTGTTAACTTGTCTTCAGGCCTTCGTAATTGGAAAAACTTGCAACGCGCAAAATTAAACCAATTAGCAGCGTCATATCAATTAGATAAAATGAAAGATGACATTGCCTTGTTTGTGGCAAACTCATACTTGCAAATTTTGTTTAATAAAGAACAGTTAAAGGTATTAAACACCCAAAATGATATCACTAAGGAAAATATTAATAGAACTCAAGAATTGGTGGATGCAGGGGTATTGCCTGAAGGTGATTTATTAGAAATAAAAGCTACAGATGCGACGCAATTGCAACAAATAATAGATGCGGAAAACGCATTGTTTATCTCGAAATTAGGTTTAGCTCAATTGTTAAAGGTTCAAGAATATGAATCCTTTGATATTGAAGAAACCGACATAAGTTTATTTTCGGAGTCTATTTTAAGTGAAAAACCGACCGTTATTATTGAGAAAGCTAAGGAAGAATTGAACGATATTAAAATTGCTGAATCAAATTATGAGTTGGCAAGAAAGGATTTGGAAATTGCTAAGACTAGTAATTTTCCAACCTTAGCAGGTTTTTTAGGGTATAATACAAGGTGGTCAAGTTCTTCCTTAGATATTACAACAGGAGAGCAAATCCCTTTTATCGACCAGCTTTACCTGTTTGATGGTACAGCTTTAGGTTTACAGCTTAATGTTCCAGTATTTAATAGAAATAGTGTTAAAAATAACATTAAAAGGAGTCGGATTAATGTTGAAAATAATAAGTATTTATTGGAACAAGCAAATTTAGATTTAGAGTCTAATGTGTATCAGGCTTATAATGACGCAAGTAGTTCTAAAAAAGCATACGAGGCAGCATTAAAAACCGAAGAGGCCCGTTCGTTAGCATTTAATTATGCACAAGAAAGATATAATGTTGGGCTTTCAAACTCTTTTGACTATAATCAATCAAGGAGTCAATTTGAGAATGCTCAATCGGATGTTGTAAGAACAAAATTTGATTATATTTTTAAACTAAAAGTTTTAGAATTCTACTTCGGAATTCCAATTACAGAATTAAACTAAATCATTATGAGTAAAAAGACCATTATAATAATATTAATTGTTGCTTTAGTTGTTTTTGCCGTGTTAATTGGTGGTAAAAAGGCTGGATGGTTTGGCAATCAAGGGAATTTTAAAACGGTTCAAGTTGAAAAAATCACCCTCAAAAAAATTGTAGAAACAGTTTCTGCAACTGGTAAGATTCAACCTGAGGTTGAAGTGAAGTTATCAAGTGAGGTGTCTGGAGAAGTAATTGGTTTACCATTTAAAGAAGGTCAGCAAGTGAAAAAAGGCGATTTATTAGTTCGCGTTAATCCTGATATTTACCAATCAAATTTAGTAAGAAGTGAAGCTACTTTTCAAAATAGTAAAGCGGGGTTAAGCCAGGCAGAAGCATCCTTAAAGGAGGCTAAAGCAAATTATGAGCGTCAGAAATCACTTTTTGAAAAGGGAATTATTTCTAAAGCAGATTGGGATAAAGCCATATCAGCATTTGAAATTGCTGAGGCAAGTAAAGAATCTGCTTTCTATAATGTAAAAAGTACTGGAGCAACCGTAAATGAAGCTAAGGATAATTTGAATCGTACAAATATATACGCACCAATGAGTGGTACTATCTCTAAGTTAGATGTAGAGTTAGGTGAACGTGTGGTTGGAACGCAGCAAATGGCTGGTACAGAGATATTACGAGTAGCTAACCTTAATAATATGGAGGTTGAAGTAGATGTTAATGAAAATGATATTGTAAAAGTTATTATTGGAGATTCTGCAATTGTAGAAGTTGATGCTTACTTGAAAAAGGAATTTAAAGGTATTGTTACTGAAATTGCAAACTCTGCAGATGGTCAATTAACCGCAGATCAGGTGACAAATTTTAAAGTGAAGGTGAGAATTTTAGAAAGTTCGTATAGAGATTTGGTTGAAGGGAAGCCAGAGCATTACTCTCCATTCAGACCTGGGATGACTGCTACTGTTGATATTATTACTGAGAGTAGACCAAAAGCGGTTGCGATACCTATCAGTTCAATTGTAATTAAAACAGATACATCGTCAGTTAAAAAGACGTATAAAGAAATGTCTGAGTTTCAAGAAAAACCAGAAGCCGAAGAAAAGTTTGAATGTGTGTTTGTAACTAATAATGGTGAGGCTAAACTTCGTGTTATTAAAACTGGTATTCAAGACAACGCAAATATTGAAGTTGTGTCTGGTCTAAAGGAAAACGATGAGATTATTGTTGGACCGTATAATGTCGTTTCAAAAACATTAAAGTCGGGAGACAAAATTGAAGTTAAAAAACAAAAAAGAACTTCAGGAGAAGAGGAAGAAGAATCTTAATACTTAAGTAAAAGGGCATGGCCTTAATATTAAATATAGAAACAACAACAACTAACTGTTCAGTCTCTCTTTCTAAGGAAGGAGAGACTTTAGTTTTAAAAGAGGATTATAATTCTAATTATTCGCATGCCGAAACGCTTCATGTGTTTATTGCGGATGTATTAAAAGAAGCGGCTCTTAAAAAAGAGGATTTAGACGCCGTAGGGGTTAGTAAAGGTCCTGGGTCTTATACTGGATTACGTATAGGTGTTTCAGCCGCTAAAGGCCTGTGTTTTGCTTTAGACATCCCGTTGATCTCAGTTTCAACCTTAGAAGCTTTATCGCATCAGGTAGATGCCAAAAGAGGAGTGGTGATTCCAATGCTCGATGCACGTAGGATGGAAGTATATTCTGCTGTATTTAATAGTTCATTTGAAATACAAAGAGAAATTCAGGCAGAGGTTCTTGATGACGATTCATATTCTGAATGGTTACATCAAGGTCAAGTGTATTTTGTAGGCAATGGCGTGGAAAAAACAAAAGAAATTGTAACCCATGAAAATGCAATTTTTAAGGAAGGTGTTTTACCAAGTGCAAGTACAATGGGAAGAATTTCAGAAAAAAAGTTCAAAACAAACAACTTTGAAGACGTTGCTTATTTTGAACCTTATTATTTAAAAGACTTTGTAGCTTTAAAATCTAAAAAACCTAATTTTTAATAACCTGCACATGAGGAAACGGAATTTCAATTCCGGCTTCATCAAGAGCTATTTTACAAGCTTCGATAGTTCCAAAATGCACATCCCAGTAGTCTGCAGTTGTTGACCAAGGTCTTACAGCAAAATTAACCGAACTATCCGCTAACTCTTTGACATTAACTGTAGGGGCAGGGTCTTGAAGTACCTGAGGGTTACTCGTTAATACATTCATTAAAATTTCTTTAGTTTTTTTAATGTCCGAATTATAACTCACACCAATAGTTAAATCGACTCTTAATTTACCTTCAGCAGAATAGTTTGTGATATTTCCATTAGATAATGCACCATTAGGAATGATAACCAATTTATTGTCGGGAGTTGTTAATTTGGTAGTAAAGATCTCTATGTCTTTTACAACACCTAATTCGCCTTGTGCTTGAATTAAATCACCAATTTTTATGGGTTTAAATATCATTATTAAAACACCTCCAGCAAAATTAGATAATGAACCTTGAAGTGCTAAACCAACCGCTAAACCAGCTGCTGCTAATATGGCAGCAAAAGAAGTGGTTTCTATACCTAATGTACCTAAAACAACAATAATTAGTGCAATTTTCATCATCCAGCTTAATAAGTTCAACAAGAACTTTTTAAGACTTAAATCATAGTCCCTAAGATCCATGGCTTTCCTTACGCCTTTTAAAATGATGCCAATAATCCAGGAGCCAATTACCCATATTAAAATGGCAGCTATAAGTTTTGGACCGAAATCTATAATAAGATCAAATCCTTTCTCAATCCACTTTTCTAATTCCATATAGTTTTGTTTTAAGTTGATTATAATTTAAAGATAAAGATAATCAAAAAAAAAGCCCACATAAGTCGCTAATAAATTAATTATTAACGCCTTATGTGGGCTTTTTTAAGCTGTTTTGTTTTTTACAATGTATTTAAGAAAACCATAAACTCAGTTAATTCTTCAACGTCAGAAGTACTCGTTTTATGCTCTTTTAAAAAGGCTAAAACTTCTTTTGAATGGTCTGGAAAAAGTTTAGCTATTTCCTTTCTTTTTGAAGGTAGTTCTTGAGCATTTTCACCGGCAATGAGGATGTAAAATTTATCCTTAACTCTTTTATATGAAGCCGGTCTTCCTCTATCGTATGTACTTTCAGCAACTTTTTCTTCTAAAAAGATTATGCGCTCCCTTTGAAGGAAAGTTACTTTTTCGTCTTCTCTTAATGTAATGAAAAAATCAGACTCAATGTATCCATCATCATCAATGTAGCTATACACTTTATACGCCTTATTTAACCCAATAAATTTAACGACATAGTTGTCCATGGCTTTGTCTAAAACAAAAACTTTACCGTTTTCATCGTCTAATACTTCCATGTCACCATTATAGGCGTTGTATCTTCCTTTGAAATTGCGATCTTCAAATGTAGTTAGTTCTATTGGGAGATAACTCTCATTTACAAATGGAGATCCATCAATGTTAACGTTTTTCTTTCGAGTTGAGGTTGTAATTAGGCCACCGGAGTTACCAATTTGATCTGAATTACCAACAAGCCCTTGAGCATTAGAGTCTACTGATGAAAATATGGCCAATGCAGCACATAAAAGGAAATTTTTCATAATACAAGTTTTGCAATTTTTTTCACTTCCTATTACTAAAATAATAAGGAAGTTGTTTCTTTTTCTTTAATTCCTCAAAGACTGTTCAGAGTTTTTAAGGATTGCAAAAATAGACATTTATGTCAATTCTAAAAATTTTATAATGTTAACTTATAGTATTGTTAAAAACTGATTTGTTTATAAACTATTGGATTAAACCTAAAGTTTCAGTAATCGTTTTTACAGGGAGTTTACAACTGTTATTTACACACACATAGATATAGGTTTCATTTTTTACAAATCTGTTTTTAAGAAGAGGTAATTGAGACTCTGTTTTAGATCCCGCAATTATTGTATTTGGAAGAAATTGTTGTTTTAATTGTGGAATTAACGAATCTGCATTTTCACCTGAAACAGCAATTTCATAAAATGGCTTAGAATACTTTAAGTTTAGGCTTAACCAATTAGAATAACCTGAAGGGTAATCGGTTATTTCACTGCTAATGTTTTTATACATCTGTTCACTTACAGATTTGTAGTGTGAGTGTTCAAAATATTTACCTAATTTAAAAAGGTTATGGGCCATCACCGAATTACTAGCGGGAATCACATTATCTCGATACTCCATTTGTCTGGCAATTAATTTGGGGTCTAAATTTGAAGTGAAATAGAACATCTTGTTTTGGGCATCATAAAAATGATCAAAACAATAATTTGTGAGTTGCTTGGCTTCTGAGAGATAAGATTCTTTCATTGTAAGTTGATAGGCCTTTATACAAGTACTTATCGTTGCTGCATAATCCTCGAGGTAAGCATTAATGTTTGATTTACCATTTTTAAAGTTTCGGTATAATCCACCATCTTCTTGTCGCTGTTGATTTAATATAAATTCAAGATTAGCAATGCCTGTCTCTAAATACTTTTTTTCACCTAAGGCTTCGTATGCATCCAAATAGCCATTAGCCATCAGTGCGTTCCAGGACGTAATGGTCTTGTCATCCAGGCGAGGTGCTGGTCTTTTTTGCCTGGCTTCAAAAAGAAGTTGTTTCCAATTTTTGAGTTTTTCTTGGAAGGTTTCTTCTGAAATGGATTCATGCTCACAAAACTCAGAATCTGAGTTTGTTTTTATTAAGACATAATTTTCTTTTTCCCATTTTCCAAAACTATTAATGTTGAAGTATTTTGAAAACAATTCAAAATCGGAACCTAAAAGAAGTTCTAACTCATTTTTTGTCCAAACATAAAATGCGCCTTCCTCTAATTCATTCTGGTTGTTTATACTATCGGCATCTAATGAAGAATAGAAATTGTTTTGAATTCCCTTAAGCTCTCTATCAATAAAATTAAGGGTTTCAATAATTACAGTTTTGTACTGCTGGTTTTTGCTTGCCTTATATGCTCGAGCATAAAGGCTAACTAGCTGTCCGTTATCGTAAAGCATTTTCTCAAAATGAGGAATATGCCACTTATCATCAACCGAATATCTTGAAAATCCTCCTCCAATTTGATCGTAAATTCCGCCATTAGCCATTGATTCTAATGTAGTGTGCACATATGTTTTAAGTTGGGAGTTGTTATTTTGATATGCTTCTTGTAAAAGAAAATCAATATTATTAGGCATCATAAATTTTGGTGCTCTTTGCATGCCGCCCCATTTATAATCAAACGAAGGTTCCCATTTGTTTAAAGAGGCCCCAATGGTGTTATAGTCAATTGTTGAATTGTCTTCATTTAATTTGACAATATCCATACTCGCAATTCCAGTACTTAATTTGGAAGCATAGTCTTCAAGTTTGGCCGGGTTTTCTTGATATAATTTTTGAATTTGAAGTAATGCCGAAGTCCATTGCTCCTTTTTAAAATAAGTACCTCCCCAAACAGGTCGGCCATCAGGAAGCGCAACAACATTTAATGGCCAACCACCTTGCCCCGTCATTAATTGCACTGCAGACATATACACTTGATCAATATCTGGTCGTTCTTCTCGGTCTACCTTAATATTGACAAAGTGAGAATTCATAACGTCTGCGACTTGTTCATTTTCAAAACTTTCATGTTCCATGACATGGCACCAGTGACAAGCAGCATAGCCAATACTAACTATTATGAGTTTGTTTTCTGATTTTGCAACATTTAAGGAAGCCTCGTTCCAAGCCATCCAATTTACAGGGTTATGGGCATGTTGTAGCAAGTATGGACTAGTTTCATTAATAAGCGCATTGGTGTGTTGCTGTGGCATTTGCTTAGTGTTGTTTGGATTGCATTTAAAAAGGGCTAAACTAACAAGAAGGAATAAAATTCTCATTCTCAAAGTTACTTAAAACTGAACATAAAAAAAGGATGCTTAAACAGCATCCTTTTAATTTATATAAATCGCGTGTTATCCATTAATAGCTTCAACTGTACTAACTTGATCTTTTAGCATTTCTTTTAGCATGTTTTCAATACCATTTTTAAGAGTGAATGTGGATGACGGACAGCCACTACAAGCACCTTGAAGAATTACACTTACTACTTTAGTTTCAGGGTTGTATGATTTAAATTCAATATTTCCTCCATCACTTGCAACTGCAGGTTTAATGTATTCTTCTAATATATTTACTATTTGCTTTGAGGTTTCGTCTAAGGTTTCAAAGTTAGCGTCTAATTGTTCGGTAGTTTTTTGCTTTGCCTCAGGAGCAGTAGTTTCAACTACAGTCTTACCTTGCTCAATAAATGATCTAATAAATTCTCTTAGCTCCATAGTAATATCTTCCCATTCAGCGATATCATATTTTGTGATTGAAACATAATTTTCATCAAAAAACACGGATTTTACAAATGGAAAATTAAACAATTCAGTTGCCAAAGGAGAGGGTTTAGCCTCTTCAATGTTAGTGAATTCAAAGTGAGTGGGCACTAGCTTTTTGTTAGACACATATTTTTGTACTGCAGGATTTGGAGTGCTTTCAGCATAAACCGTAACAGCTGTTTTTTTAGCTTTAGCATCACTGCTAACTATTGTGCCTCCTTCATTGATGAAGTTTTCAATCTGCTCTCCTACTTCTTTTTGTACATCTTCCCAGCTTACAATATTATACCGCTCAATAGCAATAAAATTTGAGGAAATGTATACTTTTTTAACAAAGGGCAAGTAGAATAATTGTTGAGCTAAAGGCGAGTTTCCGGCTTCATCAATATTATTATATTCGAAACTCTCATGATTGGTTAAAAAATGAGGAGTTACAAATTTTATAATCGTTGGTGTCGTAGTTTCTTGTATAGAGATTGTAATGGGTTCCATTCTTTTTTTTGTGCAAAAATACTAATTCTATAAATTGAAGTTCATAATTTATTCTAAAAGGATTAGTGATTCTAAATTGAAGTGAATTGTGAATTTCGCAAAAAATGGAATGGAATTTAATAGTTAATTTCTGAAACCCCCTTATTATCCTATAAAATCAGTAGTGTTATGACGAATTTTAATTGATATTAATAGGAGCAAATTCTTTTAATTTTATTAAATTTCGGGCCTATTATACCTGACTAGTTAAATTTATATGATAAAAAGACTACTATTAGTTACTTTATTAAGCCCTTTTTGTACTGTGTATTCTTCACTCAGTCAAGGGGTTAGTGTGCTTAGTTATCTTCTCATTAATCTGAAAAATACTATTCTTTTTAATTATTCGTTTGGATTTAATACAAACGTAATCTTTGTCAATAGTAACAAATTAAAATTTTCGGGCCTCTAATTTTACATTAATCAACTTTGCTATGAAAAAAATTATTTTATTAACCTTCCTTTTGTTTTCGTTTTGTGGTATTGCTCAAGACTTGAACATGGAAAATGGTACGTTTATTCAATGTACAGGAAATTTCTATGATTCTGGAGGGGAATTTGGTAATTACGATAATGATGAAAATTATGTAACCACTATTTGTCCTGAAAACGCCGATCAATTTATGATCGTTGATTTTACAAGCTTTAGTACGCAGTTAAATTTGGATTACTTGGTAATCTATGATGGAGATGATACTAGTGCTCCCGTAATAGGGACTTATTCAGGAGTTGTAAATCCTGGTGAAATAGTTGCAGATACAGCGATTAATCCAGGCGGTTGTTTAACTTTTGAATTTGTGACTAATGGTTCTGGAGTTACAACTGGATTTGCAGCAGATATTTATTGTGTTGTGCCTTGTCAAACGATAACACCATTTTTGGTTAGTACCGTTCCTGCTCCTAATGGATCGGGAGTTATTGGTATTAACCCCGGAGATACTATAGAATTTACAGGCGATGCAACCTTTTCTGATTATGGCGGTGATGGCGCTGTTTATAATTGGAATTTTGGAAATGGATCTATAGCGAGTGGACAAACAGTAACAAACACTTTCCCGACCCCAGGTACATATTCTGTTACACTTACGGTTGAAGATGGTAACCCTTTGGGTTGTGACGGTCAAGCCATTGTTACAACCGTTTTTGTTTTAGGTGATAATATTGTAGTAGAGGAAGATACTTTTACAGTACAAGAATTAGTTGAAGATGTATTAATAAATAACGATTGTGCGCAAATTTCTAATATAACGTCATCTACAGGAACAGATTTTGGTCAAACACCAAATGGTATTGGTTATTTCTTTGGTAATGGTGTGAGTTTTCCATTTAAAGATGGTATCATTTTAAGTACTGGTGACGCAGAGTTTGGAGAGGGTCCAAATACTGGGACTTCAAGTGGGGCATCATGGGATGGAGATCCTGATTTGGATATTATTTCTGGTGAGAATACGAATGATGCAACTTTAATTGAATTTGATTTCGTTCCCTTAGCCGACTTTATAAGCTTTAACTTTATAATGGCTTCTGAAGAGTATAATGGCGGGTCTTTTGAGTGTAATTATTCAGATACTTTTGCCTTTCTACTTACAGATGAAGCTGGTGTGACAACAAATCTTGCGGTATTACCGGGTACCACAACACCCATTGCCGTAACTAATATTCACCAAGCAAATTCATCTTGTCCTGCAATTAATGAAGAGTATTTTGGAGGATACACACCAGATAATGCTCCTCCAATTAAGTTTGATGGACGAACAATTGTATTCGCGGCCGAATCTGCGGTAAATGCAGGTGAGTCATATCATATTAAATTGGTTATAGCAGATGCTCGTGACCATAGTTGGGATTCAGCAGTGTTTTTAGAAGCTGGTAGTTTTGATTTAGGAGGTGAATTAGGAGATGATATTACCATTGCTGCAGGAACAGCGCTTTGTTCAGGAGAAATAATCACTTTAGATACTGGAGCCTCTTTGGCAGATCACGTATGGTATAAGGACGGTGTTGAAATTCCAGGGGAGGTTACTTCTGTGTTAGAGGTTACTGAAACTGGGGAATATACTATGGAACTTACTTTTGGTGGTGACTGTAGTGCAACAGACTCAATTTATATCGAGTTTAAACCAAGCCCTATTGTTGAAGAAATTGAAAATTTAGCAGTGTGTTCTACAGAATCAGTTTTAGAATGGGATTTAACACAAAACACGGGATTAGTTATAGGAACCCAAGATCCTACTTTATTTAATGTAACTTATCATTTAACTGAGCAAGATGCCTTAGATAATACAAATGAAATTGTAACTCCTGAAACTTTTTCAAATACATCAAACCCTCAGACGGTATGGGTTAGAATCGAGGAGATGACAGGTGAGTGTTATGCTACTGCTCCATTTGATTTGTTTATTAGTCCAGACCCAACACCTATTACACCAACAGCTTTAGAAGTTTGTGATGATGATGGAGACGGATTTTCTACATTTGATTTAACATTAAAGGATACTGAAATTACAGGAGGTGTAGCTGGATGGTTGGTTAGTTACCATGAAACTTATGCTAACGCTGAAAATGATGTGGATGAGGTTACAAGTCCATATGCAAATATTTCACCAAATGATCAAACTATATTTGCGAGAGTTCAAGTTGATGGAGCTGAGTGTTATGCGATTGTAGAGTTGTTGTTGGTAGTTAATCCACTTCCTGAGGTGACTCCAATTTCAAATTACGAATTATGTGATTATAGGTTCCCTGGTGATATGATTGAAGAATTTGATTTATCTACTAAGGATATCGAAATATTGAATGGACAAACTGGAATTACGATTTCTTATCATACGCTTCAAGAAGATGCTGATACAGGTATAAACGCCATATCGGGATTATATACAAATACCTCAGATACTCAAACCATTTTTGTTAGATTAGAAGATGATATTACGAGCTGCTTTATTACTACAACATTTGACATTGTTGTCAATCCATTACCAGTTGTAATTATTCCAACAGCCTTAGAGGTTTGTTATGATATTTCAGATGACATTACAGATTTCACTTTATCAGATAAGACGTCGGAGATTTTAGGCGGTCAAACTAACATCAATGTAAGTTTCCATGAGACCCAGTTAGATGCAGAAGATAATTTATCACCATTGGCAGAGCCATACAATATTCCAACAAATACCGCAACTGTATTTGTACGATTAGAAGATTTAACCACTGGCTGTTATAACACAACAACCTTAGATTTAGTGATTAATGACTTGCCAGTAATAACTGCACCAACGCCATTAGAAGCCTGTGATGATGACAACGACGGATTTACAAGTTTTGATTTGACGTTAAAAGATACCGAGGTATTAAACGGCCAAGCAGGAATAAGTGTAAGTTATCACGAGACAGAATCAGATGCATCTACCGGAGTAAATGCCTTGACGAGTCCGTATAATAACATTGTACCAAACACTCAAGATGTGTTTGTAAGATTAGAAAACGATGTTACGGGATGTCATGATACAGTAGCCTTGATGTTAATCGTAAACAGCTTACCAAGTATCCCGACCATTACAGCATACGAGTTATGTGATTACAACCTTCCAGGAGATGAGATGGAGAGTTTTGATTTAACGACCAAAGATGCAGAGGTTTTAAATGGTCAAGCAGGATTAACAGTAAGTTACCATGAGACTATGGCCGATGCCGAATTAGGTTTAAACGCTATAGTTGGTCCATATGTAAATGCATTGTCAAACCCACAACCAATCTATGTTAATGTAACCAATGTAAACTCA
>MPDE01000006.1 GCA_001874335.1 Bacteroidetes bacterium MedPE-SWsnd-G2
GGTCGTGGGAGACTACCACGTTGATAGGCTATAGGTGTAAAGGCAGTAATGTCATAGCCAAGTAGTACTAATAACCCATAGGCTTATTGTACAGCCGTTTTTTTAGAGTACAATTTATTTTTATGTGTATAGACGATTACCGTCCTTTTTTCAATATGTTAAAATATTAGTGTTGTTATTTACAATAACCTCCAAAGATTTAAGGTGATTATTGCAATGGGGCTCACCTCTTACCATTCCGAACAGAGAAGTTAAGCCCATTAGCGCCGATGGTACTGCTATTGTGGGAGAGTAGGTCGTTGCCTTTTTTAGAAACCCTTCATATATATTATATGAAGGGTTTTTTTGTACATGAATTTTAACGAAGAGCTCTATGTGGAGGAGCTGTCATTCCGATGTAATTGTGCAAATAAAAAATCATCTTAAATAACATTCAAGAGGATTTGATAATATTTTGTTTAGAAACTAATTAGTCGAATACACTTTTAAGAATTGTATTTAATCCTTTGAAAAGCATAAGAATGGCTCCTATGCAAATTAATATGGAGATAATTAATAATGGTATATACAATGGTTTGTCTGGATTACTAAATGTTATGTGAAGTAGAGTAGGGCCAGCAAACATTAGAATTACACAAAGTGCTAAAGTTTTTAATCCCTGAATCAATAGGTCTTTATTAGTGTGTTTTTGTTCCATTGGTATTGTATTTTTCGATTGCTTTTCTAACACTTTTATGCTCAAGAAGTAATTGTTTTGCAGTTTCTGAATTAACATTTATTTCGGCCATGATCATGTTAGTTCCTCGTTCTACGAGTTTGTCATTGCTGAGTTGCATATCAACCATTTTGTTGCCTTTTACTTTTCCAAGTTTAATCATGGTTGCCGTTGAAATCATATTTAAAACTAATTTTTGGGCTGTTCCTGCCTTTAATCTTGAACTACCGGTAACAAATTCAGGACCAACAACAACTTCAATAGGGTAATTAGAAACTTTGCCAAGTGGACTACCTTCATTACAAGTTATACATCCTGTGGTTATGTTTTTTGAATTGCATGCTATTAAAGCTTCGATGACATAAGGTGTAGTACCCGATGCAGCTATACCTATAACAACATCTTTATCAGATATATTATAAGCATTTAAATCTTCCCAACCTTGGGTTTTGGAATCTTCGGCAAATTCTACAGCTTTTCTTATTGCAGTATCACCACCAGCAATGATACCAATAACCAAATTATGCGGTACTCCAAATGTTGGAGGGCATTCGCTTGCGTCTAATATTCCTAATCTTCCACTTGTTCCAGCTCCCATATAAAACAATCGGCCTCCCTTATTTAGTTTTACAGTGATGACATCTACTAATCTTCCTATTTTAGGGATAACTGCTTTTACAGCTAGAGGTACAGATAGGTCTTCTTGGTTCATATTGGTCAATAACTCATGCGTATTCATTAACTCAAGGTTATTGTAATTAGAACTTTTTTCGGTAGTTTTTATAAATGACATCAAGGGAATTTTAGGTTTACAAGTTAAGGATGAATTCTTTATTTTCCTTACTGAACGGTGTAAATTACCTGGTCAGCTTCACTAACTCTAAAGTACCCAAAAGGATAATTTTCTTGGTTGGTTGTATTAATGCAATTTCCTCTAACTGTTGCTGGCTGGGTTTCAAATGGTCCACCACCTTCTTCGCCATTTTGTTGCAATAGGATAAACATAAATTCATAAAACCGTTCGGATACTCCGTAGTTTCTAATATAAACGATATCATTAGATTCTAAATCTTCTTCAGAATAGTAAGCAAAAACAGTGTTTCCATCTGTAAATTCATCGTTATAAACATCTAAGGAAGGTATTGCAGCTATGTCTGAAATAAACTCAAAGAAATAATAATTTTCAATATTAGCTGGATCTGTATAGTATGCTTTTAATTCAATTTCTTCACCAGTAAATCCACCATCATCGAGTTGTTCAATTTCTTCTATTTCTGAAACAGCTGTCATTGTTTCGTGAGCTATATAAGTTTCACCATTATATACTACTGTAAGTATATAAGTTCTGTCCATTACGGGAATAAAAGCTGAAGTTTCGTAAATACCCGTATTACCGGATTCTGTAAAATTAAAAACATTGTTTTCAGAGTCTGTTATAAAGACAACTGCTCCAGTAGCTGGAGGAATGGTTTCTGAAAAATATGATGTGGATTGCGTGAGTTTTATAGATTGTTCATTTCCGACAGTACCTTTAAACCAATTTATTGATGCATCTATGGTTAATCTTGGTTGGGCATCATTTAATTCTACGTCTATCACGTCTTCACAACTGTGGAAACTCAATGCTATAAGGAGGTAAAATATATATATTTTCATTTGAATTAAAATTTGAAATTATAAGAAATGGATGGTACAATTCCGAAAATTGAAAGTCTTAGAGCTTCATTAACTCCTGTCATTCTATTTTCTGAAAAGGAGATTGAAGCCGCATTTTTTCTATTATAAATATTGTAAATACCAAATACCCATTCACTTTTCCAACGTTTTGTGCTTTGTGGATTAGGGACATAATTTGCAGATAAATCTAATCTGTGGTAGGATGGCATTCTACTTGAATTTCTTGCTTCATAGCTTGGGATACTTATTCCATTATATTCGTATTGGCCATTTGGATATGTTGTTGGTAATCCTGTTTGGAATAAGAAATTGGCATTAAAAGACCATTTGTCATTATGGGTAAATGTACCTGTTAATGATAAATCGTGAGTTTTGTCAAAAGGAGCAACATACCATTCACCGTTGTTTATACCGGTTTCTTCGGGAGTTCTACCTTTTGTTTGTTGTTCTGATTTAGATATTGTGTACGCCGCCCAACCGGTAAATTTACCTTTGTTTTTTCTGAATAACACTTCTAAACCATAAGCTCTTGCTTCCCCATTTAAAATAACTTGCTCTATAGCATCATTGGCAATTAGATCGGCGCCATCAATGTAGTCAATTCTATTAGCGATGTCTTTATAAAATGATTCGACTTCTAAAGAATACTTGTCGTTAGTGATGCTTCTAAAATACCCTATAGCATATTGATTTAATTTTTGTGGTTTAATGTACTTTCCACTTGGTGCCCATACATCTAAAGGCGTAGGAGATGTCGTGTTTGATAATAAGTGAAGGTATTGCGTCATTCTGTTATAACTGGCTTTTAAACTTGACTGTTCATTAAGTTGATACGCAACGCCTAATCGTGGTTCGAAATTATTGAAGGATTCGATTACATCACTTCTGCTGAAGGATTCGGTTCCGGTTGGATCAGCCTTTTCATAGATTTGAAGTTCTTCATTAAAGTTTAAGGCTATATCATCTTCATATACATTCAATTCATCTTGCCCTAATCTTAAAAACGAACTAAACCTAACACCATACGATAGGGATAGTCTTTCTGATACCGTATGTTCGGCATCTAAATACAATGCGTTTTCGAAAGCAAATTTATCTATTAGTTTGTATGGGTTTATACCAGAGTCTTCGGTTGTTGGATTGATATTTCCTGGATTAAACTTATAGTAAATACTGTTTAAACCGTACAAAAGTTTAAAATTATTTTTGATATAATGTTTGAAATCATATTTCAGGTTAAAATTTTGAATTCCTGATTCCCAATCAAATTCTACAAAGCTTAATTCTAAATCGTAGTCGTAATCAGAATAAATTAGAGATAAGTTTGAAAATAATTTATCAGAAAATAAGTGATTCCATCTAAAGTTGGCAACCCCATTACCATATGAATTTTTGAAACTATCGGAAATTTCAAAGACATCTCGTCCAAAATATCCAGAAAGGTAAATGCTATTGTTTTCGTTTATTCGGTAACTTAATTTACCATTAATATCATAGAAGTACGCTACATTATCCATATCGAAAAGAGGGAGAAATAAATGCGCATAACTTGATCTTGCTCCAAACAAGAAAGATGCTTTGTCTTTTACAATAGGACCTTCGGCTAATAATCTACTAGAGATTAAACCAATTCCACCATTCATATGAAACTCGTTACTATTACCTTCTTTTTGATAAATATCAAGAACTGAAGAAACTCTACCACCATATTGGGCAGGAATTCCTCCTTTATAGAGTTTAATGTTTTTAATTGCATCGGGATTAAAAACTGAGAAGAAACCAAATAAATGTGAAGAGTTAAATACAATAGCTTCATCCAATAAAATTAAGTTTTGATCAGCTGCACCACCTCTAACATTAAAACCAGAAGAGCCTTCACCTGCATTGGTTACTCCGGGAAGTAAGGTTATAGATTTAATAATATCTACTTCTCCAAAAACTACAGGTAACTTTTTTATAGAACCAATAGAAAGTGAGTTAACACTCATTTGGGGCTTTTTTAAGTTGATACTTTCTACATCTTCAGTAATAACTATCTCGTTGAGACTCTCTGCAGATTCTTCCATTTGGAAGTTAAAGGTTTTATTACTGTCTAAGGTAATGTCTTGTATAATACTCGTAAAGCCAAGGTAGCTCACTTCGAGTTTGTAGGTTCCTTTTGGGAGTGTAATAGAGAAAAAACCATATTCGTTGGTGGTTGTGCCAGTATTTAATTCGGGGAAAATTATATTAACTCCAATTAAAGTTTCGTTACTGGAAACATCTGTGATTAATCCTTTAAGTGTGAATTTTTCTTGTGCATTAAGCATTGATGAAAAACAAAAAAAGAATAACAGCAGTGGAAGTGCAGTATATTTCATTAACTTTTTGTTTCAAAGTAAAAAAAAAGCTCCCTAAAAAGGGAGCTAAATTATGTTAATCATTTGTTATTATATACTATCAATGATAGAATTTAAGGTTTTACTTGGTCGCATTGCCGCAAATGTATCTGCTTCGTTAGGACTATAGTATCCACCAATATTCATTTTGGCGTTTTGAACTTCGTTCAATTCATTTACAATTTCTGACTCTTTAGCTGTTAAAGTGTCTGCAATTGCAGTAAATTGAGATTTTAATTGTTCATCTTTGGTTTGCTTAGCTAAGGCTTGTGCCCAGTATAACGCAATGTAAAAGTGAGACCCTCTATTGTCTAACTCATTTACTTTTCTTGATGGTGATTTACCATTGCTTAAAAGATTTTCGGTTGCATCATCTAAACAATCAGCTAAAACTAAGGCTTTAGTGTTATTAGTTGTTTTAGATAAATGCTCTAATGAAACAGCTAATGCTAAGAACTCCCCAAGTGAATCCCAACGTAAGTGGTTTTCTTTTTCAAATTGTTGCACGTGTTTAGGAGCAGAGCCTCCAGCGCCAGTTTCAAATAATCCACCACCATTCATTAATGGTACAATCGATAACATTTTAGCACTTGTTCCTAATTCTAAAATTGGGAATAAATCTGTCAAGTAATCTCTTAATACGTTTCCTGTAACCGAAATAGTATCTAATCCATCTTTAATTCTTGATAACGTGAATTTGGTAGCTTCAATTGGTGATAAAATTCTAATATCTAATCCAGTAGTATCATGATTTGGTAAGTATGCTTTAACCTTTGCTATTAATTGTGCATCATGAGCTCTGTTTTCGTCTAACCAAAATACTGTAGGAGTACCTGTTGCTCTTGCTCTTGAAACGGCAAGTTTTACCCAATCCTGAATAGGTGCGTCTTTTACCTGGCACATTCTCCAAATATCACCAGCTTCAACATTATGTTGAATTAAAGTTTCACCTTCTGTAGAGATTACACTTACTGTTCCGTTACTTGGAATTTCGAATGTTTTATCATGAGAACCATATTCTTCAGCCTTTTGAGCCATTAACCCTACATTTGGCACTGTACCCATAGTTGTAGGATCGAATGCACCATGTTCTTTACAAAAATCTATAGTTGCAGTGTAGATTCCAGCATAACTACTGTCAGGAATTACGGCTTTAGTGTCTTGTTGATTTCCTTCAGCATTCCACATTTGACCAGAAGTTCTAATCATTGCAGGCATTGAAGCATCGATAATCACGTCACTTGGAACATGTAAATTTGTAATGCCTTTATCAGAATTAACCATTGCTAAATCTGGACCGTTTTCTAATACAGCTTTTATGTCTGCTTCGATTACAGCACGATCGGCATCTGGTAAACTTTTAATTTTCTCAACTAAGTTTCCAAATCCGTTGTTTACATCAACACCTAATTCATTTAATTTTGCAGCATGCTTAGTAAATACATCTTCAAAAAAGACTTGAACTGCGTGACCAAAAATAATAGGGTCTGAAACTTTCATCATTGTAGCTTTCATATGTAATGAAAACAATACACCTTGATCTTTAGCTTCTTTTACTTGAGCTCTTAAAAATTCAAGTAAAGCCGATTTACTCATTACAGAAGCATCAATTATTTCTCCTTCTAATAATGCTATTTCCGCTTTTAATACTGTTTCTTTTCCAGAAGTATCTGTATGAACAATTTTTACAGCAGTAGGGTTTTCAATGGTAACTGATTTTTCGTTATTACGAAAATCACCTTTGGTCATTGTAGAAACATGTGTTTTAGAATCTGATGCCCAAGCTCCCATTGAATGCGGATTCTTTTTAGCATAATTCTTAACAGCTTTAGGTGCACGACGGTCTGAATTTCCTTCTCTAAGCACTGGATTCACAGCACTACCTTTTATTTTGTCATAACGGGATTTTATATCTTTTTCTGCATCGGTTTTAGGTTCATCTGGGTAGCTTGGTACCGCGATACCTTGAGCTTGAAGCTCTGCGATAGCCGCTTTTAATTGCGGAATTGAAGCACTAATATTTGGTAATTTGATGATATTAGCTTCAGGTGTTTTTGCTAATGCACCTAATTCACTAAGGGCATCTGCTATGCGTTGTTCTTCAGTTAATCCTTCAGGAAAGTTTGCAATAATACGTCCAGCTAATGATATGTCTTTAGTTTGGATATCTATGCCTGAGGAAGCTGTAAAAGCTTTTATAATAGGTAATAATGAATGCGTAGCTAATGCTGGTGCTTCATCTGTTTTAGTATAAATTATAGTTGAAGAATTTGCCATAAATAGATTTTATTATGTTTTAATGTGTAGGCTTAATTTTTAAGCTGTGCAAATATACAAAAATCAATAAGCTATAATAAATTGAAACGACCAATGAGGTGCATTTTTTATTAATTTTTTGAAGTAAAAATAGGCTTCGGCTATATATCTTTTATTCGATTATAATTTGATGATGGTTTAATAAGCCTTGAATTTGATTTTGAGAAAATTTGGCAGCTTTTACCTTATTGAGTTCTGGCACGAAACTGTAGTTAAACGCAGTTCTAAAATCGGTTTGTGATAGGTTTGAATTTTTAAATATGGCTTGTTGCAGGTTGCAATTAGAGAAGACTAATTTTTTTGCATCACAATTTGAAAAATCGGTTTCTAATAAAATGCAAGATTCAAATGCGAAAGGTTTTAGATCTAATCCTTCAAAATTGCAGTAGGATAGGTTTGAATCTTTGAATTCACATTTCAGTAAAAATGAATTGCAAGTCGAGAAATCAAGTCCGAGAAGTTTACATTTGAAAAAGCTACTATTTTTTAATTCGGTATTTTTGATAATGACATTACTCAAATTACAGTTATTAAATTTACAATCTATAAAGGCATAGTTACTCAAGTTAAGTTTTTCGAAACTACAATTAGAAAAATTGCAGCCATCATATTCACCTTTGGTTAGGGATTGAGAATCAAAATTTGAATTGGAATAGTTTTTATCTAAGAAGAGGGGGCTGGACATTGTCAAATGGTTTTGTTTGAAAATACAAAAGCCATATCAATGTATAAACACTTTGACATGGCTTTTTTTGTAATTCAGTTTAGCATTATAGACTAATCCTACTTTTTTAGAAACTAAAACTTGCATTTTGTTTAGACTATAAAAACGAATCACAATAGCATTTTAGAACGGTTAAAATGTATTAACGTATTTCTAAAACACTGGTGTTTGTTGCTTCTATACTTAAGATACTGTCTTCATTTTCATTCTTCAGTATGCTCTCAATTTATTACTCATTTCAAGAGGCAAATACCTTTTGTTTTTTTTCATAAATTATTTTTAATCTAATTGCTTAAACCAAAATCATAGTGTTACAACAAACTATATAAAGAACGTTACTTTAAATAATTAAACAACTATTAGATAAACTAAATACAATCACAGTAATGATGTGTTGCCTAATTGTTGTACTAATTTAATGAATTATAGATTAAATCACACTATTGTTAAGTGTTTAGTTTTCAACCGTTTGTAAACCATAGATATTAACAATTGTTAATAAAAAAAGCCCTGACAATGTCAGAGCTTTTTTAGAAGTAATCAGTAACTGATTAATATCTTTTTTCTTTAATACGGGCTTTTTTACCAGTAAGACCTCTAAAGTAGTAAATTCTAGCACGTCTAACTTTACCTCTTTTGTTAACTTCAACTTTTTGAAGTGCAGGTAAGTTTACTGGGAAGATACGCTCTACACCAATAGTTCCAGACATTTTTCTAATTGTAAACGTTTCAGAAGCTCCAGCTCCTTTACGTTGTAATACTACACCTTTGAAAAACTGTGTACGTGTTTTGTTTCCCTCTTTAATTTCGTAGTAAACTGTAATAGTATCACCAGCTCCAAATTCAGGAAAATCTTTTTTTGCTACAAATTCGTCTTGTACAAATTTTACTAAAGAACTCATTTCTTTTTATTTAAATGGTTTATTCAAAATAACATTCACGTTTCTCGCCAGAGGTTAATCCGAAATTGGGTGCAAAAATAATAAATAATTAATTAATAACAAGTAGAATAAACCTATTAATCATCCAAAAGGTCTGGTCTACGCGTTTTTGTACGCTCATAAGCTTGTTCTTCTCTCCATTTTTCAATTTTAGGAAAGTTGCCACTAAATAACAATTCGGGTACTTTGTGTCCTTTGTATTCTCTTGGTCGTGTATAAATTGGTGGCGCTAATAAGTTGTCTTGAAATGAATCTGTAAGGGCCGAAGTTTCATCTCCTAATACACCAGGTATCAATCTAATTACAGCGTCGCAAAGTACGGCTGCTCCTAATTCACCTCCAGATAATACATAATCACCAATTGAAATTTCTTTGGTGATAAACATATCTCTAACACGCTGATCTACGCCCTTGTAATGGCCACAAAGAATGATTAGATTTTTTTGTAATGATAGATGATTTGCAATGCCTTGGTTTAAGGTTTCGCCATCCGGTGTCATATAAATTACCTCACTATAATCACGTTCACTTTTTAGTTTGCTGATACATTTATCAATCGGTTCTATAAGCATGACCATACCGGCACCACCACCATATTGAGTGTCATCAACAGTTTTGTAATTATCGTTGGTATAATCTCTTAAATTATGAAAATGAACTTCTACTAAATTGGAAGCAATAGCGCGCTTGAGTATAGATGCTTCAAACGGACTTTTTATAAGTTCTGGCAATACGGTAATAATATCAATTCTCATAACTACATTTAAGTTGCAAAGATGAGAAGATAAATAGTAATAATAAAACTTTAGTGGATTAGAGCTTCATAAAAAAATGTAAATCGGTGTCTTCAACAAAACCCATTGATTTGTATAGCTTTTGAGCTGGATTATCTTTTGCCGTTTGAATAGCTAAACCTGAATATCCATTTTTTTGGCACATACTTTTGGCTTCTAAAATTAGAGCTTTTCCTATGCCTTTATTTCTATAATTGAAATCGACAAACAAATCGTTTAAAAGATAAATGTGTTGCATTGAAACCGAAGAGAACAGCGGATATAATTGCATGAAGCCAACAAATTGGTTTTCTATTTTGAAACCAATAATTACCGATTCATCTTTTTCTAATCTTTCTTTTAGAAAATGTGTTGCAGCTCGTAAATTTTGGTCTTGTAAATAAAACTGTCTATACTTGTCAAACAAAACAGCAAGTAGTGAAATGTTATCCGGTGTTGCGTAAGTAATGGCCATAATAAAAAAAATCTGTAAAGTAAATTACAGATTTTTTATGAGGTTATTTAGGATTAGCTCTTTTGTTTGTTGAGCTCATCTTGTAATTGACGTCTCACTTTTTGCTCTCGCTCTAAAGCAATACGACGATGTTCTTCAAATTCTTGTTCGGTTTCTTCTAACGCTAGCTTTGCTTGTTTAGTAACCGCATTACTATTATTATATTTATATACGAAAAGCGCTAATAGCACGATAAGTGCCAAAATGATTCCGAACATTACCATATTATAATTTGGTTTACTAAGTGCTAAACCTAATAAAGACATATTGTCTTTTTCTTCTATGGTTTTATCTAAGTTAGATTGCGTTGTATTTAAGGTGTTTTTTAAATCTGTAATCTCCTTGTCTTGCTTTTCTACAACACTTTGTGTTTCAGAAAGTGATTTATGAACCGCATTTAAAGAATCTATTGTATGAGACTTTAGTTTAATGATCCAACTTTTCTTAACTACTTTGTATTCTTGATAGTTGTTAGATTTTTGATATAAATATTCAAATTGATCGTTAATACTCCCCGAATCTAAAGATAGTTTTGAATTTTCAGTTTCTTCTTGTGCGAAGTTTGAAAATGGAACAAGAGCCAAAACAAGGATAAGAAAGATTTTAAATAATTTCATTAGGCTGAATTTTAGAATAATGCAAATATAAATAGATGTTTACTAAACTTAAACAAATAGCCCCACAATTGTGAGGCTATTTATATACGTTTCAATTCTAAAAAAAGATGTTTCTACTAGTAATAAGTAAAACGTCTTACTTTAGAAATATATTTAGCAAGTCTAATTACTTGGTGACTGTAACCATATTCATTGTCATACCAGATGTAAAGAATTGCATTTTTCCCATCTTCTCTTACTATAGTAGCTTTACTGTCGTAAATAGAAGGAGCAGAACTTCCAACAATATCACTTGATACTAATTCGTCGCTTAATTCGTATT
This sequence comes from Bacteroidetes bacterium MedPE-SWsnd-G2, assembly GCA_001874335.1. Lineage (GTDB taxonomy): Bacteria > Bacteroidota > Bacteroidia > Flavobacteriales > Flavobacteriaceae > MedPE-SWsnd-G2. The sequence continues at coordinate 10,978 of MPDE01000006.1, forward strand.
TAATTTGTTCAACTAAATCACCTTCTAAAGCGTACTTTTTCATGATTGTATTAATACTGTCTAAAGATGTTTCTTTCTCTAAGTTTAAACTTAAAATAGCTAAAGAACCATTTGGTACAGGAACACGAATAGCATTTGAAGTAAGTTTTCCTTCTAAAGAAGGTAAAGCTTTAGATACCGCTTTTCCAGCCCCTGTTTCAGTAATAACCATGTTCAATGCAGCAGCTCTACCACGTCTGTATTTGTTATGAAAATTATCAACTAAATTTTGATCGTTTGTATAGGCATGAATTGTTTCTAAATGACCACTAACAACTCCATAAGAGTCTTCCATAGCCTTTAAAATAGGAGTAATTGCATTTGTAGTACAAGATGCAGCTGAGAAAATGTCAATCTCATCTGGATTGTTTTCTAAGTGGTTTACACCATGAACAATATTAGGGATTCCTTTTCCTGGAGCAGTTAATAATACTTTACTAGCGCCATTTGAAGATAATAAACGTGTTAAGGCTTCTTTATCTCTAAATGCTCCAGTGTTATCAATAATTAATGCATTATTAATACCATAAGTTGTGTAGTCGATATCTTCTGGTGCGTTTGCAGAAATTATCTTTACCGTAGTACCGTTAATTATTAAGGCTTCATTTTCAATATCAGCTACAACAGTTCCGCAGAAATCACCATGTACAGAATCATTACGCAATAAAGACGCTCTTTTTTCTAACACAGTAGCATTAACAGAACCACGAGTTACAATTGCTCTAAGTCTTAATTGTGCACCTTTTCCAGTACGTGTCATTAATTCTCTAGCAACTAATCTACCAATTCTTCCAAAACCATATAAAACAACATCTTTAGGTTGAATTTCTTCGTTTTTGAAAGCGTCTTTTAGTTTGTCACTAATAAATGCTTTAGCATCACTATGCTGTTGATCTTCTAAGTGAAATTCGTAAGTTAATTTTCCAATATCCAGTTTTGCTGGTGGAATGTCTAACGATTGAATAGCTTGTACAATTTCAACAGAATCAAAAATTGAAATTGGTTTTTGAACAAATTCTCCAGCGTATTCATGTAGGTTTAGAATTTCGCTAACGTTTCTGTCGATTAATTGGTTTCTGAAAAGTACTATTTCAATAGATTTGTCATACCAAAGGTCACTTACAATTTTGATAAATTCTACAGTAGCCCTTCTTCTGTCTGCTTGAAAAGTTAGTTCCTTTTCATAAGTTCCGTTAAAACTCATTTTTTTGAAGATTTAGTTGTTGTTGTTTTTGGTTTAAAATTTGGCGCAAAAGTAGCACATTTCAAACGTTTTCGTAAATTTTTTAATATAAAAATAATCCCGCCTATAAAACACAGTGTTTACAGGCGGGATACCCAAATTTAAAATTTAAAACTATCTAAAAACGAACCGTTCTGTTTGTCCGTTTCTATTTATAACGTCAATTCTTGTGATTTTAGTTTCTATGTCGTCACCTAATTTCTGTTTTAATTTAGAAATATCATCCAAACTATCTATTTCTGTGCCGTTTAGTCCTGTGATAATATAACCAGAGCGTATACCTAAGTCTTGATAGAGTTTGAGATTATTGTTTTTTGATACTACAACACCGTGATCTATGTTGTAATCGTCTTTTAGGCTTTTAGGAATATTTCTTAATTCCATTTCTAAAAAGTCTATGGTGAGTAATTCACTTTTAGAAAGCTTTACCGGAATTGTTAAGTTTGAGTTGTCTCTTGAAATAGTCACATCGACGACATCATTAGGGCGTTTTGTACTTAGGTAGCCTTTTAAATCTGCGAATTTTGAAATATTAACATTATCAATTTTTTTGATAACATCGCCTTCTTGTAATCCAGCAATTTCAGCACCAGAGTTTTTCTCGACAGTACTTATATAAAAACCTTCGGTATGATCTATTTCCAATTGGTTGGCTGCGTTGCTATTTAATCCTTGACCAGAAACACCAAGGATACCGTTTTGAACATCTCCAAACTCCATGATATCTTCTACTACTTTTCGAGCAATATTACTTGGTACTGCAAAGGAGTATCCTATGTAAGAGCCAGTTTGAGATGAGATTGCAGTGTTTATTCCAATTAATTCGCCATTAATATTTACCAAAGCGCCTCCAGAATTCCCTGGGTTAACAGCAGCATCTGTCTGGATAAATGATTGGGTGCTTTGACCTGACAAATCTCTTGCCTTAGCACTAATAATACCAGCAGTAACAGTGGAAGTTAAATTAAAAGGGTTTCCCACAGCTAAAACCCATTCCCCAATTTTTGCCTGCTCAGAATCTCCAAACGTGGAATAAGGTAAGTCTTCATCAGCGCTAATTTTTAAAAGGGCAATATCTGTTTTAGCATCGGTCCCTATAATTTCTGCTTGATAAGATTTGTTGTTGTTTAGCGTGACACTTAATTCCTGTGAATCGGCGATTACATGGTTATTTGTAATGATATATCCATCAGGAGAAATGATTACTCCACTACCAGAACCTACTTGTGAGCGTTGTCTTGAGCGCCCAAAAAACAAATCTTCAAATGTGGGTTGTCCGTTAACAAGAGCTGTGTTTTTTACATGAACAACCGTATGCACTGTATTATTTGCAGCAACCGTGAAATCTGGAGCAGCATAATTAACTGCAGAATTGGTTGTATTTAAGGTGTTTGTAGTCGGGATAAACGTTGGATATGTCGTTTGTGTTGTAACTACTTCCTTTTCATTTTTTTCAATAAATAGTTTGTATGCACTAAGTGTTAAAATGCCACCTAACGCAGAAACAAACACCAATGTCAAAAGCTTTTTCATATGTTTCTTGTTTAAGTATTATTTATTTAACCTTAAAATTAAATATTTATTGGAATGAAAAATCAACTTTAACGACCATTTAACAAGGGGATTTACCACCTATTATTTATATATTTGTCATCTTATTATGAAACAACAATTCTTTAAATACCAAGGGACAGGAAACGACTTTGTCATGATTGACAATCGTGATAAATCGGTACAATTGACCCAAGCTGAAATTAACAAACTTTGTGATAGACGGTTTGGAATTGGAGCTGATGGACTGATTTTATTAGAACCGCATGACACCTACAGTTTTAAAATGGTGTATTTCAATTCTGATGGAAATGAAAGTACAATGTGTGGTAACGGTGGTCGTTGTTTGGTGGCCTTTGCTAGAGATTTGGGTGTTATTGAAAATGAAGCTTCATTTGAGGCAATAGATGGATTGCATCATGCCGTTATCAATGGACATACCGTTAAACTTCAAATGCAAGATGTAGATGTTGTAGAGCAATTTGAAAATCATAGTTTCTTAGATACTGGCTCTCCGCATCATGTTGAGCTTGTAAACCAAATCGAAAACTTTGATGTCAAAGAAAAAGGTGAAGCTATACGTTATGGATCGCCATACTTTAAAGCGGGATCTAATGTTAATTTTGTAGAACAAATTGATTCTGGATATTACGCTGTTAGAACTTATGAACGAGGAGTAGAAGATGAAACCTTATCCTGTGGTACTGGAGTAACCGCTGTAGCCATTGCAATGTTTGATTCAAAACATACGACTTCAAACTCAGTGCGATTAAAAGTAATGGGTGGAGAATTGAAAGTGAGTTTTGATTCAAATAATGGAAAGTATACAAATGTTTGGTTAGAAGGCCCTGCAGTAAAAGTTTTTCAAGGAAGTATATGATGACTACGTTAAAAGGAGATACTATTTTTTTAAGGCCGTTAGAGCCAGAAGATTTAGATTATATCTACTCTATTGAAAATAATGAGGCGCTTTGGGAACTTAGTAGTACACAAACACCTTATTCTCGCTATTTAATCAAACAATATTTGGAGCATGCCCACAAAGATATTTTTGAGGTGAAACAACTTAGATTGTTGATTTCAGATTATGATGGCAACGAATTGGGGTTAATCGATATTTTTGAATTTGATCCTAAAAACTTAAAGGCGGGTATTGGTATTTTAATCTCCGACGGTTCTAAAAGAAACAAAGGTATAGGCTCTGAGGCTTTACAATTATTAATTGATTATTGTTTTACACATTTAAACTTGCATCAATTGTATTGTAATATTTCAGAAGATAATCAGCCAAGTATAAAATTATTTACAAAGCATAATTTTAATATTGTAGGCACTAAGAAAGATTGGTGTTTAAGTAACGGGAAATTTAAAAACGAATTATTTTTACAACTTATAAATAGTTAAATGTATATCAAGAAAATTTTATTAGGAATTGTATTGGTTGGTCTTATTGTGGCTGCCTATTTTGCAAACTTTGTTTATAGCGCAATGTTTAAACCTAACACAAAGTTTAATAATACTGAAGCTTATATTTATATAAGTAAAACTGATGATTATGAAGATGTACGTTTACAATTGGAACCTTTATTAAAAGATATCGAGTCTTTTGATGCCTTGGCGAACCGAAAAAAATACGTGAGCAACGTAAAGTCTGGTCGCTATTTGATAAAAAAGGGAATGACCAATAATGATATTATTAATTCTATTAGAATAAATAATCTACCTATAAAGCTTTCGTTTAATAATCAAGAATCTTTGTCAAAATTAGCAGAGCGAATTAGTCAACAAATAGACGCAGATAGTTTAAGTCTGATTAAAGCAATGACAAATTCCGATTTTTTGAAGGAGCATAAATTCACAAAGCAGACAGCATTGGGTATGTATATTCCTAATAGTTACCAAATGTATTGGGATTCTTCTGCCGACGTTTTTGTGAATAAAATGTATGATGAATATAATTCCTTTTGGAGTAAAGGTAGATTGGCAAAGGCCAAAGAATTAAACCTAACAACTAATGAAGTAATGGCATTGGCATCTATCGTTCATGAAGAGTCAAAGCAGGCATCAGAGCAGCCAAGAATTGCAGGAGTATATGTTAACCGACTCAAAATTGGAATGCCTCTTCAAGCAGATCCTACCTTAAAATTTGCGGCATATCAATTGCCTAAATATCAAAATACAGTGATTAAACGTGTTCTAAACGAGCATAAAACAATTGATTCACCTTACAATACATATATGTATAAAGGATTGCCTCCTGGGCCAATTGCTATGCCGGATATTACGGCTATAGATGCAGTATTAAATTACGAGCACCATAAATACTACTACTTTGCAGCTGATGCTAAGAACATTGGATTTCACAAGTTTGCAAAAACCTTGAGCCAGCACAACGCAAATGCAAGAGAGTATCATAGGTATTTATCTTCTCAAGGAATAAATAGATAAATGAGACTTTATTTATTTGTAGCCTTCCTGTTTGCTTTTACATTAAACGGAGTTTCTCAATCTGGTATAAATAAATTTTTAACGCCAAGTGACACCTTAAATAAACCACGACGAAACGCCGTGGTCATTTCTGAAGTTGCTATTGGGGGAGCTACTCTTGTTGCCTTAGACCAATTGTGGTACGCCGACTATCCAAGATCTAATTTTCATACAATCAATGATACTAATGAATGGTTGTTAATGGATAAGTTTGGCCATGCGTTTTCAGCTTATCAATTAGGACGAATTGGAGCAAATGTTTTAAACTGGAGTGGCGTAAGTAAAAAGCAACAACTAATTTATGGCGGAACTTTAGGTTTTACGTTTTTAACAGCTGTTGAAGTGTTTGATGGTTTTTCTGAAGAATGGGGTTTCTCATGGGCAGATGTTGGCGCTAATGCAATTGGAACTGGGTTATATATTAGTCAAGAATTATTGTGGGATGAACAGCGTATTAATTTGAAATACGGATTTCATCGTACGCAATATGCTGCGCTTCGACCTGATAAATTAGGAAACGGATTAGCTGAAGAAATGCTCAAAGATTATAATGGTCAAACCTATTGGTTGTCGGCAAATGTGCATTCATTTTTTAAACAAAGTAAGGTGCCAAAGTGGTTTAATGTTGCTTTTGGGTATGGAGCAGAGGGGATGTTGACTGGTGTTAACGATTCAAATGACACTAATTTTCCTAATCAAAATCGGCTAAGACAATTCTATTTTAGCCTAGATTTAGACCTTACTCGAATAGACACTAACTCTCACGTTTTAAAAACGTTATTCGATGTTTTTAGTGTTTTTAAACTACCATTTCCTACCCTAGAATTGAATAGTAAATGGGACTTAAAACTACATGCTATATACTTTTAATTACACTTAATCGACTTATTTTCAGGTTTTAAGAAAAAGTGTTATATTTGCAGGCTGAAAATTGAGCATGTTAAAAAATGGGAATTATGCTCAAGAAAAATGAAGTATTATGTTTAAAAAGATCACTAATTTTTTCGTTATCCCTCTTGCAATAATTGGAATGCTTGTTTTGGCATTGTATCCAAGTGCGAAATTAGATATTAATGATTACTCTACGGCAGGTTTAGAATTGGATTTTAACATGTCTGATAGAGTAGAAGATACAACAACCGAAGAAGTTGAGGTTGTGTTTGAAATACAAGAACAAGAACCTGTGGTGTATTATCCTGTTTTAGGAAAATCATATATAGGGTTTAGAGAAGCAGTTGGGTTTAAAGAATCAAGAGGAGATTACTTTACGGTAAACTCTTATGGGTATTTAGGGAAATACCAATTTGGGTCTGAGACTTTAAAAATGATTGGTATTTATAATTCCAACCACTTTTTGTTTAACCCAGAACTTCAAGAAAAAGCGTTTCTTGCTAATGCAGAACGTAACAAGTGGATTTTACGTAAGGACATTAAACGTTTTGAAGGCGAAACCATTAACGGCATTAAAGTAACCGAATCAGGAATCTTAGCTGCAGCTCACCTTGCAGGTGCTGGTAGCGTAAAAAAATTCTTGAGAAGTTATGGCTCTAACAACTTTTCTGATGCTTACGGTACAACTGTAAAACATTACATGAAAAAGTTTGGTGGTTATGATACGTCTTCTGTTAAAGCCAATAGAAAAGCAAAAGCAAGAATTTAATCACGATGGATTAAAAATATCGCTGGTCTTTTGTGAAAGTCTTCTTTAGTGTTTTTCCAATCTTTAGCGGTTTGTGTCAAAATGTATTCTGTAGGTAGGGTTAAATCACAAGCTACACAAATACGAGTTTGAGGATGTAAAGAATTGACCATATCTTCTAACAGTTTGTTATTTCTATACGGTGTTTCGATAAGAAGTTGAGTTTGATTATGTTCAAAGGATAATCGTTCTAAACGTTTTAAAGTCGTTTTTCGTTCGTGTTTGTCAATGGGGATGTAACCATTAAACGTGAAGCTTTGTCCGTTCATTCCAGATCCCATTAAAGCTAAAACAATAGAAGATGGTCCTACCAGGGGTATGACTTTAATTCTATCTTCATGAGCTAACTTTACGATATCAGAGCCTGGATCAGCAATCGCTGGGCATCCCGCTTCCGAAAGTATACCAACATTAAAACCAGCCTTACACGGTGCTAATAAATCAGGTAGCTCTTCTGGTAAGGTGTGTTTATTTAAAACACCTAATTTTAGTTTTGACTGGGGTTTGTTTGAACTTACTTTTTTTATGAATCGGCGTGCAGTTTTTTCGTTTTCAACTATATAATGATCTACCGATTCAATTATTTTTTTAATTGATATAGGCAAAACTTCTAAAGGTGGGTTATCTCCTAATCGCGTTGGTATTAAATATAGTTTACCGAATTCTTGCATTACTTTTTAATAAATTTTTTCACCAGCTTCTGGCCGTTTTCCATGGTTAAGTGTACTAAATACAAACCAGATTCTAAGTGGCGGACTGAAATCTCTTGATTATTTTGAATATTGTTTTCAAGACTCATAATCAATTTACCTTGAATGTCAAATAAATCAATAGATAGCGGAGTATTGAAGGCGTCAAAATTAAGGATAATATTTGTATTTGATGGATTAGGGCTGATTTTAACTTGTGAAATTTCATCCTCCCCTAAACTTAAACTTGAATCAATAATCCTGAAAATATTTCCAGAAGTTAGTCCGCCTACAAATAGTTCTCCAGTATTACTTTCTCCAAAAGTAGACCAATTATTTCCTGAGAAAACACTACTGTATGTTATAGTGTAATCTCCGTTGTCTTCTGTTAAGTATCCTATTTCGTCACTACAATAATCAGCAAAAAAGTATAAACCTTGTAGCGTGGGTTGATTTGACCCTCTATATACATAGCCTCCCGTAACCGAGCATTTAAATGGGCCATTTGCTGTATGGCTATAATCTACTACAGGAAAAGTAAGTGTAGAGCTATCAGGACAACCTGTATTGTTGTAGATTGTGTTTCCTTCATAACAACGCCATCCATAATTTAAACCAGCTAAATCTGGTGCAACTTTATTTATTTCTTCATATACATTTTGACCAACATCTGCTACCCATAAATCGCCGGTAAGTTTATCAAAAGAGAATTTCCACGGATTTCTTAATCCATAAGCCCAAATTTCTTCTAGCTCTGTTGTGCTTTCAAAAAACGGATTGTCAGCAGGAATACTGTAATTGGTTGCGCCATCAGTATTGTCGACATCAATTCTTAATAGTTTACCGTGATAACTCAATAAGGATTGAGCTCTGTTACCAGGGTCTCCACCGCTTCCTCCATCGCCTGTCGCGATATATAAATAGCCATCAGAACCAAAAGCTAAATCACCACCATTATGATTAATAAAAGGCTGGTCGATTGTGAGTAAAATTGATTCAGAAGTGGCATCTGCTAAATCATCATCGTCGGCATCCTTAGCAAATCGAGAGACAACAGTGTCATTACTATTATTGATATAATACACATAAAAATAACCATTAGTGGCGTAGTCAGGATGAAATACCAAACCTAAAAGACCACGTTCGTCTCCAATTCCGGAAATTTGTGAAACAGAACTGTCAATGTCTAAAAATGCAGTGTCGTTTACAGATCCATCACTATTCAAAATTTGAATATAGCCATCTTGTTCTACAACGAAAAGTCGATCATCTCCAGCGTTTTTAATGTTTACGGGTTTATCAAATCCAGTGGCAAATGCTTCTATACCTATGGTTTGGGTAAATGCAATTCCATAAATAGAAAGAAAGAAGACAAGAAATAGGGGTTTTAAGTGGTTCATTTGTAGCGGTTTTGGCTACAAATTACAAAAATAGACTTACAATTTGGAAATAAAATATTAGTTAAGTTTTGTGGCAATTTTTGAACACGCAGCGTCTAATAAGTTGAAAACATATGCAAAGCCGTCAGCCCCGCCATAGTAGGGGTCTGGAACTTCGTCAATTTGTGCATTAGGGTCTTCACTTAAAATCAATTTAACTTTTGCTCTGTCTTCATCCGTTTTAGCGAGAGCAATTACATTGTCATAGTTGGATTGATCCATGACGTATATAACGTCGAATTCTGAAAAATCTTTGGCAATAAATTGTCTACTTCTCTGATTGGAAATATCGATACCATGAGATTGTGCTTCAGAGATGGAACGTTGATCAGGAAGTTCTCCTGCATGTAAAGCGCTTGTGCCTGCAGAATCCACAATAAAGTGTTCTGAAAGTTTTGATTCTAAAATTCCGTGTGCTAAAGGTGAGCGGCAAATATTTCCCAAACAAACCATTAGTATTGAAGTCATGATAAGTGGTTTACAGTGTAAGACGTTTTGATAAATCTTCTACATATTTTCTAAATTGCTTGTCTGTAGACGATAAATTATCAACTGTTTTGCATGCGTGTAATACAGTTGCGTGATCACGTTTGCCAATTTGAGAACCTATACTTGCAAGTGATGCTTTTGTATATTTCTTCGCGAAAAACATAGCTAATTGACGTGCTTGTACTATATGTCTTTTTCTTGTTTTAGATTGTAAAGTACTAACATCCATTTGGAAATAATCTGAAACTACTTTTTGGATGTAATCAATAGAAACTTCTCGTTTGGTGTTTTTTACAAACTTCTCAACGATATCTTTGGCTAAAGAAATGGTGATTTCCTTTTTGTTGAATGAAGATTGAGCAATTAGTGAAATTATTGCACCTTCTAATTCTCGAACATTACTTTTTATGTTCTTAGCGATATATTCAATAACATCATCAGGCATTTCTACACCATCGCGATATAGTTTGTTTTTAAGGATAGACACTCTTGTTTCAAAATCTGGATTTTGCAATTCAGCAGAAAGTCCCCATTTAAAACGTGATAATAGGCGTTGCTCAATGTCTTGCATGTCAACAGGAGCTTTATCACTTGTTAGCACAACTTGCTTACCATTTTGATGTAAGTGGTTAAAGATGTGGAAGAATACATCTTGTGTTCCCGATTTTCCAGATAAAAATTGAACATCATCAATAATTAAAACATCAATAATCTGATAGAAGTGAATAAAATCATTTCTATTATTCTTTTTTACAGAATCAATATACTGTTGTGTAAATTTTTCAGCAGAGATATATAATACTGTTTTCTCTGGGTATTTGTCTTTGATGTCTATACCTATAGCGTGAGCTAAATGTGTTTTTCCTAAACCAACACCACCAAATATTAAAAACGGGTTAAAAGATGTTCCTCCAGGTTTATTTGCAACTGCTAAACCAGCATTTCTTGCTAACCTGTTTGAGTCACCTTCTAAAAAGTTATCGAAATTGTAATTAGGATTTAATTGAGATTCAATTTTTACATTTCTAATTCCAGGAATTACAAACGGGTTTTTTAATTCTGGATTTTTATTATTTAAAGGAATATCTACATTTTGAGATTTTACTGCAGATCTATTTGAACTAGGTATTTTCTCAGTGAAAGGTTGTTTGTTGCCATAGGTGTTTTCCATTTTGATAACGTATACCAATTTTGCATTTTCACCCAATTCTTTTGTTAAAGCAACTTTTAAAATTTTCACGTAGTGCTCTTCAAGCCACTCATAGAAAAATTTACTTGGCACCTGGACACTTAATGCGTTATCAGAAAGTTTAACTGCTACAATAGGTTCAAACCAAGTTTTATATGCTTGGGGCTGAATGTTGTCCTTTATAAAAGACAGACAGTTCTCCCATGCTGATTGCGCAGTTTTATTCATTCTTCAGGTGTATTTTAGTCGTTAGTTAGGTTAGCTAAAAAATGAGAATTTTAGGTATTCTCCTTTGTGTTTATCGCTGAACAAATATGTGAACAAATTTTTTAAAAAAAAAATCTAATCCTATTGAATATTTAGAATTTTTTTCTCATGTTTAATTCGGCTTTAAATTACGAAAATAATCTTAATAAAAAGTCCTACGAAATATGGTAAACGAGACAGAAATTAGAGTAAGATACGGAGAAACTGATCAAATGGGGGTAGTGTATCATGGGAATTACGCTGTATACTTTGAAATAGGCCGTACAGAGTGGTTAAGGCAGTTTGGTATTTCATACAAAGAAATGGAGGATAATGGTATCATGTTACCTGTTGTTTCATTGGAAGTTAAGTACAAAAAATCGGCTACTTACGATGATGTCCTACGTGTTCGTACAAGCCTCAAAAAATTGCCTACCGCAACCATTGAATTTGATTACCAATTAGTTAATCAGAATGATGAAGTTTTGTCTTTAGGTAATACCCGATTGGTGTTTATTGATATGAAGAAAAATAGACCAATGCGTTGTCCTAGTTTTATTATGGATAAATTAGAAAAATAAGATTAGACTTCCTTAATTTCTATTTCATATAAATTTTCAAATTGTTCTTTTACTGAAGGTGCGTCTTTGAGTCTTACCGAAATGTAAACTTTGCAATCTAATTCGAGTATTTGATTTGTAATTCGCAATTGTCTTTCTTTAATGACGCGCATTACTTTGTTCATGTTCTTATAGTCAAATTTTATTTCAAAGTCAACATCAATTGTTTTTTCTAAAATAGTTGAAGCTTCAAGACTTAGTTGTGCAGCAGTTTTATAGGCATTGATGAGTCCGCCAACTCCTAATTTTACACCTCCAAAATATCTTACTACGACAATTAAAACATTGGTTACGTCAAAACTTTGTATTTGCCCATAAATTGGCATACCCGCACTGTTGCTCGGTTCTCCATCGTCGTTTGCTCTAAATCTAACTTTTTGTGTCCCGATCTGATAAGCGTAGCACCAATGTCTTGCTGAATGATGCTGCTTTTTTAATTGTTCGATGTGAGTTTTAACTTCATCTTCATGAGTTATTGGGAAGGTGTATCCAAAAAACTTACTGTTTCTATCTTTAAACAGAATTTCAGGAGGAGATGTTAGAATGGTTTTGTAGGTGTCTTTCATTTTAGGCCAAAGTAACTAAAACAATTGATAGTATTGCGAGAATAATACCTATCCAGTTTTTTTGCGTTAAACGCTCTTTAAATAATGCAACACCAATTAATGTTGTTATCATAACTACTGCTACATTATTAATTGTGAATATAGTAGAGCTTTCTAAATCTTTGTGATTTAAAGCTTTTAATAAATAGAATACCGAAAAGTAATTGATTGTTCCTAAAAAAAGACCTGCTATTAAACTTTTCCACTGCCAAACGGTCTTTTTGGTTATAATTTTGTACCCCAAAATGGTTATACCAATGCATCCTGCAAAAAGAAAAATGGTAGAGGAAAAAATAGGGATATCATTTGGTTTTACTTGAGTTGTTTCCAGGTATTTAATAGTGGTGTCAATAATACCGGTTCCTAAAAACAGTAAAACAGGAAGTTTAAATGATGAGGAATTAATAGGACTTTTTTTTGATTTATTCGCGGTATAATAAACAGCAAAAAGAGCCAGAATGATTCCAATTGATTTTTGGATATTTATACTTTCGCTATAAACAATTAAACCGAATACTACTGGGATAATAACACTCATTTTCCCTGCCACAGACGCAACTGAAAGTCCGTTTTTTTGAGCAGTTAGTGCCATTATCATAAAAACAGCTATGAACAAAAAACCTAAAATAAATGCACCAAAAAACCAAGGTTCATTAATAACAACACCAATGTTTATCGGGTTTTTATACAAAATGAGTCCAGTAGCGCAAGCCGCGAAATAATTGACTACAATGGCTTGTAAATTATTAACTTTAAATCTGTCAAATAATTTGAAGAGTAAAAATATTCCTGCTGAGGATAATATGCTTAGAAAAAGATGGATCAAAAGAGGTGATTATTAGTTTTAAATAATGTTGTGACATCTTCAGATTCTGGTTTAATATTCCAAATGTTGAATCCCATTATTTGAGCAGTTTCTGTGTTTTCGGGTAAGTCATCTATGAATAGACATTCTTGAGCTTTCAAGTTGTTCTCGGTTAATACAAATTGAAAAATATCTGTATTTGGTTTTCTCAGCTCAATTTCATGAGATAAATAAAAGATGTCAAAACAAGCTTTAAATTCGTCATAAAACGAAATGTGCTCTTTTATCCAATCTATGTGTAATTCGTTGGTGTTGCTTAACAAAATAAGCTGATACTTGCCGTTTTCTTTTAATGATTTCAAAAACTCTAAACGATGTTCTGGAAAATCTTTTAAAATATAATTCCATGCATTTATAATTTCGTCTTCGTTAAGATTTTTAAACTTATCAGCATAAAACGAAACAAATTCTTGAGTCGAAATTTGACCAGTTTCATAAGCAATGTTTGTTGCATTTAAATCTGGTGTAAAGGTTTTAAGGTTGAATAGATTTAAGGCATTATCTAATGCTCCCTGTTTGTCTAAATTGATGAACACATCACCAAAATCAAATATTAATGTTTTAATCATTGTAGTAATAATGAAGAGTATCGTTATTTATTAATTGTTTTGCCGTTGGTCGTTTTTCTAAAACAGGAGCTAAAATCCCTGAATCAAAATGACTGATTCCTGTAAAAACTCTGGCTTCATCCCATAAATTTTCTTTAATAAACGAATTGAGGGTCATAGCTCCACCTTCAATGATTACAGAATGTATGTTTTTTTTGTGTAAATAATCGCAAATTTCTTTTGCGATAGGTTGATTGTAATCAATTTCTTTAGAGGTGAGGTTAATTGTTTCGGCTTCAGAATTAAATAGTTTTAAATCTTTATCCAAAGAATCAGTCCTATTTAAAACCACTCGTGTTGGGTTTTTTCCTGTCCATTGCCTTGCGGTCAATTCTGGGTTGTCTTCTTTTACTGTGTTTGTTCCAACAAGAATAGCTTGTTCTTCGGTGCGCCATTTATGAACTAATTGTCGGGAAAGCGCAGAGGTAATCCAAACTGGATTTTGACTATCTCTATGTTTAGGAGCGATATAACCATTTTTAGTCATAGCCCATTTTAGTATGATATAGGGGCGTTTTTTATTATGGAATGTAAAAAAACGTTTATGAAGAGATTTACATTCAGCCTCTAATACGCCAATCGTAACATCACAACCCGACTGTTTAAGTTTTTCAATACCTTGTCCAGAAACCTCACTGTAACTATCAATTGTTCCAATTACTACTCGCGGTATTTTATGTGATACTATCAAATTAGCACAAGGTGGTGTTTTACCAAAATGAGAACAAGGCTCTAAGGTGACATATAGCGTAGCTTCTGTTAAAACGATTTTGTCCTTAACAGAGTTTATAGCATTTACCTCGGCATGAGGGCCGCCATAGGGGCTTGTGTAGCCTTCTCCAATAATTTTGTTGTCATGAACAATAACACAGCCTACACTTGGGTTGGGGGTAGCTGCTGGAAAGCCGTGTTTTGCAATTTCAATGCAGCGTCTAATGAAGAATTGATCCGAATTCAAAACTTGATTTTTACGGTTTCAGTTTCATCTAAAGGGTAGGTGTAGGTGAATCCAAAATTTGAATACAGGATATTTCCTTTAAAATTCACATCAAATTTTTTGCTAAAAACACCTCGTATTAAAGTTTGAAGGGAGTTATTGTTTTTGTAAATTTTTTCAGTGGGGATCTTAACCGAAAAAGGAACATTAAAAGTATCTAATGCAGGCACTTTAAATGGTGTTGAATTTATATGTGCCACTTCAATGGCGTTTATGTTAACTTTAATACTGTCTCCTTGTAGAGTGCCACCAACATGATTAAGGTTTTCAAAAAGGGCATCTGCTTTTAAAATCACTTGTTTAGAATTAGCTTCAACTACCTCTATATGATCAACTCTTATAAAGTTAGGCTTCTCTTTAATTTTGCATCCTAAAAACGAGCTGCAAACCAATAAAAATATTAGGGTATTTCGAACCATAAAAATTAGATTATACGTATCTTCACGACACAAAAATAAGCATTAAATTGAGTAAAGATAATATTGTAGTTAGGGAAATACGGCCAGACGATAATACGCAGATTGAAAAAGTAATAAAGCAAACATTTATTGAATATAATCTGCCAAAAGTTGGCACGGCTTACGAAGATGCAGAAACCCCCGTTATGTATGAGTCTTATCAAGCTTTAAAAGAACAATACTTTGTGATTGAAGAAAATGGGATTGTACAGGGTGGTGCTGGTATTAAAAAGTTAAAGGGATGCGAAGGTTCTGTCTGTGAATTGCAAAAAATGTATTTCAGCCCGGAGTTAAGGGGAAGGGGATTAGGTAAAGGAATGATATTACATTGTTTAGAATTTGCTCGAAATGAAGGCTATGAGCAGTGTTATTTGGAAACGGCTCATGGATTAAATGAGGCCTTAGGGTTATATCGAAGAATAGGATTTCAAGAGTTAGATGAGCCAATGGGAAATACGGGACATTATTCTTGTGGAATTTGGATGCTGAAATCATTATGAAGTTAAAAGAGTTACAAGTAAGTTTTCAATTGGCACTTTCTGATTTGTATGAAAAACAAGAAATAGATGTTTTCTTTTTTATGCTTTCAGAAAAACAGTGTGGTGTATCACGATTAGATTTGGCATTGAATCCAGATATAGAATGTTCTGATTCAGAATTAGAAGTGTTATCAGGAGCGTTGGAGCAATTAATAGAGGCTACCCCAATTCAACATATATTGGGGGAGAAAGAGTTTTTTGGGTTGTTATTTAAAGTAGGGCCAGAGGTTTTGGTGCCTAGACCCGAAACCGAAGAATTGGTGCAGTGGATTATAGATGACTGTAAAAACATAAAACAACCTATTCGTATTTTGGATGTAGGCACAGGTAGCGGCTGTATTGCAATTTCGTTGGCTAAGCATCTTAATAATGTCGAAGTAACAGCGATTGATGTGAGTAAGGAAGCTTTAATGTTGGCTAAAAAGAATGCGAAAAATATTGGAGTAAATGTGAGTTTTGTAGAAGCAGATGTATTAAACTTGAAATCTCAAATGGATGATTTTGATTTGGGAAAATTTGATATCATTGTGTCTAATCCGCCCTATGTTAGAGAACTTGAAAAAGAAGAAATACATCCTAATGTATTAAACCATGATCCTCATTTAGCTTTGTTTGTTGAAGATCATAATCCTTTGGTGTTTTATAAAACTATTTTAGAATTAGGGTCGGCTTTATTGGTTTCTAATGGATTAGTTTACTTTGAAATTAATCAATATTTGGGAGAAGAAATGAAAACTGCTTTTAATAATTATAATTATAGAGGTATAGAATTAAGGAAAGATATTTTTGGGAATAACAGAATGATGAAAGGTGTAATATGAAAGAAATAAAATCGGTTGCTGTGTTTTGTGGAAGCAGTATGGGAAATGATACTCAAATTATTGAGCAGGCTTCACGTTTAGGTGAGTTTTTAGCTAAAAAGGAAGTGAAATTGATATATGGAGCTGCTAAAATTGGAATAATGGGTGAAGTCGCTAAAGGTGCTTTAGATCATAAGGGGGAGGTTGTTGGAGTTATTCCAGAGTTTTTAAAACTTAAGGAAGTGGTGCATCACGGTTTAACCGAATTGCATACTACAAACAATATGCATGAGCGTAAGTTGAAAATTCAAGAGGTGTCTGATGCATTTATAACTCTTCCTGGAGGGTTTGGAACCTTTGAGGAGTTGTTTGAAATAATTACTTGGTCTCAATTGGGGTTGCATCAAAAACCTATAGGTTTATTGAATACTAATGGATATTACGATGCATTAATAGAAATGCTCGAAAACATGATGAAGAAGGGATTTCTAAAAATGGAGAATTTCAATCTGTTACTTGTAGATTCGAGTATAGAGGGATTATGGGAAAAACTTCAAAATTTCGAACCTCAAATGGTGCCTAAATGGTTAAATCCAGAGCGTTCATAATATAATTACTATTATTTTTTTTACATGACAATTAAGGATACAATTTTAAAATTACAAGAAGAGTTACGTCGATATAATTATGAGTATTATGTTTTAGATAATGCCAGTATATCAGATTTTGATTTTGATCAAAAGCTAAAGGAATTACAGGATTTAGAAAATGCCCACCCAGAGTTTAAAGATGCTAATTCACCAACTCAACGAGTAGGAGGGGCAGTGACCAAAAATTTTGAAACAGTAGTCCATGATCACAGAATGTATTCTTTAGACAATTCGTATTCTAAGTCAGATTTACAAGATTGGGAGTCGAGATTAAAAAAAACTATAGAAGGCAATATCTCATATGTGTGTGAACTTAAATATGATGGAGCGTCTATCAGTATAACCTATGAAAACGGAGCTTTGGTAAAAGCTGTAACGCGAGGAGATGGTTTTCAAGGTGATAATGTCACGGCAAACATAAAAACGATACCTACAGTACCGCTGAAGTTAAAAGGAGATTATCCTGCTAAATTTGATATTCGGGGAGAGATAGTGTTACCATTTAAGGGGTTTGAGAAGTTGAACAATGAGCGAATAGCTTTAGGAGAAGAGCCTTATAGAAATCCGAGAAACACCGCTTCTGGAAGTTTGAAATTACAGGATAGTAGTGAAGTGGCAAAGCGGCCTTTAGAATGTTTACTATATAATATTACTGGGAGAAAATTAGATATTAAATCCCAAGACGAAAGCCTTGATTTGGCAAGGAATTGGGGGTTTAATGTTCCTGATACGGCTAAATTATGTGTATCTATTGATGAGGTTTTCGATTTTATAAATGAATGGGATGAAAAACGTAAAGAATTACCATATGAAACAGATGGTGTAGTTGTAAAAGTAAATGACTTAGATCAGCAAGAGATGTTAGGTTTTACTGCAAAAGCACCAAGATGGGCAATGGCTTATAAGTTTAAAGCAGAACGGGTTTCAACTAAATTAGAAAGCATTACCTATCAAGTAGGACGGACAGGAGCGATTACCCCAGTTGCAAATTTAAAAGCTGTTGAGTTGGCGGGAACTGTGGTTAGAAGAGCTTCGCTTCATAATGCAGATCAAATTGAAAAATTAGATATCAGAATAGGTGATGAGGTTTTTGTTGAAAAAGGGGGAGAAATAATACCTAAGATAATTAGTGTCGATTTAACTAAAAGAGCGATTGAAAGTGTCTCATTAGTTTATATTTCAAACTGCCCAGAATGTCATACCCCGCTCACTCGAGCAGAGGGCGAAGCGCAACATTATTGTCCAAATTATAATGGTTGTCAGCCTCAAGTAATTGGTAGGATTCAGCATTTTATTTCAAGGAAGGCAATGGATATTGATGGTTTGGGTGGCGAAACAGTGGCTTTACTTGTTGAAGAAGGATTAATTAGTAATTACGCCGATTTATACACGCTCAAAAAAGAACAAATATTACCACTTGAAAGAATGGCAGATAAAAGTGCTGAAAATCTCATTAGTGGAATTGAAGCTTCAAAAGAAATTCCTTTTGAGCGCGTTTTGTTTGCTTTAGGAATTAGGTTTGTTGGTGAGACCGTAGCAAAAAAACTAGCCAAACATTACATTAATATAGAAGCATTGTCTGTTTCTACTGTTGATGATTTAGTGGCTGTAGATGAAATAGGGGTTAGAATTGCCGAAAGTGTGGTTGACTTCTTTGGATCGGTAGAAAATGTAAGAGTGTTAGATTGTTTAAAGTCTGCAGGTCTTCAATTTGAATTGTCCCAGGAAAAATTAAGTGGTTTGTCATCTAAATTAGAGGGATTGAGTTTTGTGATATCCGGTGTGTTTGAATCTGTATCAAGGCCAGAATTAAAAGAGTTGGTTGAAAAGAATGGAGGTAAAATAGTAGGCTCCCTTTCTTCAAAAACTAATTATTTAATTGCAGGGGAAAAAATGGGGCCAAGTAAATTGCAAAAGGCTGATAAACTGAATATTACTTTGCTAAAAGAAGTCGAATTTTTAGACATGATTAAGTAGTTTCTTACCGTAAACACACTGTATTTTCGTTAAAATGCATTTTTTATCGATTATATGTAGAATTTCGTTATATTTGTGGATATTTAGAAAAATGAATTTTAGAAGTATAATAATTGTTGTGATGACATTTCTGGCGATAGTATTGTTAGGGATTCAGATAAAAGAAGATGATCAAATCGCTTCTATTCTTCGAGCTATATTAGTAATTCTAATTTTTGTATTATATGCTTCAAAAAAGGAGAAGATTCAGTGGTGTTTTTTGGTGTTTTTAGGGTTTTATGCTCTAGCAGAAATATTTAATTCTACAGCCTACTTTATTCCTGTTTACCCAGAGATTGACCCGTTCTATTATATAATCAATGGGTTGTATATAGCTGCTTACGGCACTATTGTTGCAAAATTGGTTAGAAGGATGAATTTTAAAACTATCATCAAAAAGTTTCCAGTTCATTTAATAATTCTGTTACTCCTTGATTTTTATTTTGTCTATATGTTTAATGATATCCTTAGGGATATGGTGTACTTTGATGAACAAATAATGGAAAGCTTGTACAACGGGGTAATAATGATAATGTTGTGCTTGTCCTTTTTAAATTATTTAGAAAGGGATAATAAAAGCTCATTGTTTCTGTTTGCCGGGGCAAGTTTAGTTGTTTTGTCAGAAGTTTTTCAAATGACCTATTTCTACGTTAAAGAAAATTATATCATTAATTTTCTGTATGTTATATTAATGATATTGGCTTTTTTATGCATTTATCGCCATTCTCGATTGGATTACAATGAAAATGTTGATAGAGAATTAGAAGGACAGATAAATTAATATGTCTTCCCGTTAAAATTTCATTGAAATATTTCAATTATTCGATGAACTGCACTTTTTTAACGATTAAAGTCAATTATTTTTATATATTTGTAGTACCTACTTATGTATCCCTAAATTATGACTGATTGGAAATTTTTTAAATCCAATAAGGCTGTATTAACCGTTTGTTCGGTATTAATAATTGTGCTTTTTATTGGTGTCTTTTTGGAGAATAGTGCTTTAATTAGTGTATCTAAACTGGCTGTTATACCAGCTTTTGTTGGCTTGTATTTTATAAGGCGTTCTTATATGCCAAATTTCTTTTTTCTAATTCTACTTTGTTTATTTTTTGCCGAATTGTTCAATACATTTAGTTCTAATCATGGACTATTAAATTTATCTCGTGCTTTTAATTTGACGGGTTTTGTGTTGTTGCTTTCTATTTTAATGTCAAAATTAAAATCTATCAAATTTGAAGGTGTTGTAACGGTATATTTGTTAGTCGTATTTATAATTAACGGGTATTTTGTGTATTCTTTATTTGATTCGGTGAAGGGAGAAATTACCAATAATTTAGATATGGTATATTTCCTTGGAAAAGGCGGTTTGTCTTTGTTTCTAGGGTTAATATCTTTTGCGGTTTACCTTAGCCGGGAGACAACGCGTTCAATCATTTTCCTTGTAATGACATTAGCGTTTTTGTTTTCAGATGTACTAAACTTTATATGTAATTATTATCTCTATTACTCGGGGTTTGAGTTTGTTGGTGGTGTATTAAAAATTGCTGCATTGTTCTTTTTAATGCGATATATTTATACACATCGTTCAACCAATGTAAGGCAAAAGAAGGAGCAGTCTGTATTATTAAATAGAAGTGCTAATTCTGGTGAAATAAAAATGCAGATTAATTAGACTAAAATAGATACGCCATCGGCAGATTTGTTATGTCGGTCGTCAAAATAGAAGTCTATTTTACCTAAATTAATGCCATAACAG
This sequence comes from Bacteroidetes bacterium MedPE-SWsnd-G2, assembly GCA_001874335.1. GTDB lineage: Bacteria > Bacteroidota > Bacteroidia > Flavobacteriales > Flavobacteriaceae > MedPE-SWsnd-G2. The sequence goes on from MPDE01000006.1 coordinate 31,966, forward strand.
CCTACCTGATTTACTAAAGTATTTAATCCGATTTTGTTTTTTACAACCGTTGGTTTCTTTAGAAAAGTATGCGTATGACCTCCAATTATTAAATCTATGTCTTGTGTAGCTTTAGCAAGTTTTAAGTCGTCAATCTTGACTTCAGAATCTCTGTAGTGATATCCTAAATGCGATAAGCAAATGATAAGTTGACATTGCTCGTCTTCTTTAAGGATTCGTGTCATGTCTTGTGAGCGCTCTATTGGATCTAAATATTTTGTTTCTTTTGATAAAGCCGAATCAACAAGTCCGTCTAATTCAATACCTAATCCAAAAACGCCAATTTTTATGCCATCCTTAACAAAGGTTTGGTAAGGTTTAACCTGACCATCCATAATTGTATTTGAAAAGTCATAATTAGCAGAAACAAAATTAAACTTGGCATGAGGAAGTTGCGCATAGAGTCCGTCAATTCCATTGTCAAAGTCGTGATTACCGATAGTTGCCAAATCGTATTTAAGCATGCTCATGAGTTTAAACTCTAATTCTCCACCGTAGTAGTTAAAATAAGGTGTGCCTTGAAAAATATCTCCAGCATCTAACAAAAGCGTATTAGGGTTTTCTTCACGAATGGAGTTTATTAAATTAGCTCTTCTCGCTACGCCTCCTTGATTTGCATTTCGTCCATCTTCTGGGCCAAAGGCATCAATATGGCTATGTACATCATTGGTATGAAGAATAGTGATTTTCTTCGGGTTGCTTGAAAAAGATTGCAGGCCCATACTGCCTAAACTCACTAATGCTGTGGCTGCAGCCGATTTTTGTATAAATAGTCTTCTTTTCATAACGCCTTAATTAATTTGAATAAATCGATCGTCAATAACTGGATTAATAGTGTCTACTTTTGAAAAGTAATCTATTAGTGAATTTCTAATTTTATAATCTAATTTGTGCATGCCAACGTTAGTTTGGAAAAAATCCATATGGCTTCCACCATTATATAAGTAATCATTTGTAGCCACATAATAGGTCTTTTCCTTAGTAATTGGTTCTCCATTAATTAAAGCTGATTGGATATTAAAATCCTTGTCAACTTTTAAATTAAGTTTAGAAATAGGATGTGCCTTTTTTCGAGTCGCCAAATAATTTGTAAGCTCAATAACTTGTTCGCCTCTAAGCTCAACAACTACTATCGAATTGTCAAATGGCATAAGTTCATACGCATTTCTTGCAGTTACTTTTCCTTTTGATAAAATAGAACGGATACCACCGTGATTTAAAAGCACCATATCCATATGTTTTCCAGTTCTACTGTAAAATACGGGGTCCCCTTGTTCAAAAACAACATCAGCCATAAAATTACCAATAGCGGTATTTAAATGCCCATCATTCTTGCTGTAGGTTTTTACACAATACGCTAATGTACTGTCTAAATCTTTATTGATGTGAGTGCGGTATGGTTTTATAAAAGCATCTATTTCTTCATTAATTGGTATCGAATCTGAAACAGGAATTTGTTGCCCTTCAATTTTGTAAAGTTGTGTTTCATTTTTACATGAACTCAACAGAAGTATTAAACAAAGCAGGGATAAATATTTTATTTTCATAGTATAAAACTAAAAAGTTGTTCTCCATATATAGTAGCTTTACGCTACATTTGTAAAAAGGTTAAAGATAAATGTTTTTAAAAGGTTTTAAGGATAAATCAAATCAAAAATTTATTGTTAAAAATGGGGGTTTACGTGATGTAAATGTTCATTCTAAGTCAATTACGAAGCTGGCAATTGTTGCTCAGGAATCAGAATTGAATGCTGTTGAAGAACTAAAATCTTATGTTCTAAAATTGGGTTTATCAAATTTAAAGATTAGTTCATTGTTTTTGGTTGATAGAAAATCAGAACTTTTGACTTCCGAAAAGTTAACGTTCACCGAAAAAGACTTAGGATGGTCAGGCAACATAAAATCTGAAGATGCCAATGCATTTATGAAGGAAGAGTATGATGTATTGATTTGCTATTGCAACAACAATATTTTGCCTTTAGACGTTGTATCTTCAAAAACCAATGCAAATTTAAAGGTTGGAATGACTTCTGATAGATTAAACATTTTTGATGTTTTGTTTGGTGTGAAAACTCAGAATTTAAAAACCTTTACAGAAGAATTAAAAAAATATTTAACAGTTTTAAATAAACTATAATGACTAAGTTTTATGGTACAGGTGTTGCCTTGGTTACACCTTTTAATGATGATTTAAGTGTAGATCACCAAGCGCTTCATAAATTGGTGAATTATAATATAGATAATGGAACAGATTACCTTGTTATTAGTGGAACAACAGGCGAAAGTGTTACCATTAACAAGCAGGAAAAGGCCGAAATCATTTCAACGATTAAAACCGCAAATGCGGGAAGGTTGCCTTTAGTATTAGGTATTGGAGGGAATAATACAGCTCAAGTCATTGAAGAAATAAAATCAACCGATTTGAGCGAAATTGATGCTATTTTATCGGTATCCCCTTATTACAGTAAACCAACGCAAGAAGGTGTAATAGCTCATTTTAAAGCAATTTCGGAAGCATGCCCTACAGATATAATTTTGTACAATGTTCCTGGTCGAACAGCAAGTAATATGTCGCCAGAAACTATTTTGAGCTTAGCTTCAAGCTGTAGTAATATTGTTGCCGTAAAGGAGGCTGCAGGTAGTATGGCGCAATACCATAAATTATTACAACATAAACCGGCCAACTTTTTAGTAATATCCGGTGATGATGATTTGGCTTTGGCTGTAACATTAGCGGGTGGGGCAGGCGTGATTTCTGTTATTGGACAAGCAATGTGCAGTGATTTTACCAAAATGATAAAATTAGGTTTAGAAGGTAAAGCCAAAGAAGCTTATCAGCTACATTATAAATTGGCAGATATCACCTCCCTTATTTTTTCAGAAAATAATCCTTCAGGAATAAAAGCGGTTTTGCAAGCTCAAGGATTAACTTCTGACAAGGTAAGATTGCCGTTGGTTGAAGCTACAAATTCATTGAAAACAAAGATTGTAGAATTTCTAAAAGCCTATGGTAATTAAATTAAACGTTAAAATTTGATTAAAGCTCTGTTTTACAAACAGAGTTCTATTACATTAGCTTAGAATTTTCATTTTTAAAATACGTTATTAATACTTACTTTTGCATTCTGTTTAAATCTTATGAAGCACTTTTTTATTACAATTTTGGCTGTAATGGCACTGTCGTCATGTAGCGAATACCAAAAAGCTCTCAAGTCTGAAGATACTGGAGAGAAATTTAAATTGGCTACCGAACTGTATGACCAGGGAAAATACAGTAAAGCTAATAGGCTTTTTGCTCAAATTGAACCAAAATATAAAGGTAAGCCTCAAGCAGAAAAACTTATGTTTTTGTACGCAAAAACATATTATATGATGGAAGATTTCTATCTTTCAGGATATAGATTTGACAGATTTGTTAGTAGTTACCCAAAAAGTGAAAAACTTGAGGAAGCGGCTTTTTTAGGAGCAAAGAGTTTTTATGAGTTGTCTCCTATTTATAGTAAGGAGCAAAAAGAAACTGTTGAAGCAATTCAAAAATTGCAAATTTTTGTAAATAGATTTCCTGATTCTCAATATCTTATAGAGGCTAATGCCTTGGTTAAAGAATTGGATTATAAGTTAGAAAAGAAAGCATTTAGTATAGCAAAGCAGTATAACACAATTAATGATTATCAAGCCTCAGTAAGTGCGTTTGATAATTTTATATTAGAATATCCGGGAACTTCATTTAGAGAAGAAGCGATGTTTATTCGTTTTGATTCGGCTTATAAACTGGCTATTAATAGTGTGCAAAGAAAGAAGGAAGAACGTATTGAAAATGCATTTGGTTATTACAATGCATTTACGAGAAGTTATAGTGCGTCTCAATTTATTGAACAAGCAAACGAAATGAAGGCTGATTTAGAAAACCAGCAAGAACAATTTAGAACAAAAAGTTAATTTATATATAATGGATTTAAAAAAGACAACTGCTCCAGTATCAACAGTTACTTATAACAGAAACGAAGTAGATGAGCCTACAGGTAATATTTACGAAGCAATTTCTGTTATTGCAAAAAGAGCTGAGCAAATTAATACAGGAATTCGCAGAGAGCTTGTGGATAAACTGGAAGAATTTGCTACTTATAACGACAGTCTTGAGGAAATTTTTGAGAATAAAGAACAAATTGAAGTTTCTAAATTCTACGAAAAATTACCTAAACCACATGCATTAGCCGTTCAAGAATGGTTAAATGATAAAGTTTACTTTAGAAACACAGAGGAATCTGAAGAATAATAAATGATGTCTATATTAAGTGGCAAAAGAATATTACTAGGGGTAACCGCTGGTATTGCTGCTTATAAGACAGCAAGCCTTGTTAGGCTTTTCATAAAAGCAGGCGCTGAGGTAAAAGTCGTCATGACGCCTGCTTCTAAAGATTTTGTTACGCCGTTAACATTATCTACGCTTTCCAAAAATCCAGTATTTTCATCCTTTACCAATGAGGAAGATGAAAATGCAGAATGGAACAATCACGTCGAGTTAGGCCTATGGGCCGATTTAATGATTATCGCTCCGGCAACAGCAAATACTATGGGTAAAATGGCCAATGGTATTTGTGATAATTTATTAATGGCAACTTATTTATCTGCTAAATGTGATGTTTACTTTGCACCTGCAATGGATCTTGATATGTACAAGCACCAAACCACTACAGATAATTTTAATAAGCTGTCATCTATAGGTAATAAGATGATTCCTGCAGCTCATGGTGAGCTTGCCAGTGGTCTTGTTGGTGAAGGTCGTATGGCAGAACCAGAAGATATTGTTGAATATATTTCAAGGGACATTTTAAGTCAATTGCCGTTACGAGGAAAAAAAGTTTTAATCACAGCAGGTCCAACCTACGAAGCCATTGATCCAGTTAGATTTATTGGTAATCATTCTAGTGGGAAAATGGGGTATGAAATTGCAAAAGCAGCTGCGAGATTGGGTGCTGAGGTGAATTTAATTAGCGGGCCGTCTCATGAAACGGTTTCAAATATAACTGCAATAAACCTTGTTAAAGTGACATCTGCTCAACAAATGTATGACGAGGCGCATAATTATTTCGAGGATACCCATATTGCAATTCTGTCGGCAGCGGTGGCTGATTACAGACCAAAAAATGTTGCTAATCAGAAAATAAAAAAGAAGACTGAAACGTTTTCTATTGAGTTAGAAAAGACCAAAGACATTTTAAAATCTTTAGGAGAGATTAAAAGCAAACAGTTTTTAGTGGGCTTTGCCTTAGAGACTAATAACGAGTTAGAACATGCCAAAGGAAAATTGGAATCTAAAAACTTAGATTTAATTGTTCTTAATTCCTTAAATGATAAAGGCGCAGGTTTTGGAGTTTCAACGAATAAAGTTACTTTTATAACTAAATCAAACCTTGTTTTAGAACAAGAATTAAAATCTAAGAGCCAAGTGGCTAAAGATTTGTTAGATCAAATATTAAATCAATTACATGCGTAACATATTACCTCTTTTTTTAGTTTTCTTTTGTTTATACTCAAATGCACAAGAATTAAGTTGCGATGTTGTCGTTAATGCAGAACTTACGGGTAATGAAAATGTTCAGGTATTTAGAACTTTAGAGCGCCAGTTAAAAGAGTTTATTAATAATACGCAATGGACGAATTCAAGTTATGAACCTCAAGAGCGTATTAATTGCAGTTTTATAATCACTATAGAAGATTATAATAATGATGCATTTAAGGCTTCGCTTCAAGTACAATCTACAAGACCAGTTTATGGCTCAATGTATAGTACACCTATTTATAATTATAATGATTCAGATTTTAACTTCGAATATTTAGAATTTCAAAACCTGAACTTTAATGATTCGCAATATGAGTCTAATTTAGTGTCAGTTATAGCCTTTCATGTATACATGGTATTGGGCTTAGATGGTGATTCGTTTGCTTTAAATGGAGGAGAGAAGCATTTAAGACAGGCGCAAACCATTTTAAATTATTCTCAACAGGGCAATTATAAAGGTTGGAAATTATCTGACGGACTTCAAACTCGATTTGCATTAATTGATAATATGTTGTCACAAACGTATAAGGAGTTTAGAACTGTAATGTACGAGTATCACAGAATTGGTTTAGACCAAATGAGTGCCGACCCTAAAAAAGCGAAACAAAGTTTAGCTGCTATTTTAGTGGGATTTGAAAGCATGAATAAACGTCGACCAAATTCATTTTTAATGCGTGTGTTTTTTGACGCCAAATCAGAGGAGGTAGAAGATATTTTTAGCGGAGGTCCTCAAGTAAATATTAGCTCTGTAGTTTCTACTTTAAATAATATAGCTCCAATGCATTCAGCAAAATGGCGCAATATTAGTTTCTAATTTATTTTTCTTACTTAAACTATAACTATTGATTACTTCACTTTCAATACAGAATTTTGCATTAATAGATGAGCTTTTTGTCGAATTCTCTGATGGATTAACCATTATTACTGGTGAAACAGGAGCGGGAAAATCTATAATTTTAGGTGGCCTAAGTTTAATATTAGGTAAACGTGCTGATCTTAGTGCAATTAAGGATAACTCCAAAAAGTGTGTCATTGAGGCTTGTTTTAATATTTCTAAATTAGATTTAAAGGAATTGTTTGAAACCGAGGATTTAGATTACGAGGTGGATACCATTATTAGAAGAGAAATTTTACCTTCAGGTAAATCCAGAGCATTTATAAATGACACCCCTGTCAATTTATCTTCATTACTGGCTGTCTCTAACCGCTTGTTAGATATCCATTCCCAGCATCAAACCATGCAATTAACTGAAGATTTATTTCAGTTTGAAGTAATAGATGCTTTAGCTAATACCAAAGACGAGTTACTTACTTACCAATCTTATTTACGCGAACTGAAAAAATGTAAATCAGAATTAAAACGATTAGAAGCTTATAAAAAAGATGCGATTAAAGAGCATGATTATAACACCTTTTTACTAAAGGAACTTGATGATGCTGCTTTGTCAAATATAGATTTAAAGGCGATTGAAGAAGAATATGAGGCTCTAAATAATGTCGAGCTAATTAGTGAGAAGTTATCAGAAGCTAATTCTGTTATTAATAATGAAGACGTTGGTGTAATTGAACAATTAAAATCAGTAAGACAGCAATTAGATAAAATTGCTGGTTTTCATTCCTGTTATAATGAATTATTAGAGCGCGTAGATAGCGTGTTAATAGAACTTAACGATGTGCAATCTGATATGGAGTTGCAATTTGAGCAATTGGTCTCAGATCCAGAACAATTGATTTTGGTAAATTCAAAACTGCAACAAGTGCATTCGCTGTTTCAAAAGCATTCTACCTTAGAAATTTCAGAATTAATTAGCATTCAAGAAACGCTTCAGGAGAAAGTTCATAAAACAGAAAATTTAGATGAGGACCTCGAAGCTATTTCAAAAAGAATTAAAGGTTTAGAGGATAAAACAGATGACAGCGCATTAAAATTACATAAAAAAAGAACTTCAATTTTAAAAGAATTGGTAGACGCTTTAGAGTTTAATGTGTCCGAATTAGGAATGGTTAACTCTAAGTTTAAAATAGAATTAAATTTAGGTGATGACTATTTTGAAAATGGAAAGGATAAGCTTCGGTTTCTATTCTCGGCAAACAAAGGTGGAAAGTTTAATGATTTGAAAAAATCAGCCTCTGGGGGAGAATTATCAAGAATTATGCTCTCTATAAAAGCTATTTTAGCCAAGTATACGCAATTGCCAACCATTATGTTTGATGAGATTGATACAGGGGTTTCTGGTGAGATTGCTCATAAAATGGGAGATATTATGAAGGAGATGAGTAATTATATGCAAGTTTTTGCCATTACTCACTTGCCTCAAATTGCTGCTAAAGGAAATGCTCATTTTAAAGTGTATAAGGAGGATGTAAATGGGGTTACTCAAACCAACTTGGTTAAGCTTTCAGAAGAAAAGAGAGTAAATGAGATTGCTCAAATGTTGGGCGGAGAAAATATTTCTACTTCTGCCTTAGCGCACGCAAAACAATTGTTGAATTAATAGTATCTTTGTATACTTTTTATAAATAATGAATATTCAAAAAACCAACTAAACATGTCATATAATCTTTTAAAAGGTAAAAAGGGAATTATTTTTGGAGCATTAGATGCAAATTCTATTGCTTGGAAAACGGCTGAACGTGTTCACGAAGAAGGAGGAGAATTTGTTTTAACAAATGCTCCAATAGCTATGAGAATGGGTCAAATTAATGAATTAGCTGAGAAAACGGGTTCTCAAATTATTCCTGCAGATGCTACTTCAATTGAAGATCTTGAAGCGCTTGTAAGCAAGTCTATGGAAATTCTTGGTGGTAAAATTGATTTTGTATTGCATTCTATAGGGATGTCTGTAAATGTTAGAAAAGGTCGTGCTTATACAGATCAAAAATACGATTGGACTCAAAAAGGGACCGATGTTTCTGCTATGTCATTTCATAAGGTTATGCAAACGCTTTATAAAGCAGATGCAATGAATGAGTGGGGAAGTATTGTAGCCTTGTCTTATATGGCTGCTCAAAGAGTGTTTCCAGATTACAATGATATGGCTGATAATAAAGCGTATTTAGAAAGTATTGCAAGAAGTTTTGGTTATTTCTTTGGTAAAGATAAAAACGTTAGAGTAAATACAATTTCACAATCTCCAACGCCAACTACAGCTGGACAAGGAGTAAAAGGTTTTGATGGTTTTATAGCGTATGCAGATAAAATGTCGCCTTTAGGAAATGCTACTGCATTAGATTGTGCAAATTATACGGTTACCCTATTTAGTGACCTTACTAAACGAGTTACACTTCAGAATTTATACAATGACGGAGGCTTTAGTAATGTAGGTGTTAGTAATGAAGTTATGGAAACTTTTATGAAAGAATAACGCATAAATAATGTTAAATTAATAATGAGCCGCTATAAGCGGCTTTTTTTTGTTAAAAATGAGGTTGTTTTTTGTGTAAATTCTGTCGGAAACCACTTGATAATTAGAGGGTTATGGTCGTATTTGTGTAGTCTGTCGATAAAGTGTGTTTTTAATCGATTTTTGATATTGCATCTTACCTTAATGGATATATATCAATATATTTAAAATCAACTATTTACAAATTAAACTCTTTATCAATTATGAAAAAAATTACCTTTATTTTGTTCTGTTTAACCATGATGTTTTCCTTAGAGGGCTACGCTCAATTTGATTGCTCTTCAGGGGTAGTTTTAACAGATGGTTATACAGCTTCAAACATTTTAACCAACGGAGACGGTGGTATTGAAGATTGGAATGATCCAAACCCAACCGACAGTTGTAGTGAAAATGGGTTTTACTGGGATGACGATGTGTATTTATTTACTTATACAGCAGGAGCGTCTCCCGAACAAATTTCAATGACTACGTTTACACGTAATTCATGGAATGGATTGGCTATTTTCTCTTCATGCTCAGGAACTGCATTGGATAACTGTTTAAATGCTGATGTTAATACCTCCGGAAATGTAAGTCATACTGTAACTGCAAACATAGAAGCAGGTCAAACCGTATATATCGCTACTGGTCAATGGGGGACGCCAAATGGTTTAGACTTTGATGTTACAAGTTTTTCTGTAACAACTTTAGATAGTGAGCCAGATTGCGCTGCTAACGCTTTAGCTGATACAAATCCTGCTTGCGGAAATTATGATGTACCTTTTTCTTGGGATGCAAGTCCTGGTGCAGATGGATATTACTTAACTGTTGGTACAACCAGTGGTGGTAATGATATAGAAGATGCTACAGATTTAGGTAGTGATACTTCTTACACATTGCTTGCTCCAACTTTAAATACAGATTATTATTGGACAGTTGTTCCTTATAATGTAGTAGGATCAGCAATGGGATGTTCAGAAAATATGTTTACGACTTCTACAGATGGTTGTTACTGTGAATCTGATACAACTTTGGTTGATGGTACAGGAATTTCAAACTTACAAGTAGGCACTACAGATTTTGCAAGTGGTGGTAGTTTAGGTTATGAAGACTTTACAGGAGCAGCAGTTGATTTAGGTGCGGGTATTTCTAGTAATGTGCAGATTACATTTAATACAGGATATTCGTATGGAGTAAATATTTGGATTGACCTTAATGATAATTTCGATTTTGAGCCAGAAGAATTAATGTTTACTGGAGAAGAAACGACTGGTGATGAACCTGTTGTTTTTGATGCTTCATTCATTATGCCAGTTGATGCTCCATTAGGAAACCATAGAATGAGAATTGGTAGTGATGATACTCCTGAAGATTCAGCAGATCCTTGTAATGAATCATCATGGCATGTAACAATGGATGTAGATGTAAATATTATTGAAGTAGCTTGTTCTCCTGCTACAGCAACAGCAACCTTAGCTGCAGATTGTGATAATTCTCAGTTTTTTGTAGATGTAGATGTAACAGATTTAGGAGATGCTACCGAGGTTACTGATGGTACAGATACCTGGGCAGTTTCAGGAACAGGAGTCCTTCAAGTTGGACCTTTTGCAGATGGAAGTTCTGTAGATTTAACTTTAACACATACAGATGCTGAATGTGATTTGGCTTTAGGAACATTTAGTAATACGTGTCCTATTCTTGGGCAAATTTGCGAAACAGCAATTGAAGTAATGTCTGTGCCTTATATGACAAGTGATGACACTGCTAACTATTTAGATGATTATGAAAATGGAAGTAGTTCTTGTAGTGCGTTTTATATGAGTGGTGATGATGTTGTGTATTCTTATACGCCAGCATCAGATATTGTTGTAGATATTTTATTAAGTAATATTGGGGCTACTTATTCAGGAATACACGTTTTAGATGGATGTCCAGATGCTACACCTAATTGTGTGGCTTTTGAAGGATCAAGTTCAACTAATGATAGAGATTTACAAGATGTGGCATTAACAGGGGGTACAACCTACTATATTGTTATTTCTACTTGGGCTACTCCACAAAGTACGACTTACGATTTAACTATTACAGAAAACACTTGTACCGATGCTACAGCTGCTTATTCTGTTGAAAGTGACTGCGATAATAGTGGTGGGTTCTTTGTAAATGTAGAAATTACAGATATGGGAACTGCAACAGATTTAACTGTATCAAATGACCAAGACGCTACAACATATGCTGTCACAAGCTTGTCAACAGTACAATTTGGTCCTTATGCCAACGGAACAGATGTTGTTGTTACAATTTCTGATGATAATGATGTGAATTGTGTTCAAGATAGTGAAGCATTATCTCAAGTGGCTTGTCCACCAGCTAATAACGATTGTATTAATGCCATCGCCTTAACTAACGGGTTAACGTTTGACGAGAATCCTTTAATTGCAACTAACTTAGGTGCAACAGATTCTGGAGAAACAGCACCAGGATGTGCTTTTTACCAAGGAGGTGATGTTTGGTATTCTGCAATTATTCCTGCGGATGGATACTTAAATTTTGAGGTAAACACAGATGATAGTAGTATTACAGATTCAGGTGGAGCAGTTTATACTGGTTCTTGTGGATCGTTAGTGCTTTTAGATTGTAATGATGATGGTTCTACAAATGGAGCACACCCAATTATAACTGTTGATGATGTGTCTTTAGCAGGTCAAATGGTTTATTTTAGAGTTTGGGAATATGGTAATAACGCGGTAGGAACAGTGCAAGTAGCAACTTGGAGTCCTACATTAAGTTTAGGAGAGGATAACTTAAGTGCATTTACTTATTTCCCAAATCCAGTGACTTCTCAATTAACCTTAAAAGGGCAGTCTAATTTGAATAAAGTCTCAATTTATAATGTGGTTGGACAAGAAGTTTTAACTATGGAGCCAAATAATGTTGAAGCAGTAATGGACTTGTCAAGTCTTACTTCTGGAGCTTATTTTGTGAAAGTTGAAATTAACAATCAAATTGAAACAATAAGAGTGATTAAACAGTAATAAATTAATTATTAATTACTTTAAAGTAAAATAGCCTTGAGAAATCAAGGCTATTTTTTTGTTTTAGAACGAAGAGTATTACAAGTCTAACCGTGTGTTTAGTCGGTTTTTATTGTATTTCATCTATGTATTATGTTGTTCAAATTCTACCCTTATTTTGTTTTTGATATTTAATTAGTCCAAAAATCATGAATTTATCGAACTACTGTTACAAAATGGAAGAAAACAAGGACAACATTTAGTTAGTGTTAAACCCTTGGTTATTTGAGGAATATGTTGCTTATAGCCCTAAATTATTACGGTATTTGCAATGAAATTGGTTTTAATTTCGAGTCTTGGTTGAAGTTGTTGTAAAATATTGTGAAATCGATGTTTTATGCCTGCATAATAAAAAATCATAATATTTATATAAATAGCTGGTTAATAGGTGATTGAGGCTTGTGGTTGTGAATTGGTAAATTTTAACATGAATTTTCTTTATGTAATTCAGCGTTTAAATAAGTATTTCGTCGATTATGAAAATATTTAGGCTTTTGTATTAACATAATATTAATACATTGTAGACTTAACAAATTATTAACTAACTTAAACTTATTACATGAAGAAAATTACTTTATGGTTAGCGATGCTTATGGTATCGTTTTCGTTTTCTCAGATTGGTGTAGGTAATGGAACTAGTACAACTGGTAACGTGCCTATTTATAGTTGTTATGGATATACGTATTCACAACAAATATATTACCAAAACGAAATCAATTCGTCAGGAGATATTACTTCAATTTCTTTTCATCTACAAGATGAAGCATTTACAAATGATCAAAGTACAGATTGGACAATATTTTTAGGGCATACCTCTAAAACAGAGTTTGCTGACAATGATGATTGGGAAGATTTTGCAAATTTAACACAGGTTTATTCGGGTACTATTACATATCCAGAAGAAGGCGCTTGGTTAGAAATTGTTTTTGACACTCCGTTTTCTTATAATAATATAGACAACTTAATTGTTGCTGTAGATGAAAATGAAGCTGGATATGATTGTACAAATTACTGGTACGCTCACGATAGTGGTGCTACAAGAAGTATGTATTACAGAAATGATACTACAAATCCAGATCCAGCAACGCCTCCAACGGCTTGGGGAAATCAAACATTAATTAACAATGTTATTTTTGGGGGGATTATTCCTGCGTTTCCACCTAACTGTGATAATGCATTAGTTTCGCCTATGAATGGTGATACTGGTTCTCCAGTTGATGGTCTAATTACTTGGTCTGCAGCTACTGGTTCTCCTGCTGGTTATAGAGTTACTGTTGGAACGACTTCTGGTGGAAATGATATTGCTGATAATGTTGATGCTGGTAATGAAACATCTTACCAATTACCAATGTTATCTGCTTCAACTATGTACTATGTAAACATTACTGCATACAATGATATGGGTGATGCTACAGGTTGTACAGAAGAGAGCTTTACAACTGTTGAGTTGCCAACTTGTGCAACTAATTTAGTAGCTACCCCTAATCCTGATTGCGGTAATTTTGATGCCTCTTTAGTTTGGGATGCAGCGACATTACAAGATGGATACACTTTAACTATTGGTACGACTTCTGGTGGTAATGATGTTGTCGATGCTATGGATTTAGGAGATGTAACAAATTATACATTTTCACCAAGTCCTGATACAACATATTACTGGTCTGTAACGGCTTATAATTCTGTTGGTGATGCTACAGCTTGTGAAGAAGGAATGTTCTCAACTGTTGAGACAGGATGCTATTGTGATTCAGTACCGGTAAATAACGATGGTCAAGGAATCGGAGCATTCACTATTGGTACAACTGATTTTGTGAGTTTTGGAGATGAAACTTATGAAGATCATACAGCTACAGTTGTTGATTTAGGACAAGGGATTTTCTCAAACATTCAAATTACTTTTGAAACAGGATATACTTACGGAACTAACATCTGGATTGATTTTAATGACAATTACAACTTCGAGGAAAGTGAATTATTATACCAAGGAGAATCATTAAGTCCAAACCCTACGACATTAAACGCAAGTTTCGTTATGCCTGCTGATGCGACATTAGGAAATCACAGAATGCGTATTGGTACAGCTGATACTGGTCAAGCTACTCCAAATCCATGTTATGAAGGATATTATGGTGTAACAATTGATGCAACTGTAAATATTATTTCTGTTGATTGTACTCCAGCTACATTAGAAACTACTGTAGTTCCTGATTGTGATAATGATCAATATACAATTGATGTTAATATTATTGATGCTGGTGATGCTACTGAAATTACTGATGGAACAAATACTTGGCCTGTTACTGGTGCTGGTGTTATTACTTTAGGTCCACTTCCAAGTGGAACAGCTATCGATTTAACGGTTACGCATTCAGATGCAACGTGTGATTTACCTCTAGGTAACTTTAGCTACTATTGTCCTCCACCAAATGATGAGTGTAATGCAGCTACTTTAGTTCCTGTAAATGAAGATTTAGATTGCGCTGAGACTGTAACTGGATGGGTTACTGCAGCTTCAGATTCTGAAATCGGTGATTGTTGGGGTACTTCTGATGATGACGTATGGTTCTATTTTATTCCTGAAGCTACGACTCATGTTGTAGATTTTACAAATGTTTCGGGAGATGATTGGACATATATGGTAATATATCCTGCTTTACCAGGTGGATGTGAAGATTTAGCTGATAACGTTTACTGTGGTAGTGGATACGGACCACAAGTAATAGATGAATTAGTTGTTGGTGAGCCTTATTTAATTCAAATTTATTCAGGGTCTTCTTCACCTCAAGACACTGTATTTACGTTATGTGTAGGTACTTTACCTTCAGCTCCAGACAATGACGAGTGTGCAAATGCTGAAGTATTAACGGTTAATGCTGATATGGAATGTGGGGTAACTACTCCTGGAACCGTAGCGTCTGCTACTAACTCTGGTGTTGATACTTGTGGCGGTACTGAAGATGATGATGTTTGGTATTCGTTTACAGCAACAAATGATAGACATGTTATTTCTTTAGAAAACGTAAACGGATGGGTATATAAAGTATTATATGATGCATCTGCTGGTTGTCAAATATTTACAGATAATTTATTATGTTCTACTGCTGATTCTGATTTAGTTACCGGATTAGTACCAGGAAACGAGTATTTCTTACAAGTTTATTCTGGAACAAGTGATCCTGAAACGTTCTCATTTGATGTATGTGTAGGTACACCTCCTGATGCGCCTGCAAATGATGACTGTTCTGGTGCGATTGAGTTCGTGTTAAATGAAGGTGTTTGTGATCCTAATGTCACATTAGATTTTACTTGGGCAACTTCTACTGATGATGAATTAACATCTTGTGATGATTGGAATAACTTTGGTTTATGGTATACTATTACAGCTCCAGCTTCTGGAATTGTATTATATGAGCCTTCTACAGATTCCCCTTGGTTACCAAGTGTTGTTGTTTATGAAGGTGACGATTGTGGTGCTTTAACTGAGGTTGCGGGAAGTTGTTTATCTAACCCTGGTTCTATTGAAGGATTAACTCCTGGCGAAACGTATTACGTAATGATATTCGTTGAGTCTTATGAAACAGAGGATGTTATAGATTTATGTTTATACTATATTAACTGTACTCCTGCTGATGCTACTGCTACTGTAGTAGATGATTGTGCTAATAGTGGTGGATTCTATATTGATGTAGAAATTGCTGATATGGGAACAGCTGGAAGTTTAACAATTTCTAATGATTTTGATGCTACTACATTTGCTGTGACTGAAGCTTCAACTGTGCAATTCGGACCATTTGATAATGGTACTGTTGTTGAAATTACTGTAGGTAATGATGATAATGCAGACTGTACTGAGATTTTCTCAAATGTAACGCAATCTGTTTGTCCTCCATTAAATGATAATCCTTCGGGAGCTATTATGTTAACTGTAGATGCAGGTTTCTGTGACGGTGTTAATACAAATGGTGATAATACAGGTGCAACAGATTCTTACGTTGGTGATGTTTCTGGGTCTTGTTTTAATGGTACAGATGATAATGATGTTTGGTTTACATTCGTAGCACCAGATGATATATTCTCTGTAGATGTTTCAACTGATTTTGCTGGAGCAACAAATACTGATACTGAAATTGCAGTGTATTCAGGAACTCCTGGATCATTTGTAGAAATAGGATGTGATCAAGATGGTGGAAGTACTATAAATTACAACTCTGTAATTACAAATCTTGAAGTTACAGCTGGAGAAACTTATTATGTACAAGTTTCTGCATGGACACCAAGTACTATTGGTACATTCTGTTTAGAAGTTTCTACTAACACTATGTTAAGTATAGAAGATGAGCAATTAAATAAATTTAGCTACTATCCAAACCCAGTTACAAATACATTAAACATTAATGCATTAAGTGTAATTGAAAACGTTAGTATCTTCAACTTATTAGGTCAAGAAGTAATTACTGCTCAACCTAATAATTTAGAAGCTCAATTAGATATGTCTGGATTACAATCTGGAGCATATTTTGTAAAAGTTACTGTGGATAATGCAGTTAAGACTGTTAAGATTATTAAAGAGTAATTTTAATAATAGTTGATTTGAAAGGGCCTTACTTTGTAAGGCTCTTTTTTTTGCTTGTTTTTGAAGTAATTGGTTAAGATTATAGAATAATTATTATGTTAATGTCTTGTTAATTTGATAGTAAATAGGTAATATTAATAATCAATAATTAGTCGATTTATGTTAAAACAATACATTTTATTTATTTTCACTTGGTTACTTGTAGTTAAGGGCTTTTCACAAGCTCAATTTCAAATTGTTACATCTAGTGTAGGTCTGGAATATAGTTGCGGTAATACGTATTTAGGGAGTGGAGTTAGTTTTGTAGATTTTAACTCCGATGGGTGGGATGATATTTCCCTAGCAACAGATGAAAACTCTACACCTTTATTTTTTCAAAATAATAATGGCGTTTTTGAGCCTATCGATTTAGGTTTACCAATTTCCTCATATCAAAATAAGCAGTTAACCTGGGTTGATTTTGATAATGATGGTGATAAGGATTTATTTATTACAAGTAACACAGATGGTAATATTTTATTCCAGAATAATGGAGAATTGAGTTTTATAGATGTAACCGAAGAATCGGGATTAGAAACAGAAAATATCTCAACTAATGGCGTGTCTTGGGGAGATGTTAATAATGATGGTTATTTGGATTTGTTCATGAGCAATAGAGGAGAAATAGCTACGGTTCAGAATCATCTGTACCTTAATAATGGTGACGGTACTTTTTCTAATAATACAGAAGAATCAAATATTATGGACGTAGCCGAGGCGAGTTTTTGTTCAGTAATGTTTGATTTTAATAATGATGGTTGGTTAGATATTTTTGTGGCAAACGATAAGCCTTTGTACCCAAATAGATTGTATAAAAATGATGGAGATGGTACTTTTACTGAAGTTGGTGAGTCATCTGGTGCAGGAATAATTATGGATGCCATGACAGCAACTGTAGATGATTATAACAACGACTCCTATATGGATATTTATATTACAAATACGCAATCTGGTAATATTTTATTAGAAAATAATGGAGATGAAACATTTACTGATGTCACGAGCTTATCTGGTACCGATTTCAATAGTCTTGGTTGGGGAGCTGTATTTTTTGATGCAGAAAATGACACCGATTTAGATCTGTATGTAAGTAGTATGTTTGATGGTTCTGTATACAATTATTTGTCATCGGCCTTATATATTAATAATGGAGATGAAACATTCGATATTTGTGAAGAGGCAGATAATGATAATGATACATCAGAAAGTTATGCCAATGCCATCGGAGATTTTAATAATGATGGTTTAATAGATTTTGTGGTTACTAATAATACGGACGATATTTTTCTTTTTTATAATAATTCAATGAACCCAGGTAATTGGCTAAAACTGAATTTTGAAGGTGTAGAAAGTAATAGAGACGGAATAGGAACCCTTATTGAACTAGGGATTGATGAAAACGCACAATATAGGATGGTAAGATGTGGTGAAGGCTATTTGGCGCAAAATTCTCTTACACAGCATTTTGGAGTGGGCGACGCAACAGAAATTGATTATTTGAAAATTTCTTGGCCTAGTGGACAAGTAGATTGGTATTATGATATTGAAGTCAATCAATCACTTAGTTTTTTAGAAGGACAAGGCGAACTTTCTATAGAAGATAAAACATTTAATACTGTAAAAATGTATCCTACTATTACAAGTAATTTGCTAAATTTTAGTGCCATTACACCTATAAAAAGTTTAGTGATTTATGATGGATTGGGGCAAAAAATTAACAGTATAAAAGGTGATAGTTCGACGTCATCGATAGATGTAAGTGCGTTGTCAACAGGTCTTTACACTATTGTGGTTGTAACAACTGAGGCTAAGGAAATTTTGAAGTTTGTTAAAAGGTAATTCCGTTTATCAGATTTTTTTTATGCTTTAACGATTAAAGTATTAGTAATCATTCAATTATGTTTTTTACATATATATTTATACTTAATAGAACCCAAAATTGAAGATTATGAAAAAAATTACTTTTTTATTTTTTGCATTATTATTGTTAGCCTACGCTCCTCAGTTGTCGGCGCAATGTAATTACTCCATAGTCCTTACCGATACTTTTGGTGATGGATGGAATGGCGTTTCCAACGTCGATGTGTTTGTAGGAGGTGTTGAAGTTGTTTCTGATGCCAGTATTCCTTACGATGTTTCAAACAATTCATATGTGTCAGATCCAATCTATTTTGAGGTTGGAGAAGGCGAGGTTATAACAGTTGTGTTTAATCCTTTAGCAACCAATTTATTTGGTGATGGTTATAATGAATGTAGATATACAGTTAGAGACCCGTTAGGTGCAGTGGTGTTTAATGCAGATCCTTTTGATGGTAATGCTGCTCCATTAGATTTAGAAGTTGCCGATAATGTAACAGGTGCTTGCCCTTCATGTGCTGTACCATTAGCAGATTTTTCAATTCAAACAGA
This sequence comes from Bacteroidetes bacterium MedPE-SWsnd-G2, assembly GCA_001874335.1. Lineage (GTDB taxonomy): Bacteria > Bacteroidota > Bacteroidia > Flavobacteriales > Flavobacteriaceae > MedPE-SWsnd-G2. The sequence continues at coordinate 51,046 of MPDE01000006.1, forward strand.
CTGTCCAACTTCAACAAACTTTTTTGTTTTAGTTGACTTAACTTATATAGGTGGTGCTTCAGGAATGGATATTTCTGATGATCAAGCAAATTCAATTAATGTTTCTGCTATTGGGCAATACCTTATGGGACCATACAGTTACGGTACAGATGTGATTGTTACTATTGAAGATGACTCAGATAATAGTTGTTCTTTGGTGAGTGCTACATTAACTTCTGATGTTTCTATTTGTCCGCCATCTAATGATGATTTTGAAGATGCCGAAGCCATTGCATGTGATGATACAGTTACGGGCTCAACTGACAATGCAAACTTAGATGAAGATGGCGCTCCAGATGGCGTATCATTTAGTGAGGAGCAAGGAGATGCACCAGATTTAGATGCACCAAATGTGTGGTATGCTTATACTTCAACAGGAGGTAGTGATGAAGATATTACATTAGATTTATGTTCGTCAGAATATGATTCAACGGTTTTAGTATATACAGGTACAAGTGGAAACTTAAGTCTTGTTTGGGCTAATGATGATAACTATGTAGAATGTGGAGGTGGAGTCTATTCTTCATACGGAACCTTTACTGCAGATGGCTCATCAACCTATTATATTTGTATTACAGGTTGGGGTGTTAGTGATACAGGAAATTATGAAATGTATTTAGAATGCTCAAGTTCTACACTTTCAGTAAATGCTTCTGAGTTTGAATCTGATTTAAACTATTATCCAAACCCAGTTGATAATGTTCTTAATTTAAATGCTAAATCAGAAATCGAAAATATTTCAGTATTTAACATAATGGGACAACAGGTTATGAATATGGTGCCTAAGAGCTTAGATAAAGTTATAGATATGTCTAACTTAACTACAGGAACTTATTTTGTGAAAGTTACTGTTAGAGGGTTAACAGAAACAATCAGAATTATTAAAAAATAATTAAACTAATATAAAAAGGAAGGTCTCAGAAGTGAGGCCTTTTTTTTGTGCCAATTTGAAAATAAAGATGAGGTATGCTCAGTTAGAAATTTTGAGTTGATTATTTTTGTGATATGGCTAATATTGAATATTCTTTTATTGTACCTGTTTTTAACAGGCCTAAAGAAATTGAAGAACTATTGTTGAGTTTTACCAAGTTTGAATCTAACATTCCTTTTGAGATTGTAATTGTAGAAGATGGTTCTAATATTACTTCTAAATCTATTGTGAAGGCATTTAACTCTCAATTACATATTAGTTATTTTTTTAAACCTAATTCTGGACCTGGAGATTCTCGAAATTATGGAATGCAGAAGGCAGAAGGGAATTACTTTATAATTCTGGATTCAGACGTGATAATGCCTCCAAATTACTTGGAGGAAGTAAATGCGTATTTGTCACGTAATTATGTAGATTGTTTTGGTGGGCCTGACGCGGCTCATGCTTCATTTACAAATTTGCAAAAGGCTATTAACTTTGCCATGACATCATTTATAACAACGGGAGGAATAAGAGGAGGAAATCCTAAGGATAAGAGCTTTCAGCCCAGAAGTTTTAATATGGGGCTTTCAAAAGATGCTTTTATAAAAACAGGAGGTTTCGGAAGAATTCATCCAGGAGAAGACCCCGATTTATCAATACGATTAGTAAACTTAGGGTTTAAAACAACCTTAATATCCAAAGCATTTGTATACCATAAAAGACGAATTTCGTGGTCTAAATTTTATATTCAAGTAAATAAATTTGGGATGGTACGGCCAATTTTAAATAATTGGCATCCTGAGACTCAAAAAATAACTTATTGGTTTCCAAGTGTGTTCGTGATGGGATTTGCTATTGCCTTACTGCTAAAGATATTAGGCTATGACTTTGGTTTACTATTGTATTCTGTTTATTTTGGTGTAGCATTTTTATTAGCTTTAATACAATCTAAAAATTTAATTGTTGCCTTTATGGCATTGCCAGCTATTTGTATACAGTTTTTAGGTTATGGTATAGGGTTCTTAAAATCTAACTGGCAAATTAACGTATTGAAAAAGAATCCGGAAAAGAGTTTTCCACAGCTGTTTTTTAAAGTATGATTAGAAAAATTAAAGAAAGACTTGTTGGCTCCATAAAAGGAAGGCGACTTAATACGTTTTTATTTTTCTTTTGTATTGCGTTTTTGTTTTTATGCCTGACCAAACTTTCAAAAATATACACGCAAACCATTGCATTCAATGTGAAATTGCTTAATGTCCCAGAAGGTAGAAGTATTGCAAAAAATAGAGACTCTGTGCTTAATGTAACTGTTGAAGCCTTAGGTTTTAAATTGATTTCTTATGCGTTTAAACAACCAGAGATTAAAATAGATGTTGCTAAAGAAGTGTTTGTTGTTAGTAATCAATATTACTGGTTGAGTAAAAACGGAACCTTTATTATTTCTGAGCGTTTAGGGCAATCTTCAGAAATTAAATCCATTTTACCAGATACATTAAAATTTCCATTTCAAAAATTGGCCGTTAAAAAGGTGCCTATTGTTTTAAATGAAGATATAAAGTTTAATCCTGGGTACGATGTTTTGGGAGCTTTTAGTATTACACCAGATTCAATTTCTATTATTGGTCCAGATGCTCAAGTAAAAGATATTGAGTTGGTTTATACCAAGTCCTTAAATTTGAATGAAGTTCAAGAAAATATCCTTGCAGAAGTTGAATTGGATACCGATAATCAACTTAAAGGGTTGGAATTATCAAATTCTTCAGTATTAATAGAGGCAACGGTAGAAAAGTTTACAGAAGGGATTATAGATGTGCCTGTAACTATTGTAAATGTACCGTCTAATGTAAGACTAAATTATTTTCCCAAAACAGTTCAGGTTTCTTTTTATGTCGATTTAAATAGATTTAAACAAATTAGTGCATTAGATTTTAAAGTGGAATGTGATTACAATCAAATTGTAAATGGCAATAAAACCAGTTTTACACCAAAGTTGGTGAAGTATTCAGAAATTGTAAAATCTACCCGTTTAAAACAAAATAAAATTGAATTTGTAATTTTGAAATAATGATTGTTGGATTAACAGGAGGAATTGGTAGTGGAAAATCTACGGTGGCTAAAATGTTTGCCGATTTAGGTATACCTACTTATATAGCAGATGACGAAGCTAAAAAGTTAATGCACTCTTCTCCAGATGTTAAAAAAAGATTGGTGGATTTGTTTGGAAAGGGCGCATATATTAATGGTAAGTTAAATAAGCCCTTTATTTCAGATTTGATCTTTTATGATAAATCATTGTTAAAGAAAATGAATGCCATTGTCCACCCAGCTGTGGGGTCCCATTTTAAAACATGGCAGAGTTCTCAAAACGCCCCTTATGTGCTTAAAGAAGCCGCCATAATTTTTGAAATTAATGCTCAAAAACAATACGATTATATAATTACAGTTATCGCCGATCAGGAGTTGAGAATAAAGCGTGTTATGGAAAGAGATAATTCAGACCATGAAAAAGTGATTTCCATAATAAATAATCAATTGAGCGACGCTGAAAAAACCAAATTATCAGATTTTGTTATAGAAAATAACAATCTTGAACAAACTTCTAAACAAGTTCAAAATATCCATTTTAAATTGCTAAAATTAGGTGTTTAGTGTAAAATTTTAACATTTTTGTTAATGTAAGGTTAAAGCCGCTTTTTGTTAAATGTTAAAATGTTAAATTTGACCGATGAACAAAAAGCTATTCATCCTGTTGGTAGTACTGATGAGTTTATCTCTTATCGGTATTATTTTTGTACAGGCCTATTTTATTAATAATACACTTGAAAATGAGGAGCAACAATTTACACTTAGCGTAAAGCGTTCCCTGAGTTTTGTGTCGAAAGCCATAGAGCAAAGAGAGTTTGATATTAATTCTAGGCGTTTGCAACATTACATTCAGAGTGGTGCGGTTGCTGATACAACAGCAATTAAGCAACTTATTTTGTACCAACCCGATGATGCTAAAAACGAAACCATTATTTATCAAAATGGTATCTTAGAAGAAAGCTTTAAAATTCCATCATTGTTCTTTGATATAGGTTTAGATAGTGTAAGCATTAAGAGAATTACTAATAAAAGAGTAACTCAAATATTTGAAAACACAGATTTAGACGGCGGATATGCAATTAATTCTAAAAACACCTATGAGAATATAGGAAGATTGTCATACTTAGAGAAGGCTCAGTTTGAAACTTCTACAAGAGATCAATTTAAAAATTTCCCGATATATAGAAGGGTGCCTTCTTCGGTTGTTAGAAAAATGTTAGACAAACAACTAAAGGAAGACGGAATTAATATTGATTTTGAATATGCAATTTATGATCAAGATTTAGCAACAAAGGTGCAATCAGAAAACTTTGAATTAAGTCAAAATTCAACCTATGGTATTCCCGTGTTTTTGGATAATGATAACCAGAGTAATTTTAAATTATATGTAAATTTCCCAGCAAGGAAAAAATATCGAATGTCATCTATTTGGAGCGTAATTTTGTTATCAATGTTATTCACTTCAATAATTGTAGTTGCTTATACAGGAGCGATTTATCAATTAATTCGTCAACGTCAAATTTCTCAAATAAAGTCAGATTTTATTAATAATATGACGCATGAGTTTAAGACGCCAATAGCTACAATAAATTTAGCATTAGACGCAATTAGAAATCCGAAAATTATTGGAGACCAAGAAAAGGTTAAGCGATATTTGGGGATGATTAAGGACGAAAACAAGAGAATGCATGCTCAGGTTGAAAATGTATTACGAATATCTAAATTAGAAAAAAACGAACTCAATATAAGTAAAGAGAGAGTAAAGTTACATGACTTAATAGAAGATGCGGTAACGCATATCGAACTTATTGTTGAAGATAGACAAGGTTATGTGAAAACGCATTTAAATGCAGAAAAATCATCGGTATTGGCTAATGAAACTCACTTTACTAATGTTATCGTTAATATGCTTGATAATGCTGTGAAGTACTCTGAAGGTCCACCTAAAATTGATGTATATACCGAAAATGTAGGAAATAATATTATCTTAAAGGTTGTAGATCAAGGAAATGGAATGAGTAAGCAGGTGCAAAAACGTGTATTTGAGAAGTTTTATAGAGAACATACAGGAAATGTGCACAATGTTAAAGGGCATGGTTTAGGTTTAGCCTACGTAAAAAGAATTGTAGAAGACCACCAAGGGCATATTTCTGTAGAAAGCGAAAAAGGAAAGGGTAGTACATTTATTGTGAAACTACCATTAATATCATAATTATGGAAGAAGTAAATAAAAAGATTCTGTTGGTAGAAGATGATCCAAATTTTGGAACAGTACTTAAAGATTATTTAATGATGAATAATTATAATGTTGTTCACGCCAAAAATGGAATGGAAGGGTTTGAAAAGTTTAAAAAAGACGATTTCGATCTATGTATTTTGGATGTCATGATGCCGTACAAAGATGGATTTACTTTGGCGAAAGAAATTCGTGAGAAGAACACCGAAGTCCCTATTATCTTTTTAACCGCAAAGGCGATGAAAGAAGATGTGCTTAAAGGCTATAAAGTAGGTGCTGACGATTACCTTAATAAACCTTTTGATAGTGAAGTTTTATTAATGAAAATTAAGGCTATTATCCAACGTAAGGCTACAGATAGCGTTGCCGATAGTAAACAATTTGAATTTAAAATTGGTGGTTTTGACTTAAACTCTAAACTTAGATTTTTAAAGTTTAAAGATGAAGATCCTATCAAATTATCTCCTAAGGAAAATGAACTTTTACGTTTATTGGCGTTACATGAAAACGATTTAATGCCACGTGAATTGGCATTAACCAAAATATGGAGAGATGATAACTATTTCACATCTCGAAGTATGGATGTTTATATCGCTAAGCTTCGTAAATATTTGAAGTTAGATGAAAACGTTGAAATATTAAATATTCATGGTGAAGGATTTAGATTGGTAGTAAACCAAGGCGCATAATCCTTCTTCAAATTAGATATTAAAAAAGCTCATCAAATTAGATGGGCTTTTTTAATTCATATGCGTTTCAATGACCTTAATAATGTCTTTTGGGTTGTCTTGATAATCAAACCATAATGTGTTAGGTGATTTCCTAAACCAGGTTAATTGACGTTTAGCAAATCGCCTGCTGTTTTTTTTAATTTCACTAATAGCAAAATCTAAGGTCCAATCATTATTTAAATACTTGAATATTTCTTTATATCCAACCGTATTAAGCGCATTTAAGTGTTGATGCGGCAAAAGAGATTTGACTTCATCTAATAGTCCAGAATCCATCATAATATCAACTCTTCTATTAATCCTATCGTAAATAATTTCACGTTCAGCTGTCAATCCAATCGTTATGGTTTTAAAAGGACGCTTATTGTTGTGTTGTCTTAAAAAAGATGAATATGGTTGTCCAGAAGCGATGCATATTTCTAAGGCTCTAATTACCCGTTTTGGGTTGTCAATAGCAATAGTAGAATACGATTTAAGGTCTAATTTTTGTAATTGATTTTGCAAGGCAAGCAAACCTTCATCTTTTAATCTTTGATTTAATTCAGATCTAATTTCTGGCGAAACCTCTGGGAAATAATCTAAGCCTTTTGTAATGGCATCAACGTACAAACCAGAGCCACCAACAAGTATTACAACATCATGCTTTTTATGTAAAGTCGTAATGCAAGTAATGCCTTCCTTTTCAAATTGGCCTACACTATAATCTTCTGTTACAGATTTGTTATGGATAAAATGATGAGGTGCAGCTTCTAATTCTTCTTTTGAAGGTGCTGCGGTACCAATTTGCATTTCTTTAAAAAATTGACGCGAATCTGCCGATATTATTTCAGTATTAAAGTAATTGGCAAGTTTAATACTTAATGCTGTTTTTCCTATTGCGGTAGGTCCTACAACAGATATTAAATATTTTTGTGTATTTAAAGTTTCGATTATTTTCTTAATTTTTCTCCACAATGATAACAAAAATCAGCGTCATCTCGATGGTTTTCTAAGGAGCAATGATCGCAAGATTGTGTGTTGGTATGAATTTTTTTATCGCCCTTTTTGGTGATTTCTGCAGTTACAATTCCAGTAGGGACAGCTATAATTCCATAACCGGTTACCATTATTATTGCTGCAATGAATTGTCCTAATGGTGTTTGTGGGGTGATATCTCCAAAACCAACAGTGGTCATTGTAACGATGCACCAATAGACACTTTTAGGGATATTAGTAAACCCATGTTCTGGCCCTTCTACTATATACATTATGGTTCCTAAAATTATTGCCAGTATGAGAACAGCATATAGAAATATTGATATTTTGGTACGGCTGGCCTTTAATGCTTTTATTAAATTCTCAGAAGCACCTAAATACCTATCTAATTTTAAAATTCTAAACACTCTTAATAATCTTAATGCTCTTAGAGCAACAAGAGCATGTGAGCCTGTAAACATAAAAGATAAGTACTTTGGTATTGTTGAAAGTAAATCTATAATGCCATAAAAGCTAGTAATATATTTAAGAGGTTGCTTGACCGTTGCAATTCTGGCTATATATTCTATGGAGAATAATATGGTAATAACCCATTCTGCATTATTTAAGAAGTCATGATATTTTTTATCAATACTATCTACACTTTCAAGCATTACTAAAATGATACTTGTGATAATGGTAAATAATAGTATAATATCAAACATTTTACCCGCAGGGGTATCGGCTTCATATATAATGTCGTGTAATTTAGAGCGCAAACTCCTAGTCTTTGGGTTACTCATACTATAAATGTATGAAATCTTAGTTTATTTTCTTTTCTAAAATTATTATTGAATTTTTTTGAATATCAATTATTTTGGATACAAATATTTTTAAATACTCGTAGTAGTCAGCGTTATAATTAGCTAAACCAAAATTAAATTTGAGAAAAACTTGAATTTCATTTTCTTTTTGGATGAATTTTAAAATTATCGTACCAGTTTTATTCGGTAAACTATACGTGTAATCTTGCGGTATCTCTGATATATTGTAAGATTCATCAATTAATAATCGTGCTTTATAAATATAAGAATCCTTGTATCCAAATTCAATTGGGTAGGTGCGTTCTTGTAGTTTAAATGGGTTTGATTCAAACATTTTAGTTATAAACGGATTTATATAAAGCCGTCCGTTAATTTTGTCAAAATCAATTTTAAATCGAAACTCTTCTTCAAACTTACTTTTATTTAGTGCGCCAGAGACTAAATTATGCTCAACAAACTCTAAATTTGGATTGTTGAAATTAATATTTTCAGCATATTTTACGGGGTTGCTAAAATATCTTTTTCTTTTCCCAAGTGAAGCATATCCATTGGTTGTGGATTTTAAAGTTGCATCTAATATATTTTCTGCATCATTAATACTAATTTCAGCTACTTGTTGAATGTAAGTGCTACCTCTAGGTTCTATGTCAATCCACTGCGAAGCACCTTTTTCTGGAAATTGCCTTCCAGAGTAGTTTAAACATTTAAAAGGTAATTCTCCAAAAAATAGGTGTTTGTCTGTTGCATCCAATAAATAGGTTTCTCCATTTATTAGGGCACTTACAATTAAATAGTTGAAATCGGTTATTACAGGATATAATTTGGTAGGTATTCCGTTTGGTCTCGTTGATGCTAAAACAGGTTTGGCATTAATTCCGCTTTCAAATAACATATTAGCTAATAGTAAATTAATTACTGTAGCATTTCCTTTCTTTTCTTTTAATAAAGTTTTGATGTCATTATCCCTATATATAGAGTACTTACTATTCCATGAATAATTGTTTTGAATGTGTTCATAAATGCTTTTGGCTGACTCAAGAGGTGTTGATTTAAGGGCTATTTTACTTAACTCAGATTTAATAGGACCAGTTTTATAAAATTGCTTATTAAATACTTCAGTTCTAATTTCTTCATCAGCACTTTTCCAGGATTTTGTTAATTCATCCACTCGGCCATCAAAGTGTTTAATGGTGTTTAATTCATAATCTAATTGGGATAGATAATTAGAAGAATCGGTCATAAAATTTTCTTCTATGAAAGCGGGAATATCTTTCATTATAAAAGTGGTGTTGGAGCAGCTTGCATTGGCAAAAGCATTTCCGTAGCAATTTTCCACTATTACAGACTGCTGATCATGAAGTTTTAATGTACCTACTAATTGCAGACTATATTCATAATTGGCGGGAATACTCGAGTGATAAACACTTTTTAATTTTGGTATGGAAGATTGAAATTTCCATCCATGGTATTTTGTTAAAAATGGAGATTCTATGGTATAACTATATGAAATTACAGAACCTTCTTGAATATTTGGGAAGGTGAATTTAACGAGTTTGTAGTTTTCTGTCGAATTATCAAGAAAAATGTCATCGTTAGTTAATTTAATTGTGCCTTGAATATTAGAAGTAAGCCCTTTAATATCATAGACTTTTTCATTTACTTTACCATTGCGGTAAATTGGGATTACTACATTGGCATGCTTAAAACCCTCAGAATTAAAAATTTTAATTTTTTTTTGAATTTCCGTGATTAAATTACCAGAATCTCTGTCAATATAACTATTTCCATCTTCAAAAATCACAAGAGCATTAGCTGTTGAGTCCCTTTCATAAGATTTTGCTTCTAGCTCGTATGAAGTTACAACAGTGTTATTTGTATTGTAATAAGATTGTGCTATTGATTGATTAAAATATAAAAAGAGCGCTGCTATTATTAAGCAAAGTGAATAGTTTTTCATTTATGGAAAAGTTCTATTATTTAGTTTATTTTCTTTTCAATAATTATTATAGAATTTTTTTGAATGTCAATAACCTTAGCCATATATTTTTTTAAAAACTCATAGTATGGAGCAGGGTAGGTTTCCAATGCAAAATTGAATTTTAAAAATACCTGAACTTCATTATCTTTTTTGATAAATTTCAAAATTAAAGATCCAGTATTATTAGGTAGGGTGTATGAATAATCACTAGGTACTTCTGCAACAGTATAAGATTCATCAAAAATTAATCGCGCCTTGTATACATAGGTGTCTTTATATCCAAACTCAACAGGGTAAGTACGTTGCTGTAATTTTAAAGGGTTTGTTTCAAAGATTACTGAAGTAAATGGATTTACGTATAAACGTCCATTAATATTGTCAAAGCCAGTAGTGAATTTTATTTCTTCTTCAAACTTACTTTCATTCTTTTTTCCTGAAATTAGTTTATGGTCTACATACTCTAAGTTAGGATTGTTGTAATTAATGTCTTCCTTATATTGCGTTGGGTTTTGAAAGTATCTTTTTCTTTTGTACAACGATTTATAACCAGTAGTAATTTCGTTTAAGGTAACGTCAAAAATATTTTCCTCTTCGTTAAAAACTAAAGTGGCAGAATCTTGAAGATTTGAATTCCCCATAGGTTGAATATCTAACCAGCGAGAAGCTCCTTTTTCTGGCAATTGTCTTCCAAAATAGTTTAAACATTTAAACGGTAATTCACCGAAAAATAAATACTTGTCGGTTCCATCCAAAAGATATTCCTTTCCGTCTATCTCTGCTTTAACGATTAAATAATTAAAGTCTCCAATTACTGGGTATAGTTTTGTTGGTATTCCATTTGCACGAGTAGATAATAATACAGCTTTTACTGGAATTTTTGCTGCATGCATTAGGTTTAATAGCAATATGTTTATTTCTGTTGCGTTTCCTGTTTTTTCTTTCGTTAGGTTTTTAACAGAGCTGTTAAAAAGACGATGTTTTCCATTCCATATATAGTTGTTTTGAACGTACTCATAAATAGATTTCGCTTTTTCTAAGGCAGATGAGGCGCTTAAATCTATGTTTTGAAGGTCATTTTTAATACTACCTGATTTAAAAAGTTGATTTTTAAAAACATCCATTTTTAATTCACGGTCAGCATTTTTCCATGATTTCGTTTTGTTATCAACACGGCCATCAAAATATCTGATAGTTTTTAATTCGTAATCTAACTTTGATAAATAGTTTTCAGATGCAGTCATGTAATCTTCTTCAATAAAAGAAGGAATATCTTTCATTACATAGGTAGTGTTTCTGCAAGATGCACTTGTAACAGAGTTTCCAAAGCAATTTTCCTTAATTTTTGAATTCTCTGAGAAAAGTTTTAGTTCCCCAACCAATCTGATATTGTATTCATAATTTCCTGGTATACTCGTATGATAAGTACTTTTTAATTTTGGTATTGTAGATTGAAATTCCCAAGGATGATATTTATGAATAAATGGAGATTCAATAGTGTAACTATATGAAATTACAGAGCCTTCTTTTAGGTTTGGAAATGTGAATTTTGACAGAACAACTTTATCTGAGTATTTTTCTTCGAAAATGTTGTTTTTGTTTAAATCGGATTTACCTGAAATATTTACTGTAACCCCTTTTAAATTTTTGATTTTTTCTTTTGAGCCCCCGCTTTTATAAAGCGGTACAACAACAGTAGCGTGTTTAAACCCATCTGTGTTGAAAATTTTAATCTTTCTTTTAATTTCGGTAATTAAATTTCCGTTGCTACGGTCAATAAAACTATTGCCTTCTTCATAGATCACAAGAGCGTTAGCTAAAGAATCCTTTTCATACGACTTAAGCCCCAATTCTTGCGGGGTTACAATTAAGTTTTCGGTATTAAAATTTGTTTGGCTAAATGAATTTAAAGATAAAAGTAGGAGTAAGGCAAGTGCGTAATTTTTCATGTAGGGTTAAGTTCTGTAATTTTTAGTTTTTTGTTTTTTCTAAGCTGATTTTGAATGATATGCTGAGCATCTCTAGTATTCTCCATTGGAGTGATCAAGGATTCTAAAATTTCTGGATTATTAAGCTGATGGTTTAATTTGAAATAACCCATGCCTTGAAATATTCCATTTTTAATTAAAACCACGCTTTTTTCATCTATTTCTCGACCTTTATCTATTATAAGCATGCTTTTTGAACGATAACTATACTTATCGATTAATTCGTTGACACGTTCATTGTAATAATCTGATGGCTCTTCTTGTAAACACGCCCCTTTACATTCGTTTAATTTATAATTAAAACAACTACTGCTACTTCTGTATAGACCAGATAATTTTTGACATAAATTAAATTCATCAACAGCCTTAAACATAAAGGATTTACTACTTTGCCTGTTGTTAAATGTAGTTATTGGTTTTTTGTCAGGGTCTACCTTTTCTACAGTTAAATTGAGATAACCATGGTGGTCTTCAAAACAATATAAGGCATGTGTGAAAATAGTGCGCCTTAAAGCTCTATTATGAATAGGTTTGTTTTTCTTTATTTCTTCACTTTCCTTTAAAAGTGCAATTAATTCACTTCCCGTTTTTTCAAAGGTTACTGCAGCAACTTGGTTCTGTATTTTTTTAGATTTTCTGCTGTTATTGGTGAAGTGTTGATTAATTCTGTTTTTTATGTTTTTACTCTTTCCTATATAAATAATTCTGCCTTGCTCATCATGAATATAGTACACACCTGTAACCGATGGTAAATCTTCAATAATATGCTTTAAATTAGGTTCCATTTGATACTTGGGTTCCTGAGTAATGGAATCTTGAATTATTTTCTTCTCCGAGTCTTTTGCCAACAGAATTTTAAATAACTCAACCGTAGCTAAAGCATCTCCACTTGCTCGGTGTCTGTTACTCATCGGTATACCTAAAGATTTTGTGAGTTTTCCTAAATTGTAAGACGGTTGACCAGGGATTAATTCTTTAGAAAGTTCAACCGTACATAAAGATTTACGTTTGTAATCGTAGCCTAATCTATTAAATTCGGTTCTTAAAATACGATTGTCAAATTGAGCATTATGTGCAACAATGATGCAGTTTTCAGTGATTTCAATTATTCGTTTTGCGACCTCGTAGAATTTAGGTGCATTTTTAAGCATTTTAGAATTTATACCTGTTAGATTTACAACAAAAGGTTGAATTTCTTTTTCTGGATTTAGTAAACTAATAAACTGATCAACTATTTTATGACCATCAAATTTATAGATTGCAATCTCAGTGATTCCCTCTTCATTGTATTTTCCACCAGTGGTCTCTATGTCTAAAATTGCGTACAAAATGTGTCCGAAATACTTTAATTATTATAATTTCTGTGCCCAAATATACTACTTCCTACTCGAACAATAGTGCTCCCGCACGAAATTGCTATAGGGAAATCCCCACTCATGCCCATTGAAATTTCTGTCATAGAATTATCAACTTGCTTTAAACGGTTGAATGTTAGTTTTAAAGCCGTGAATTCTTGCTCAATTTGAGCTTTGTTTTCTGTGAATGTAGCCATTCCCATGACTCCAACTATTTTAATGTTTTCTAAGGATTTTAAATCGTTAGACATCATAATCTCTAACGCCTCCACTTCAGAAAGTCCGAATTTTGTGGTTTCTTGAGCGATATGAATTTGCAATAAGCATTTAATTACTCTATTGTGCTTTTTAGCTTGCTTATTTATTTCTTGTAAAAGTTTAAAACTATCAACCCCATGAATTAAATGCACAAATTGAGCCATGTATTTCACTTTATTGCGTTGCACATGTCCTATCATATGCCAGTAAATATCCTGAGGTAGGGCCTCAAATTTTTCAGCCATTTCTTGGATTTTATTTTCTCCAAAATGACGTTGTCCAGCATCATAGGCTAACTGTAAATCTTCAACGGGTTTAGTTTTTGAAACTGCTACTAGTTGAACATGTTCAGGAATTGATGCTTTTATGTGTTGTAAATTTTCTGCTATACTCATTTTAAAATTCATAAATGGTTACTCCACTTCGTAATTTTGGTAGGATGAAAGTGCTTTTAGGTGGCATGGTAAGTCCTTGGTCTGCTATAGTTTTAAACTCCTCAATTGAAACAGCAAAAAAATTAAACCCTACCGCAAACTCACCATTGTCAATCATACTTTTTATATTAACAATATCATTTTTACCATGTGAATATCTTATTCGAGAATTATTCCGTAAATCTTTTATGCCCAAAATCGGATTTAAAATGGTGTTGTATAAAATTTGAGGATCGAGGGCATCTAATGCATTGTCTGACTTATATACAGATTTTCTTAAATGCAACGAATAGAAATCACCATCCAAGTACATACAAAAGTGGTTTTTTTTGTGAGGCTTATAAAGGTGATTTCCTCTGTTTTCTATTCTAAAATAGGTATCTAACTTTATTAAAAACTCTTCTTTACTTAATCCATTTAAGTCTTTAATCGTTCGGTTGAATTCGTAAATCTTTAATTCAGATTCTGGGATTAAATAACTCATAAAAAAGTTATAAGAATCGATGTTATTTGAGGCGTTTTTTTCTTCAGATAGGAGATAGGACGATGCCGATCTATGATGACCATCAGCAATGTAAATGGTATCCATTTTGGCAAACTCATCTTCTAAAATGTTGATCTGTTCAGGGGTCTCGATGAGCCATAAATAATGAGTATCTCTAAATGTTGTGGTGAATTCAAATTCGGCTCTTTCGGCTTGAACCGTTTTAATGACTTGAGCTATGGTTTTATTATCGGGATAGGTGAGTAGCACCGGCTCTGCATTGAAGCCAACGGTATCTAAATAATCTTTAAAAACAAGCTCTCTTTCTTCAATGGTGTCCTCGTGCTTTTTAATGATGTTGGCTTTATAATCCTCAATACTTGCAGCTGCTATAATTCCGTTAAAAACCCTATCTTCTCGGTCAACAATTTTATAGATGTAATAATGAGGTTTAGAATCTTGTTTAAAGACATTTTCTTCTTTAAATTCTAAGTATCTGTTTTTGACAAGTTGATATCTTTCTTTTCCAGAAATTTCTTTTGCAAATTTGTACCCAGGGTTTACAATATGTAAAAATGAATATGGGTTGTTGTCTAATCGAGCGTTACGCTCTGATTGCGTATAGGTTTGATATGCTCTTGCAGCAACAAGACTAACCTTATCTCGGGTAGGTCTAACTGCTTTAAACGGTTTTATTTTAGCCATAATACATTTAGAATTAAAACCGCAAAAAGCCGATAGTTATCGGCTTTCTACAATTTACTTTTTATTAGAATTTAGCTGAACTGCTTCGCTACTTTTTCTGCTTTTCTACTTTCTGAGTAATCATAAAAACCTTCACCAGATTTTACGCCTAATTTACCTGCTCTTACCATATTTACTAATAGTGGGCAAGGTGCATATTTTGGGTTTTTGAATCCGTCATACATCACATTTAATATTGAAAGACATACATCCAATCCAATAAAATCTGCTAATTGTAATGGACCCATTGGGTGTGCCATTCCTAATTTCATAACCGTATCTATTTCTTGTACTCCGGCAACGCCGTTATAAAGTGTTTCAATAGATTCGTTTAACATAGGCATTAAAATTCTGTTGGCCACAAATCCAGGATAATCATTTACTTCTACAGGAATTTTGCCTAAGGTTTTAGACATCTCCATAATAGTAGATGTAATTTCATCACTTGTGTTATATCCTCTAATAATCTCTACCAATTTCATGATTGGCACTGGATTCATAAAGTGCATACCAATTACAGCTTCAGGTCTTGATGTTACTGCTGCAATTTGTGTTATAGAAATTGAAGATGTGTTCGTTGCTAAGATCGTTCCTTCAGCACAAGCCTCATCTAATTGCTTAAAGATTTTAAGTTTTAAGTCTAAATTCTCAGTAGCAGCTTCAATTACCAAACTTGCATATTCAACACCTTCTTCAATACTTGTAAAAGTAGTTATGTTAGCTAATGTTTCATTTTTGTCCGCTTCAGAAATTTTTTCCTTAGCCAACATACGATCTAAGTTTTTAGTAATTGTAGCAATGCCTTTGTCTAATGCAGCTTCACTAATATCAATTAATTGTACTTTAAATCCGCTTTGTGCAAATGTATGTGCAATACCATTTCCCATGGTTCCTGCACCAATTACTGCGACGTTCTTCATTCTTTTAGATAGATTTTTTAGTTGAAATTTTCAATAATTTGTTGCGCAACACGCAAGGCTTCTGTGCCATCATATAAAGTCACAACAGGTTTAGTATTTGTATTTATAGCATGTGCAAAAGACTCTAATTCGTCTAATATCGCATTGTTGCTTTCAATGTTAGGGTTGTCAAAATAGATTTGCTTTTTTATACCTTCAGCATTTTGAAGTATCATGTCAAAATCTCCAGGTTGCTCAGGTGCATCTTTCATCTTAACGACTTCACATTTTTTCTCTAAAAAATCAACTGAGATGTAAGCATCTCTTTGAAAAAACCTTGATTTTCTCATGTTTTTAAGTGAAATACGACTGGCCGTTAAATTAGCAACACACCCGTTTTCAAACTCAATTCGTGCATTAGCAATATCTGGAGTTTCACTAATTACAGAAACACCACTTGCTGATACATTTTTTACTTTAGATTTCACAACACTCAGAATAATATCAATATCATGAATCATTAAATCTAAAACCACTGGTACATCAGTACCTCTCGGATTAAATTCTGCTAATCGGTGAGTTTCGATAAACATAGGTGATTCAATCTTGTCTTTTACCGCAGTGAAAGCAGGATTAAAACGTTCTACATGGCCCACTTGACCTTTCGTGCCTTGACTTGCAACCAATTGCCTTAACTCGTCGGCTTCATCAGCCGTATTAGTAATAGGTTTTTCAATAAAGATGTGCTTCCCTTTTGATATTGCCAATTTAGCGCAATCAAAATGAGATAATGTTGGGGTAACGATGTCAACAACATCTACCGCATCAATAAGTTTTTCTATTGAATCAAAATAAGTATACCCAAATTCTTCAACAACTTTTTGTGCGTTTTCAGCATCTGCATCATAAAAACCAACAAGATTATATTTATCAGACTGATTAAGTAGTCTTAAATGAATTTTACCAAGGTGTCCAGCACCCAAAACTCCAGCGTTTAGCATTATTTTACATTTTCAACAAAAATAAGATAATTAACTATTTTTTTGTGAATAAAACCCAATAAAATATGATACTGTTAATAGTTTGGGTTTAAAAAATCAAAAATTTAAAAGAGTCGTAATTTTTAATTTTAATAATAAAAAACAAGAAATAAATATTCGATAATTGGTATTTGCTCTTATTTTTGGAATCTGTAAATTTCAATTTAAAACGTTTAAAACTTCACCCGTTTGAAAGATTCACTAAAACATCAGGGAATGCGCCAACAACTTGTTAAAGTTGTTAAAGGTAAAGGCATAAAAAATGAAAAGGTATTAGAGGCTATGTCAAAAATACCAAGACATTTGTTTATGGATTCAAGTTTTTTAGATCATGCCTATCAAGATAAAGCGTTTCCTATTGGTGCAGATCAAACGATTTCTCAGCCTTATACTGTGGCATTTCAAACCGAATTGTTAGAAATTAAAGACGGAGATAAGGTGTTAGAAATTGGTACAGGAAGTGGGTATCAAACGGCAGTTCTTTGTTTGATGGGAGCTAAGGTTTTTAGTATTGAAAGACAGCAAGAATTGTTTAAGAAAACCAGTAAATTTCTTCCTAAACTGGGATATCGCGCAAAGAAATTAATTTTTGGCGATGGGTATAAAGGTATGCCAGATGAAGCACCTTTTAATAGTATTATCGTTACAGCTGGTGCTCCTTTTATTCCAACACCACTATTAAGTCAATTGGCAATTGGAGGTAGATTGGTTATTCCTGTTGGAGATGATGTGCAGACTATGACTTTGATAATTAGAAAAGGCACAAAACAATTCGAAAAACATGAGTTCGGTGAATTTAGATTTGTGCCCCTTTTAGAAGATAAAAACTAATTAGTTTTTAGGTAAATACTTTTGTGGAATTGGATTTTCTTCCGATTCTTGAGTCCAATAAATATTGATGATCCACCAACGCGTGCCGTCATTTAAAAGCTGGATACTATTGATGCCTCGCATAAAAGGCGCTTCATCAGTTTTACTTCTAAAGGATTCGTAAGAACTAAATACCTGAGTAATATTGCCAAAAGTTTCGGTTGTACGGGCTAGTTCTTTTTCATAAAACCCATTGTTTATAAGCCATTCTCCAGAAGTGTCGATATAATTTTGAGGAGTCATATATCTAACGTTATATGTACCTTCCTTGTTTTTTCTTGAAGGAATTAATTTTGCTTCTGGGTGAAACAAAAATTTAAATAACTCCCAATCTCTTTCTTCACCCTTTTCACCTGAAATAACCGTGTACAAGGCGTTAATAGTTTGGTCTAAGGTTGAAGTCTTTATTGAATAATCAATGGTTTCTGTGCTGTCTTGACTGAATCCAGTTGCGCCTAAAAGCGCAAAAAAAACAGTTAGAATAAAGTGGTTAGTTTTCATGTAATTAATTTAATTGTATGGTTTGCATCCATTTGTTACGCAATTTTAATTGCTCTGGAGTTGCTGCTTCATTTAAAGAAAAAGTACCACTTGCTTCATTGTAATTAACACCAATGATGCTGTAATATTCTTTTATTGGTAGTGGGTTTGAATCTTTTATGTAGTTTTCCATAAAATCTTCAATTTCAGGGTATGTTGCTCGTACAAACTCAGTGAAAAAAGTGTCGTCTTCAAAAGGCTTATTCGGACCATATTTCGTCGCAAAATCATTAACAACATCTATAAGTCCAATTTTTCCGTTAGATAATTCTAATAATTTAATATCTAATAATCCAGCCACTAAAGCTCCACGCATATAAATGTTACCATATTGTTTGCTTCCTTTTTTTGTATAGCTTGTTAGGGCCAAATCCACCAAGCTATAATCACTGTCAAAGTATTTTGAGTCAATCATAATTTTTCTTGACAGGGTGTGAAAATAGTCGTCTAAAGATTTTTGATTAGATCTGAGTAGCATCATATGTGCGGCCCACTCTGTGGTGCCTTCGTATAACCATAGGTGTTTGGAAGGTACGGGAGTAATAAAGTTAAAATCTTGTACAATTTCACTGTGAATGTTTAAAGGCGTAACAACATGAAAAAACTCATGAGATGCAACTTCTAAAATGTCAGTTTCTAAAGCAGACCAATCTTTTTCTTGATAAACGTATTCACTACTATAGGAGTGCTCCCATGCACCGTTGGTTCTGTCTTCAAAATGGAATAAAAAGGTGTATCTGTCAACAGGAAGCCCGTTTAAAAAACCGCTTGCAGCTTTTAGCATATTAGACATGGATTCTAATATTTGAGTAGATTCAATTTTATCTGTTTTTGAGTATGTGTATATATCAACTACTGTATTTTGAACGTTCATTGATGCCTTGGTTAATCGTCCCAATAGTATTGGAGAATCCACAACATGGTCGTAACTATTTGCTAAGTAGTTTCCTGAGTTATCCATAGATAAAGCAGTACCTATTTGCCAATGTTCTGGATGAGATAAAGAAATAGATATAGGATTTTTTTGTAGACCTTTAAAATATCCAAAAACAGCTTGGCCGTTTATTAAGGCGTGGTCCTCTTCAATTGAAGTTCCGCACATTAAATAAATGTTGTTTTCAGTTACTGCTGTGTCCCAAGTTTCAGCGATGTCATAAGTGATATATGCAATTTGTTCAGGAGAATCCAATTGAAATTGATTCGTTGAAATCTGAGAAGTTTCAATAAGTTCATCCTTTGAATTATACGCTGTGAAATTAGAAACGTATCTCCCGATGTCCATAACTTGATAAGTTCCTGGAGCGGTAGATGCAAATTGAAAAATAGTGTTGTCTGCAGTTAATGTTGGCGCTAATACTTTTACTTTAAAGGTATCGTTGGTTCTGTCGTTTAAATTAACTTCAAAACCTACTGTGCTAACAATAGGCGCTTGAGTAGACTTGCTGCTCCCACAAGCTTGTAAAAGTAAAACTATAGCAAGTAGCTGGAATATACGTTTCATGAGTGGTATTTTAGTTAGTATGGCAAATTAACTAAATTAAAACACACCAATCGTTAAGAGTTTCTTAATATGGACTGCTTTAAAAGATGTTTAAACCAAATAGAAAAGCATCGCCTTGAAATCCACCTTGATAGGAGCGTATGTAGTCAACTCTTAAAAATCTAAATTTCCCCCAACCAATATTTTCAAGTCCTATGTTATATTCTTGGTAAGGTTTATGGTCTGAAGTTGATAAGTTATGAAAGCCTGCCACAAGATTAAAATTTAAAAGATTAAGCCCAGGAATCTTACCTAAGATCAGCCCTTGAAAATGATGTTCAGCATGAAATTCTGAATAACTATCATTGGTGCTAAGTCTGTAGTATTCTAAATTATTAAAGCGGTTAGTGTAATAGCTTTCGTTGGTGTAATGTGTTTGATTACCGTTAAAATGTTGGTAATCCATAAAGGCAATTGACTCCGGGTTTATAAAAGTTCCTAGTCTTAAATTATACCCTAATCGTCCTAAATTTCCAATATCTGTGAATTGAGAAACTCTTAGTTTAAGCTGATTGAAATTGTAATCAGAAACTGTTGCGCCAAATCCAGCTTCATAACCTATATACACCGTTGGGTATTTGTCATTTCTAAGATTTACTTTGCTATCAGGGTAACTAAAATAAGTCTGCCCAAAATTAATTCTCGTATTGAGATAGTATCTAATAATATGGTGGTTTGTAAATGCTGAAGTATTAGCAACATTGGGATTTAATGGATTATTACTGCTGTAACTTCTGTTATTGTCGTTAAAAAAAGTTTGATCTGTGGTGTTGAATAATGATTTTCTAAGCTCATAATTTACACCAGTCCAAATTCTAACACCATTAAATAATTCTTGAGTAAAGTCTAAAGATGCATGAGATTTTTCATAAAGTTTGATGAAATTCTTTTCGAAAAATAAAGTTGCGATTGAATTTACTAAGGGACTAATGGGGTTAGCACCATTAAATTGTTGAGTTTCAACTCCAGCAGAAACAGTTAAAATAGGTTTTGATATATTGTTGAATTTGTAGCTTAATTGTCCCTTGTATCGCAATCTGTCATCGCTTTCCCCATAATTAATAGATACTTTGGTGTCTAAATACTTTTTATAGTCATTGTATTCTTTCCTAAACCTTAATTCCAGACTACTATTAAATCCTTGAACCGTATTGAAGTTGAAGTCTTTTAAAGGGGAACTTATGTTTATTTCATAGCTTTTGAATGAATTTTGGAAAGCATAGCCAAAAAGAATATCCTTGATTTGAAACTTGTTTTTTACATGATCAACACTGTCTAAATAAGGTATTGATTTCTTTAATTCTTGTAATTTATCTTTTTTGATATAATCAGATACTTCTTCATTAGTTAAAGGAACGGGTCTTATAGTGTTCCAGAAAGTAGAGTCTTTTTTATTGGCATCTTGATTAAACGATAGAATTTCGTTAGTAAACTGTTTAGAATTTAAACCATTATTGAATTGGTAATTACTATATATAGCAGTAAATCGGCCATCACCTTTTACTCCAAATAAATCGTATGAGAAATCTATTTCTTGAGAAATAATAGCCCATAATTCTTGTGTTTCAGAATATGAGAAGTTTTGCTTAAGCTTTACGACTTTAGCAGCCGGTATCTTTATTTGCTCTCCAGTAACCTCAAGTTCTAATGCATAAATGCTCCATTGATCTTCAACAATGTAGATATACCCCGAAAACACGTGATCTTTTACGCGTTTTGGAGTAACTTTTATTTTATTGATTAAGTGGCCTTTGTCGTCGTAAAAAACACCATCTAAATTGTACTTGTAATAATTAAAGGCGTAATCTGCTATTGGAGATATAAGGGCATTTCCAATCTCTACTGTGTTTTTATAAAAATTAAACTCATTATCACCAGCGTTATTAAAAGAGAAGCCATTGTCGTTACCGCTAACCTTTGAGGCTATAATGGTTTCCTTTAGGTTGTCTGGCCTCAAAAATTCGATTTTAGAAATAGTTTCAGAAAGGTAAATTACTCCTGTTCTTGTAGAGTCTAATCCACCGCCTAAATCACCAACGTCTTGACCCAATAGTTTTTCGGGTGCATCCTTGATTTTTATTAAGCCGCGACAGTAAAAATCGGCAGTGTAATCGTCAATTTTTTTAAGATTGTCTTTTCTTTTTTTGATGGCATTTCTAACAATACTATGGGCAGGGTTTTCTTCTGAATTGATCACAACTTCGTTTAATGCGACTTCTTCTTCGGTTAAAACCATGTCAAATTGAAAAGGAAAATGATCTATTACAAGTTCTTTTTTTACGGTTTTGAATCCCAAATATTGAAATACAATAGTATAGGTTTTGGGAGTCTCTAAATTGAGTTCGTAAAGGCCATTTTCATTACTTGTTGTGCCTGTAAATGTGTTTTCTACAAATATGTTGACAAAGGCTAAAGGAGTATTGTTGGTATCTGTTACTTTACCTGTTAATTGTGCGTTTGCTGTAATAACGGTGAAAAATAAAAATAACAGAGAGGCAAAGTGTTTCATGTAGTGTATGACTAAATTAAAAGAGTAAACTCAATTAAATTATTGAACTACAAACATAAAAATAAATACCAATGGGGGAGTTACTACTTAAAAGATTTCTTTACACGATCTAAATCACGCTTATTATCACGGTCCTTAATAGTGTCACGTTTGTCGTATAACTTTTTACCTTTGGCCAAAGCGATTTCTAATTTAGCATAACCGTATTCATTAATATAAAGACGTAATGGGATTACCGCCAAACCTTTTACTTGAATTTCTCGATGTAGCTTTTTTAACTCCTTTTTGTTAAGTAGAAGTTTTCGTTCTGCTTTGGGTTTGTGGTTATAATAGTTACCATAGAGATACTCTTCAATAGTCATATTGATAACAAATAATTCTCCCTTGTCATTAAACTCACAAAAACTTTCAGCTATAGAAGCTTTACTACTCCTTATAGACTTAATTTCTGTTCCCGTAAGTACAATTCCTGCAGTATATTTGTCTAACACTTCGTAATTGAAGCGTGCTTTTTTATTGAGTATGTTTACAGTTTTTTGCATGGTTGCCAAAGGTAAATAATTTAAACATAAATTGTAAAGGCAATTGTTAAGTATTGTATTTAATTACGACTCACAACTAAAAATCAACTAATTTGAAACATTTATTCTTAATCCTTACAGGTCTTATTCTTGTTGCTTGCGGAGACTCTAACTCTAATATTGATTTAGCACAAGAAATTGTGGACAAGGCTATACTAAAGTCGGGAGCCAATAAAATTGAAAATTCTCATATTGCTTTTAAGTTTAGAGATAAGAAATATAAAGCCATCCGAGAAAATGGTAAGTTTCAGTTGGTAAGAGAATTTGTAGATTCATTAGATGTTATTAAAGATGTTTTGTCCAATTCAAAATTTGAACGTTTTGTAAATGGTACAAAAATTACAGTAGCAGATTCTATGGTCTCAAGGTATTCTAACTCGGTAAATTCAGTGCATTATTTTTCAGTTTTACCATTTGGTTTGAATGATGCTGCGGTTTTGAAATCTTATCTGGGAAAAGTGGATGTCAATGGCGTCGAATACCATAAGGTTAGGGTCGCATTTAAAAAAGAAGGAGGTGGTGATGACTATGATGATGTCTTTATATATTGGTTTAATAGCTCAAATTACCAATTAGAATTCTTGGCTTACCAATATCATGTAAATGGAGGCGGAATTAGATTTAGAGAAGCTTACAATAGGAGGGAGGTTGAAGGTGTAACCTTTGTTGATTACAAAAATTACAAAGCTGATGCGAAAAAGCATAGCTTAGAAAATTTGGATCAACTATTTGAAAGTAATGCTCTAAAACTACTTTCAACCATAGAGTTAAAAGATGTAAAGGTTAGTTTATAGTCAATAGTTGAGCGCTTGTTTTACCGTCTATAATAGTGATAATGTATAAGTTTCCGTTATTGCTGTCGTCAATTTGCGAAAAGCGATCTTCACCCAATAATTTGTTGGCTGTTTGAGGCGTAGTGTTGCTATGTCCAACTATTAAAATATTTTTCCCCTTAGAAATTCGCATAAAAACTTCGGAGTTCATGTGGCCAGGTTCATAAAGACTAATTTTTAAGTCGTTTTGAACAGCCAAAGGACTTGCGGTTTGTTTTGTGCGATTGTAATTAGTAGAATAAATACCATCAAACTTAACGTTTTTTAAAATTTTAGCCCATTTTTCAGCTCTTATGCTTCCGTCATTTGTCAAGTTTGGATCTTTGTTTGCCGCATCAGACCTGTCTTTTTCGGCATGCCTTATTAAGTAAAATGTCGTGACTTCTGATGTCTCTGAATTCGTGTCTTGAGCAACCAAGTTCAAATTTAACATTAAGGTAAAAAGCAGTAGTAATGGGACTCTCATCTTGATAAAATTTTTAAAGGTTAAACAATGATAATCAATTAAAATAGAATTCCCCAAGTTATTCCCCCTGAATTGGTGTCTGCTCCAACCGAATTTAAAGCTTCATTTCTCAAATAGAAAAGTTTGATACTTTGGTTTTTGAAAATGGTTTTACCAAAACTAAATGCCGCCAAGAGTTCACTTTGTGTATCATTTTGTGAAACAGAGTCTAACTTTGATTGTCCTCCATAGCCATATCCTAAACTAAAAGATGTCCAAATTCTGGATTTAAATGATTTTATAATATGAGATTGTATGGCTCCTAGTGGCTTTTGTTTTTTAGTTTGATTGTCGTAAAAGTTGTTGTTATTCGTAAATAGAAAAACGGAGCCTGTTAGTTCAAAACTCCAATTGCTCCAGCGATGTAAAAGACCAACTTGAGGTCTAAAAGCAAATCTGTTTCTACCCAGATTAATAAGTTTATCACGGTAATATTCTCCTAATGGTAATGTGATTGCTAATGAAGCGCCCCAAATTGTGTGTTTAGTCTTTTCTTTAAAAAATGTTTGCATCTCTTTGGCGTCACCAGGAGGAGCTCCAGCAATGGTAACAGAAAAACGTATTCTAGGGTCATTAAATCCAAATCGATTAACTGATGCAGGTCCCCCACTTAAAAGTCCATCCCAATCGCCTGATGTTATTGGAATTAATACATCAATTCTTGCAAGTGTATTTTTAAGTTTTATGGGTTTTACAAATGAAAATGCTGTTGTATGTGCATTTACTCGGGCATCTCTAATTTGTGTGCTCGGATCAAATAATAATGTCCCTCCACTATAGATATAACCGACTCCGGCCACATTAGTTTTTAATGGCAAGGGATTCCAACGTCTGGGTTCAATGTCTTGTGCATTAAAATCTAAAATGCAGCAAAACATAAAAAGGAGTGTAATAAACCTCTTTTTGCTTGAAATATTTAGGAGAACAAATTGAGTTATATTTCTGAAAGCCATGTGGTTAAAAATAGGTATAATATTGAAGCTTTCTAAAAATAAAAAATCCTTCCAATTGAGATTGGAAGGATTTAATGAATTATTGAAATGAAACTATGCCAATTCTAAGGCAATTTCCATCATATCTTTAAAGGTTGTTTCTCTTTCTTTGGCTGTTGTGCGTTCTCCAGAAACTAATGAGTCGGATATTGTTAGTATGCTTAATGCACTTACGTTGTGCTTGGCTGCTACAGTGTATAATCCTGCCGATTCCATTTCTACACAAAGTACTCCA
Organism: Bacteroidetes bacterium MedPE-SWsnd-G2; assembly: GCA_001874335.1. Taxonomy (GTDB): domain Bacteria; phylum Bacteroidota; class Bacteroidia; order Flavobacteriales; family Flavobacteriaceae; genus MedPE-SWsnd-G2. Next base: position 76,610 of record MPDE01000006.1, read on the forward strand.
AATTTAGACCACTTTTTATAAGATTCAAATTCATCAGCGTAAAACTCGTCACTTGTAAGAACGTTTCCAGCTTTTAAAGCAATGTTTTTAGATTTTGCAGCTTCAACAGCTTTCATAAAAAGCCCAAAATCTGCTGTTGGTGCATAATCGGCTCCACCAAATCTTAATTCATTTACTCCTGATGTAGAAGATGCTGCCATGGCTAAAACAATATCACGAACTTTTACGTGCTCTTGATATGATCCCGCACTACCAACTCTAATCAGGTTCTTTACCCCAAATTCGGTAATGAGCTCATGTGCGTAAATAGTTGTACTTGGTACACCCATTCCTGTTCCCATACAAGAAACTCTTTTTCCTTTATAAGTGCCAGTGTAGCCATACATACCTCTAACTTCGTTAAAAAGTACAGGGTTTTCAAAAAAGGTTTCTGCAATCCATTTCGCCCTTAAAGGGTCTCCAGGTAATAAAATAGTTTCTGCAATGTCTCCCTTTTTTGCTCCAATGTGTATACTCATATTGTAAAGATGAAATTAATATTTTGAATTAGATACTGTGCCGCTTAGAATGGCAACACCCGAAGATGTTCCAATTCGTTCCACTCCAGCATCGATATATTTTTTAGCACTTTCTAAGGTTCTGATACCTCCTGAAGCTTTTATTTTGGCTTGATCTTTAACCGTTTTCTTCATGATCTTAACCGCAGTAAGTGTTGCGCCTCCTTTAGCAAAACCAGTTGAGGTTTTTACAAAATCGGCATTGGCGTCAACACATATTTCGCATGCTCGTACTATTTCGTTTTTAGATAATTCACTAATTTCAAGAATTACCTTAAGTGTTGTTTTGCCAATTGCACGTTTTACATCACTAATGTCTTTGTAAACGGCAACGTAATTTTTACTTTTTAAAAAACCTAAATTGATAACCATATCAATTTCATCAGCTCCATCTTGTTTTGCTTTTTTCGCCTCGTACACTTTGGCCTCTGTAGACATGGCTCCTAAAGGAAATCCAATAACGGTGCAAACTCCAACTTTACTATTTTCTAAAGATTGTTTTGCTAATGATACATAGCATGAGTTGACACATACGGTTTTAAAATCGTAAGCATTTGCCTCTTTACATAATTCCAAAATTTCCCCTTCAGTGGCAGAGGCTTTTAATAAGGTGTGATCTATATATTGATTTAAATTCATTTCTTTTATTTGCTATTAATCAATGCAAAAATACGAAATTTTGCTGTATTGAATTCTATGATAATTGTCATAATAGCATAAAAATATTGGTTTAATGGGTTGAATTTCAGAATAAAAAACAGTGCAATCAATCTTTAAATTGAAATGCACTGTTCTAATCAACTAACCAACCTAAATATGAATTACAGTCAATTTTCTGTAATCATGAAAAATCTATTTATACTTCTGTCTGATTTCTGAAAATGAGATTTCCGTCAAATTCATCTAAAAGTATTATACAGTCTGTTTTTATATTTCCTGATAGAATTTCTTTACTTAACTGATTAAGAATTTCTTTCTGGATAACTCTTTTTACGGGTCTTGCCCCATATTCTGGATGATACCCCTCTTCTGCTAAATACGCTATGGCTTCATTTGTTGCGTCAATTACAATTCCTTGCTTTGCAATAGTCTTCTGAAGAGATTTTATTTGCAATTCTACAATAGAAGAAATATCAGCTTTACTTAATGGTGTAAACATTATAGTGTCATCAATTCTATTTAAAAATTCGGGTCTTACTGTTTGTTTTAATAATCCTAACACGTCTACTTTTGCAGACTCCATTGCGGCGTCAATGTTATTTATGGCTTCAAATCGTTCTTGAATAATTTCGCTGCCCATATTGGAAGTCATAATTATTATAGTGTTTTTAAAATCGGCCATTCGTCCTTTATTGTCAGTAAGGTGGCCTTCGTCTAAGACCTGCAATAGAATATTAAAAGTATCTGGATGTGCTTTTTCAATTTCATCTAATAACACGACTGAGTAAGGTTTTCTTCTAACCGCTTCGGTAAGTTGGCCACCCTCGTCATAACCCACATAACCCGGAGGCGCTCCTACTAATCTGCTAACAGCATGACGTTCTTGATATTCACTCATGTCTATTCTAGTCATGGCGCTTTCATCGTCAAAAAGATATTCGGCTAATGCTTTAGCTAACTCGGTTTTACCAACACCAGTTGTTCCTAAAAATAGAAAGGTTCCGATAGGTTTATCTGGATTTTGTAATCCTGCACGACTTCGTCTAACAGCGTCACTCACGGCTGTAATAGCTTCGTTTTGTCCTATTACACGTTTATGTAATTCGTCTTCTAATCTTAATAATTTTTCTCTATCACTTTGAAGCATTTTGGTCACAGGAATACCCGTCCATTTTGCAACAACCTCTGCAATATCTTCGTAATTAACTTCCTCCTTGATTAAGCTTGAATCGCTTTGTTGTGCTTCCAAGTCTTTTTGTAGGCTTTTTAATTTTTCTTGAGACTGCTTAATTTTACCATATCTAATTTCAGCAACTTTACCGTATTCACCATCTCTTTCAGCTTGTTCTGCTTCTTGCTTATATTCTTCAATATTAGATTTTACCGATTGAATGTTGTCAACAATATCTTTTTCGCTTTTCCATTTGGCGTAAATTTCATTTCGCTCCTCTTTGAAGTTTGCTAAATCGGCATATAGTGCTTTTAATTTCTCTTCGTCCTTTTCGCGTTTAATGGCTTCAATTTCAATTTCAATCTGCATTATTTTGCGATCAAGACTATCCAATTCTTCTGGTTTAGAATTGATTTCCATTCTTAGTTTAGAAGCAGCTTCATCCATCAAATCAATTGCCTTGTCTGGTAAGAATCTGTTTGTAATATAGCGTTCCGATAATTCTACTGCGCCAATTATTGCTTCATCTTTAATTCTAACTTTATGATGCGTTTCGTACTTTTCTTTAATTCCTCTTAAAATTGAAATCGCACTTTCTGTATCTGGTTCTTCAACCATAACTTTTTGAAAACGGCGCTCAAGAGCCTTATCTTTTTCAAAGTACTTTTGGTACTCATCTAAGGTGGTCGCTCCAATTGCTCTTAATTCTCCTCTTGCTAATGCAGGTTTTAAAATGTTTGCTGCATCCATAGCGCCTTGACCACCACCAGCACCAACAAGGGTGTGGATTTCGTCAATAAAAAGTACAATATCTCCATTACTGGATGTAACTTCTTTGATAACTGCTTTTAATCGTTCTTCAAACTCACCTTTATATTTGGCTCCGGCAATTAACGCCCCCATATCTAGGGCGTAAATTTGCTTTGATTTTAAATTCTCAGGGATATCACCGTCAATAATACGATGGGCTAAACCTTCAGCAATTGCGGTTTTACCTGTGCCAGGCTCTCCAACTAAAATTGGGTTGTTTTTTGTTCTTCTCGATAATATTTGAAGAATTCGTCTTATTTCTTCATCCCTTCCAATTACGGGGTCTAATTTTCTTTCTTTGGCAAGTTGGTTTAAATTCTTAGCATATTTATTTAGTGAATTATAAGTGTCTTCTTGACTTTGTGAAGTCACTCTATCTCCTTGTCTTAATTCCTCGATTGCAGCTTTTAATTCTTTTTTAGTGACCCCTTGGTCTTTTAGCATTTGAGAAACCTTGCTCGAACTATTGAAAATAGCTAATAAAAGATGTTCAACAGAAACGTATTCATCCTTCATTTTGTTTGCTATAGCCGAAGCGTCGTTTAGCATTTGAGATGCAGATCTTGAAAGCATAAGGTCTTGACCAGATACTTTGGGATAACTTTCTAACTGCTTATCTATAGCAAGTTGAAGCATATTTGTGTTTACATTCAGTTTTTTTAATATGAATGGCAATACGTTTTCGTCAACTTCTGCTAAGGCTTTAAATATATGTTCATTCTCAATTTGTTGATGTCCAAACCCCTGTGCAATAACTTGCGACTGTTGTATGGCTTCTTGAGATTTTATTGTATAATTGTTAAAATTCATGGGTGTTGTATTTTAATTTCGGTTTGATTATTTCAAATACCTTACCATTTGAATTTTACTGTCAATTTGACTGCAAACAACTGTTTTTTAATGACTAATCGTCAGTTTGTAAGTTGTGTGAGTTTATGCGACCTATTAATTTAAAAAAGTATATAATGGGATTTTTAAATAATATTTTTGGAAGTGAAAAGGAAGTGAAAGATGAAAAGGTATTGCCTTGGATTCCCTTAAATTCGGTGGCTCAGCTAGATGTGATAGCAAAAAAATCAATGACTAAACCTCAGTTAATATTCAAGCATTCTACACGATGTGGAATTAGTAGAATGGTTATCAAGCAATTTGTAGAGGACTATAATTTTTCGGAAGAAGATTTTGACTTATACTATTTAGATTTATTGAATCATCGTGATGTATCGAGTGAAGTGGGGTTTAAGTTTCAGGTTAATCATGAATCTCCGCAAGTGTTAGTTATTAAAAATGGTGTTGCGGTGGCATTTGCTTCTCACGGCGGCATAAATCAAATAGACCTAAATCAGTTTGTAAAATAAAAAAAGCGCTATTTAGCGCTTTTTTTATTTTATAATCTATAGAATCAAATTACTTTTTCTTTTTTGGCTCCCAAATAGGAAGCAACTCTGTAGATACTTCTCCAAATCCAATTCTTGTACCGTCTTTTTCTGAGTATCCTCTAATAATTACTGTATCGTTGTCATTTATGAATTTACGTTCAGAACCGTCTTTTAATTGAACCGGTTTAGTCCCTTTCCAAGACAACTCGAGCATAGAGCCAAAACTATCAGGTGTTTTTCCAGAAATTGTTCCACTTCCCATCATGTCTCCAGAGTTTACCGGGCAACCGTTCACGGTGTGATGTGCCAATTGTTGAGACATATTCCAATACATATATTTGAAATTAGAACGACAAACTACAGTTTCTTGAGCTGTTTTTGGCTTGATTGAAACTTCTAAGTTGATATCGTAACTCTTTTTTCCTTTATATTTTAAATATGGTAATTGTGGTTTTAATGGCTTTGGACTTTCAACTCTAAATGGCTCTAAAGCATCAAGAGTAACAATCCAAGGAGAAATTGAAGAGGCAAAGTTTTTGGCTAAGAAAGGTCCTAATGGTACATATTCCCATTTTTGAATATCTCTAGCACTCCAATCATTAAATAATACCAATCCAAAAATATATTCTTCAGCTTCATCAACCGGAATTGGTTCACCTAAATCATTAGCATCTGTTGTGATAAATGCCATTTCTAATTCAAAATCTACAAGTTTTGAAGGTCCAAATACAGGTTCAGTTTCTCCGTTAGGAACAGTTTGACCTTGAGGTCTGTGAACCGGAATTCCAGAAGGAATAATAGAAGAACTTCTGCCGTGGTAGCCTACAGGAATATGGAGCCAGTTTGGTAATAAAGCATTGTCAGGATCTCTAAACATTGTCCCAACATTTGTAGCATGCTCAATGCTTGAATAGAAATCGGTATAATCACCAATTTGTACTGGTAACTGCATTTCTATTTCATCCAATCTAAACAATACAATTTCCTTATGTTTTGTGTTGTTTTTAAGCGAATTATTATTGCTATCAAAAATTTCAGCAATTCTATTTCTAACTAAACGCCAAGTTTTTCTTCCATCAGCAATAAAGTCATTTAAGGTATCTTGAAGAAAAATATCATCTGTTAAAGGGATATCGTGAAAATAACCTAACTGATGTAAAGCTCCAAGGTCAATTGCAGTATCACCGATTCTTGTACCTATGGTAATGATATCATCTCTAGTTAAAAATACACCGAATGGAATATTTTGGATGGGAAAATCAGAATTTACATCAACGTGTAACCATGAAGTTCTGTCAGGATTATTAGCGGTTAGTGGCATATATTTATGTTGATTAATGTTTAATAATTTATTGTCAAATATATGTTTTTTGAAGTATTAAACTAATTGTATTTATTATTTTTGATAAATTTTTAACGAAAACGACATATATGTTACGAGACGAACAGATTTTTGAATTGATTGAAGCTGAAAAAGAGCGTCAAACTGTTGGTATAGAGTTAATTGCATCAGAGAATTTTGTTAGTGATCAGGTGATGGAAGCCGCTGGGTCAGTACTAACTAACAAATATGCTGAAGGATATCCAGGAAAGCGGTATTATGGAGGTTGTGAAGTTGTAGATGAGGTAGAGCAAATTGCTATTGATCGTGCAAAAACTTTATTTGGAGCAGTTTGGGCTAACGTTCAACCACATTCAGGAAGCCAAGCTAATACAGCTGTTTTTGCGGCTTGTTTAAAACCAGGCGATAAAATATTAGGGTTTGATTTATCTCATGGAGGTCACCTTACGCACGGTTCTCCTGTAAATTTCTCGGGAAAATTATATAATCCTGTATTTTATGGGGTTGATAAGGAAACTGGCTTAATTAACTACGATAAAATGGAAGCTAAAGCAATAGAGGAGAAGCCTCAATTAATTATTGCTGGTGCCTCTGCATATTCTAGAGATATAGATTTTAAAAGGTTTAGAGCTGTAGCAGATAAAGTTGGGGCTATATTACTTGCCGATATTTCTCATCCTGCAGGTATGATTGCTAAAGGTATTTTAAATGATCCGATTAGGCACTGTCATATAGTTACTACTACAACTCATAAAACATTGCGTGGGCCAAGAGGTGGAATGATTTTAATGGGTGAAGATTTTGATAATCCATTTGGTTTAAAGCTGAAAAGCGGAGCTTTAAGAAAAATGTCTTCTCTTTTAGATTCGGCTGTGTTCCCAGGGAATCAAGGTGGGCCATTAGAGCATATTATTGCGGCAAAGGCAATTGCTTTTGGAGAGGCTTTAAGTGATGACTTTATGTTGTACATGTTACAAGTAAAGAAAAATGCCGCCGCAATGGCTAAAGCATTGGTGAGTAAAGGGTATGATATTATTTCTGGTGGAACTGATAATCATATGATGCTTATCGATTTAAGAAATAAAAATATTACGGGTAAAGAAGCCGAACAGGCATTGGTGAAGGCAGATATTACAGTTAATAAAAACATGGTACCTTTTGATGATAAGTCGCCGTTTGTGACATCTGGAATTAGAGTGGGTACAGCAGCAATTACAACAAGGGGATTGGTTGAAGATGATATGGAAATAATTGTTAATTTTATTGATGATGTTATCATGAACTTCGAGAATGAAGAGAAATTGGAAGAAATTGCAACAGCGGTAAACGAAATGATGCAAGATCGACCACTATTTGCTAAGTAATATATTTAGATGAGATACAATAATAAAGTTTTCGGTTTAGTATTAGTATTAATTGGATTGTCTTTTAACATCTGCTATTCTCAGCTAAATTTTGAAAATAATGCCTCTAGTTTAGGTATAGATATTTCTGGAGAAGCTAGCTTTACCTTAGGTGGAGTTAGCTTTTTCGATTTTAATAAGGATGGCTGGGATGACATAACTATAGGAAGTTCTGGTTCAGAGCCAGTTAGGTTTTTTGAAAATAATAATGGTTTATTTGAAGAGGTCACATTTAATATTTCTATCATAGGTCATTCCAAGCAAGTGATTTGGGTAGATTTTGACAATGATTTAGATTATGATTTGTTTGTTACTAAGGTTGATGGTGCGAATAAATTGTATGAAAATAATGGTGACTTTGAATTTGCCGATGTAACTGTTGATGCTGGATTTCCGGTTTCTCAAGTGCTGTATTCATACGGTGCTACGTTTGGCGATTATGACAACGATGGGTTTTTAGATCTTTTTCTTTGTAATAAAGATATCGCAGAATTGTTGCCAAATCAATTGTATCATAATAATGGTGATGGAACATTTTCAGATGTATCTGAAACTGCCGGAATTAGTGACGTTGGACATTCTTCCTTTTGCGCAGTATTTATGGATTATGATAATGACGGGTTTCAAGATATTTATATTTCAAACGATCGAATTCAGAATCCTAATATAATGTATCATAATAATGGTGATGGTACCTTCACAGACGAAAGTGTCTCTACAAATACTAATATTAGTGCTAATGCTATGTCTACCACTATTGCTGATTATAATTATGATGGCTGGTTAGATATATATGTTACCAATACGGCAGAAGGTAATTACCTTTTAGAAAACAATTCTGACGGAACATTTACAAATGTAGCTTTTGGTTCAGGCACCTTGTTTAACAGTATTGGGTGGGGAGCAAATTTTCTTGATGGTGATAATGATACCGATCTTGATTTATATGTTAGCAGCATGGTAAATACAGATGCGTCTGGACTTTTGACTACTGCTTTTTACGAATGTGATGCTAATTTTGAATACGAAATCCCAATTGATATTGGATTTGAGGATGATGAATTTATAAGCTTTGCAAATGCCATTGGCGATTTAGATAATAATGGGTTCTCTGATTTTGTGGTTATGAATCAATTACCTGATAATTTGTCTATTTGGCAAAATTCTGGGAACACAAACAATTGGATTAAAATAGAGCTGAAGGGAGTAGAAAGTAACGCTATGGGAATTGGTTCATGGATTGAAATTAGTATAGATGGAGTGTCTCAATTTAGATATGTAGCTTGTGGTGAAGCGTTTCTGGGGCAAAATTCTCAATATGAGATTTTTGGAATAGAGAATGCAGCCCAAATAGATTTTGTGAAAGTTAATTGGTTGAGCGGCACTGAAGATGTTTTAAATAATGTAGCTCCAAATCAATTGGTTTTAATTGAAGAAGGTGAAACTCTTGGTATTCAAGACCATCAATTAAATCAAGTAAAACTATTTCCAAACCCTACAAATTCAGGTGTTTTTGAGTTAGAATGTAGCGAGATTGTAAATTCAATTGTGGTAATGGATATGTCTGGACGAATCATAGAAACAATTGACTTAAACCAATACACCGCTCAGGTTAATTTATCTCACTTTTCAAATGGTAACTATTTATTGAAAATGGAATTCAACAATGGTTGGCATCATACCGAAAAGCTAATTATAAAATAAGTAGTTAATCTTCAACTATCACATGCTGATAAGCTCCAATGTCTGGTGCATTAGTCCTGTTTACTCCTAATAAATCTTCAGGTACTAATAGTGAATAATCTGGATTTGCAGCATCGATAGCGGCCGAGTTTTCTCCTATGATAAGAATGTTTTCATACGGGTCTATAAACTGCGGATTTTGATTAAATATGACACTGTCATAAAGTGCTGGATTATTAAAATCGTAGTTGTCGCCTGAAAAATTATTACTGTTGTCAGAAAAGCGAGCTAGACAGTTGGTGAATTTAAAATTGAAAGCACTGCCATCTTCTTCATCCAAAAGAAATTCTGGATTATCATTTCCAAAAATGATACAGTTATTGAAATTTGCAGTACTTAAGTCGTTTGTGAATATGTTCTCCTCTTCATCAATTATATAGTTGTTTATTATTAAAGATGGATATTGTCTAAATCCAGTATTCCAATAATTTACAATTGTAGAATGTGTAAAAGTGTAATTCCCTCCGTAAGTAAGAGCCAATGAAGATTGGCCGCTATTATTAATGACTAGGTTTTCACCTAAAATAGAAGTGGCTCTGGCCAAAATACCAAAGTTACTACAGTTATATATTTGACTATTTGTAATCGTCAATTTGTGAGGAGTACTATTTTGGTTGCCTTCACATAGAATACCGACAGTTCCGTTTTTTATCGTAGCATAATTAATGTTGTGATTTCCACTTCCATTATATAACCAAATGGTTCCCCATTGTCCTGGAACATCTTCAAACAGTGGCTCTAATCGGTCTCCTTGAATAATAACTTCATTTTCTAAAAGCGATAGGTCAGCACTTAAATCACCTTCTATGTTTAAGGTTGCATTATTTGTAACTAATAAGCCGGAATTGGCATGAAAATGAACTCTGGCTCCGGCTTCCATGGTTAATGTATTGTTTTCATCAACTGCGGCATAACCATAAATCACATATGGTTTTTCATTGGTAAAAGTGAGCTCTTCGTTGGTCAGGAATCGACCTTGTAATGATGTTTCATCAGGAATACCATCTCCATCAACATCAAAGGTTAAGGTTTCTATAATGGTTTCGTTAGTTTCTTCATTAATGATTTGCTGAGGATATATGAATACAGCATCTTTAATGAGTGTTACTAATTCAACTTTTTGCTGGTAAGAACCTTCATCAAATTCAATAGCGTCTGTATATAAAAAAGTGTTTGAGTTTGTTCCAGTATTTGCAAAATCAACAGTAGTTTCGATAAAAATATACATTGAATCTTTGGCTAAAATCTCAACGTTTTCAAAGTGTTTGCCTAAATTTTCTCCTGTACCAGTCCTACCATCTATGGTCATTCTATAATTTGAGGTTTGACCTTCGGTAAATTTTACGGTAGGTATAACAATGTCATTGCTGCTTCTATTGTACACTTTTAGGTTGTATGTGCTTGACCCTATATTGGAAAAAACGGTATCCAAGTAAACCGTATCTTTAGAAAACTCTAATCCACCAGTGCTCGGTTCAAATTCAAAGTCTTTTCTACAAGAACTCCAAAAAACCAGAGCCGTAAAGGTTAGCACAAAATATAATCCTCTTTTCATAAACAATATAGCTTTGGGTAAAAATATAACTTTTGAAATAATGAAATAGTATTTTGAAATCTAAATTATGAGAATATATCTAATATTTCTTGAGTAATGCGAGTTGGTTTTTTGGAAACGGTTGAAATTAAACACCAATTGGTTTCTGAATCGATGATTAGTTTGTCATTTTTCTGCAAGCGCATTTCCACTTTTCTAATTGAAGTTACCGCAGTATTTGACTTTATATAGGTTTTTATATTAATGGTGTCTCCTAAAAATGCTTCGCCCTTGTATTTTATATTGTGTTCAATTAATACCCAATAAAAGAGATTTCTAATTTCTTCGGTTAGATTTATTTCCCAATGTTTAATGGCAATATCTTGAACCCATTTTACATAAGAAATGTTGTTGACGTGGTTTAGATGATCTAAATGTTCGGGTAAAACAGTAACGGTTCTTTCAATTACCTTCATAGTTAATATTTAGGATTACAAATGTACCTATTAACTATCTAAATATATTTGTGATTTCGTATAAAAAAGACCCGAAACCAGTTCTGGTATAGTTTCCTTGGTCTACAGCATCTCTTCTGTAGTGTTTTTTATAAGACATTAATCGCAACCAGTGTCTTGGGTTGATACGGTTGATTGTTGTAACGGTTGAAATTCCTACAGTAACAACTTGAATTTCACCTTTTAACTGGTCATTCATGGTTAAATTAAAAGTGTTTTTAGAGTCTTCTTCAAGAACATATTCTATGGTTTTCATGGTTATATACGAAATTATCAAGGTGTCTCCTTGTTTTACTTTTAAACTAAATTCACCATCAAAATCAGATTGAATCCCTGTTGAGGTGCCTTTAATAATGATGTTTGCTCCAAGTAAAGGCAGCTGATCTTGGTCTAATACTCTACCATAAAACAGTTTCTCTTTTAAAATAGAGGTTTGCTTTTTGGTGGGAAGTTTATGGCTTTCAACTATCGAAATGCTATCTTTTTTTATTTTCCCTTGACTATATAGAGAAGGAATACTTATAGTGCTAACCGCCAGTAGGGCGGCAAATACTTTATTTGTAGCAAATGGAGATTTTTGATTTGTTATAGGTAAGTTCTTATTTAATTGAGTAGAACGAAAACGGCCGCATAAATTGGTTTGAGTTGACGTAATTGTGGCTATCTGCCTATCTGTTTTAGTGGTGAAATCGATAACCGTTTTTTGGCAAGAATTACAAAACCTTCCTTTTGTGTTAGGCGTCATCAGGTTCCAGTTTTCGTGACACGGTTCTTGGATGTTTATTTTTATTGCTTTTTTCATTTTATAAAGCACCAAAATAAAAATGCGGCTAAAAAGCCGCATTGAGTAAAGTGTATGTTCTATTGAGTAAAAACTATTTTTTGACGAGTTCTACTTCAAATATTTTATCCCATCGTTTACCAGTAACAAAAATTGTTTTGGTTTCAGGGTTATATGCAATACCATTTAAAACGTCTAACCCATCATGAGGTGTTACTAATTGTTTTAGTGGAGTAAAATCTACCACAGCTTCAACTGCTCCGTTTACAGGGTTGATAATTGCTACTCCATTTCTTTGGTAGATGTTGGCATAAATTTTACCATCAATCCATTCTAATTCGTTTAAGCTTCCAATTTTACCTTGGTTGGTATAAGCTTGAATTCTTGTTTCCTCTATAAGTGTTTCTGAATTAAGAGTCCAGATGTTTTCTGTTCCGTCAGATTTATAAATTGTTTGAGAATCATTACATAATCCCCAGCCTTCTTTACTTTTTCCGTATTTAAAGCTTCCGGTTTTTTCTAATGTTTCGGCATCATAAATAAAGCCAATGTTTTCTTGCCAAGTTAATTGGTATAGTTTACCATCTAAAATGGTAAGGCCTTCTCCAAAAAATTGCGGGTCTAAGTTTACATTGTTTTTTACTTCAGCAGTTTTATAATCAACTTTTCTAAGTTTTGACTCTTTATATTGTCCAGTACTTTCATAAAGTACACCATTGTAAAACTCTAAGCCCTGAGTGTAAGATGTAATATCGTGAGGATATTCGTTTAATAACTTATAGGTGTAAATTTCGGGCTTACTGTCATTAACAATTGTAAATTTCCCTTCAACTGTGTCAACGCCATCTTCATAATTTACAGTTGCAGTTACTACTTGTAGCCCCAATTTTGCGTCGGTTGTAGAAACTTGTGCATCTGTGTTGTTACCGTTCCAATGGTATTCAACAGATGTAATATCCAATCCCTTTGGGTTGTTTATGGAGAAAGAAATAGGCTGTCCAACGGCTACAGCATTGTTTTTTGCGTTAGTAGTTATAGAAAAATTAATTTTTTTTCCTGATTTTTTGTCATCACAATTGAATAGAAAAATAGCTAAAATCGTGATTATTAATGTATTACGTATTGACATGAAAGCAATTATTTTTTTAGCAATTTATTTATTTAAATTCAAGATAAAAAATCATTGTGTAAATATTAAAAGGTTGTATCTTTGCCGCGGCAAGTCCTACACAACCAGCTCCTGTTGAATCCTCCAGGGCGGGAACGCAGCAAAGGTAAATGGTCGTAGCGGTGTGATGTAGGTAGCTTGCCTTTTTTTGTACCCAATACTTTCCTTTCTTCAATTATTTCTTTTCATATTTTAATAGTTAAAAATTGTACTTTTGACCACTTAATATATTTATATGTCAAAGGTTGTTTTAATTACAGGAGGTTCTTCTGGTATTGGTAAAAAAGTTGGAGAATTTCTTAAGGATAAAGGCTATGCAGTTTACGGCACAAGCAGAAACCCTGAGCGATATCCAAACAGCAGTATTAAATTAATAGCCTTAGATGTTTTAAATTCAGAATCAATTACAACTGCTGTGCAAGAAGTTATTGGTCTTGAAGGTAAACTCGATGTATTAGTAAACAATGCTGGTGCTGGAATTACTGGACCTATTGAAGAAATTCCAGAGGAAGAAATCAAGCGAAATTTTGATATCAATTTTTTCGGACCTATTAATGTCATTAAGGCTGTATTACCTCAAATGCGAAAGCAAAACTCCGGTTTGGTAATAAATGTAACTTCAATTGCTGGATATATGGGCTTGCCTTACCGAGGCGTGTATAGTGCAAGTAAAGGTGCTTTAGAGTTGTTGACTGAGGCGTTGAGAATGGAAGTGAAAGGATTTAATATTGAAATGACCAATGTTGCTCCTGGTGATTTTGCAACTAATATTGCGGCAGGTAGATACCATGCGCCAGTTGTTGAAAATTCACCCTATGAAAAACCATACGGTGATACTTTAAGGTTAATGGATGAACATGTAGATGCAGGAAAGGATCCCTTAATAATGGCAAAATCAATACTTAAAATTATAGAATCTCCTTCGCCTAAGGTGCATTATAAGGTAGGGGAGTTTATGCAAAAGTTTTCTATTGTATTGAAGCGGCTATTACCAGATAAGGTTTATGAAAAAATGCTCATGAATCATTACAAGCTATAGTGAATTAAGATTTTTTAAATATTATGATATAAATTGAAATGAGACCATCATAATATCGTAAATTTGGCTCGAAAATTAAACACAACTTAAATAATTAAACAATGAAGTTTTTTATTGACACTGCTAATTTAGATCAAATTAGAGAAGCTCAAGCTTTGGGAATTTTAGATGGTGTAACTACCAATCCATCGTTGATGGCAAAAGAAGGTATTACAGGAACTGATAACATTTTAAAACATTATGTTGACATCTGTAATATTGTAGATGGAGATGTATCTGCAGAAGTTATTTCTACTGATTTTGAAGGAATGGTAAGAGAAGGTGAAGCTTTAGCTGATTTGCATGAGCAAATTGTAGTAAAGTTACCTATGATTAAAGACGGTGTAAAAGCGTGTAAATATTTTAGCGATAAAGGCATTAGAACAAACGTAACATTAGTGTTTTCTCCAGGTCAAGCATTATTAGCTGCTAAGGCTGGGGCAACTTATGTTTCTCCTTTTATTGGACGTTTAGATGACATTTCTACTGATGGTTTAAATCTTATTGCAGAAATTCGTCATATATATGATAATTATGCCTTCGATACTCAAATTTTAGCGGCATCTGTGAGACATACAATGCATGTTATTGATTGTGCTAAATTAGGTGCAGATGTTATGACTGGACCATTAAGTTCAATCACTGGATTGTTAAAACACCCATTAACTGATATTGGTTTAGAAAAGTTTTTAGCAGATTTCCAAAAAGGAAACTAGGTAGATCTATTCTACTTCACAAATAAAAAAAGCCTCATAATTTTATGAGGCTTTTTTGTTTTATAGATGTTAGTTTTTATAACTCTAAATAGTCATCAAAAGTATCATCAAACATGTTGGCGTTTGAGTTTTTGATTACGCCTTCTTTATTGACAACAATCACTTTGTTAACCGAATTAATGCCTAACATTTGAATTGCCTTGGCAGGAAATTTAAATCGATATTCGTTTGTGGTTGGATAATTTGATTGACTTAAAGTGTTTTTCCAGTGCATTTTATTATCATTATTAATGTTAATGGCAATAAATTCCATGTCTGGATACTGTTCTTTTAAGTTAGTTATTTTGTAATGTGTATTTCGATAATGCATTTTAAAATTGGAAGACCAGAAGAAAATAACCGTAGGCTTTTTAATTAGAGTATTTATTTTAATTTCTTGATCATGAAAATTAACCAATGTAATATTTGGGAAATCTTTACCAGGTTTTAATTTTTCTAAAGAGGTCACCAAATTAGCCATATACATTTTGTCTGCTTGATTTGTTGTAATCTCAGAATATGCAGCTAACATTTTATCAGATTCATAACGACTCTCACTATTAAAAAGAAAATCTTTGGTCGTTGTTTTTAGTAAGTTGTTTTTAATGACTTCGCTAGTGATAAGGCTATCCATTATCTCCAATTTTGCAACATTATATCCCAAGGCATTTCTATTAAATACGTCATGGTGATCCTTGTCTTTGTAATAGTGCTCTAAAGCCAGATTGTTAAAGTGAGAATATAAAAATCGGTTATATACGAATAATTCTTGAAGGGCTTCAAAGTTGTAATTAATGTCCTTTCTAAAGTCGTAAAACCCTTCTGGTAAATCTTTAAAATGAATTAATTTATTATTCCCATAATAGCCAAAGGGGTAAATCTCTTTATTCGCGTAATAATTATAATTTATAGATAACTCGGCAATGCTTTTAAATAATTCCGATGGTTCTTTCTTTTTAATGAATTTATCTAGGTTATCTAATTTTTCTCTTCGTTTTTTATTTAAGAAGACTTCAAATTCTTCAGGTGCCAACTTACAGTAATCAATAAATTTCTTGTTGTCAATTTCGTTTTCTAAAAAACGCTTAATTAAATAATTATTCTTTTTTGCACCTTTTCCAGTAAATACCAGAGACTCGTCAAAATCGGCAGTATTCAATCTAAATAAAATACTGTCATTTGGTTCTAATAAAATAGTTTGATATTCACCGCCATGAGTAAAGGTATAAAGGCCAGCAGGCACTTGTTCAATACGTTTTGAAAAACGATTGTGTTCATTCATGTATAAAGTGTCAACATTGCTTTCACTTAAGTACAATAAAACATAATCATTTTTTGGATTTATAATCTCACCACCAATAAAAATATGGTCTGAAGTAGAAGTTGTAACATGCTTGCATCCAAACATGCTTAGTAACATTAATAATGGTATTGTATAAAGTTTCATAGTATATACCCCGATGTAGGCTAATTATATAGGTTACTAACAAAAATAATGGATGGCGTGTACAAGTGTTGTTAAGGCGTTGTTAAAAGTTTATAAGGGTGGACTTTATTTCTTGAATTGGATTCAATTTTCTACTTTTGCAGCAAATTAAAAAAACAAGTATGTTATCAGTTTCTAATCTTTCTGTTCAATTTGGAAAACGTATCCTTTTTGATGAAGTGAATACCGTGTTTAATCAAGGTAATTGCTACGGAATTATCGGTGCCAATGGTGCTGGAAAATCAACGTTTCTTAAAATTATTGCAGGGAAAATGGATGCTACGTCTGGTCATGTTCATTTAGAACCAGGAAAGCGAATGTCTGTTTTAGAGCAGAACCACAATATGTATGATGAGCATACTGTATTGGAAACTATAATAATGGGTAATAAGCCTCTATTTAATTTAAAAACTCAAATAGACGCCCTTTATGCTGATTATACGGATGAAAATGCCGAGAAAATTGGTGAATTGCAAGTGCAATTTGAAGAGATGAATGGCTGGAATGCTGATAGTGATGCTGCGGCAATGCTTTCTAATTTAGGAATTAAGGAAGATTTACATTACACCTTAATGAAAGATTTAGATGGTAAGCAAAAGGTACGTGTGTTGTTGGCTCAAGCACTTTTTGGTAGTCCTGATGTTTTGATTATGGATGAGCCTACCAATGATTTGGATTATGAAACAATCACTTGGTTAGAGCATTTCTTAGCTAATTATGATAAATGTGTAATTGTGGTATCTCACGATAGGCACTTTTTAGATGCAGTTTGTACACATATCTCCGATATAGACTTCGGAAAAATAAATCACTTCTCCGGAAACTATACGTTTTGGTATGAGTCTTCTCAATTAGCAGCAAGACAACGCGCACAACAAAACAAAAAGGCTGAGGATAAGAAAAAAGAACTTGAAGAGTTTATTCGTCGTTTTTCTGCCAACGTAGCAAAATCAAAACAGGCTACGAGTAGAAAGAAAATGATAGATAAATTGAATGTTTCAGACATTAAGCCTTCAAGTAGACGTTATCCTGCAATTATTTTTGAAAGAGATAGAGAAGCAGGTGATCAAATTTTAAATATAGAAGGCCTGAGTGCTTCATTAGAAGGAGATATTTTATTTGATAAAGTAGATATTAACCTAGCCAAAGGCGATAAGGTTGTGGTTTATTCTAAAGATTCAAGAGCTGCAACTGCATTTTATGAAATAATAAACGGTAAGCTTCAAGCGGATGCTGGTAAATTTGCCTGGGGAGTTACAACTTCACAATCATACTTACCCTTAGATAACAGCGAGTATTTTAAAAGCAAATTGTCTTTAGTTGATTGGTTGAGACAATGGGCTACAACTGAAGAAGAAAGAGAAGAGGTTTACATTAGAGGTTTCCTTGGGAAAATGATTTTTAGTGGAGAAGAAGCGCTGAAAACTTGTGATGTACTTTCTGGAGGTGAAAAAGTAAGATGTATGTTGAGTAGAATGATGATGATAAGAGCTAATGTTTTAATGTTAGATGAGCCAACAAACCACTTGGACTTAGAAAGTATTACAGCTTTTAATAATTCTCTAAAAAACTTTAAGGGTACTGTTTTATTTACGACCCATGATCATGAGTTTGCTCAAACCGTTGCTAATAGAGTAATAGAGTTGACACCAAAAGGTATTATTGATAGATACATGACTTTTGATGAATACATGAGTGATAAGAAAATTAAGGAACAACGTCAAAAAATGTACGAGATATAGTTCTATATTCATATAAAAAAAATCCTGATGTGAAAACATCAGGATTTTTTTTATGCACTTAATTGTGCTTCTATTTCTTGAACAATTGGCACGGTCCGATCTAATTCGGTTTCATGAACTAGTAATTCTTGAAAACCTCTTGTGCCTCTAACAAATCCTCCCAATAAAGCCGATTGAAATTCGTCTTTAACAATAGGTTTGATCCCTATATCTTCTAATCGTTGAACCATTTGTTGTACAACAATAAAACTTCCCGAATATACTTTTATGTAATCTTTATGTGGCATAATGTTGAGGTTTTAAATTCTACATATAATTTACAAAAATTAATTGAAAAGTGCAAGAATTTTAGATGGAGACTGAGGATTAGTATAGCACTTAAATAAATTAATAAATATTTGTTTTTGTTTAATCTTTTTGTATATTTGTTAAACAATAATTTTAGTTTTGATTTTAAGAAATATATAGGAAGTCTTGCTCCGAGACAGTCAGGATATTATAGAATAAGGGGTTATTTATTAAATGTCCATTTAAAATCAAATTACAATTAAAGTAACTATTTAGTTGATTTAGTTAGTTTAAATTTAGTTAGGTGAAAAACCTCTTCAGGTAACTGAAGGGGTTTTTTAATACAAAAAAAGCTCCACAAATTGTGGAGCTCAAGTTATTTAATCATACTATTAGATTAAGAATCAATAGATCCTAAAACGCGTTTCATAAAAGTATTTAAAGCCTCTTTTTTTGGTGTGCCTTCATTAATCATTTTCTGCACTTCAAGGGCACCATACATATTTGAAATCAATTCACCAATTACATCAAGTTCTTCGTCCTTTAGTGAAGATACTTCTGTTAAGTCTTCTAAGGTTTCAATAGTTTCAATAATAAAATCTTCATCATTGCGCTCTATGAAATTGCTTAAATGTTTAATTACTGGTAACTTCATCTACAAGAGTTTTTAAAACGTCAAACTTGTTAGTTTGAACTTGGTTTACAATTGTTCCGTTTCTGAAAGTAGCAAATGTTGGAAGGTTGTCCACCTTTGCAAGTTTTCTCGATTCTGGAAATTTCTCAGCATTAACTACTACAAATGATACGTTTTCATGTTCATTAGACAATTTTTTAAACTTAGGTTTCATAATTCTACAGTTACCACACCAGCTTGCAGAGAATTGCACCACCACTGTGTTATTTTCTGTAATTACGTTTTCTAAATTGTCTTGATCTAATTCCTTAATCATAATATTTGTTTTATTTAGTGAGAAGCTAAATATGCTGCAGTTCCTTTTGCGTTTGCTTGCATAGCATCTTTACCTTCTTCCCAGTTAGCTGGACATACTTCTCCTTTTGTTTGAACGTGAGTGTAAGCATCAATTAATCTTAAAAATTCACCAACATTTCTACCTACAGGCATGTGGTTAATTCCTTCGTGAAATACAGTTCCTTCTTCATCAATTAAGTAAGTAGCTCTGTAAGTTACGTTGTCTCCATCAACTGTAACAACTCCTGTTTCTTCATTAAAGGTTTCGTTAGTGATATCAAGAATGCCTAAAGTAGAAGATAAGTTTCTGTTAGAATCTGCTAATAAAGGGTAAGTAACACCTTCAATACCACCGTTATCTTTTGCTGTGCTTAACCATGCAAAGTGAACTTCTGGAGTATCACAAGATGCACCGATTACAATTGTATTTCTTTTTTCAAACTCAGCAATAGCTTCTTGAAATGCGTGTAGTTCAGTTGGGCAAACAAAAGTGAAATCTTTTGGGTACCAGAATAACACAACTTTTTTGTTGTTTTTTACTGCTTCGTCAAGAACGTTTACTTTAAAAGTATCGCCCATTTCGTTCATTGCGTCTACATTTAAATCTGGAAATTTTTTACCTACAAATGCCATGTGTTTTATATTTTAAGTTATTTGTTAATTCGTTATGCAAATATAAAATAGAAAGCCCATAAAAATGGGCTTCTGAAATTCTTAATTTATATTTAACAATAGTTAAAATCTATTGTAGAGTTTATTTGTGATAAGTATTACTTATTTGGGTTGAGCTGCTTTATTTTAATTCTAAAAGCTGCAAATAATAAAGTTGTAAACGGACTTAAATAGTTGAAAAAGGCATATCCCGCGTAAGACATTGTGTCTACACCTAATACTCCAGATTGGTAAGCTCCACAGGTGTTCCATGGCACCAATACCGATGTAACCGTACCAGAGTCTTCTAAAGTTCTACTTAGGTTTTCAGGAGCTAAGTTCTTATCTTCAAAAGCTTTTTTGTACATTCTTCCTGGAATAACAATGGCTAAATATTGATCACTTGCAATTGCATTCAATCCAACGCAACTAATTACTGTACTTGCAAATAAACCAAATACGGTATCAAATAAGTTTAGTACCGCTCTACTAATTCGTGATAAAGCTCCAATAGCATCCATAACGCCACCAAATGTCATAGCGCATAGTATGAGCCAAATGGTATTTAACATGCCGGCCATACCGCCTGAAGAGAACAAATCGTTTAGTTCTTGACTTGAAGTTTCAATAGCAACATCTACGGTCATTGCATTCATTATAGCCTTATAAGCAGAAATACCATCTAAGCTTGTCACTCCTGACAATTGCTTTAAAATTTCGGGTTGAAAAATAAGAGCAAAAACGCCTCCTAATAGGGTACCGATTAACAAAGCAATAACTGGAGGTGTTTTTTTAACGATCATAAAAATTACCGCTACTGGAACCAAAAACACCCATGGTGTAATGTTGAACGAATTATCAATAGATGCGAGCATCGCGGTTGTATCTGCTGTTCCACTTACATCAATAGTAAAACTTAAAATAGAAAATATAATAAGCGTAACAATTACTGTAGGTACAGTAGTATAGGTCATGTATTTTATATGAGAAAACAATTCTCCTCCAGCCATAGCTGGTGCCAAATTGGTGGTATCACTTAACGGCGACATTTTATCTCCAAAATAGGCTCCAGAGATTACAGCACCAGCTGTCATTCCGGGGTTTATACCAAGCGCATTTCCAATACCAATTAATGCAATACCAACGGTTGCAGAAGTGGTCCAGCTACTTCCTGTTGCTATAGAAATTATGGCACAAATTATTACGGACGCTGGAAGAAAAATAGATGGATCTAATATTTTTAGCCCATAGTAAATCATACTTGGTATGATGCCACTAATTAACCATGTTCCTGCCAATGAGCCTACAAATAGTAAAATTAAGATTGCACCAGAAGTAGATTTTATGTTTTCTGCAACTTCATCTATCATTAATTTGTAGGAGACTTTGTTTTTAAATCCAACTATAGCAGCAACTGCCGCTCCCAATAATAAAATAAACTGGTTACTTCCGCTCAAAGCATCATCTCCAAAGGCATACTTTACATTAAAAAATAACATTATTACCAGAGCAAGAACAGGGATTAAAGCTTCCCAAATACTTAGCTCAGAATTTGAAACAATGGTTTGATCTTCAATTTTAGATTTAGATATATTGTTGTTCTCTGACATGGATTGGTTTTTTGTGTGGTAATGTTACGATTTTGAATAGGGAATTGCAAATATTGGACGCCATTAAGCCGCTAATTACTTGAAATTTGTCAAAAAAGAAACTGCCATATTACATTGAATATGGCAGTTTATAATTAAGTAATTAAAAACTCAAATTAAATGGTTTCTTCTAATGTTGATTTTGGAGATAGAATATGTAATGCTTGCATACACTCTCTAATCATAGAATATGTTCTTTCTATATCGTCATCTAAGCCTATAGAGAATCGAATTAAACCATCGCTCAATCCCATTTGCGCCTGCTCTTCCTCTGGGATTTCTGAAGAGGTAGAGCTGCCAGGTGCGCTAAATAATGTTTTGTAGAATCCTAAACTTACTGCTAAATACCCAATGTTTTTATGCTGCATTAGCTCCATTAATTCATTGGCTTTAGTAAGTGAGCCTACATCAATGGTTAGCATTCCTCCAAAACCAAAAGCGGCATTCATCATTGATTTGTAAATCTCATGAGATGGATGAGAACTCAATCCAGGATATACAGTTTTAAGTCCGTCGCTTTCAAATTTCTGAGCTAAATACATAGCATTATGGCTGTGCTGCTTCATTCTTATATGTAAAGTCCTCATGTTTTTAAGAATTGAAGATGCTCTTAAACTATCCATAGTAGAACCTAGTAGCATAGATGCACCATCATTTACATCTTTAAGTGAATTGATAAATTCTTCAGTCCCGCAAACTACACCGCCTACTGTGTCACTTGAGCCGTTAATGAATTTTGTTAAACTATGTATAACTACATCTGCTCCAAATTTAATAGGAGTGATAGCTAATGGTGAAAATGTATTATCTACAACTAATTTTAGATTGTATTTTTTTGCTAAATCAGATATGCCTTTTAGATCTGCAACTTCTAATAAAGGATTGCTTACGGTCTCACAGTATAGCACCTTTGTTTGTTCTGTTATTGCAGCTTCTACAATATCTAATTTTGTAATATCAACAAAAGACGTGCTTACATTAAATCTTGGAGCGAAATTTTTAAGAAAGGCGTATGTGCCACCGTAAATGGTTCTACTTGAAACAATATGATCACCAGCTCCGCACAGTTGTAAAATGACAGGTGTTATGGCGCCCATTCCTGAGGCTGCTACGTTTGCTGTTTCTGTACCTTCCATAGCGGCTAAGGCCGAGCTTAAATGTAAATTAGTAGGAGAGGTGTGTCGGGAGTATAAGTAACATCCATCTGTGTTACCTTCAAAAGTGTCAAACATGGTTTTGGCTGACATGAAAGTATAAGTTGACGAATCGGATATAGATGGGTTAACACCTCCATATTCTCCGAAATTTTGTAAATCTTGAATTTTATTTGCTGGATTGAACGACATGATAATTAGTTTGTAATTTTTATTACTACAAATTTCTGATAATTAAGGATTTTTATCAATAGATGGTTTGTATTTTAGAATAGAAAACTGAATAAATTTATTTTATTAGATTTTTAGTTTATATTTTTACTTGATTTTGTAATTAATTAGAAAATATTCAAAAATGAAATTTGACGCCACAGATAGAAGCTTGTTAAAACTATTACAGAATGACAGTAAACAGACTACAAAAGAGCTTTCTCTAAAGTTAAACTTGTCTGTAACCGCGGTGTATGAGCGGATAAAAAAGATGGAGAAGTCGGGAGTGATTTCTAAGTATGTAGCTTTAGTTTCAAAAGAAAATGTAGATAAAAATTTCGTAGCTTTTTGTCACATTAAGCTAACCCAACATTCTCAAGAATATGTAGTTAAATTTGAAAAAGAAGTTGCTACCTTAGAGGAGGTGTTAGAATGTTACCATTTAAGCGGTGATTATGATTATTTATTAAAGGTTTTGGTATCAGATATGGAGGCCTTTAGAGAATTTATGGTAACCAAACTTACTACTATTAGTCATATAGGAAGTACTCATAGTATGTTTATGATTAATGAAGTAAAACACACAACTGCTATTTCGGTTTAAATGAACACACAAACAAAGACATATAAACTATTTGAGTTTCTTATATCCTTTGTTGTCATACCCGTTAGTTTTTATTTCAGTTTTAATCCACTCATTAAAGTAGCTCTTGGCTTATTTGGGTTTGTGTATATTTTGTTTATGCTTTTAAGGGTAGAACACTTAAAGTTTAAAATGGCTCCTAATCTCAAATGGCGCGTCTTTTGGAAAAACACGGCCATAAAATTATTTGTCATTATGTTACTCACAACAGGGTACGTTTTCATTTTTGATAAAGCACATCTATTTGATGTTTTAATCAATAAACCTCTTTTATGGATTAATGTTGTAGTTGCTTATTCTGTCTTTTCAGTATATCCTCAAGAGTTGATTTTTAGGACTTTTTATTTTCAACGTTATAAGCGGCATGTAAAAAATGACTTTGTATTTATTCTGGTAAATGCATTAGTTTTTTCTTTGGCACATTTGTTTTTTAAAAGTGTATTAGTTCATGTCATGACTTTTATAGGTGGCGTTTTGTTTGCACTTACATATCGAAAAACAAATTCAACGTTATTGGTGAGTATTGAACACGCAATTTATGGAAGTTGGTTATTTACCGTGGGAATGGGAAATATGTTGGGTTTTCCTTCTTAACCAATTAGAGAAAAGGGGCTAATTGTTAATATTAAAGCCCTACAACGATTAAGATAGGTTTAACTATGCACTTCTATTAAACATTTGTACTTTTGTATCCGATTTTAACACAATTAACAGAAAATCTATTTTATGAATTCTTACGATGTGGCCGTAATTGGCTCTGGTCCTGGTGGGTATGTTGCAGCTATTAGATGTGCTCAATTAGGAATGAAAACTGCAATAATTGAAAAATATAGTACTCTAGGAGGAACCTGTTTAAATGTTGGATGTATTCCAAGTAAGGCACTTTTAGATTCTTCTCATCATTATGAAGATGCTGTAAAGCATTTTGAAGCACACGGAATTGAAATTCCTGGTGAGATTAAAGTAAATCTTGAAAAAATGATTGCAAGAAAGCAGTCGGTGGTAGATCAAACTACTGGAGGTATTGATTTCTTGATGAAAAAAAATAATATAGATGTGTATCAAGGCTTAGGAAGCTTTAAAGATGCTACTCATATTAATATCGCAAAAGACGAAGGTGAAGCTGAAGTTATTGAAGCGAAACAAACTATTATCGCTACAGGTAGTAAGCCATCTAATTTGCCTTTTATCAATATTGATAAAGAACGCGTTATAACTTCTACCGAAGCATTAAAACTTAAAGAAATTCCGAAGCATTTAATTGTTATTGGAGGTGGTGTTATTGGTTTAGAATTAGGACAAGTTTATAAAAGACTTGGTGCTGATGTAACTGTTGTTGAATATATGGACCGTATAATTCCAACAATGGATGCTGGTTTATCTAAGGAGTTGACGAAGGTTCTTAAAAAGCAAAAATTCAAATTAAATACAACGCACAAAGTAAAATCTGTTGAACGCGTAGGAGATGAGGTTATTGTTAAAGCGGATAACAAAAAAGGCGAAGAAGTAATTATTAAAGGTGATTACTGCTTAGTTTCTGTTGGACGTAGACCTTATACTGATGGATTAAATGCAGAAGCTGCTGGTGTAAAAATAAATGAAAGAGGACAGGTAGAGGTAAATGATCATTTACAAACTTCGGCTTCAAATATTTATGCCATTGGAGATGTTATTAAAGGCGCTATGTTGGCTCATAAAGCTGAAGAAGAAGGTGTGTTTGTAGCTGAAACTTTAGCTGGTCAAAAACCTCATATTGATTATAACTTAATACCAGGTGTTGTTTACACTTGGCCAGAAGTTGCTGCAGTTGGAAAAACTGAAGATCAATTAAAAGCCGACGGTGTAGCGTACAAAGTTGGTCAGTTTCCAATGCGAGCTTTAGGACGAAGTAGAGCGAGTATGGATTTAGATGGTTTTGTTAAGATATTAGCAGATAAATCTACCGATGAAGTTTTAGGTGTACATATGATTGGAGCACGTTGCGCCGATTTAATTGCAGAAGCTGTAACAGCTATGGAGTTTAGAGCCTCTGCCGAAGATATTTCTAGAATGTCTCATGCGCACCCAACTTTTGCAGAAGCAATTAAAGAAGCTGCACTTGCCGCAACAGAAGATAGAGCTTTACATATTTAATACGTAATTATAGCATAATAAAAAAGCAACCAAATTGGTTGCTTTTTTTTATTTACGTTTTTTTCTGTTGTAATTTTTATCACCTCTTGTTTTAGGCTTTTTGTATTTCTGTTTTATGGTACGCTGATAAGAACCTCCTAAGTTCACCTTTTGATTCTTCTCCTTCTTTTCATGAAAAGCAGGTCCAGGGGCATCTTCATCTTGGCGTTTTTTAATAGGATTATAACGTTCTTTAATTTGAGGTCGTTCTTCCTCTAACAATTCTGTCGAAATAGTGACATCCTCTGGCATTGGCGTCACAGGAATAGTCATTTGCATCAAAGATTCGATACCTTCAATAAATTCATTCTCATTATCAGTTGAGAATACTAAAGATTGTCCTTGTCTTTTTGCTCTACCCGTTCTACCAATTCTATGCATATAGTTTTCAGGGAACTCGGGTGTGTCAAAATTAATAACATGAGATATGTTTTCAATATCCAATCCACGAGCCATGACATCAGTAGCAATTAAAATTCTGTTTTCACCATTTCTAAATTGCTCAATACTTCGAAGTCTGTAATTTTGAGTTTTATTAGAGTGAATAACGCAACTTTCGCCATAATAACTTTCTTCTAATTGTTCAAAAAGCCTATCTGCCATGCGTTTAAAGGCCACAAATATTAATACCTTATTATAGGTTTCAGAATCTGATAAGATGTGGTTTAATAAATTAACCTTCGTGTAAAAATTAGGCGCAAGATATCTTGTTTGTGCAATGTTTTCAAGAGGAGTACCAGATACGGCAATTGAAACACGTGTAGGGTTAACGAAAAAATTAGTAATTAAATCATCGACATAATGCGTCATTGTAGCTGAAAACATGATATTCTGTCTGCGCTCCGGTAAAATGTCAAAAATGTTAAGCAATTGATGTCTAAATCCAAGGTCAAGCATAATATCAACTTCATCAATAACCAATTTTTGAATCGATTTTAACTGAAGTACTCTACTAACAGCTAAATCGTATAAACGACCTGGCGTGGCAACTAATATGTCAATCCCTTCAGCAACTTGTCTTTTTTGAGTGTTTATGTTTGTCCCTCCATACACTCCAAGAACTCTAACATTAGTGTACTTAGCAAGTTTTTCAACTTCATCAACAACCTGTACTACTAACTCACGAGTAGGCACTAATACCAAAACTCTTGGGTTTTCTTGTGTGGAATAGGGTAGGTTTTTTAAAATAGGCATCATATAGGCAAATGTTTTACCTGTTCCTGTTTGTGCAATACCAACCACATCTTTCCCAGAACTAACAACATTAAAAGACTCCCTTTGTATTGGTGTAGGCTCTGTAAAACCTAAGTCATCAATGGCATTATATAGCGGGGTGTTTAAATTTAAATCTCTAAAACTCACGATACATTAATTTGTTTGCAAAGCTAATATTATTAAAGCACTTTAGCTCTATTAGTATTCAGGATAAAAGATAAAAGTTGCTTTGTTTGCTCAATTCTATTTAACTTTGCGCTTTAAAATCCGCTAATTGAGAGTATCAAAATTCATTTCCCTCGATCAATATCCAGATGTAAAGCAAAAATTATTACTGTGGGCGCAACAGTTTGATGATGTTGTTTGGTTTGATTCTAATAATCACAATCAAGAGTATTCTAATTTCGAATCTGTTTTAGCTGTCGATGCCTTTAGTGCAATTCAAACAGATTTTACCAATGCGTTTAAGGATTTGAAAGAATTTCAGTCCACCACTAACGATTGGATATTTGGTTACCTTTCTTACGATTTGAAAAATGACTTAGAGCAGTTAAAATCGGAGAATCATGATAATTTAGAATTTCCTGACCTGTATTTTTTTCAACCTAAAAAGTTGTTTTTACTTAGAGATAACCTTTTGGAGTTGCAATATTTAAAAATGGTAGATGATGAGTTGGATTCCGATATAAAATCAATTCTAAATCAAGGAACTGAGAATATTGAATCTTCCAATGGATTAGAGCATGGGAAAATTAAACTCCGTATTCACAAAGATGAGTATTATGAAAAAGTAAATAAAATGCTTTATCATATTAATAGAGGTGATATCTATGAGGCTAATTTTTGTCAAGAATTTTACGCTGAAGATGTTTCAATTAACGCGGTTGAAACCTACTTACAGCTGAATAAAATTTCTAATCCACCATTTGCAACATTTATAAAGTGTGGAGAGAAATTTGTCTTGTCGGCCTCACCTGAGCGCTATATTAAGAAAACAGGATCTACACTTATTTCCCAGCCTATAAAAGGAACCGCCGCAAGATCTCAAGATAAGGAAGAAGATGAGCAGTTAAAGCTTAATTTGCTTAACGATGAAAAGGAGCGTAGTGAGAATATAATGATTGTTGATTTGGTGAGGAATGATTTGGCTCATACAGCAAAACGAGGAAGTATTGAAGTGAAGGAGCTTTGTAAAGTATATTCGTTTGAGCAAGTTCACCAAATGATTTCTACAATTACTTCTGAGGTTAAAGAAGATGTACATCCGGTCGATGTTTTGTCTTCTACTTTTCCGATGGGAAGCATGACAGGAGCTCCCAAAATTTCTGCAATGAAAATTATTGAAGAGTTAGAAGAAACCAAAAGAGGGGTGTATTCGGGAGCATTAGGTTATTTTACTCCAAATGGTGATTTTGATTTTAATGTGGTAATCAGAAGCATATTGTATAACGCCAAAAACCAATATGTGTCTTACAGCGTTGGTGGTGCCATTACGGCTAAAAGTGATCCGGTGAAAGAATATGAAGAATGTTTGCTAAAAGCCAAAGCAATGCGAAGTGTGTTAGAAAATCATTCTAAGTGAGTTCTAAATTTTAATTTCACTTGAGTCATTATTTTCTCAACCCTTGAAACTTCAATCTGTTTTATTTTGGCAATATCTTCATAGCTTAAATGTCCAAAAATGTAAAGGTCAACAATATTAGCTGTGCGCAGTGGTAACCAATTATAAAACTTACCAATATATTTTTTTGAATCTTTAATGTTCTGGTTAGAAACATCCATGGCATTTAGAATAACAGAGTCTTTATCAGCATAAACAAAAACGGCATTTGAGTTTTGATCTTGATGGTATGAAATATCGTTTAAATCTTCATTCATCACATAGTCAATATCTCCGTCTACGGTAAAAGATTCGTCTAAACTTTCCATTTCCTTTTTTAACAATGCGCTTGTACTTAAAGTATTTTTGTGAAAAGCTTCCTTTTTAAATAATGCATTTAAATGCTCATCTATAAATTGAAATAAATACAATTTAATAAGATGTGGATCGGCGTCTATGTCAAAACCTTCATCATACAATCGGATAATACAATCATCAATTATACCATTAGAGCTGTACATGTTTTTTGGTAATATCCCTCTTGCTATGGCAATGTAAAGTCTGTGTTTAACATAAGGATGAAGAAACTGTACGGTTGAAAGTACTTTTTTATCAAATTGACTTTGGGAGGCTTGATCTGTAATTTGTTGCAATTTCGACATGACATAATCCTTTTTAAGTTTGCCCTTTAAAGTTACGAATAAATCCAATCAAAAGGAATATAAAGGGACTCAAATACAGCTTAAAAGGGGAATGAAATAACATTAGCTTTGTTGTATATTTACATTATGTTAAAAGCATTTACAGGTCATATAGATTCATATTATTCATCTCTAAAATTTTCAAAATTATTGCTGGCTGTTTCAGGCGGATTAGACAGTATGGTACTTTTAGATTTGTGTTATAAAATGGGTTTAGACTGTACTGTGGCTCATTGTAATTTCAAATTGAGAGGCGATGAGAGTGATGCAGATGAGCAGTTTGTTATTGAGCAATCTAAATCGCGAAATTTTAATATTGAAACAATTAGTTTTAATACTGAGGAGTATGCCAAGTTGAATAAAATTTCAATTCAAATGGCGGCTCGCGAATTACGGTATAATTGGTTTAAAGAGCAATTAGACAGGTTTGATTTGGATGTCATCTTAACAGCACATCATGCCGATGATAACTTTGAAACCTTGTTAATTAATTTGACTCGAGGAACTGGCATAGATGGATTAGTTGGTATTCCTTCAAACATTGAAGCCGTTGTAAGACCTTTGTTGCCTTTCTCAAGGCAAACAATTTTAGATTATGCTAATTCTCATCAAGTAAATTGGAGAGAGGATGGGAGCAACGCTTCAAACAAATATCTTAGAAATAAATTACGCCATGATGTCATTCCTGAAATTAAAGCAGCCGTGCCTAGGGTTTTAGAGCATGTTTATGCTACGCAAAACAATTTAAAATCGACTCAAACATTGCTAAAGGATTATGTAGCGCTGTGTAAAAAAGAGGTGTTGTCAGGAGATATTTCGTCAAAAATTGAAATTGATTTAACTCAGCTTACAAAATTTCCAAATCACGATAAATTACTTTTTGAGATTTTGAGACCCTATGGTTTTACAGCTTGGGATGATATCATAAATCTGGTAAGTGCACAATCTGGTAAGCAAGTATTTACCTCAGAATTCAGAATTATAAAACATACCAATGCTCTTATTTTAACTAAGACAGAACGAGTAGATAATAAAAGTTATTGGTTAAATGAAAATGAAGCTGTTTCAGTACATGGTATTAAAGTAGCAGTTGAAAAAATAGATAAAACTGATTTAAATAGAGAATTAGATAATAATTCAATTTTAATTGATGGTGAAAAATTAAAATTCCCTTTAGAAATGAGAAGGCGTGAGGACGGCGACTTTTTCTTTCCTTTAGGGATGAAAGGCAAAAAGAAAATAAGTAAGTTTTATAAAGATTTGAAACTGTCATTAGTAGAAAAAGAAAACACTTGGTTGTTATGTTCAGCTAATGATATAATATGGGTAATGGGCTATAGATTAGATGATAGGTTTAAGCTTAATAAAGATTCAAACTGTGTGTACAAGTTGTCAATTTCAAAATAGATATTAAATAAATTGGGGTATGGTTGTTAAAGGTAAGATTGTAGATGTTAGAAATCAGCGCATTTTTAATGGAGAGGTTGTTGTAGAAAACGGAATTATAACAGCTATAAATGAAATTTACGAAACACAATCCAATTTTATAATTCCCGGTTTTGTAGATGCACATATACATATTGAAAGTTCTATGCTTGTGCCATCTGAGTTTGCGAAAATTGCAGTGAAACATGGTACGGTTTCAACAGTTTCTGATCCCCATGAAATAGCTAATGTTTTGGGTGTCCAAGGGGTAGATTTTATGATAGAAAATGGTAAAAAAACGCCTTTTAAATTCAATTTCGGAGCACCTTCATGCGTCCCTGCAACAAGTTTTGAGTCGGCAGGAGCTATTATTGACTCCAGTGATATCAAAGATTTATTGTCAAGACCAGAAATTAAGTATTTGGCCGAAATGATGAATTACCCTGGGGTATTGTTTAAAGACGAAGAGGTTATTAAAAAAATTGAATGGGCAAAATATTTTAATAAACCTATCGATGGTCATGCGCCAGGATTAAGAGGAGAAGACGCTAGAAATTATATTGCAGCTGGTATTTCAACAGACCATGAATGTTTTACTTATGATGAAGCTTTAGGAAAGCTAAAACATGGTATGAAAATTATTATAAGAGAAGGAAGTGCTGCTAAAAACTTTGATGCTTTAATCGATTTGTTGCCAGAACATTTTGAAAACATAATGTTTTGTAGTGATGACAAGCACCCAGACGATTTGCTATTAAGCCATATCAATGCACTTTGTGCAAGAGCAGTAAAAAAGGGAATAGATGTATTTAAAGTGCTTCAAGCTGCTTGTATTAATCCTGTAGCGCATTACAATTTGGATGTTGGTACTTTAAGAGTTGGTGATCAAGCCGATTTTATTCGTGTCCAAGATTTGATTCACTTTAAAGTCATTGAAACATATATTGACGGTAAGGCATGGTATGCTAATAATACTTCTTTAATAGAATCTGTAGAATTTGAGGTTTTAAATAACTTTAGTTGCCATATTAAAACGCCTGAAGATTTTAAACGTAAAAGTAAAGCAGGTAAAATTAGAGTAATTGAAGCCTTAGATGGCGAATTGGTCACAAATGAAATTCAGCATCCAAGTCATTTGGTAAATGGATATTTGGAATCTAATGTAACCGATGATATTTTAAAAATGACGGTGGTAAACCGTTATCAAGATCAAAAACCAGCTTTAGCGTTTATTAAAAACTTTGGATTAAAAGAAGGTGCAATTGCCTCATCTGTTGGCCACGATTCTCATAATATCATTGCTGTAGGCGTTAATGATGAAATGATTTGTAAGGCTGTAAACGCCATTATAGAACAAAAAGGAGGGATTTGTGCGGTTTCCAAAAACGAAACTAAAATAGTAGCGCTACCAGTGGCTGGAATAATGAGCAATGGAACATGCGAAACAATTGGTCATCAATATCATGAGTTAGATCAAATGGCAAAGACAATGGGTTGCGAATTAAAAGCACCGTACATGACACTTTCTTTTATGGCTTTATTAGTGATTCCGTCGCTAAAATTAAGTGATAAAGGATTATTTGACGGCACATCTTTTAAGTTTACAGCTGTGGAAATGCGATAATCAACAATTCCAAAACGTATAAATTTTGACATCTTTTTTTAATTATCTTTAAGGCTTATTTTAAAAATTAAGTCCATGCGTAATTTGCTTTTACTTTTCATGTTGTGTTTTGCTTTGGTAGGATGTAACAAAAACTCAAATTCTAATGTAGATAACAATACTGTGGTAGTGGAAAATGACCCTGCCCAATATGTGAAGGCTAATTATACAAAAAAAGAAGTAAGTATTAGCATGAGGGATGGTGTGAAGTTACATACTACAATCTATGCGCCAAACGATACTTCTAAATCATATCCAATTTTAATGAAACGTACACCATATAGTTGTAAACCATATGGGGCAGATGAGTTCGCGACTAAATTAGGGCCAAATAAATACCTTATGGAAGAAGGTAATATTTTTGTATATCAAGATGTACGTGGTCGTTGGAACAGTGAAGGCGTTTATGATAACATGAGGGCATTTATTCCTAATAAAACTGGAGACCAAGTTGATGAAGCTAGTGATACCTATGACACTATCGAGTGGTTAGTGAATAATGTAGAACATAATAATGGTAATGTCGGGGTTTATGGAATTTCATATCCAGGGTTTTATGCCACTTATAGCTTGTTAGACGCGCATCCGGCATTAAAAGCGGTTTCACCTCAAGCATGTATTGGTGACTTTTTCTTTGATGATTTTATTCATAATGGTGCGTTTTTGTTAAGTTATTGGAGAGCAACGGCTGTTTTTGGTTATATGAAAACAGAACCAACAACAGAATCATGGTATAATTTTCCAGAGATAGGAACTGAAGATCAGTATGATTTTTTCAACGACGCAGGACCTTTAAAAAACTTAGAAGCGTATTACGATGAAAATAATGTGTTTTACGAGCAAATTAAAACACATGTGACCTATGATGAGTTTTGGAAAAAAAGAGGAATTATTCAGCATTTAAAAGACATTAAACCGGCGACAATGATTGTAGGTGGTTTATTTGATGCCGAAGATTTATATGGTCCTTTTAATACGTATTCTGCAATTGAAAAAAATAGCTCAAATGATAATACAGTGGTTTTTGGACCATGGAGTCATGGGGATTGGGCAAGAAATAGTAAGGAACAAATAATTGGAAATATTAATTTTGGTGAAGGAATCTCAGACTATTTTCAAAAGGAAATTGAAACTCCATTTTTCAATAAGCATTTAAAAGGAGAATCGGCAAATGCCAAATCATTTGAGGCGCATATGTTTGATACTGGAGCAAATAAATGGACTTCTTTTGATAGTTGGCCGCCGCAAAATGTTGAAGCAAAGTCGTTTTACTTGACGCCTTATCAACAATTGTCTGAAGCTCCTACTTCTAAAGTAGAAGAATCTGCATTTGTGAGTGACCCTAAAAAACCAATACCTTATACCGAAGATGTAAAAGTGGTATTTACTCCTCGTAAGTTTATGACAGATGATCAGCGTTTTGCAGCAAGACGACCAGATGTTTTAGTTTTTGAAACAGAAGAACTTACTGAAGATGTGACCTTAGTTGGAGATATCCTTGCAAAATTAAAGGTTGCAACCACAGGAAATGCTGCCGATTGGATCGTGAAAGTAGTTGACGTTTTTCCAAGTGATACCGAAAATGAAGATCAAGTTCAAGATCATTTAAAATTAAGTAACTACCACATGATGGTTAGGAGTGAAGTGCTAAGAGGTAGGTTTAGAAATAGTATGACAAATCCAGAGCCTTTTGAGCCTAACAAAAAAACAGATGTAAATATTGAGCTTCAAGATGTGTTCCATACGTTTAAAAAAGGACATAAAATTCATATTCAAATCCAAAGTACTTTTTTCCCTTATATAGATGCCAACCCGCAAACGTATGTGGATAATATTTTTAATGCCGAAGCATCCGATTTTAAAACGCAAACGCATACGGTGTTTAGCGATTCTCAAATTGAAGTATCTGTTTTAAATAAATAATGCCAGTAGTTCATTCAAAATACGTTGCTAAAAACCTGTTTAAAAATGGTTTTATATCTACCGTTTATTCTGGATTGGTAAGAAAGATTAACGGCGTGATTCAAAAAAGAGAACGTCTGGAATTACATGATGGCGACTTTTTAGATTTAGATTGGAGTTTTGCTCAAAATAAAAGTAATTCATTGATAATTGTCCTTCACGGTTTAGAGGGAAATGCACAACGTCCTTATATGACAGGAACGGCAGCGATTTTTAATTCGAATGATATAGATTGCCTGTGTATTAACTTTAGAGGGTGTGGAGGTGAAGATAACAGGTTGTTCTCTTCATATCATTCTGGGAAAACAGACGATTTAGATGAGGTTATTACACATGTTTTAAAGCATAAAAATTACGATTCTATCTTCCTTAAAGGATTTAGTTTAGGTGGTAACGTTGTACTTAAATATTTAGGTGAGGGCAGAGAGCTGCCTGACAAAATTAAATCGGCCGTGGCAGTTTCGGTGCCATGCTCATTATATGGCTCCATGATTGAGCTACATAAGTTTAAAAATGTACTTTACCATGATCGGTTTAAAAAGCACCTTATCGGTAAGTTAAAAATCAAACAGAAAGCTTTTCCAGAACGCGTAAAATCATCAGATTTAAAACAAATTAAATCATTAAAAGATTTTGATGATTTCTACACTTCAAGGGCAAACGGATTTAAGGATGCTTTAGATTATTATGAAAAGTGTAGTTCTTTACAGTTTTTAGATTCAATTTCAATTCCAACCTTAATTATTAATGCCGAAAACGATTCTTTTCTTTCTGAAGATTGCTATCCTAAAGCAATAGCAGAAGCAAACACTAATCTATTTTTAGAAATACCTAAGTACGGAGGTCACGTAGGATTTCATGATGTGAATAATGTGTATTATAACGAAACGCGTTCTTTGGAGTTTTTAAAGCAAAATGCTTGGATTTAAACAGAAAGTAAATAGTATGTTTGTTATTTGAATTCTGAGTAGTTCAAAATGAAGAGGTTAACTGTTTTTTAGCTATATTGTATTTTCTTACAACATTGAAAATCAATACTTATGCTAAAGAAAGTTTATGGCAGTTCTGTCTTTGGAGTTGATGCCACAACCATTACTGTTGAGGTTAACGTTAATTCTGGAATAGGTTATCATCTTGTTGGACTTCCTGATAATGCCATAAAAGAAAGTAACTATCGCATAGCTGCTGCTTTGCAAAACAATGGTTATAAAATTCCTGGGAAGAAAATCACCATTAATATGGCTCCTGCCGACTTACGCAAAGAAGGCTCTTCTTATGATCTAACTTTAGCCATTGGCATTTTAGCGGCTTCTAATCAGATTAAGGCTGAAAATTTAGATGACTATTTGATTTTAGGCGAATTGTCTTTAGATGGAAATTTACAACCTATAAAAGGGGCATTACCTATAGCTGTGCAAGCTCGAAAAGAAGGTTTTAAACGGTTTATTCTACCAAATCAAAATGCAAAAGAAGCGGCGATAGTTAATGATATAGAAGTTTTTGGGGTTGATAATATTACAGAAGTAATTAATCATTTTGATAAAGATATGCCTTTGAACAGAGTTGAAATTGACACACGGAAAGAGTTTTATAACAATCTTAATTTTCCTGAATTCGATTTTTCTGATGTAAAAGGCCAAGAAAGTATAAAGCGATGCATGGAAATTGCGGCAGCTGGCGGACATAACATAATTCTTATTGGTCCTCCGGGTTCTGGAAAAACAATGTTGGCAAAACGTTTGCCTTCAATTTTGCCTCCTATGACTTTACATGAAGCTTTGGAAACTACAAAAATTCATTCAGTAGTAGGAAGGGTTAAAGCGCATTCGGGTTTAATGGCTCAAAGGCCTTTTAGAAGCCCACATCACACTATTTCAAATGTTGCTCTTGTTGGCGGTGGAAGTTATCCTCAACCTGGGGAGATTTCTTTATCTCATAATGGGGTGCTGTTTTTAGATGAATTGCCCGAGTTTAAACGCGAAGTGTTAGAGGTTATGCGACAACCTTTAGAAGACAGAGAAGTGACAATTTCAAGAGCAAAATTCACCGTGACATATCCATCATCATTTATGTTAGTTGCAAGTATGAATCCGAGTCCAGGCGGGTATTTTAACGATCCAGATGCACCGGTTCAATCTTCTCCATCAGAAATGCAGCGTTATTTAAGTAAAATCTCAGGACCACTATTAGATAGAATTGATATTCATATTGAAGTAACTCCAGTCCCTTTTGATAAATTATCAGAAACACGCAAGGGAGAGCCGTCTTCAGATATTAGAAAACGTGTAACCGCTGCAAGAGAAATTCAAACCAAAAGGTTTGAGGATTCCTCATCAGTGCACTATAATGCCCAAATGAATACCAAGCAAATTGCTAAGTATTGTCAGTTAGATAAAGCTTCATTAGAGCTTTTAAAACAGGCTATGGAACGTTTAAATCTCTCGGCAAGAGCCTATGATAGAATCCTGAAAGTTTCGCGAACAATAGCCGATTTAGAATCTGCAGATACTATTAATGGAAATCATATTAGCGAGGCCA
Source organism: Bacteroidetes bacterium MedPE-SWsnd-G2 (assembly GCA_001874335.1). GTDB lineage: Bacteria > Bacteroidota > Bacteroidia > Flavobacteriales > Flavobacteriaceae > MedPE-SWsnd-G2. Next base: position 113,575 of record MPDE01000006.1, read on the forward strand.
TTCAATACCGAAGTTTAGATAGAGATGGCTGGCTGGGCTAATACTTACAAAAAGTGTAATATTCTAATGAGATTATTGATGATTATGTGTAGGTTTGTAGGAAAACATTAATCAGGATAATTGAATTAAATTTTTTCCTACGACTTTGTACGTATTGTTATAATTGTTAAATTGCTAATGTGTTAACTATTAAATATTTATAAATTATGGGAAAAATAATTTCGGCAGCAGATGCTAAAACATTGAATGATGCATATGACTCAAGACATACGCTAATTAGTAATGATATCGTAAAACAAGCAGATAACAGATCTGTTTGGTATTCTATTACAGAGTTAGAAAGTTTTATTGCTAGTGCTAAAGCACAAGCCTCAAGTAATAACTATACTCTTGATGGCATGCGGGTATATATGGCGGCGTATTCAGATGCAGGGGGCAACGTGCCTTATACAACATCATTCATTGCACCTACAGGGACAGAAAACGTGGCTGGGGCTTCATCTCAAGATATACCGGGAGCAGATGCATTGAATGAAGGGGGAATGGGTGTACCGCCTGATGCAGGTTATCCGCAATAAATTATAAATTGCAATTCTTTTTTTACCATTACTCCTTATTTTCTCTTTTATGCAGTTTTATTGCTGCCTTAACAGGTTTTTTGTTATTTGATAAATTTAAAAACACGAATGGACGATATTTTATTTATTATTTGTTTTTCGTATTTATTATAGAGCTTATAGGGGGGTATACTGTTTTTATAGATCGAAATAGAGAATTTTTAGGTTTGCGTGATTGTTTATTAAACACTCCGTTTTTAAATAATTTTTGGTGGTACAATATTACATGGAAAATTGTAGCAGTTATTCTATTATCTAGATTCTATCAAAAAGTTTTAGAAAATGAAAGTTTTAAAAGGATACTGAAAGTATCAACAATTTTATTTACAATATTTGCTTTCTTCTATGTTGGATTTAATTGGGATATTTATTTAAACAAATCTTTGATTGTATTAAAACTAACAGGTAGTATTATTGTATTACAATGTGTAGTGTTTTATTTTTTAGAATTGCTTAACTCTGAAAAAAATATAGCCTGTTTTAGTTCGCTAGAATTTTATGTAAGTGCTGTAATTTTAATTTGGTGGTTGACTACTATGCCACTCGATTTTTACAATGTATATTTCGACGCTAATGATAAAAGCTATATCAAATTAAGGTACGGAATTTTGTTTATTGCTAATTTATTAATGTATTTATGTTTTTCACTATCCTTAATTTATTCCAAACCTCAGAACAAGTAACTGTGACAGAGTCAGAACGATACCTGCTGGTATATATGATGGTAGTATTGTTTGTTTTAACAACATTAATTATCTTATTTTTTGTCACCTTTCAAAAAAGAAAGAACAAATTGTTGATAGAAAAATTTGAGCAGCAAAAGCGGTTTGAGGAAGAAATTATAATCACTCAACAGGAAATTCAGGAGGAGACTTTAAAACATGTTGGTCGTGAATTACATGATAATATTGGTCAATTGTTAGCGGTTGCAAGTATGCAAATCAATTTAATAGAGAATACTGTTGAAGAAAAGTCGCGAGCGAAAGTTAAAGACACGTCAAACATTATTAAAGATAGTTTACAAGAGGTTAGAGCGTTGAGCAAATCGCTAAATACAGATGTTATTTTTAATGCTGGATTAGGACCATCTATTGCAAATGAAGTTGAACGTATCAACCGAATGAACGTTCTTGAGGTGAAAATGAAGGTTGAAGGTGAGATTATGGATTTCGAAAATAAAAAGGATGAAGTAATTGTGTTTAGAATATTTCAGGAATTTGTTTCCAACACCATTAAATATGCTAATGCCAAGTCAATTGAAATTATGTTATCATTTACTCCAGATGAATTAGATATCAATATTTCTGATGATGGAGATGGCTTTGATATATCAGAAACTAAAAAGGGAGCAGGACTCATCAATATGGAAAATAGGGCAGAGATGATTAATGCTACCTATCAATTAAATTCGGAAGTTGGTAAAGGAACCTCTTTAAATTTAAAATATCCGTTTAAGCCAAAATCTAACTAACACAGGCATTCCAAATTGGGTCATCTGGTACAGGTGCTGTAACTTTTATAAGCTCTTTTTTAACAGGATGGTTAAATTCTAAACTTCTAGCATGAAGTGAAATGCTACCATCTTTATTGCTTCTATCAAATCCGTATTTTAAATCTCCTTTTATAGGACAACCAATTTTTGATAATTGACATCTAATTTGATGATGTCTCCCTGTTTCAAGATTAATTTCTAAGAGCACATAATTGGTAAGTTGCTTGACCACTTTATAGTTTAATACGGCCTTTTTGCTACCAGGAATTTCTTTAGGATAAGCTTTTGATTTATTGGTTTTGGGGTCTTTTTTTAACCAGTTTACTAACCTGTCGGATGCTTTCGGTGGTTGATTTTTTACAATAGCCCAATACGTTTTCTGTGCTTTTTTTTCTGCAAATAAAGCATTAAGACGTGGTAGTGCTTTCGATGTTCTCGCAAACAAAACTACACCTGTTGTAGGGCGATCTAATCTGTGCACTACACCTAAAAACACATTTCCAGGTTTGCTGTACTTTTTCTTTAGGTAGAGCTTAATGATATCAGAAATAGGCGCATCTCCTGTTTTATCCCCTTGAACCAAGTCGCCAGCTCTTTTATTCACGACAATGAGATGATTGTCTTCTAATAAAACATTTAAATTTTCGGTTGTAGAATGTATTCTTGGGCCCACTAATATTGTTCGTTCTCGTTAGGGAATTCTTGAGATTTTACATCAGAGACGTATTGTGACATAGCATTGGTCATATCCTCATATAAATTCATGTAACGTCTTAAAAACCTTGGATTGAATTCATGAGTCATACCAATCATGTCATGTGTTACAAGAACTTGACCATCAACTCCAGCACCGGCTCCAATACCAATTACAGGAATGCTAAGTTCTTTGGCTACACGTTCTGCAAGTGATGCAGGTATTTTTTCTAAAACAAGAGCAAAACAGCCTACCTTTTCTAACATTTTTGCATTGTGGATAAGCAAATTAGCTTCTTCTTCTTCCTTTGCTCTAACTGTATAAGTTCCGAACTTGTAAATAGATTGTGGAGTTAAACCTAAATGTCCCATAACAGGAATACCAGCATTTAAAATGCGTTTGATAGATTCTTTTACTTCTTTACCACCTTCTAATTTTACAGCATGCCCGCCACTTTCTTTCATTATTCTAATCGCAGAACGCAACGCTTCTTTTGGATCACTTTGGTAACTACCAAATGGTAAATCGACTACTACAAGTGCACGTTCTACAGCTCTAATTACAGATGAAGCGTGATATATCATCTGATCTAGGGTAATTGGTAATGTCGTTTCGTGTCCTGCCATTACATTACTGGCAGAATCTCCAACTAAAATAACATCTATCCCGGATCCATCAACAATTTTGGCCATGGTGTAATCATAAGCTGTAAGCATGGAGATTTTCTCTCCATTACTTTTCATATCGATTAAGGATTTAACGGTGACTCTTTTATATTGCTTCTTTGCGACTGACATGAATTTAAATTTTGGTAAGCAAAAATACTAAATATTGTGCAGATGTTAATCTTTTCTTTATAGCTAAGGTGGATTTGGATATAACTTTTATTTTAGTGAAAAATCAACAATTATGACAAGACTATTACTATTACTTGCACTATGTATTTCATCTGTAGCAACTGGACAAGAATCTGAGGAAGTTGCTGTAAAAAAGGCAATTGATACTTTTTTTGAAGGGTTTCATAAAGGGGATACGGTTTTAATGAAATCTGTAATGATGGGTAAGTTTATCACTCAAACAGCTCATAAAAATAAAGAAGGCAAAGATGTTTTAACAACAGATGATTCATCAACCTTATTAAAAGCTATTGGTGAACGCAAGTCAGACCAAAAATGGGATGAGAGATTATTAGATTATAGCATTAAAGTAGATGGTAATATGGCAAATGCATGGACTCCATACGAGTTTTGGTATAACGATAATTTTAACCATTGTGGAGTTAACTCCTTTCAGTTATTTAACGATAATGGACAATGGAAAATAATTTATCTTATTGATACAAGAAAAAAAGCAGGTTGTCAAGATTAACAATCAGCTACATTCACTCTTACAGCTAAACCTCCTTCGGAGGTTTCTTTGTATTTAGAATTCATGTCTTTAGCTGTTTCCCACATGGTATCAACCACTTCGTCAAAAGGAACTTTAGCATGTTCAGGATTGGTATCTAAAGCCAACTCGGCAGCGTTGATAGCTTTGATAGCTCCCATAGAATTTCGCTCTATACAAGGCACTTGTACAAGTCCACCAATTGGATCGCAGGTTAAGCCTAGATGATGTTCCATTGCTATTTCAGCGGCAATTAAAACTTGTTCTGGGGTACCTCCTAATAATTCGGTTAAGGCACCAGCAGCCATAGCAGAAGATACTCCAATTTCGGCTTGGCAGCCACCCATGGCGGCAGAGATAGTTGCTCCTTTTTTAAAGATGCTTCCAATTTCTCCAGCGACTAACAAAAATTGTTTAATGTGTTCAAAATTGGCATTGTGATTTTCAATTACCATATAATACATTAAAACAGATGGGATAACACCCGAACTACCGTTAGTTGGGGCCGTTACAACTCGTCCTAAAGAGGCATTCACTTCATTGACACTAAGTGCAAAACAGCTTACCCATTTAAATATTTGTCTAAATTTAACCTCTGTTTTTCTAATCACTTCAAGCCACTCTTGAGGTGAATTATAATTTAATTCACCTTTTAGTTTTTGATGCGTGTCAAAAGCTCTTCGTCTAACATTTAGTCCGCCGGGTAAATTACCTTCAGTATGACATCCAGTATACATGCATTCTAACATGGTATCCCAAACCCGTTTAATTTCAAAATCGACCTCTTCAGAAGATCGCATAGAAACTTCGTTAGCTAAAACAACTTCCGAAATAGATTTGTTTAAGGTATTACAATGAGAAAGCAATTCTTTTCCTGTTTGAATTGGATATGGACAAATACAACTTATAGATTTGTCTTCTTCACCATTCTCAACAGTTTTTTCTTTTATAACAAATCCGCCACCTACTGAATAAAATGTAGATGTGACAGTATTTCCTTCTATTTCTCCGCTAAAAGTTAATCCATTAGCATGAAAAGGAAGAAATGATCGGTTAAAAATAATTTGTTGCTTAGGATCAAAATCAATTTCTCTTTCTGAATTAAGATTCAGAATTTTACTGTCTTTAATGTCAACAATTGTTTGTTCTATATCATTTGTAGGGACATATTCTGGATCGGCACCACTTAAACCTAATAATACAGCATAGTCTGTAGCATGTCCTTTTCCCGTTAATGATAACGAACCATAAAGGTCAACTTTAATGTTCGTGATGTTATGAAATTGTTGGTTTGCCTTTAATTCTGCAATCCATTGTTCTGCAGCTCGCCAAGGTCCAAGAGTGTGAGAACTCGATGGTCCAACACCAATTTTTAACATATCAAAAATGGAAATATACTCCATGCTGTGTAGGTTTAAATTAAAGCGCAAATATAATCTAAGTTTTGATTGTTGAATATACACTAAAACAATTAATACGTTAAAACTGATTATTGAACTTCTAAAACTTGATTTATTTAAGTTAAGTCTTTGCTTAGTAGTCTTTTGAGGGAGGTGATAAGTATTGTTTTTTTAATAGATGAATTGTTCTTGCTTAAATAAAGCAGAAATGTCAGTTTTATTAAATCGCTGCCAAAGGACTTTAATTACTGAGAAACTTTTGAATTGTAATTCTTCATTTTTGGTATGAAAACATTTTAAAATGACAGCTTGTCATATTTTTTTTGATGGCATAATCATTGACTATAACAAACCGTAAATAAAATTAAACATAACACAAGATTAAATATAACAAACATTATGAGTAAGATTATTGGAATAGATTTGGGAACGACTAACTCATGCGTTTCTGTAATGGAAGGTAACGAGCCAGTTGTTATTACAAACGCAGAAGGAAGAAGAACTACGCCATCTGTAATTGCATTTGTAGAAGGAGGAGAAATTAAAGTTGGGGACCCTGCAAAGCGTCAAGCGGTTACTAATCCAACTAAAACTGTTTATTCTATCAAACGTTTTATGGGTAACAAATACTCTGAGTCTACAAGAGAAGCAGAACGTGTGCCTTATAAAGTATTAAAAGGAGATAACGATACGCCAAGAGTTGATATTGATGGTCGTTTATATACACCACAAGAATTATCTGCAATGATTCTTCAAAAAATGAAGAAAACTGCAGAAGAGTTTTTAGATCAAGAAGTAACAGAAGCTGTAATTACAGTACCTGCTTATTTTAATGATTCTCAACGTCAAGCTACTAAAGAAGCTGGTGAGATTGCTGGTTTAAAAGTTAGACGTATAATCAACGAACCTACTGCAGCTGCTTTAGCTTACGGTATGGACAAAAAAGGTGTTGATCAAAAAATAGTAGTTTTCGATTTTGGAGGTGGTACACATGACGTTTCTATCTTAGAATTAGGAGATGGTGTATTTGAAGTATTATCTACAGATGGAGATACACATTTAGGTGGTGATGATGTTGATGAAAAAATCATTAACTGGTTAGCAGAAGAGTTTAATGCTGAAGAAGGTATCGATTTACGTAAAGATGCTATGGCATTACAACGTTTAAAAGAAGCTGCAGAAAAAGCTAAGATTGAGTTGTCTTCATCTACACAGACTGAAATTAACTTACCTTACGTTACAGCTACTGCATCAGGACCTAAACACTTAGTACGTTCTTTAACTAGAGCTAAGTTTGAGCAATTAATTCACGATTTAGTAAAACGTACCATCGAGCCATGTGCAACTGCACTTAAAAACGCTGGTATTTCTAAAAGTGATATCGATGAAATTATCTTAGTAGGAGGATCAACTCGTATTCCTGCTGTACAAGAAGAAGTTGAAAAATTCTTTGGTAAAAAACCAAGTAAAGGTGTTAATCCAGATGAGGTTGTTGCTGTAGGTGCTGCTATTCAAGGTGGTGTATTAACAGGTGATGTTAAAGATGTATTATTATTAGATGTTACGCCATTATCATTAGGAATTGAAACAATGGGTAGTGTAATGACTAAATTAATTGATGCTAATACAACAATCCCAACTAAAAAATCGCAGGTATTCTCTACAGCGGCAGACAATCAGCCATCAGTAGAAATCCACGTTTTACAAGGGGAGCGTCCAATGGCAAACGACAATAAGACAATAGGTCGTTTTCATTTAGATGGAATTCCACCAGCGCAAAGAGGAACACCTCAAATTGAAGTTACTTTTGATATTGATGCCAATGGTATTATTAAAGTTTCAGCTACAGATAAAGCAACTAATAAAACTCAAGACATTAGAATTGAGGCTTCTTCAGGATTAACAGAAGAAGAGATTGCAAAAATGAAGCAAGAAGCAGAAGCTAATGCAGATGCGGATAAAGAAGCAAAAGAAAAGGTTGAAAAATTAAATAGTGCAGATGCAATGATTTTCCAAACAGAAAAGCAATTAGCTGAGTTTGGTGATAAATTATCTGCAGATAAAAAACAACCTATTGAAGACGCTTTAGAAGAACTTAAAAAAGCTTATGAGTCTAAAGATATTGCAGTAATTGACCCTGCATTAGAAAAGATTAATGAAGCTTGGAAAGTAGCAAGTGAAGAAATGTATAAGGCACAAGCAGAAGCACAACAAGGTGGTGCTGCAGGACCAGATGCATCTCAAGCTGGAGCTGATGAAAATAGCGATGTAGAAGATGTAGATTTTGAAGAAGTAAAGTAATTTAACTTCAGTCTAAAAATAAAAAGCGCAACCCATGGGTTGCGCTTTTCTCATTTTAAAAGGTCAACGGAGCTGCTATTTAATTTCTCCGTTTGCATCTATTTTTAAAGACTTTCTTTTTTTGTCTTTTCTTAATTGAACTTTGTAATACTTTTTAGCATCCTTTCCTTCAAAGTAATTTACCAAATACAAATCGGAATGTAAATCCCAATCTGGATAAGATTTATAGATTGCTTTTCTAATCGGATCAGGTAAAAGCACATTGTTAAAACGCTCATACGATTTTATAATCTTACCATCATTATCATATGTGGCAATAATTTTGTCATCCGATTGCTCAAAAATTACTTCAAAAGCATCCATTTTTTTATCAAATACATCCGATTCTTTAATATCGAATTTTGATACCATTTTTTGTAAATTCTTTACACGCTCAGGAGTATTTGCGTTTCCTACGTGGTTAAGATAAGTATAGTTAAAAGGCGTTACTGTTACCTCTGCCAATTCAACTTGTTCAACATTTACTTTAGTTTGGGAGAATCCAAGGTTGGTCAATCCTAAGCATAATAGACCCATTAAAATTGATTTCATAATAGTGTTTTTTGATTGTTAATATTTATTCAAACTATCAAAACCAATTCATCAAAATATTCATCATTTTTTGTCAGTAAACCAAACGGGAAGAATGTAGATACTTTTAAAATGTTATTTAATGTACTGAATAATTGAACGCTAAAGTGTTAATTGATTGATTTGATGTTGTTTATTATGAGACTTTAAGAGAGTTTAACAAACTGTTTGTAGTGACATTCTTTATTTAACAGAAAGTTGTTATGCGCGCATAACATAATTAAGCTATATTTGTTTCCCAATTATTTTAAAATGGCTACAAAAATTACCCAACTACTAAAAATAACACACCCAGTAATCATGGCGCCTATGTTTTTGGTGTCGAATACAGCAATGGCAATAGAAGGCATGAAGTCTGGTGTTGCCGCTTGTATTCCTGCACTTAATTACAGAACGTTAGAAGAGTTGAGATGGGCTATTAGAGAGCTAAAATTAGCCTCGGTAGAAGGTGGAGCCTTCGGATTTAACCTTATTGTCAATAAATCAAATTTTAAATATAAAGGACAATTAGAAGTACTCTGTGAAGAAGGATGTGATTTTATAATTACTTCCCTAGGAAACCCAAAAGAAACAATTGATAATGCTCACAAATCAAACATAAAAGTGTTTTGTGATGTAGTAGATTTAAAGTTTGCCAAGAAAGTTGAGCAGTTAGGCGCGGATGCTATTATAGCTGTGAATAATGAAGCAGGTGGTCATAGAGGGGATGATTCTCCAGAAAACTTGATAAAAGAACTGTGTGAAAACTGTGAAATCCCAATTATTTCAGCTGGAGGAGTAGGTCGAAAAGAAGATGTAGATGTAATGTTGTCTTATGGCGCTGCAGGTGTTTCGGTTGGAAGTCCGTTTATTGCTTCTAAAGAAGCTTCTGTTACAGAAGAGTATAAACAAGCCTGCGTTGATTATGGAGCTAAAGATATTGTAATGACCGAGCGTATTTCTGGGACGCCATGTACAGTAATCAATACGCCATATGTTCAAAAGATTGGAACCAAGCAAACCTGGATTGAATCTATTTTAAATAAAAATAGAGTTTTAAAGAAATGGGTGAAAATGGTTCGTTTCTCAATGGGTATGAAGGCCACCGAAGAAGCAGCGAAAAAAGCGACCTATAAAACGGTTTGGGTTGCAGGACCAAGCATTGAGCATACTAAAAGTATATTATCTACAAAAGAAATTATAGATCGGTTGGTGAATTAAACTTATCTTAATAGGTTTTCTATGCTGTTTATATGCACCACATGTTTGCCATTAAAGGCTTCTATTTCTACTTGGGGAAAACAAGTACTTACCTTATTAAATTCCTCTTCCATTCGTTTTTGGTTGAGGTATTCGTCTTCAAGACCATAAACCAATTTAACTTGAGTTTCGCTTAAATGCTTAAAATCTTCGGGTTTCAATTCAACTGGAAACCCACCCGACATAATCAATAAATGAGAACATTTTAATTGACGGGAAGCTAAATATCTCATCGATACACTAACCCCTTGAGAATATCCAACAACAATTATATTTGGCCATTTAGAAACATTTTCGGCTACTAAAACCGCATCAAAATATGACATGATGTTTTCATTATCCGTTTGAGTATTTACTCGTGTTAACCAATTTGCACCTACATGATTTTTTGGTTGAATATAAAACTTACTTGGAGCTTGAGGCGCTATGATATAATTTTCGGTAGGATCTAAATTTTTGAAATACCTTAAAAAATAAGTACTTAAATAACCCATGCCATGACAGACAAACCAAACGTGTTTTGTTTGAGATGTAAATGCGTTTAAGGTAGAGTAGGAGTTGGTTGTGTTATAGGATATTTCTTTTTCAGTAGAATTCATTATTTCATGGGGTTTTGTACATTTACCACAGAGTTTAAAAATAAGTTTTTTATGCAATTATCTAGAGCAGAAGTACTAAAAAAGGCAAATTCCATTACAAAAAACACCTTGATGGAAACACTAGAGATAGAGTTTGTAGATTATGGCGAGGATTTTGTGACTGCAAGAATGCCTGTATCTCCAAAAGTACATCAGCCAGATGGTGTTTTACATGGTGGAGCAACAGTAGCTTTAGCAGAAACAACAGGTAGTTTTGCCTCTCAAATTTTTATGAATTTAGACAAAGTATTTGTTCGTGGGATTGAGATTTCGGCAAACCATATTAAAAGTATAAGAGAAGGTTACGTGTATGCAAAGGCTACTTTTTTACATAAAGGCCGTACAACTCAACTTCTAAATATCGATATTAGAAACGAGCAAAACGAATTAATTTCTATTTGTAAACTAACCACAGTTTCCTTACCTAAACAATAAATTGAATGCTAATAGACGATTGGTTTTCTGATTTAGATTTAGCCTTAGAGCAAAACAAGCCTACAGTATGTTATAGGCATCCAAACGAGTCAGTTTTAAAACGATTTATTCAGAAGGATGATCAATTAAATTATTCTAAAAATCTTAATGAATCTGGATTTGTTTTTAACCCCTTTGATTCCGAAAAAGAAGCTATTCTGTTTGATGAAAAGAAATGTGCATTCCATGAAATAGAATTTGTTAATGAAGAGGTAGATGTAACTGAATTGAACAACGATTCTTCGGTTTCATCTGAAAATTCTAACGCTCATATGGCCTTGGTAAATAAGGGGATTGAAGCTATAAAATCTAATCAATTTAAAAAAGTAGTGCTGAGTAGGGTTGAAGCCGTAAATAGAGCTGATAAAACTCCAATTGAGCAATTTAAATTGCTTTTAAAATTATATCCATCAGCCTTTGTGTATATATGGTTTCATCCTAAAGTTGGTTTGTGGATTGGTGCGACCCCTGAAACCTTATTGCAAGTTAAGGACCGACAATTTTCTACAATGGCCTTAGCTGGGACTCAAAAATATAATGGTTCTCTAAATGTAAATTGGACAGATAAGGAACGAGAAGAACAAGCTATTGTTACAAGGGTGATTAAGGAGAATTGTGAACCTTATTGCTCAAATTTAAATGTTGGGACAGTTGAAACTGTACAAGCTGCTAACCTGGTGCATTTAAAAACTAAAATTTCTGGACTATTAAAGCAATCAGATGATTTTAAGGGTTTAATAAAACAACTACATCCAACACCAGCAGTGTGTGGGTATCCTTTGGAAAATTCAAAAGCATTTATTTTAGAAAATGAAGGTTATGATAGAGAATTTTACACCGGTTTTTTAGGCGAATTGAACAGAAATAGTCTTAAAACCCGAAATCGAAATCCTCGTAATGTTGAAAACAATGTCTATCAACGCAAAGTCAAAGGAACTAAATTGTATGTGAACTTAAGATGTGCACAACTAAAAGGCGATAAAGCATTGATTTATGTTGGAGGAGGAATCACTATAGATTCAAATGCGGAAACCGAATGGGAAGAAACTGTAAATAAATCTCAAACTATGATAAAGGCCTTAATCTAATTTTTAGTCTGTAATTGATATTAAATTAGATATGAAATAAATATCTTTGTGGGTAATGAAGTACCCTAATATTCCTTTAGCCCAAGCCGTTGTTCAACATTGTAAAATAAAGAATATACGGCATATTGTCATATCTCCAGGAAGTAGAAATGCGCCTTTAACCATTGGGTTTACCGAAGATTCTTTTTTTGATTGCTACAGTATCGTAGATGAGCGTTGTGCAGGCTTTTTTGCTTTAGGGATTGCACAGCAACAAAAGTATCCAGTAGTTTTAGTCTGTACTTCGGGTAGTGCATTGTTAAATTATTACCCTGCAATTGCAGAAGCTTATTTTAGTGAGATTCCTTTAATTGTGCTCTCTGCAGATCGCCCAGAACATCTAATTAATATTGGTGATGGACAAACCATTTTCCAAGATAATGTGTATGGGAATCATATTTTATTTTCAGGAAACTTAAACAATGAAGCCCAATCTGAAAGAGATGATATTTTAAATCAAGCAATTAATAGCGCTGTCGAAAAATTTGGACCAGTGCATGTAAATGTACCTTTTAATGAGCCGCTTTATAATATCACCGAAGAGTTACTTGTTGAGCCACAAATAATACAACCAAGAGATAAAGGCAGTTTATCATTAGATTATTTTTCTGAAGAGGATATTTTAACTTGGCAAAGCTCAAGTAAAAAAATGGTGCTTTTGGGGGTAAATACTCCTGATAAATTAAAAGAGGAATGTATCCAGCTTCTTGCAAATGACCCTACCGTAGTAGTTTTTACAGAAACAACATCAAATATTTACGAAGAACATTTTTTTCCGAGTATTGATAAAATGATTGCACCAATGGATGATGATGAATTTAAGGCCTTGCAACCAGAAATTCTATTAACCTTTGGAGGATTAGTGATCTCTAAAAAAATAAAAGGGTTTTTAAGAGCATATGCGCCTAACGTTCATTGGAATATTGGTGAACATAGAGCAAATGATACCTTTTTTAAATTGAGTAAATCACTATATTCAGATGTGAATACTTCAATCAAGCAATTGTATTCTAACAGCAAAGGGCTTTCAGCTCGTTTTCAATCCGATTTGTTAAAGCTAAAAGCGCATAGAGAACTTCAACATAAGGCGTATTTAGAGTCCATTCCATATTCAGATTTGAAGGTATTTGGAGCGTTATTTAAGTCTATTCCAGAGCAATCGGTTTTGCATTTGGGGAATAGCTCTACAGTGCGGTACGCACAGTTATTTAATTTCAAGGAAGGCCTAGAAGTGTATTGTAATAGAGGCACTAGCGGCATTGATGGTAGTACTTCAACAGCCATAGGTTTTGCTTCAGCTTCAAAAAAACAGACCATTTGTATAAGTGGTGATTTGAGTTTTATTTATGACAGTAATGCGCTTTGGAATAATTACATCCCTAATAATTTTAGGGTAATTGTAATTAACAATGGTGGCGGTGGAATTTTTAGGATTTTACCAGGGCATAAAAACACTGAAGAATTTGATACTTATTTTGAAACAAAACATAATTTAAATGCCAGCCATTTATGTCATATGTACGGTTTTGAATATCAATCAGCTTCAACTATGAAAGATGTGTCAGATCAACTTAAGACATTTTATAAACCTGATGCTTCACCTAAATTATTAGAGATTTTTACGCCGGATAGAATCAATGACGAAATTTTATTAAATTATTTTAAAGCACTTAAATAATTGTTGTTTAATAGGTTAAGTTTTGACTGAATTGATTTATATTTAATAAAAATTATTTAATCAATTATGAACAAAAGAGACGAACTTATTTTAAAGTATGTAGCCGATTTAAAAGATAAATGTGGACATACCGCGAATGAAGAATTACTAAGAAAAGTAACTGTTGCATTAGGCCCTTCAATTTATAATGCCGATTCCTCAACGGTGTCATCTTCAGACGAGTCAGAGCTTGAACGTTTAAAGACTAATTTCCTTGTTAAAAAATTAGGATTATCTGCTGGAGATAAGCTCGATGAAGCTATTAATGGTGTAATGGAGACTTATGGTAAATCGAATAGAAATAAATATAGAGCAGTAGTTTACTACTTGCTGACACTGCATTTTAAAAAGGAAAATGTATATAATTAATTATTAAGAACGACGCCTTACTTTTGTAAGGCGTTGTTAGTATTTCACATGTTATAAGTTGTACCTTTGTGGCATGATACATTTAGGACAAATAAATAAGCTTACCATTTTAAGAGATACAGAACCTGGATTGTTTTTAGGTGATGATGAAGAAAACGAAGTGTTGTTACCAAACAGATACGTTCCTACCGAATTTGAAATTGGGGATAAAATTGAAGTTTTTGCATATCTAGATAATGAAGAGCGTATTGTTGCAATAACTGATCGACCTTATGTAATGAGGGATGAGTTTGCTTTGCTTAGATGCAGTCAGGTCACAAAATTTGGTGCTTTTTTAGATTGGGGATTGGTAAAAGAATTGTTTTGCCCATTTAAAGAACAGGCATTTAAAATGAAACCAGGAGGTTGGTATTTGGTAAGATGCTACCTTGATGAAAGTTCTAACAGGTTAGTGGCTTCAAGTAAAACTCAGCGTTTCCTTGATAATAAGGAGTTAACGGTAGATAAATTTGATGAGGTTGAAGTATTGATTTCTCACCCAAGTGATGTCGGAATGAATGTTATTGTAAATAATATACATTCTGGATTAATTTTTAAAGAAGATAACTTTAAAGATGTTAGCATTGGAGACCGCCTAAAAGGATTTGTAAAGAAGGTAAGACCAGATAATAAATTAGATATTGTTTTAGGGCAAATTGGTTATAGAAATATCGAGCCTAATGCACAATTATTATTAGACACTTTAGAAGATAGTGATGGTATGCTTCCGTTTACAGATAAATCAAGTCCTGAAATTATTAAGGAAGAATTACAAATGAGTAAAAAAAGCTTCAAAAAGGCTTTAGGTTCGCTTTACAAACAACGTTTGGTTGAGATTAAAGAAGACGGGATTTATTTGGTTTAATCATTATCCAATATTTTTCAATGTCCAAGAAATGGCCTTTTCAACATCGTTAAATAATGAAATGGTGACATTGTGAAAGTGTTTTTCAAATTCTAAATTGCGTTTTGTGATTTGGTCATAAAAAACCGCAGAATATACCTTTAAGTTTGGGTAGGTGTCCATGATTTTCACCACATTAGGTACGTTTAATGAATAGGTGTTTATGCGATTAGCTATAAACCCATAAATCTTATCTTTTCCAAAATGATAGTCTACAATTTGTGTGAGTTCACCTAAGTTTTTCCCATCTGATTTGAATCCCTCTACACCTTCAAAAACAACGACGTTTTCTAATATATATAGATCACCGACACTTAAGCTGTAAATTTCGGTGTTAGATGTAATTAGGTTACTATCAGATAGTTTCATTGATAAAAATTTTCTGCAAAGTTAAGTGATTCTTACAGAACAAGTAGTCGGTAAGAAAACAAAAATGTAAAAATTCAGTTAAACTTTTTCTTACGGTTTAACTGAATTTTAATACAAGTTTTTGTTATAGATTTAATTTTTTTACTACTGCCGATTTAATAGCATCTTTATGAAGTAGGACAGAAATTGTTTTCAATTTAAAATATGCCGAGCTCATGTAAACATAACCGCCATTAGCTACTCGTTCAGGGTTGGTTCCCCAAGAGTTTTTAACCTTATAATATATTGTGCCATTTTGGTCTTTTAACAATCCAGTAATGTGCATTAAATGATCGTCAGTAGTATTGAAATTTTCAAACTCTTGCTGTCGATAATCTTGAGTGATTTCCTTTTCTGGTTTTACTTCATTTAAAGCAATACTATTGTCTTCAGAATTGTTTGGAATTACAGCTACACCATTTTTAGCTGAAAATGTTTTTTCACTAACATCACAGTCTAATTCTACAGTGTAACCATTTTCCAAAGCATGAATAACAATGTCTTCAAGTTCGTTAATAGGAACATTATAGAAGCTTCCATTTGAGAAGTTGTCAGGAATATTTAAAACAAAATTACTATAGAATGGCTGGTGGTTAAAAGAGGTAATGCTCACATAATTTTCAGGCTTTATAGATGCGTATTCCATAAATGATTTAGGCGTGTAGTTTTTACCTTCGTAATTAAAAGTTTTTACAGGCTTTCCTAAATAAACATCTAAAACCGAAGCAACCGCAGCCTCCCAGTTTTTTGATAATTTACGTTGTTTAGCATAAGACTCCATCATGCTTGTTAGCACATTAATCATCTCGGCATGGTCATGAGAAGAAGCTTCTCCGTTTAAACCGTTATAAACGCTGTTTGGGACTAAACCAAAATCGGCAACGCTATTCATAACGTCATGCGCCAAACCACCTTCACTAAATTGAGCTTTGCCTTGTCTCATAACATAGTTTTGAGCTTTTTTTGGATAGGTATGTCTTACATTATACATTTCAGAAATATCAATTTGTTTTCCAGTAAGTCTGATGATTTCACTTTCTAAAAAAGAAGAAGCCGAAAAACTCCAGCAAGTTCCAGTGCGTCCTTGACTTATAACATTTGTAGCGTCTAAGTCAATTTGAGTAGTGAATTGATAAGATTGAGAAAAACCGGTGAAACTAATGGCAAGAACTAAGGTTTTTAGAAGAATATTTTTCATGTAAAATAGCTATTAATATAAAATAAATTATTTTTGACTAAAATAGAGAAAATGAACGAACCAAAGTGGATTACGGTCAAGGAATACGAAGATATTACCTATAAAAAATGCGACGGTGTAGCAAGGATTGCGTTTAACAGACCGGATGTTAGAAATGCATTTAGACCAAAAACAACTAGTGAACTTTATGATGCATTTTATGATGCTAATGAAGATGTAAATATAGGAGTGGTTTTATTGTCAGCAGAAGGACCATCATCTAAGGATGGAATTTATTCTTTTTGCAGTGGAGGCGATCAAAAAGCAAGAGGTCATCAAGGTTATGTTGGTGAAGATGGATATCATCGATTAAATATTTTAGAAGTACAGCGATTAATTAGGTTTATGCCAAAGGCTGTTATAGCCGTTGTGCCAGGTTGGGCAGTAGGTGGCGGACATAGTTTGCATGTGGTTTGTGATTTAACTTTAGCGAGTAAAGAGCATGCTATTTTTAAACAAACTGATGCCGATGTTACCAGCTTTGATGGAGGATATGGATCGGCATATTTAGCAAAAATGGTTGGGCAGAAAAAAGCGAGAGAAATATTTTTCCTAGGAAGAAATTACTCAGCTCAAGAAGCTTATGAAATGGGAATGGTTAATGCCGTTATTCCTCATAATGAGTTAGAATGTACAGCTTTTGAATGGGCTCAAGAAATCTTGGCTAAATCGCCTACTTCAATCAAAATGCTAAAATTTGCTATGAACCTTACCGATGATGGAATGGTTGGGCAACAAGTGTTTGCAGGTGAAGCTACCCGTTTAGCATATATGACAGAGGAAGCTGTTGAAGGTAGAAACGCATTTTTAGAAAAGCGCAAACCTAACTTCGATAAAAAATGGATTCCATAATAAAAGTAATACATGAGTAAATTTAGTACCTGGATGTCTGCATTCAGGTTAAGAACATTACCCTTATCACTCTCTGGAATTATTTTAGGGACTTGTTTTGCTGCCTTTAATTCAAGTTTTAACACCCTTATTTTTGTTTTGGCCTTATTGACGACAATAAGTTTTCAGATTTTGTCAAATCTAGCCAATGATTATGGAGATGGGGTAAAAGGAACGGACAATGAGAATAGAATAGGGCCTGAACGTGCTTTACAAAGTGGAGAGATTAGTGCCAATCAAATGCTGACAGCCATAAAAATTAACATCGGTGTTTCAATTGTTTTAGCCGGAACACTTATTTATGTGGCCTTTGGTATTGAGCATTTACCTTATGTGTTTTTATTTTTAGTATTGGCCATAGCTTCAATTTATGCAGCGATGAAATACACTATGGGGAGTTCGGCTTATGGTTACAGAGGTTTAGGTGATGTATTTGTGTTTCTATTTTTTGGATTGTTAGGTGTTTTAGGTAGTTATTTTCTATATACCTATGCTATTGATCCCATTGTAATTAGCCCTGCCATTTGCTTGGGGTTATTAAGTGTTGGGGTCTTGAATCTTAATAATATGAGAGATATTGAATCTGATAAATTATCTCATAAAATGACTTTAGCAGTTAAATTAGGTCTAAAAAAAGCTAAGATCTACCAACTTTTACTAGTTGGGGGAAGTATGATTTTAACTTCGGTGTTTATATATTTCTATTATCAATCTTGGAAAAATTTATTTGTATTTATTACGTTTTTACCGCTTATTAAACATATGATATTCGTATACAAAACGAACAAAAACAAATTGTTTGATCCTCAATTAAAGGTGTTGGCCTTATCCACATTCTTTTTCAGCATTGCTTTAGGATTAGGATTTGTACTTTAGAGGAAAATAGAATTTATATTAACGGATTACATTCAGTTGCATTTTAAAATAAGAAATTATGAAAATTACATTTTTAGGGCACGCGAGTTTAAGTATAGAGATTAATGATATAACGGTTTTAGTAGACCCGTTTATTTCAGGAAATCCTAAGGCATCTCACATCAATATTGATACGCTTAAAGCCGATTATATTTTATTGACTCATGCGCACCAAGATCATATTTTAGATGCTGAAGCAATAGCAAAACGCACAGGCGCTAAGATTGTTTCAAACTACGAAATTGTAAATCATTATGCCGAGAAAGGTATTGAAGGTCACCCCATGAATCATGGTGGGAGTTGGACATTTGATTTTGGAGTGGTAAAGTACGTCAATGCCATTCACACGTCTTCGTTTCCTGATGGAACTTATGGTGGTAATCCTGGTGGGTTTGTTATCGAAGGCGAACATAAAAATATTTATATCGCAGGAGATACAGCACTCACTTTTGATATGAAATTAATCCCAATGCAAACCAACTTAGATTTAGCAATTTTACCAATTGGTGATAATTTTACGATGGGAGTTCAAGACGCTTTAAAAGCAAGTGAATTTGTTGAATGTGACAAAATTTTGGGATATCATTTTGATACTTTCGGGTATATAGAAATTGACCATCAAGAGGCTAAAAAAATGTTTTTTGATAACAACAAAGATTTAATGCTATTAGAAATAGGAGAAAACTTAGAATTATAATTTAGAGTTTAACCACTCCTCTCGAAGTTGGTCAGAACTTTTGCCTGTGCCATCCCATTTCCATCCTGGAGGTTTTAAAAAATATTTTATTCGATTTAGTAGGGTTGTTTTGCTGGTAAAAACATCTTTAAATAAAGCCACCCATTCGTGAAAAGCAATAAATATTGGATTGAATGTATTAATGTTCTCCGTAAGACCGTAGTTTACTTTTTCAGATTCTAATTCGGGTTGAAAAGTACCAAATAGTTTGTCCCAAATTATGAAAATCCCAGCATGGTTTCTATCCAAATAAATAGGGTTACTGCCATGGTGAACTCTGTGATGAGAAGGTGTGTTAAAAACCGATTCAAACCATTTAGGCATTTTTTTTATGGCTTCGGTGTGAATCCAAAATTGATAAATTAAGCTAATAGACATTTGAAGTAATATCATTGCTGGATGGAAACCCAGTAACGGCAACCACAACCAAAAAATAAAGGTGTAAAACCCTCCAGACCAAGTTTGCCTTAGTGCAGTACTTAAATTATAATGTTGTGAAGAATGATGCACAACGTGAGAAGCCCAAAACAAACGACATTTGTGCGATATGCGATGAAACCAGTAATAAGAGAAATCATCCAGAAAAAGTAATAGAGTGAAACTCCACCAACTTATAGGAATCGTGAAAATTCTAAAATTATCGTAAATCAAAAAAAACACAAATAGCACAATGCCTTTTGAAATGAACCCTAAAAACACATTTCCTAAGCCCATTGATATTGAACTTAACGCATCTTTTAAGGTGTATTTCACCTCTTTTCCTTTTGTACTCAGATAAACTTCAAGAAGTATTGATAGCACAAAAAACGGAATTGCAAAGTGTATAAGGTTAGGGAAATTGGGCATTGTTAATTGTAGTTCTTTTTATGTTACTCCTAAAATAGGAATTCTCAATTAAATTGAAGTGCATAAAATTAAAACAATACATCAATTTATTTACTTTTGAATTTATTATGATAAAAGCAAGCTATCGCAAACACATTTTAAACTTTAAACAACCAAGCGGAACATCTAGAGGGGTTTTAAGGCAAAAAGAAACCTGGTTTATCGTTTTAGAACGTAATGGAGAATTAGGTATTGGAGAATGCGGAATTTTAAGAGGATTGTCTGCTGATGATGTACCTGAATATGAAAGTAAATTAAAATGGAGTTGTGAAAATATTCATTTAGGAATTGATACTCTTTATCAAGAGTTGATGGCCTTTCCAAGTATTCAATTTGGATTAGAAATGGCATTTAAGTCTTTAGAAAATGATGATCCCTTTAAATTATACGATTCAAAATTTTATAGGGGAGAAGAAGGGATAACCATTAACGGATTAATCTGGATGGGCGATAGGGCTTTTATGCAAAAACAGATTAAAGCAAAAATTGAACAAGGATTTTCATGCATTAAATTGAAAATTGGTGCCATAGATTTTGAAACAGAATTGAATTTACTCCAATCCATACGAAAGGAATTTAGTGCCTCTGACATCGAATTAAGAGTGGATGCAAATGGGGCTTTTTCAATTGAAGATGCCTTGGTAAAACTGAATCTGTTATCTAAACTAAAACTACATTCTATTGAGCAGCCAATAAAAGCTGGGCAATTTGAATCTATGGCCGTGCTTTGTGAAAATACGCCATTACCAATAGCCTTGGATGAAGAATTAATAGGTGTTTGGGATGTAACAAAACGTCAAGAATTGTTACAAACTATAAATCCGCAGTACATCATTTTGAAACCAAGTTTTATTGGTGGGTATAGAGGAAGTGAAAATTGGATTAATTTGGCCGATAATTTGAATATTGGATGGTGGATTACCAGTGCATTAGAAAGTAATATTGGATTGAATGCAATTGCACAATGGACCAATACTTTAGAAAGTAAGATGCCTCAGGGCTTAGGCACAGGCGGATTGTTTACAAACAATATTCTATCTCCTCTTGAAGTTGTTGGAGACCAACTAATGTACAGTCAAATTAATAAATGGGAATATAAAATTATTTAGGATATATGTATATAGAACAAGCTTACAAATCGTTACATGAATTTTGGAGATACGTAATTGGTGTAATTATTTCAATTATAGGTGTTGGTGTGTTTTCAATGCCCCATGCCATTGCAATAGCTATGAAAAGCTTATCAGGTGGGGTTGATGAATCTCAATTAGAAGATTTAAGTTATATAATGAATTTGTTCGATTCCAATTTAAACTTGGTATTTATGCTGCTTCCTTTTTTAGGAGGACTTTTGTTTTTATTGTTTTCAACTAAAGTAATACATCAACAAACATTTACTGCATTGACTACTGCTCGAGAAAAAGTAGATTGGGGAAGAGTGTTTTTTGCCTTTGCTTTTTGGGGAATTGTATCATCTACATTGATAGCCATAGGATATTTTATGGAACCAGAGACTTTTGAATTAAACTTTCAACTAGAACCATTTTTAATCCTTTGTGTGATAGCGCTATTATTAATACCTATTCAAACTAGTTTTGAAGAATATTTATTTAGAGGCTATCTCATGCAGGGTATCGGGGTCTTAGTGAAAAATAAATGGTTTCCTTTAGTTATAACTTCGGTAGTATTTGGATTAATGCACCTAGCAAATCCCGAAGTAGAGCAATTAGGGCCAGTAATTATGGTTTATTATATTGGCACCGGATTGTTTTTAGCAATCATTACTTTGATGGATGAAGGCTTAGAATTGGCATTAGGTTTTCATGCAGCAAATAATCTATTTACGGCTTTATTAGTCACTGCAGATTGGACCGCTTTTCAAACTTATTCGGTTTTTAAAGACACTTCGTCACCAACAGAAGCCGGATTTTTTGATATCTTTATGCCTGTGTTTGTGATATTTCCGCTTTTAATTTTAATTTTTGCTAAAAAATATAAATGGAATAATTGGAAGGACAAACTATTTGGAAAAGTGGAACCACCACTGCCTGATGACTATAAAATACTCGACTAATTATGATTCCTAAGTACAACAAGATTCACTTAAAATTTAAAATGAATGGTGTAAGTTTAGATCACGATTCCATTCCCGAAGTAGCATACAGTTGCGTAAAAGAAGGCGAGCCTTTTGAGAAGAGCTTAGGAGCATTTTTATTAGATTGGTTGGATGAAGGCCCTACAATTGGTGTTTTGACTTCTGGCTCAACAGGAGAACAGAAAACAATTCAGGTGAGTAAACAGGCTATGGTCAACTCTTCCATTGTAACCGGAGATTATTTTAAATTAGAACCTGGAGATTCTGCGCTTCATTGTTTACCTACAACTCATATAGCAGGGAAAATGATGGTTGTTAGAGCTATGATGCTTGGTTTAGAATTAGATGTTGTTGAACCAAAGTTAAATCCAGAATTTAAGGCAGATAAAACATATAGTTTTTGTGCAATGGTTCCAGCGCAGTTAAGTAATTGTTTAGGTAAACTGAATAATATTGAGACTTTAATTGTTGGTGGAGCAGCGGTAAATGCCCAACTTCTGGATGAAATTCAAGGTCTTTCTACAAAGGTATGTGCAACCTATGGGATGACAGAAACTGTTTCACATATTGCACTAAAGCCTTTAAATTATGGAAGCGAATCTGCACATTTTACTTGTTTAGCGGGTATTACCATTTCAAAAGATGAAAGATCTTGTTTGGTTATTGACGCTCCAAAACTGTCTGCCGAACAAATTATTACCAATGATATTGTAGAAATTTACGAGAATAATACCTTTGAAGTTTTAGGACGATTTGATAACATGATTAATTCGGGAGGATTAAAGTACTTTCCAGAAAAAATCGAGGCTAAATTAGAAGGTAAATTACCTTGCAGATATTTTATCACTTCTGAGCCTGATCAGGTTTTAGGAGAACAGATAGTTTTAGTCTTAGAAGGCGAGTCTGTAATTGTAGATGATTCTATTTACGGCAAGGAATTTGGAAAATTTGAAATACCTAAAAAAACATATAATGTTTCAAAATTTGTAGAAACACCAACAGGAAAAATTCAACGTAAAAAAACAGTTGAACTCATAAAAAAAGGAGCAAATTAATTTGCTCCTTTTTTTTAGTCTTAAACTTGTAAAACACCCATATTAAAAGGTTTTTCAATAGGAGCGTGATTAGCGGCTTCTATACCCATGCTAATCCATGTTCTTGAATCTAACGGATCAATTATAGCGTCTGTCCATAATCGCGCAGCCGAATAATACGGAGACACTTGATCGTCATATCTTGATTTAATCTTATTAAATAGTTCTTTTTCCTTTTCTTCTGTTATAGTTTCTCCCTTCTTTTTTAAAGAAGCAGTTTCAATTTGAAGTAAAACTTTTGCAGCCGAGTTACCACTCATAACAGCTAATTCGGCACTTGGCCAAGCAGCAATTAATCTTGGGTCATAAGCCTTTCCGCACATGGCATAATTACCAGCGCCATAACTGTTGCCAATAACAATTGTAAATTTAGGTACAACAGAGTTACTAACGGCATTAACCATTTTAGCACCGTCCTTAATAATTCCGCTGTGTTCACTTTTACTCCCAACCATGAACCCCGTAACATCTTGTAGAAAAACTAAAGGAATTTTCTTTTGGTTACAATTTGCTATAAATCGTGTTGCTTTATCTGCAGAGTCATTGTAAATAACGCCTCCAAATTGCATTTCACCTTTTTTAGTCTTTACCAATTTTCTTTGGTTAGCCACTATACCAACTGCCCATCCGTCAATTCGAGCATAAGCCGTAATAATACTTTGTCCGTAGCCTTCCTTATACTCATCAAATTCAGAATCATCAACGATGCGTTTAATGATTTCTTTCATATCGTATTGGTCAGCTCTGCTTTTTGGTAGAATACCAAAAATATCCTCAGGAGCTTCCTTAGGTTTCTTAGCTTCAGCTCGGTTGTATCCAGCCTTGTCAAAATCTCCAATTTTGTCCACAATGTTTTGAATTCTACTTAAGGCATCTTTGTCATCAGTAGCTTTATAATCTGTAACTCCAGATATTTCACAATGCGTTGTAGCACCGCCTAATGTTTCATTATCAATATCTTCACCAATTGCAGCTTTTACTAAATATGAACCCGCTAAAAAGATACTTCCAGTTTTATCAACTATAAGCGCTTCATCACTCATAATAGGTAAGTAGGCACCACCTGCAACACAACTACCCATTACTGCTGCAATTTGAGTAATACCCATACTGCTCATCACAGCATTATTTCTAAAAATTCTACCAAAATGCTCTTTGTCAGGAAATATTTCATCTTGCATAGGCAAGTAAACCCCAGCACTATCCACTAGATAGATAATTGGTAATTTATTTTCAATTGCAATTTCTTGAGCCCTTAAATTCTTTTTCCCTGTAATAGGGAACCAAGCACCAGCCTTTACAGTGGCATCGTTTGCAACTACAATACACTGTTTGCCTTTTATATATCCAATTTTTACAACAACACCCCCTGATGGACATCCACCATGTTCTTTATACATGCCTTCTCCGGCAAATGCACCAATTTCAATAGAAGGTTTTTTAGAATCTAATAGAAAATCTACCCGCTCACGTGCAGTCATTTTTCCTTTAGAATGATGTTTTTCTATACTTTTTTTTCCTCCTCCCAACTTAACTTTTGCAAAGCGTTGTCGTAGGTCTGATAGTAGGAGTTTATTGTGATCTTCGTTTTTGTTGAAGTTAATATCCATAGCCGATTTTATTTCAGGCTAAAGTACAAAAGTTTAGAAAAAAATAAACCTAAAATTGCCGGATTGAAGTTATTTTAATTTCCATGGATTTAGTTCCCTTGGAAAGTAAATATATTTCTCCTATATTTGTATTCTAATTAACACATAGTCAGTATGAAAAATATAGTTGCATTTGGAGGAAGTAATAGTAAGAAATCAATAAATAAAGATTTGGCAGCTCACGTAGCTCAGCAATTTGAAAATACAGAAGTATTAGATTTAAATGATTTCCCGTTGCCAATTTATAGTATCGATACCGAGCTTGAGAAGGGCATACCAGAAAACGCCAATGTCTTTTTGAATAAAATTAAAAATGCAGACGGCATTATCTTGTCGCTTGCAGAGCATAATGGAGCATACTCTACCGCTTTCAAAAATTTATTTGATTGGATGTCTCGAATTGATGGAAAATTATGGAGTAACGTGCCAATGTTGCTTATGGCTACTTCTCCTGGAGCTAGAGGTGGTGCAACAGTCTTAGAAATAGCAAAAGGCAGATTCCCTTATATGGGTGGTAATATTGTGGCCGATTTGTCTTTTCCTTCATTTGGGCAAAATTTTGTGAATAATGAAATTGTTAATGACGAATTGAAAAATGCGGTGGCATCAGCAGTTTTAGCCTTAAAATCAGAAATGTAATCGCATATGGGGGATATTTCAAAAGACATACAATCTAATTTTATTAATGCAAAAGTAAAAGCATTGATAAATATTATGTACACATCTAATTGGATTCATGCACATCAAGCAGCATTCTTTAAACCCTTCGGAATTTCAAATCAGCAGTTTAATATCTTGAGAATATTAAGAGGGGCAAAAGAACCTTTAAAGGTCCAAGAAATTAAAACACGTATGATTGATAGGGCACCAAACGCTACCCGGTTGATGGATAAGTTGAAGGCCAAACAGCTCATTGATAGAAAGCCTTGTCCAGGAGACAGAAGGGTTGTTTATATAGAAATTACCAATATGGGCTTGGAGCTTTTAGATGAAATAAGTGAAAAAATGAACTTCGATTTACTAGAAAACTTAACAGAAAATGAAGCTGAACAACTCAGTGATTTATTAGATAAAATTAGATAAATAAAAGTATTATGAAACGGAATACGATAGATTATGTAGGAGGGAGTCCGTTAGTGAATATGGGACCAATTCAATTAAGACAACCACTACCAAACAGTAATGTAGAGATGGTAGATCCTTTTTTATTATTACATCATTATGGTCCATTTGCAATTTCTGAAGAGGATAATCCTTTTGATTTAGGACCACACCCGCATCGTGGATTTGAGCCAATAACATTTTTATTACAAGGAGAACAATTACATCGCGATTCATTAAATAATGAAAGTATAGTTAAAGCTGGTGATGTGCAATGGACTACTGCTGGTAGAGGTATTATACATTCGGAGGGGCCGAATAAGGCATTTGTTGAAAAAGGTGGTGTTTTAGAAGGAATCCAACTTTGGTTGAATTTGCCAGCAGATAAAAAAATGATGACTCCCAAATATCAACATATTACGTCAGACCAGTTTAACAAGGTTGGTTTTGAAAACATAAATATTAAGGTGGTTGCTGGAGAAATTTTTAGTACCAAGGGGAAAATTGAAACGGAATCTGATATTACTGTTGCGTTACTCAAGTTTCAAAATTCAGAAGTTTTAAATCTTCCTATAAATGAGAATCATTCTGGGTTGATATACTTAATAAATGGAAATGTTTCTGTAAACGAATCTATTCAATTACAATCTTCAGAAAATCAAATAGCCAGTTTTAATGCTGATGGCGATCATATTCAAATCAAATCAATTGGAGATGCTCAATTACTGTTTTTATCTGGTGTGCCCTTTGATGAAAAAGTAGTGTCCTGGGGGCCCTATGTCATGAACAGCCAAACTGAAATAATGGAAGCATTAAGAGATTATCAAATGGGAAAAATGGGATTTTTAACACGATAAATTATGACTTTAAAACATTTTAAATCAAAAGACAGGGGCTATGCCAATCATGGTTGGCTAAAATCATATCATACATTTAGTTTTGCAGATTATTATAATCCAAACCAAATGAATTTTGGGGCATTAAGGGTTTTAAATGATGATATAGTAGCTCCTAAAATGGGATTTGGAACTCATCCTCATAAAAACATGGAAATAATTTCCATTCCCTTAAAAGGGGCTTTAAGTCACAAGGACAATATGGGTAATAAACGTGCAATTGAAGAAAATGAAGTTCAGGTCATGTCTGCGGGAACAGGGTTAACACATTCTGAGTTTAATGACAGTCAAACAGATGATGTTAATTTTTTTCAACTATGGATAATCCCAGAGTTTCAGGATGTAAAGCCAAGATATGAACAAAAGAAATTTGATAGGGTTGAAGATCAAATTCAATTGATGGTTACGCCACGTGATGATAAACATACCAACACTTTATGGATCAATCAAAAAGCATATATTTCAAAAGCTTCATTTAATACAGTTAACAGTTTGAATTACAATTTGCATAATGCGAAAAATGGAGTTTTCGCGATGGTGATTCGGGGAGAGGTTGTATGCAATGATTTGGTTTTGAATGAAAGAGATGCTGTAGGAGTTTGGGAAACGAATAAAGTGAATTTTAAATCGAAAGGAAGCTCCGAAATCCTAATAATAGAGGTACCAATGCTATAAATTAGATTGCTTTCCATGCCCTTTTTATTATGAAAAAATGCGATATTTGTAGTCTGTCTAATAAAATGCGTTTGTTTTTATAGGTTTTAGGATGAAAACAAACATTTTCAATTGCAATAAGGTAATTGACTAAACTAAATTTATATCAAATGGCGATGGATAAAAATACAGTCCTTGCATGGGCTACAATTATAATGATTCTTGTTGGATTAGGTTTAATTGCACTTGGTGCTTTTAAATATCAAGAGGTTGCAGGATGGGGATTTGCCTCTGTAGGGGTAGGTTTTTTTGCTATAGCATGGGTGTTTAATGCTTTAAAAGGAAGAGTTTAAAATGAGTGACGATAAAAAAATAATTTTTTCAATGTCAGGTCTAACTAAGACCTTTCAAGGTGCAAATACACCTGTTCTTAAAAATATATATCTAAGTTTCTTTTACGGTGCTAAAATCGGAATTTTAGGTTTAAATGGTTCTGGTAAATCTACTTTATTAAAGATTATTGCTGGAGTTGATAATAATTATCAAGGTGATGTTGTGTTTTCACAAGATTACTCGGTTGGATACTTAGAGCAAGAACCTCAATTAGATCCCGAAAAAACAGTTTTAGAAGTTGTTAAAGAAGGCGCGGCAGAAACCGTTGCTATTCTTGATGAATACAACAAGATAAATGACATGTTTGGATTAGAAGAAGTGTATTCTGATGCAGACAAAATGGAAAAGTTAATGAATCGCCAAGCCGAATTGCAAGATCAAATTGATGCGGCAAATGCTTGGGAACTTGATACCAAATTAGAAATAGCCATGGATGCGTTAAGGACTCCAGATGGTGATAAAAAAATAGGTGTGTTATCAGGTGGAGAAAAAAGACGTGTGGCCTTATGCAGATTACTTTTAAAAGAACCAGATGTACTTTTATTAGATGAGCCTACCAACCACTTAGATGCAGAATCTGTACATTGGTTAGAGCATCACTTAGCACAATATAAAGGAACTGTAATTGCAGTAACTCACGATAGGTACTTTTTAGATAATGTTGCGGGATGGATTTTAGAACTAGATAGGGGTGAAGGTATTCCTTGGAAAGGAAACTACTCTTCTTGGTTAGATCAAAAATCTAAACGAATGGCTCAAGAAAATAAGTCGGCATCAAAACGACAAAAAACCTTAGAGCGTGAGTTAGAATGGGTTAGACAAGGAGCAAAAGGTCGTCAAACTAAACAAAAGGCAAGGCTTAAAAACTATGATAAGTTAATGAGCCAAGATCAAAAGCAACTTGATGAAAAACTTGAGATATTTATTCCTAACGGACCAAGATTAGGTACAAATGTTATTGAGGCTTCTGGTGTTAGTAAGGCTTATGATGATAAGTTGCTCTATGAAGATTTAAACTTCAGCTTGCCACAAGCAGGGATCGTTGGTATTATTGGGCCTAACGGTGCTGGTAAAACTACTATTTTCAGAATGATTATGGGGGAAGAGAACCCTGATAAAGGTGAGTTTAAAGTGGGTGATACTGCAAAATTAGCTTATGTTGATCAAAGTCACTCGAACATTGATCCTGAAAAAACCATTTGGCAAAATTTTAGCGATGAGCAAGAATTAGTTATGATGGGCGGTAAGCAAGTAAATTCTAGGGCTTACTTAAGCCGATTTAATTTTAGTGGTTCGGAGCAGAATAAAAAGGTAAAACTCTTATCTGGTGGAGAACGAAACAGATTGCACTTAGCCATGACCTTAAAAGAAGAAGGAAATGTGTTGCTATTGGATGAGCCTACCAATGATTTAGATGTCAACACATTAAGAGCGCTTGAAGAAGGACTTGAGAACTTTGCAGGTTGTGCCGTAGTAATTTCGCATGATAGATGGTTCTTAGATAGAATTTGTACGCATATATTAGCTTTTGAAGGCGATTCTCAAGTATATTTCTTTGAAGGTAGTTTTAGTGAGTACGAAGAAAACAAAAAGAAAAGATTAGGTGGTGATTTAATGCCTAAACGAATTAAGTATAAAAAACTTGTGAGATAAGTTTTTAATCTAAAAACAAAAAAGCCAGCAATTATTGCTGGCTTTTTTATATATAATTTTTAATACAAATGACCATCCGTAAAATCTTTATATGCATCATCAATGTCTTTTTTTAATTCATCTGTCTCAACCAATTTTTTATTTTCTCTTTTTAGCCTATACATTTTAATCACGGCAGCCCCTATAAAAAATATAAATATCACTGCTGTAATTATTAAAACTACAGATAATTGTTGAGTAGAAACCAAAAAAATGGATGAGGACATAAGTAGTGCCATAGCTAATAGTATTTTGATTTGGTTAGGGACACAAATATACAATTAATTTTCAATTTGAATATATCGAATAGCATGTAGTGCTTTTATTGTGAATTGTTTAAAGTTTAAGCTAATTGATTGAGATAATATTGGTAATTTGTAGTTTTGATTGTGTAATCTGTAAAACCGAAAGTTTTCTATTGAATTTTTATCATGCTGATTTCCAGTGGTTTTGATGAAAGTCGCTGAAAATCAGTTAAATAAAGATGTAGTTTTTTGATTACATATTAAGTAGGTTTAGGTTTTGTTTTAAGAATATTTTGACTTTTATTTTATTTTCCAAGTTTGAATTTAGGTATGCATAATTAGTTTAAATCAAGAGAAAAAAAGAGACGTTAATTTTACCAATTTTATCCAGAAGATGCTTGATAATTAAGAGCTTAAATTTATGGTGTAACATTACAGTGTTTTTTGCTACAAATATTATGTAGCAATTGATACATCTAAAAAAGGAATCAAATTAACTACGTTTTCTGGAAGAAGTAGCAAAAATTATGCTTCAATAGCAGATTTTACTTTCATAACCAACAATTTTTCTCGAAATTGCTAAGCATTAAAATACGTTAAACTCACTAAATACCACTTATAATATGTCTGATGATTTTGATTTATTAGAAACTAATTCAAACGAAAAACAGGAGCAAGTAGATGTCAATTGGGGTCAAGCTATCGACCAGATGAAATCTAAACTGTCGCAAGAAGATGATCCTGAGTCTCGTCAAAAAATATTAAACGCAACATTAGATGATGTTGTTCATATGGCAGAAAAAGATCGAACTACGCTTTTAGATGCTATTAAAGACCTTACTGACTATCAGGATGAGGTTGGAATTATATTTGAAAAATTTTCATCTCTAAATGCTGATGAGCAGAAAATAATTGACGATGCTCAAAAACGCTTAGAACGTGCCAAAATGGAGTTGGAAGATGCTAATAATGTTCCTGATACTTGGTGGAAAAACCTTTGGGGTAGAAAAAGTAAAATTAAGAAGGCAGAAGAAGAATTAAATACTGCACAAGGTGTTCGAGATGCGGCAGATAATAAGGCTAAAGCTTTGTTTCAAGAGCGTATTGAAAGCGCAGATGTTCAAACTTTATTAAGTGAGTTGTCTTTTAAAAGTCAGGCGGCGGTTTCAAGACTTAAAAATAGGGAAGTTGAGATTAAAGAGGTAGAGGATAAATTGCAAGTTGCAATTGTTGAAGCTACGAAAAATCATACTAAAGCCTTAGAAAAGAAAAAGGAAGTTGAAGATAAGCTAGAGGAGCAATATGCTTTACTGAAACAAGCAAGACAAGAATTAGATGAAATTGTTGACAAACAGTCTTCTGAGTATGCGCAAGCTATTGGTAAAGTTACTGGTTTAGAGCAAAAAGTAGAAGAACTTGAAGGATTGAAAAATGCTTACACCACTTTGGCAGCAAGTAAAGATAGTTTTGTACATAAACATAATTTAACCATTAAGGTTTTAACTTCTTTAAGAAGTAATTTACAAACGCATAGAGCAAAGTTAAAATCGGATACTGAAGAACGATTAAAATATTATGACGGATATGTGGTGGCTTTAAAGGCAAGAACAGATCAAGAATTTGCTGCGATATTAGAACACCTTGGAGTAAAAACAGATGAGCATATCGGTGAAACCTTGGCAGCAATGCATACAGCGAGTGCAAGAGCAAGACAAGACATGATGGATAATATTCCGGTTCACGAAAAAGTGATGCAGGGTGTGTATAGTAGTTATGCCGAAGCGTTGCAGGAAATAAGAACTAAAGATGTTGATATTCAGAAAAACTTCGCAGAGCGTTATGGTTTTGATATGAAAGAGATTTTCGAGGATTATTATAAAGCAGATGCTACTGCACCTAAAAATGATGAGCCAAGCGACGAACCAGATGCACCAGCACCATCAAATGATGAAGACGATCTTTTGTCTTAATATATAACTATAACCACTAATTAATTATGAACGTTAACCATATTGTAACACCATTAGATTCTGCAGTTCTTGACTCTAAGGAACAATATGTGTTTTATCACAAAATGGTAGATTTTGTGCTAAAGCAGTTAAATCTTAAAATGGAGGCACTTGAAATATGTAGTGCTCAGGAAATTACATTTTTTAAACAATATTGTGATTTAATACTGTATTCAATTGAAGCCATGCGTATAAAATACATGTATGACGAAGAAGAGGATATGAAAATAGATTTAACAGAGTCAGGGTTTCCTAATTATTTAGAATTTAGGTATTTGTTTAATGATTTAGCCTTACGTGAAAATTACTTGAATAGGCTAACAGATGTTAATGCGTTAAAGGAAGAGTTTTTAGATATTTTATTGCGTCAAAAGAAGTCAATTCCAAGGCCAAAATTATATCAAGCATCTTCAATAATTTATTACACATCTGTTGAGCAGAAATATATATTTAACCGATTTGTTCAGGGTAAGGTTGTTAAATCTGAAGATGCTTCGCAAGGGGAATATTTAGTGAGTTGGAGCTTTTTTGATGTCGCTCTAAACAGGCCTTTTGTTTGCTATTTGTATTTTGACTATGACGGGAAAAATGTAGACGATTGTAAAACTCAATTGTACGACGTTTTAAAACAAAGTGCAGATAGAAAGATGGCATTAGACACTATGGCTTATGGTATAGATAGAAAGCTGACAAAGCTTGAGCCAAAACGAATTAAACGTATTGACTTGGGGCCAATTCATAATGTATTTGCTAAAGATGAAAATGTAATTACACATCAATTATTGAAGAGTATTTTGAATAAAGAAGTACCCTTAGAATCTTTTGCTGTATCGATGAGTATCGATGAAGTGGCGTCTACAGATACGTTTAAGGAAGGTGGTTTTTTCTCAGGTCAGATTCTTCAAAAGTGGGGAGAAGTGAATAAGAAACCATTAGTTTTTGCACCCCATCGTATGATTCAGTTATTGTATAATAAATGTCCAGAGGCTTTAAATAAATTGGCAAAACCTCCTTTTGAAATACCACGTTTAAATATTGAAAAATTGAAAACGATTTAAACTGATTTTCCCTAGATCAAAGTATGAAATTTAGCTATCAACCACCTTTAAAATTTCTTTTTTTAGGTTTACTTTTTATTTTGCTATCAATGGGTAGTATGCTGTTATGGAGTTATAATACTCTAATTTTAAAATTTATTGGAGTAATGAGTTTTGTGCTGTTATTCACTTTTGGTGTTATGGCGGTTACACACTATTTTAAACATAAAAAGCTAATGTTTGTAGAATTGAATTCTAAAGGTATTCAAGTACCAATTGAGCATAATTCAAAACAGCAATTATTAACTTATAATGAAATAACAGATGTAGATGAATTTAATCAATTAAGGTCTAAAATGATAGCCATTGAGTGGCGAGAAACCTATTATTATCTCAATGCTAATTGGCTTCCAAAGGGGGCGCATGAAAAGATATTAGTCGAATTAATACAACAAACATCACAACAACCAAATAGATAAAACAATACATGGAGCACAATTCAACTTTTCCTATAAAACAATCAGAGCTTAATTCATTAAGAGACGAGGCCTCATCATATTTAAAAAGTGTGCAATGGGAGCAAGGTCTTAGAGCAAGAAACAAGGATAAAGATGCTAAAGACGATTCGATTTTATTGTATTTATCTCGAGCAAAAAATGGAGGAAGCAATTCAGAAATAACAACGGTTTCCAAATCTATTTTGGGGTTGAAGAAAAAATTACTTCCAGATTCTGTGGCGTTGCCAGTGCGGTTGAATGAAACCTTATTTGCGGTACAAGAAGGACTAACCATAGGGATTTGGATAAAGGACAATTACTATGACGCATCTGGTCTTTCAGCCTTAAACGAAAGAAAATCGGCTTTAGATAATAGTGGAAAAAGAGAATTTGAAAGTAAGCAGCATACGGCTACTGCTTTTATGTTATTTTCTTTTGCTTATCGTGTGTTACATCAACTTAAGCCAATGGCTTCTGATGATTTGAGTGTAATGAAAAATAAATTTGCAGGTATTCCTGAGGTGTCCTTTATGTCTCCATTAAAAGGCATAGCATGCAGTTTGTATTATTATGATAAGTATTTAAATATACCCGAAATCATAACATCTGATCAAGATGTAGTCGATTTTTCAGTGGTGTATTTTGAGGCGTTAATAGATGAAATTCAGCTAAGAAAAGGGGCTTTAGAGTATACCGAATCTATCACTGATAGAACCTATAAATTAGAGAAAACTGAATTTGCAATTTCGGGTTGGAATAATGTTTTTGAAGGAAATGCTAAGAGTGTAGAATTTAACCGTATTAATTTTGAGCAAATTGTTGGTAATAGAGATGCAAAGCACTTTTCCAGACGACTTACAGAGCGACTTTTAAGTTATGATTTTACAGAAAAGAAAAATCCATTTCAAGAATTAGGAGGATTTATGCCGGTGTTTATGGGATATGGGATTCCAGGTACAGGAAAAAGTATGCTTATTGCAGCAATAGCAACACGACTAAAAGATTATTCTGAACAATTAGATATTCCATTTTTGTTTCATCCTATGCCAGATACCTTAATTAGTACGTTTCAAGGTGGATCGGCAGAGAAAATGGTCGAGTGGATGAAGCCAATGCAAGATCCCAGTAAGTTGATATTTGCGCCAATTGATGACGCAGAAAACAATTTGCAAGAACGCACAACTCAAGGCGTTTCTGCAGGGGTAAAAGAAGTGATAGGTGTCTTTTTAAGATATACTGAAGGAGCTTATGCCGTTAATTATGGTAATAGTTCTATAGGGTTATTCACGAATTTACCTGAGATGTTAGATAAGGCAGTGATTTCAAGAGTACAAGGCCGATTTAAAATTGATGGAGCGCAATCTCAAAATGACTTTTTAGACCAGGATTATTTATGGTGGAGTGCTTTAGAAAAGCGTTTGCCAGATTTCGTAAATATGCAAGATCCTGATGCGTATAAGTATTTGGCAGATCAAGGATTGGCAAAAGATATGGGGGATATTTTGAAGCAAATTGAAAAACCTTCAGAAGGTCGTGTTATGGAAATATATGAGAAAGTAGAGCAAAAATATCCAACCAATCAACATCAGTTTTTTGCACAGTTATACAAGGATATGCAAACGGTGTTTCCGTTCTTTTCTTCTCGTGACGTTAGAAATATTCAATCTGCAATATCTCTACGATTAACAGATTTTGATTTAGAACAAGATTGGTTCGAAAACCCTGAAATTTACTTTAAAAAGGATTATGAAACCAAGTTTAATATGTTGCAAGAATTAATGAAATCTAATATGAAAGGACTTAACTTTTCTGAGATTAGAAGACAAGAAGTAATTAGGTATTTAGATAATGTTGCAACCATTGCAGATACCGACTTTAAACGTAAAGTAGATTCAAGAATAGGACAAATGAAAGTTGATATTTCGGCTCGAAAGTATTTTGATCAAAACCCTTCAACAGACCATTCAATTTATTAATACTTATGGAGAAGTTAATTGAAGCAAATTTATATAGAAGTCAGCTAATTACCGTTAATGGGAAATTGGTTGAACGCTATAATACTTGTTTACAAACTTTAGGCTTTAAACAAACTCAATTAAGCTCTTTCTCTATTGATGGCTTAGGATGGAGCCCGGAAATTGCTGAGGAACGTCAAAATATGCATTATCTTAATAATGGAGATGCCAATCCGCATGCCATTTTAATTACTCCAAGACAAAAAGATATTCCGGTATATATGCCGTTTCATTCTTTTGATAAAGAAATGATGAATTTTGTATTTGAAACTTACGAAAGTCAAATAAAAGATATTACTCGAGATCATGCCATTTGTGTTGATTTTGACCAAGATATAGATACGTTTTATGAACCCTTAGATATTCTTAAATACCAAGAAATATCAATAGGATTTCGAGTGACAAATAATATAGTTTTTCATCAGAAAGAGCAACGAGATCTTATTAACGTATTTAGGCAAGGCCATAATTTTATTGATGAATCAACTCAGTCAAAGTTATTGGAATCTGCTAAAAATTATGGCGATTTGAGACATCGAGACTTTATCATGAGCGCTATTGCCTTCGATGTAGAATCTTTCTATTCTAAGGCGTTTGGCGGTGTTTATGTGCTACGGGATTTTATTTCTCCAATATTAGTGTTTGCCGATAAGGAAAATTATAATGAGGCTATTAAAGATGTAGTGCATGATGTGTTGATTTATCATATTAATCAACCAGAGCTTGTTACCAAGTTAAGAGATCATATGATTTTGGAGTGTGATCTTAGAAAAGAAGTCAAAACGGAGCGATATAATAGAATTAAAAAGTTTGAGCTTTACCAGCGTCTAGATGACGTTGAACATTCTTATTTAGAAATTCTTGATGAAAAAGTGCTTTTTAAAAGTTATCTCAATAAATTAAGTATTGAAGATAGAAAGAAAGTAATGTGTGTTGAACGTTACCTGGAGAAATTAGAAACGAGCAATACCTATAAAATTGCCGATTTGGTAGATGAGAGCATGTATTTTGCCTTACATAAACCGCATTCTTCGTTAACTAATGCTCAGAAGGATTTAATTTGGAAATTATTAGTGAATATTTCGGCTAAAGATATTTTGTATCTTTTTTGGTATGATAAATCTAAATTTCACGACGCCTTTGTAACATGGAAGCCTACTTTTAAAGATTGGGCAGTGCAAACAATAAGTAACAATATCTAATTTATAGATACTTATAATATAGATATAAAAAATAATCAATTATGACACTTGAACTCATCATTTTTATTGCCTCAATATTGTTTGGAGTACTTCTGTATTGGCGTGAATCTCAAAATAATGGATTGTACAGAAGTATAAATAGAATTTTAAATTCGAAAGAATTACAAATGTCAGCCGACGATAAAACTGGATTTGTTTACAAGCAGAAACTTTTGATGCGAGTGGTATATATTGGTTTTCTGTTTTTGGGCGCAATAATAATTTTACAATTTGTGGTCCCAATAGGGGTGAGTTATAATTCTGTTTCTGTATTTGTATCGCTAATATCAGGAACATTAATCGGGACTTATATTGCTAATTTTGTGTTGAAATCGGGTAAGGTGATTGAAGAAAATTCAGATCATTTAGAGGATGTTGTTGAGCAGACTGTAGATAAGGTTTCGGGTTTTGTTGAAGATTTAAGACCTGAAAACAAATTACCAAACCAAGTGCCAGAAAAAGAGGAAAAGCCAGAAGCTGAAAAGAAATCGGCAAGAGAGCGATTAAAAGATAAAGGATTAATGTAAATCTGTCTTATTAAGAAATTTTGGAATAAAACGTATGTGGGAAAAAATTAAGCAAAACAAAAGTATTTCTATTCTTTTAGGAATCGTATTCTTGGTTGTGATATTTATTTTAAGAGATGATTATCAACCAGCTTTACTCTTTTTGAGAAAGTATGCCTTTATTCTATTGGTTTGCATTGCGATATTGTATTTGGGACTTAGAAAGTTTCGAAAAACAGCGAGTACGGGTCAACGTGCCCTAATACTTGGTCTGATAGTTCTTGTTTTAGGCGGAATTTATTATGTAGGTTGGCAAGTGAAAATGTATGCATTTATGCAATCTTATAATGTGTTTCAGGATTTGAATAAGGTAGAAATACATGAATTACCATTAACTCAAAACGAAAGAATTCAACCCTTACGAAACATTTTCTCAATGGCTAATGAATCGGTAGGAGAAACCAAAGATGTATCCTTACCACACTTAGTGCGAGTGGACAATGAGAATAAATGGACCATGGCAATTCAACCTTCAGAGAATTATGTGTGGCAGAGAATAAATGATAATACAGAAGAAGTGTTTTCGGTTTCTAGTACAACGCCATTTCCTCGGTTCTCAAGTGAGAATAGAATACCCGTTACATTTTCTATAGGGGAATCTCTAAAGTTTAGCAGAAACACCTACAATGCAGTGGTTCAGAGATTTAATTTCTTTGAGCTATTTACAATGGAGCCAAGTGATACCTTTTATATGAAAAATGACAAAGGAAGCTGGGTTGAAGTGGTGAGCATAATAAAATGGAAAGGATTCTTTTTTCCTTATCCTACCTTTGGTGGCGTTTATATCATTGAAAATGGAGCACATGATTTTAGTGATTATGTCGAACGTTTGTTTATAGGTAAAGGAACCTACGTGAGTCCAGAGGATATGAAAAATCACCCTTTTTTGACTCGTCAAAACACATTGGCAGAAGAAGTCTCTCGATTACAAGCAGAATCTCTTAAGTTTTTAGGAGGATTTTCAGATCCACTACCTTGGAATATGCAAACAGCTGTTAAAATTCCAGACTTACCAGACGACCAAAACGAACAGCCTTTTGTAACAGATTTTAATTTTCAAGGAAACTCTCATAATGCCTATAGCGGATTGTATCATTGGTTTGGGTTAGAACCAGTAGGTGAGGAGCGCACAAGTTTAAGTTTTAGTGTTTTTATTCCAGCCGATGGTACAGATAAACTTTATTATTATGACCATGCCTCGAAGAAGCAAGGTTACGCCGGTGTATCAGCCATGCCTTTAAAAGTTATCGAATCAAGAAAAGAGTATGATTGGTCGGTAAATAAGCCGGTAGAATTTAGACCTTATATTAAAGATATTGCGGGAAGAAAACGCTTATTTTTTTTAGGGACCATTTCAGCTGTGAGAGATGATTCGGCCAACTTTGATGGCTCAGCGACACCAGATTTGGCATTGGTTGATAGTGAATATAGAGATGTTGTTTGGATTGATGTGAAGCATCCGTCAACTTGGGATAAAGCAGTTTATGACCAATTAGGAGAAGCTTGGCGTTCTAGTGAAAATATAGAAGAATATTTTGTGGAAGAAACCAAACAGATTGATGCTTCAGAAGTGTTAGCTGATAGCATAAAAATCATCCCTGAAAAAGATGAAAAGCAAATTGCAATTGAGCGCTTAGAACGACAATTGGATTCGCTGAAAAAAGTAAATAATTAGGAAGATTTATAGGGTTATAAAAGTTTAGCTCTAATAAAATCGGTAATTAAATATGTGATTAGTTTACCTACTTGTGACGCATTTTCAGGTGTTGGAGCTGCTTCACAAATATGTAAGTAACATGAGTTTTCTTCTTTGCCGTAAAAATGAACAAACTGCCTGGCTTGTTCAACCGAGAAAGCACTTGGGGTCATCGCACTACTGGTGGTGTTAATTATCGAATCACAATCTACTTCAACCCCAAAAGCATTGTCTTGTATAAATTGAAGTCCTTGTTTTAGTGCTTTGCCATATTTTAATTCCTTCCTTACAGCAATAGATTCGTAAGTATTAAACTTCACATTTTTAATTTTATTTAAACCCTGAAAAATGGCTTGGGAAGTATAATTTTCATGAAGTCCAAACACAAAATATCTGCTTAAAAAGCCTTCTGCAAAAGCATAAGAAAATCCATTTCCACTATGTCTACCTTCTTCAGACCTAAAATCTGTATGAGCATCAAAATTTATGGCATTGATAGGTTTACCTATTCCTAAAGCGCTGCCTTTTATGTTGCCGTATGAGTTATTGTGACCACCGCCAATTACTATCGGTGTTTTACCAGATTTCACAATAGTACTTACTAAATGTGTAACATCTCTGTCAATTTTTTCAACCCGTTTTCTTGCTTTTTGAATGTCCTTTTTAGAGTCCGAATCCAATAGATTTGTTTTTTCAATTACATCGGAATAGTCTAATGAACCTAATATTAATACACGATCAGGCCTAGTAAATGGGTTGGTTTGAATATTTAATAAAATTTTTAATGTGGCTTCCCAGGAGCCTGAAGTCCCTGTCTTTCCGTGGTTTGCGAATACGCCTACATCTTCCGGGACTCCAAATAAAACAAAGTCAACATCCAAACTTGAAATAGTGTCGTATATAGAAGTAAGCTTGGATGGTATTTTAACAGTTTCACCAAATTTAGTTTCTTTACTCCTTTTATTGAGTAAATTATTTAATTTAGAAGTGTTGAATAACTGAAGTCTGTCCATTGAAGGAATAATTAAAAATTAAAAAATAAAAATACAGTTTATTTGTATTTCAAAATTCAAAACAACAAATAATTAACGGATTAATAATTTTAAATTAATAGAATATGGAGGATACCAACAGCAAAAGCAAAACTTTAAAAATTGTATTGGGAGTTTTAGTAGTTGTATTATTGGGTGTAGGTTTTTACACTGCAAAATTGTACAATGAAAAAAAGGAAACAGAAGCTACTCTTGTTAGAGAAAAGCAAGAAGTAATGAAAGACCTTGACATCATGGCCAAGCAATATGATGAAGCAATTAGTGAAAACGATGTTGCTAACGAAAATTTAATAGAAGCAAGAGCTCGTATCCAAGAATTAATGGATTCATTAAAAATATCTCAAAATAGTGTAAATAGCTTATGGAGATATAAAAAGAAATATATGGCTTTGCAAGAAGAGATGGATGCTCTACTTGAAGAAAATGATAGGTTAAAAACTGAGAATACAGATTTGGCGATATCTTTAGATAGCATGTATATTGATTTAGAAGAACGTAATAAATACACCGATTCATTACTTGTTCAAAACACAGAATTGGCAACAATTGTTGAAGATGCATCAAGTCTTCAAGCTGTTGGCTTAAGAGGATTAGGGGTTATTGAGCGTAACTCAGGAAAGTTAATCCCAACAGAAAGAGCAAGGCGTTCAAGTAAAATTAGAATTTGTTATACAGTTGCTAAAAACACCTTGTCTCAAGAAGGAGATAAAGAGCTTTATGTTCAAGTTATAGATCCAAATAACAATGTTTTAGGAGCAAATGAGCAAATTCAATTTGAGGATGAAATCTTAAACTACAGTGTGATTAGTAAATTTAATTACGAAAACAAAAACTTAGATATTTGCGAGTTTATCGGTAAGACAAACAACGAGAAGTTTGAACCAGGGCGTTATGTTGTAAGTGTTTATAACTCTAAGCATAAGGTATCTTCTACCGAGTTTATCTTAAAGTAAATAATTGATTTAAATGAAAAAGCCCTTTAGAAATAGTCTAAAGGGCTTTTTTTATGCTACTATTTTTCCATTTAAATAGACTTTATCAATGAGATTGTCTCCAAAGGCGTAGGGTAAATAATTGTAGTTTGACACGGGTTTGGTAATTATAATATTAGCTTTTTTACCAATGGTAATACTACCGTGAGAATCTGATAGTCCCATAGCATAAGCACCATTTAGTGTAGCAGCGTTTATCGCTTCTTCAGGAGTTAATTTCATTTTTATACATGCTGTACTCACTACAAAATTCATGTTTCCACTAGGTGTAGATCCAGGGTTATAATCTGTTGCTAGGGCTAAAGGCAGTCCAGAATCAATAATTTTTCTTCCAGGCGTGTATGGTATACTTAAAAAATAGGAGCAAGATGGTAAAGCTACTGGTATGGTGTTACTGCCTTTTAAAGCTACATAATCCTCAGGATTCATTTCTTCTAAATGATCAACCGATAAGGCATCATATTTCACCCCAAGTTCTACGCCTCCAAAAGCGTTAAATTGGTTGACATGAATTTTAGATTTAATACCATACGCTTTAGCTGCAGCCATTATTTTTTCGGTGTCCTCTAAATCAAAATAGCCTTTTTCACAAAAGACATCAACATAGTCTGCTAAGTTTTCTTTTACAGCTAACGTAAGCATTTTTTCAATCACTTGATCAACGTATCCTGATTTATTGTTTTTATAATCTACAGGTAGGGCATGGGCTCCTAATAAGGTAGATTTAATTGCCATACCAGTTTCATCCTTAAGTTTTTTGATTACTCGAAGCATTTTTAATTCGGCTTCAACAGTTAATCCATAACCAGATTTAATTTCGATGGCACCTGTTCCTAATTTCGTAACATTTATTAACCGCTCTAAAGATTGCTCAAACAAATCGTTTTCACTACAATTTTGAAGTTTTTCAGCAGAATTTAAAATACCTCCGCCGCGATTGGCAATTTCTTCATAGGATAAAC
The DNA here is from genome assembly GCA_001874335.1 of Bacteroidetes bacterium MedPE-SWsnd-G2. Lineage (GTDB taxonomy): Bacteria > Bacteroidota > Bacteroidia > Flavobacteriales > Flavobacteriaceae > MedPE-SWsnd-G2. Next base: position 155,560 of record MPDE01000006.1, read on the forward strand.
CATTAATCCGATCTACAAATTCTTGAGACCGATCCCCAGCATATACAATATGTGTGTGTGAATCACACCAACTCGGCAATACTAATTTTCCGGTGGCATCAATAATTTTATCAGCAGACATACTGTACGCTTCAGTCATTTTGCCGTAATCAATTATGGTATCGTCTTCAATGAGTAAAAAAGCGTCTTCGATGGTAGGCAAAGTCTTCATTTCTTCACCCGATAGTTTTGAAACCCCTTCAGGTCTTACCTGAACAAGAGATTTAATATTTATAATTAAAATGGACATTTTTTGAGATAGAATTTATTATAAAAATGGAGTATAAAAGTATGAAATATTGAGGTGTTTTTTTTCAAATTAGGAATATAAAAGGAGTTGATTTAATTTTATAGGAAATAAATCAAACACTTTGAATCCAAACTTTTTATTTCTTAATACACTCACTGGAATATCTGAAAATAGTTTTCAAAAAATTAAGAACATGGCAGAGTTTTGTAGATTACCTGCTCATACTTCAATTACAGAAAACGGAGAAACCCCAACCGATGTTTATATGTTGGTCGATGGATTAATGCGGGCATATATCCGAACAGAAAACGGGAAAATTTATACCAAATCAATTTTTAAGCCAGTTTCCTTTGTAGGCTCATTATCGGCATTAATTAATAATAGTACATCATTATTAACCTATGAAAGTATCACCAGTTGTAAGGCTTATAAATTAAACTTTAAAAAAATTATAGAATTATCAAAAACTGATGATGAAATAAAATCACTTTATATTAAGATTTTAGAAAAGGTATTTCAAAAGGCAGAAAAGCGAAATTTAGAATTGATAACCTTAGATGCTAAGGATAGATACATTAAGCTTAGGCGTGAAATACCAAATATCGACGACTTGATCCCACAATATGAAATCGCATCTTATTTGGGAATTACTCCCGTTCAAATGAGTAGGATTAGAAAAAAGATTTAACATATGTTAAGAAATTAACATATGTTATTGAATATGAGTAAATAGGAGTTTAATTTCGTTTTGTAATTTAATTTTGAAAGTCAATTTGACAAAATTCAACTAACCAACCAATTAAAAAGCAGGTCTCTTTAGACCTGCTTTTTACTATTAAATATGTTGTTAATACTATTGTAGGCTACCTACCATGTCTTCTGGTTTTACCCATGCATCATAATCTTCGGCAGAAACGTATCCTAAATTGATTGCTTCTTCTTTTAGAGTAGTACCATTTTTATGTGCTGTATTAGCAATTTCGGCAGCTTTGTAATAACCGATTTTAGTGTTTAATGCTGTTACAAGCATTAATGAATTGTTTAATAATTCTTTAATAACGCCATGGTTAGGTTCGATTCCAGAAGCACAATTCACATCAAAGCTTACGCAGGCATCACCAATTAATTGAGCCGACTGTAATAAATTAGCGGCCATTACTGGTTTAAATACGTTTAGCTCATAATGACCTTGAGTACCACCAACTGTTACAGCAACATCGTTACCCATAACTTGAGCACAAACCATAGTTAAAGCTTCACATTGTGTTGGGTTTACTTTTCCGGGCATAATAGAACTTCCTGGTTCGTTTGCAGGAATAATAATTTCACCAATACCACTTCTTGGTCCAGATGCCATCATTCTAATATCATTAGCAATCTTGTTTAGAGATACTGCCAATTGTTTTAAAGCACCATGAGATTCTACTATAGCATCATGCGCAGCTAAGGCTTCAAATTTATTTGGAGCTGTAACGAATGGAAGCCCAGTGAATTCCGCAATATATTTAGCCACTAAAACGTCATAACCTTTAGGAGTGTTTAATCCAGTACCAACTGCAGTACCTCCCAATGCTAATTCACTTAAATGATTTAATGTGTTCTTCACTGCATTTAATCCGTGATCTAATTGAGCTACATATCCAGAAAATTCTTGACCTAATGTTAAAGGCGTAGCATCCATAAGGTGAGTACGACCAATCTTTACAACATCAGCAAAATCTTGAGATTTTGTATTAAGAGTGTTTCTAAGTTGAGTAACACCAGGAATAGTGTTTTCAATTATCTTTTTGTACCCAGCAATATGCATTCCCGTAGGGAAAGTGTCATTTGATGATTGTGATTTGTTTACATCATCATTAGGTTGAATTGTTTTTTCGCCTTCTCCAACTACTTTACCTGCTAATTGATGAGCTCTATTAGCAATCACCTCATTTACATTCATATTACTTTGTGTACCTGAACCAGTTTGCCAAATTACTAATGGAAATTGATCGTCATGTTTTCCTGCAAGTATTTCATCACATACAGCAGAAATTAAATCGCGTTTATCTTCAGCTAATACACCTAATTCTGCATTAGCGTGAGCAGCGGCTTTTTTCAAGTATGCAAATCCGTAAACTATTTCTAAAGGCATTGAGCCTGGAGCTCCAATTTTAAAGTTATTTCTTGAGCGTTCTGTTTGTGCACCCCAAAGTTTGTCAGCGGGCACATTTACATTACCCATTGTATCTTTTTCTATTCTGAATTCCATAAGAATTTGTTTATTACAGTTAAAGTTGCAAATTTAAGATAATTGGCACTTATATTTAACAGAATTACGGTCTTAAATTGTAATTGTTTTGTTAATTTTTTGAATGATTTTAGGGCTTTTTTATGCAATTTATTTCAATGTTACCACCTAATTATTTGATTTTGAATTTCAAGTAAAATATTAATTTTACTGTTGTTTTAATTGAACCTTTAACCTATATTTGCCGTACAATAAAAAAAGGAACACCAATTATGTTTGAATTTGATCAATATTTAGGATTTTTAGCGTTTTTAACCATTTTAACAATTGGATTTTGGTTAATGATATTTTTAATCACTTTTGTAATCCCTTACTGGATTGGTGGTTCAATTATTGAAGTTTTAAAAGAAAAGAAAGCTGCAAAAAAAGGTGAAAATCTTCAGTAGCAAAGACTAATTATATTAGTTGTTCAAAATATTTAAAAGGAGTCTTACAGACTCCTTTTTTTGTGCTTTATGTTACCGATAGCAACTAAAAAAAGGCAATCTAATTAGAATGCCTTTTTTTAAGTTCTTATTTATGTTCTATCCTTCAAATTCCATATCACCGCCTCCGCCGCCACGACTTTGGTTTGATCTTGATTTTTTCTGATTGAATCTGTATGTGAATGAAACATTAAAGCTTCGTTGTCTCCACTGAAATTCAGAATCACTAAAAAATGTATCTGTAGTAGATTCTATGGTACGCTTTCTTGAATTAAAAACATCTCTTATATTAAGAGCTATCGAAGCTTTTTCTTTAAATAGGTCCTTACTAAAAGCTAAGTCACAACTAAAAATACCATCTCTTTTGTTTTGAGCATCTTCAGATGGGCCGTAATAACCTAATCTTGTTTGCCAATCGATTTTTGCAGGGAGAGTATATTTTGCATTAACTCTTGCTTGCCAACTCAAATTGTCTGCATCAAAATTAGTTCCGTTGTGATCTCCTCGAGTAATAGATTTAAATAGGTTAAAGTTTCCGTTAACATTAAACTTTCTTGAAGGTCTATAACCCAAAGTAAATTCAAATCCGTAGCGCTCATTAGTAGCCAAGTTAATTGGTGTTCTTCTAATTACAGGTACTTCAGTATCTCCAACAAATGTAGTTTCTCCAGTATCTTCACTAATAAATGTAAAGACATCTGTTGATTTTGTATAGTAAATAGAAGAATTAATAGTTACGGTGTTCATTTTATTCAAATACCCTAAATCTAGAGTGTTAGAATAACTTGGGTCGATATCAGGATTCCCTTGAAATATGTTTGTAGCACTACTTCTTGAAGGGAAAGGGTTAATAAATCGAGATCTTGGTCTTCTAATTCTTCTATTGTATCCTAAAGTGAAACTTTGATCTTCAGAAAGCTCATAGGCTAAATTAACAGTCGGGAAAAATTCGGTGTAATTTTTAGTGTCATAATCACCACTTGTAATTTGGTTTATTTTGATTCTGGTATCTTCCATTCTAACCCCTAATAGATATGAAAATTTCGATTTTATTTTACTCCCAAATTGAGTGTAAACCGCATTAATATGTTCGGTATAAATCAAGTTATTACTAACATTTGGGTCTTCTATAAACTCGCCATCTTCGTTAAATGCAAGACTATAATCTGTATCAAGGGTATTAAAGTTTCCTCTGTATCCAAATTCAAATTGACCATTATCACCTATTGGAAGCACGTAATCAGTTTGCAATAATACACGTTCTTGGGATTCTAAGGTAGAAACCTTTTCAATATCTAAGCCATCTTCTTGAATTGTAGAAAATTCATCTTCTTTAGAATCTTCGAATTGAAAATCAAGGGTGAATTTATGACCAGGTAATTCAAATTGCTTGTCAAAATTTAATGAATACTGTACCGTTTTATCATCTTCAACTTCTGGGTCATATCTAAAAGTTTGATTTAATAATTGACCATTAGCATCTAGTTCATTAATTGAGTTTGTTGTGTTTGATGCATTGTTATTATCTCTATATACTACAGAAGCAGTAATTGAAGATTGGTCATTGACATACCATTCAACACCTGTATTGATATTAAAACCTTTACGCTCTCTGTCAAATTCTCTATATTCATTAATAAAAGTGTCTGGGTTATCAATGATTAATCCCGTGTTTTCATCCTCTGTTTCGTTAAAATATTGAGTTTTCGTAGTGCTGTTTCCTGGAGCGTCTCGATAGCTATACCCCGTAGTAGCAAAAAAGTTAAAGTCACCAGTTCTATAATTTAAATTTCCTGAAATCCCTGCCGATGTAGGATGACCTGCATTAGCGGTAATTGCTCCATTAAGCCCTTGTAATTTACTTCTTCTTAAAATAATATTTAAAATACCTGCAGTACCTTCAGCATCATATCGAGACGATGGAGCAGTAATTACTTCTACACGTTCAATAGATTCCGCAGGTAATTGCCTCAAGGCTTCAGTAGAACTTAGACCAACTAATCCAGATGGTTTACCATTGATTAAAATACGTACGTTTTCATTTCCTCTTAGTGCTACATTACCTTCTACATCTACCGAAACAGATGGCACATTATCTAAAACATCACTAACACTACCTCCTCTAACTGTTAAATCCTTACCTACGTTGTATATTTTTTTGTCAAGTTTGAGCTCAACTGTAGTTTTTTCAGCAATTATTTCTACAGCATCTAAAGCTTCAATATCCAATTCAAGAAACACTGTACCCAAATTAGTGTCCTCGTTTAAAGATTGATTTTTTAGTGTAACGGTTTTGTAGGTCATAAATTCAACAGAAACATCGTATAATCCACTTTGAATTTCAATGTTGAAGTTACCCTCTAAGTCGGTGATGCCACCAGTTGTTATTTTGTTTTCTTTTTTACTAAAAAAGGCAACTGTAGCGTATTCTAAAGGCGCTTTGGTTTCTGCATCAAGCACTTTTCCAGTGATACTTACTTTTTTTACTGGGTTTGCAGGGGCGATTACTGTTGTTTCGTTTTGAGCACTGGTTGTATCAGACCTTAAGTTTGATTGAGACCAGCTAACTAAGCTAATAAGGCTTAATAATAATGAGGTAAGTTTTAATTTCATTTAGCAGTTTATTGGGATTTTTTCTTCTTTTTTGAAGCTTTTTCTTTTTTCTTTTTCTTTTTGTATTGTTGCGTTTTGGTTAATGTAGTAGCATCAACTAATTGTTGGTAGGTGTTTTCATCTACCATTGCTTTTATTTCCAAAAAATGAGTTTCGTTGAGATTAGCAATTGCAGCTTCTCTTTCATGAACAGGTAGATTCGCCATTAAGATGTTTTTCTTGGCTACAAAGTAACTCTCCATTTTTTGCTTTATAATTTGTTTTTGAAAATCATCAGCGTTTAGAGTAGCTATAGTTTCCTGAATGTATTCGGCTTGTTTTTTTGCCATTTCTTCTTCATATCGCTCCATTTGTTTTTTGGCGCGATCATCTTGTGCATAAGAAGTTAAGCATGAGAGGCTTAAAAAAAGACTAAGAAGGAATGTGACTTTGGTAAGCATTTGCGGTCAATTATTAGGTTGTTTGACCGCAAATGTAGACTTTGGTTTAATCGGGTTTGGTTAAAATTGTGTTAAAACCAAGTTGATAAATTATAAGATTTCAAGAATATTGGTCGGTGGTCTTCCAATAACAGCTTTACCGTTTTTAACTACAATTGGACGCTCTATTAATTTAGGGTGCTCTACCATTGCAGAAATCAATTCGTTATCAGAAAGTGATTTGGATTTATAGTTTTCTTTCCAAATAGCTTCATTTTTTCTAACCAATTGCAGCGGAGAAATACCTAACATTTTTATTAGGTCTGATAACTGGTTAGTAGTTAAGGGTGTATCTAAATATTTTATAATCTCTATGGTTTCATTCTGTTCTTCTAAAAGCGCTAAGCCTTGTCTGGATTTAGAACATCTTGGATTGTGATAAATTTTTGTCATAATGTGTTTTTATAAGGTATTAGGATCATCTTCATTTTGTTGTCCCATCATCATTAAGTATGATTTAAGAAATGGTTCAATACCACCATCCATAACAGCGTCAACATTTCCAGTTTCGTGGGCTGTTCTAACGTCTTTTACAAGTTTGTAAGGATGCATGACATAGTTTCTAATCTGACTTCCCCATTCAATTTTCATTTTTCCCGCTTCAATATCTTCGCGCTGAGCCATTTGTTTACTTAGCTCAATTTCATACAATTGAGACTTTAACATTTGAAGCGCTCTTGCTCTATTATCATGTTGAGAGCGGGTTTCAGAACAAGAGATTTGAATGCCAGTAGGTTTATGTGTTAGCTGCACTTTTGTTTCTACCTTATTTACATTTTGACCACCAGCTCCACTTGAACGTGCTGTAGTGATTTCTATATCAGCTGGATTAATTTCAATGTCAATGGTATCATCAACAAGAGGATAAACATAAACCGAAGCAAAACTCGTATGTCTCTTGGCATTGCTATCAAAAGGAGAGATTCTCACCAATCGGTGCACTCCGTTTTCGCCTTTAAGCCAACCAAAAGAGTAATCGCCTTCAATTTCTAAAGTAACGGTTTTGATTCCTGCAACATCACCTTCTTGAAGGTTGAGTTCTTTAACTTTATAACCGTTTTTCTCGGCGTACATTAGATACATACGCATTAACATATTTGCCCAGTCACAACTTTCTGTACCGCCAGCCCCTGCTGTAATTTGAAGTACAGCACTGAGACTATCACCTTCTTCCGAAAGCATGTTTTTGAACTCTAAATTTTCAATTAACTCGGTGCAAGTTGCAAAGGAGTTGTCTACTTCTTCAGCGGTAGCTTCTTCAGCCTTATAAAATTCATAAAGGACTTCTAAGTCTTCAATTTGAGATTTTGAAGTGTTATAATTTTCCACCCATTTTTTCTTTTCTCTTAAAGATTTCATGATGATTTCTGCCGATTTAGAATCGTTCCAGAAATTTGGGTCGAAGGTTTTTTCTTCTTCGTTAGAAATTTCAATTAGTTTGGCATCTATGTCAAAGATACCTCCTCAACGCTCCAAGGCGTTCTACAAGATCTTTAATTTGATCGGATGTAGTCATAGGGTTATATATTTTTCACAAATGTAAAAGGAAAACCTCAGTGATGAAAGAATCTACATCTTTAATTTTTATCCAATTTTTTAGCTTGAAATACTCAATTAATAAGATGTAATGGTTGATGTTTTTTTAATAAAGTTTATCCTAAATTAAATATAAATAGCAAATTAGATTTTGAAGTACAATTGTAAAACTTCAATTTTGTATTTCTTAGGTTTTACTTTATTTGAGTAGAATCCTGAATAGAATTAATGAAATAATACACCAAAAATGATAATAGATTTAAGGAGTGATACGGTTACTAAACCTACTAAAGGAATGTTAGAAGCGATGATGACAGCAGAGGTTGGTGATGATGTTTATAAGGAAGATCAAACCGTTAATGCTTTAGAAGAGAAGGTAGCAGCGATGTTTGGAAAACCAAAAGCGCTATTTTTCCCTACAGGTACAATGGCAAACCAAACGGCGATAAAACTTCATACAAATCCGGGTGATCAGGTTATTGCGGATAAAGATGCACATATATTTAATTATGAAGGTGGTGGAGCATCGTTTAATAGTGGTGTTTCTTGTAAGCTATTACAGGGGCAAGGTGGGATGTTTACTGTAGAACAGGCACAGGCAGCAATCAACCCTCCCGATTTTTATCATAGCCCCTTAACGTCCTTGATTGAAGTCGAAAACACAGCTAATAGAGGTGGAGGTTCTTGTTGGGATTTTGAAGAATTACAAAAAATTGGAGCTTTGGCAAAGTCTAATAATTTAGGTTTTCATTTGGATGGAGCTAGACTTTGGAATGCCCTTATTGCAAAATCGGAAACTCCAAAACAACATGGTCAATTATTTGACACTATTTCAGTTTGTTTGAGTAAAGGATTAGGTTGCCCGATAGGTTCTGTTTTGGTTGGAGATGAGCAAATTATGGAGAACGCTATTAGGATTAGAAAAATATTTGGTGGTGGCATGCGTCAAGTTGGTTACTTGGCTGCAGCAGGGATTTATGCTTTAGACCATCAATTAAATAGATTGGAAGAGGATCATATTAAAGCCAAAGAATTGGAAGTAGTATTAAATGCTTTAGATGGTGTTAAATTTGTTCAGAAAGTAGAAACTAACATTGTGATATTCGAATTGAGAGATGACTCAAAGGAATCTGAATTTATTCAGAAGTTGGCTGAAAATAACATTCAAATAATAGGAATGGGGAGTGGAAAGCTTAGAATGGTAACGCATTTAGATTATACCAATTTTATGCATGAAAAAGTATTAGATACCCTATCCAATTTAAAATTCTAAAAAAATCCCGATATATAATTATCGGGATATTTTTTTATTTAAACATATCCATTCCAGGAATGTTTGGCATGCCTTCTTTTGCAACGGCAGCAATTTCAGTTTCGTTAACTTGGGTTGCTCTTGAAATGGCTTTATTTAGAGTTAAAACTAAATAATCTTCTAACATTTCTTTGTCCTGTAATAATTCGTCATCAAGGGAAATAGATTTTATTTCTCTATTTGCTGTTATGGTTACTTTTAATTTTTGATCAGTACTAGATTCATCAATTAAAACCGTATTAAGTCTTTTTTTTGTGTCTTCCACTTTTTGTTGGGTTTCTTTTAGCTTACCCATCATTCCCATCATATCTCCAAACATAATTGTATATATTAAAATTTATAAAGTGCAAAATTACTAAATTGCCCAACTATTCAAAAAAAGCGAATAGAAACTTATTCAGCTTTTAAAGAATTCAAAAAAAAACACATAATTGCATGATTGACGCTGTTGTAGCTCCTAAAGCCAAAAAGATTCCAAAGGAACTGAAAATTCATAATGATACAAGAATAGATGATTATTTTTGGCTGAATGAAAGAGAAAATCCTGAAGTAATAAATTACCTGAAGGATGAAAATGAATATTTTCATAAAATGACTTCTCACACCAATGAGTTGGAAGAAAGGTTGTTTGAAGAAATAAAAGCAAGGATAAAGGAAGATGATCAATCAGTACCTTATAAATACAATGGCTACTGGTATTTAACTCGATATGAAAAGGGCAAGGATTACCCAATTTATTTGAGAAAAAAAGAGCATTTAGAGGCCAAAGAAGAGATTCTTTTTGATTGTAATGAAATGGCAGAAGGTTTGGGGTATTTTAAACTTGTTGGTTTAAATATTAGTCCGGATAATAAATTAATTTCCTATGCTGTTGATACCGTCGGAAGAAGGCAATACACCTTAAAAATTAAGAACCTTGAGTCCGGAGTGGTTTTTTCTGAAGAAATTACACATACAACCGGTTCGGCTTCATGGGCAAATGACAATAAAACACTATTCTACACAAAGAAAGACGAACAAACGTTAAGATCTGATAAAGTATTTAAACATAGCATTAACACGTCAAGTGATCAAGATACTTTAATTTATCATGAAACGGATGACACGTTTAATGTCGCTCTGTATAAAACAAAATCAAGAAAGTATATTGTAATTGCTTGTTTTAGTACATTAACCAATGAGTATCAAATTTTAGATGCAGATACTCCTGATGCTTCATTTAAAATGTTTCAATCACGCATAAGAGGATTGGAATATAGTATTTCACATTATCAAGACCATTTTTATGTGATTACCAATAAAGATGATGCCTTCAATTTTAAATTAATGAAAACTTCCTTGTCTGAAACTAAAAAAGAACATTGGACAGAAGTTATACCTCATAGAGAAGATGTGTTATTAGAAGATATCGATATTTTCAAAGATTATTTGGTGATAAGTGAGCGAATTAATGGTCTAAACGAAATAAGAATTAAACGTTGGGATGGCACCGAAGAGTATTTTTTACCCTTTGACAACGAAACGTATACGGCTTATACCAGTATTAATGTTGAATTTGATACAGATGTTTTGAGATACGGTTACAATTCTATGACCACGCCATCATCAGTTATAGACTTTAATATGTCAACTCGTCAAAAATCAATTAAAAAGGAACAAGAAGTATTAGGCGGACAGTTTAATAAAAATAATTATAAATCAGAACGCGTTTGGGCAACGGCCCAAGATGGCACGAAGGTGCCTATTTCTTTGGTTTACAAAAAAGGACTAAAGCTGGATGGTTCAAACCCTTTGTTGCAATATGCATATGGTTCTTACGGTTCAACTATTGATCCGTATTTCTCTAGTGTGAGATTAAGTTTATTAGATAGAGGTTTTATTTATGCCATAGCACACGTGCGTGGAGGGGAATACCTCGGAAGGCAATGGTATGACAACGGTAGATTATATCAAAAAAAGAATACTTTTCAAGATTTTATAGATTGCTCAAAACACCTGATAGAGCATAATTATACTTCAAGTGATCATATTTATGCCATGGGAGGAAGTGCAGGTGGTCTCTTGATGGGAGCTATTATTAATATGGAGAATAAGCTGTATAATGGTGTGATTTCTGCTGTTCCTTTTGTTGATGTGGTAACCACAATGTTGGATGATGGTATTCCTTTAACTACGGGAGAATATGATGAATGGGGTAACCCTCATGACAAAGGATATTATGATTACATTAAATCTTATTCACCATACGATAACATTGAAAAAAAAGATTACCCTAATTTAATGGTTACAGCTGGTTTACATGATTCTCAAGTACAGTACTGGGAACCAGCAAAATGGGTGGCAAAACTTAGGGACTACAAAACTAATTCTAACAAACTAATTTTTAAAATCAATATGGAAGCAGGACATGGAGGGGCTTCAGGAAGATTCGAGGCTTTAAAGGAGGATGCAGAAGAGTATGCTTTTTTATTAGACCTTGAGAATATTGGTGTCTAATTAAAAAAAATCTCTTATTTTTGCGAGGTTTTTGATTTCGATTTTTTGTAAATTGAAATTGGCAAATATCTTTTTATGAAAGAAAATATTCAAGTGTTTGATAATGTGTTGGAACTAATAGGGAAAACACCTCTAATTAAATTAAATAAAATAGCCGCAGATTTTGACGGTGATTTCTACGCTAAGGTTGAAGCTTTTAACCCCGGTCATTCTACAAAGGACAGGATTGCACTTTATATTATTGAAGAAGCAGAACGTCAAGGTATTTTAAAGCCCGGAAATACAATTATTGAAACGACATCAGGTAATACTGGGTTTAGTTTGGCAATGGTAAGTATTATAAAAGGTTACGACTGTGTTTTAGCTGTTAGCTCTAAATCTTCTGCAGATAAAATAGACATGCTAAAAACAATGGGAGCAAAGGTTTATGTTTGTCCTGCTCATGTGAGTGCAGACGACCCAAGATCTTATTATCAAGTAGCAAAGCGTTTACATGATGAAATGGAAGGTTCGGTTTATATCAACCAATACTTTAACCAATTGAATACGGATGCTCATTATAACTCTACTGGCCCAGAAATTTGGGAACAAACAGAAGGAGAGATAACGCATTTAATAGCTTGTAGTGGAACTGGAGGGACGATCTCTGGAACTGCAAAGTATTTGAAAGAACAAAATCCAAATATTAAAGTTATTGGTGTTGATGCATTTGGATCAGTGCTTAAAAAGTATCATGAGACTAAAGAGTTTGATGAAAACGAAATTTATCCTTACCGTATTGAAGGTTTAGGTAAAAACTTGATTCCTACAGCTACAGATTTTGATATTATTGATAAGTTTATTAAGGTTTCTGATGAAGAAAGTGCGCATACTGCCCGTGAAATAGCTAGAACAGAAGGATTGTTTGTTGGTTATACAAGTGGAGCTGCAATGCAAGCCTTAAAACAACTTGAAGTTGAAGGAGAATTTAAGGTAGGTGATAAAGTAGTAGTCTTATTCCCTGACCATGGTTCAAGATATATGAGTAAAATTTATAGTGATAAATGGATGGAAGAGCAAGGATTTGTTGATAGCAAATCGGCTTCTAATGTTAAAACTATAGAGTTCGTAAAATAAAGATGAAAGACATTTATAAGTCCTGCTAATTCAAGAATAGCAGGACTTTTTTGTTAAAAAGTATAGCGATTTAAGTGTTAAATTAATTATGCTATCATAAGATAATTATTTAATTTTGCCGCTTACAAAACTAATTTAGAGTTTTAATGAAAGATTTATTTGATAAGATTTACAGAGATAAAGGGCCATTAGGAAAATGGGCATCACATGCAGAGGGATATTTTGTGTTTCCTAAAATTGAAGGTCAAATATCGAATCGAATGAAATTCCAAGGTAAAGATGTAATTACTTGGAGTATAAATGATTATTTGGGGCTTGCAAATCACCCAGAAGTGAGAAAGACTGATGCTGAAGCTGCTGCAGCTTATGGTTCGGCTTATCCAATGGGAGCAAGAATGATGTCTGGTCATACAGATTTGCATGAAAAATTACAAGACGAATTAGCTGAATTTGTAAATAAAGAAGCTGCTTACCTTTTAAACTTTGGATACCAAGGAATGGTTTCTACCATTGACGCCTTAGTTTCTAAAGATGATATAATTGTTTATGATGTAGATTCTCATGCGTGTATTATTGATGGAGTTCGTTTACATATGGGTAAACGATTTACTTACAAACACAATGATGTAGAGAGTTTAGAAAAGAATTTAGAGCGAGCAACCAAATTGGCAGAACAAACAGGTGGAGGGATTTTAGTGATTTCTGAAGGTGTGTTTGGAATGCGTGGTGAACAAGGACGATTAAAAGAAATTGTTGCTTTAAAGAAAAAATACAATTTCAGGTTTTTAGTTGATGATGCTCATGGTTTTGGTACCTTAGGTAAAACAGGTGCTGGAGCAGGTGAGGAGCAAGGCGTACAAGATGATATTGATGTGTACTTTGCCACTTTTGCTAAATCTTTAGCGAGTACAGGTGCATTTATTGCTGCAGATAAAGAAATCATAGATTACTTAAAGTATAATCTTAGGTCTCAAATGTTCGCCAAATCATTGCAAATGCAATTGGTTGTTGGTGCACGTAAACGTTTAGAAATGCTAAAAACTATGCCAGAATTTAAGGCTAAGTTATGGGAAAACACCCTAGCACTTCAAAACGGTTTAAAGGCCAAAGGATTTAACATTGGTACAACTCAAAGTTGTGTAACACCAGTATATTTAAAAGGTAGTATTCCTGAAGCTATGGCTTTAGTGAAGGACCTGAGAGAGAACTATGGGATCTTCTGTTCAATTGTTGTTTATCCAGTAATTCCTAAAGGATTAATTTTATTGAGATTAATACCAACTGCTACACATACAATTGAAGATGTAAACGAAACTTTAGAGGCTTTCGAAGCTATTAGAAGTAGACTTGAAAACGGAACTTATAAACGTTTATCTGCTGCCGTTATTGAGGCAATGGGTGAATAAGTTTTAATCTATATATAAAAAAAGCCACCTAAATCAGGTGGCTTTTTTTATAGGGCTTTTTTAAATGTTTTTCGTCTTATATATACTTCTGGATTAAAATGCTTCCAGATTTGATGGATTGCAGTATTATCTTCTAACTCAGGGGTTCTAATACAGGTTTTAATGCCTTTCTCTGTAAATACCTTGTAGTACTCATTAAAGATAACAGCTGTTACTCCCTTGTTTTGATATTCTGGTAAGATACCAATTAGGTAGAATACTACTGTTTTACTTTTTTTCTTAGCTTTTAATAATTTTAAAACACCTATCGGAAATAATTTTCCATTAGCTTTTTGCAAGGCTTTAGCAAAAGAAGGCATTACAATGGCGAATGCAATGAGTTTATCGTTCTTGTCAACAACAAATTTTATGTATTCTGGATTTATGAAACTTATAAATTTCTTTTTAAAATAAGCTTTTTGAATATCAGTAATTTGAACAAAAGAAGACAAAGAAGCGTAAGAGTCATTAAAAAGATCAAACATCTTATCTGCATAAGGCATTACTTCTTCAGTTTTGGTGAAAGCAAGTGCTCTTAAACCATATCGCTTTTGAACTAAAATATTGGCTTTTTCAAACATCTCCTTCTTTACGTTAGCAAAAGGAAATCTACTTTCTGAATATGATTTTTCAATTTCAAAACCAAAATTCTTGAAATGATCTGCGTAGTAAGGATGATTATACCAAGTAATCATTGTACCAATTTCATCAAAACCTTCAGTCATAACTCCAACCTTGTCCAGATTAGAAAAGCCAACTGGCCCTTCCATGTATTCTAAGTTGTGTGATTGACCAATAGATTTTACTTTTTCAAACAAAGCTGTACTTACAGATTCATCATCAATAAAATCAAACCAACCAAACCTCATTTTCAATTGGTTTTGATTCTTTATTTCTAACCAGTTTACGATAGCTGCTACGCGACCAACAATTTTATGGTCTTTGTAGGCTAAGAAAAACTGAGCATCGGCATCATTAAAAATGGGGTTCTTTTCTTTATTAAACGTTTCTAATTCTTGTTTAATAATTGGGGGAATCCATTGTTTTGAGTCCTTGTATAATTCAAAAGGAAATTTAACAAATGCCTTTAATTCTTTTTTAGTTTTAGCTTCTACTATTTTAATCATAGGGTATTAATTATAAGCCACTGTCGTCGTTGAAATCTACTTCTTTTTTCTTTTTCTTTTTGCCTCTGGCCTGACGTTCGCCTTCTTCTTTTGCAGAATTTCCGTTGTCAATTTTTTTGTCTTTGTGCATGTCAAACCTGTACGAAGCTCCAAAATTAACACTAAATACAGACGGTGTGTCTTTTGTATTAAAGGTAAGAGCTGTGTCTAATTGAAAATCTTTGCTTAAAAGATAACCAGCTCCAAATCTAAATAGGTTATCAGCGTAAAAATCACTACTAATTCCGTGTGCTTCTCCAAAAATTACAAATTTTGGATTAAATGAATGTGTAAGGGTAAGTATGTATTGAAAATCTGAATAATCAGAACCTATTCTATCTTTTATTAAATTCATTACAAATACCCATCCGCCAGCAAAATTATTCTGAGTGCTAATCATTACTTTCGGGCTAAATCCTTCTACATCTGGTGCAGTATATGGATTGTTGTCTGCATCAAAATTAGCACCTAAATATACTGCTACTGCTGGAATCAAGGATTTCCATTTAAATTTTCTATTTGCTTTCCAGCTATATAAATTTGGTTTGTCCTCTTCAGCATTTTTATAGGGATCATACACCAAATATTTAGCACCAATGGTCATGTTTTTAAAATTTGCACGATCATTTTCTATAGGTATTGCCGATCTGTTATCTGTTTTAGTATCATTTTGGTAAGTACCTTCAATGTTTATTTCTAACTCTTCAAATAATAATCCATACCTGGCAGAAAAATCAATTCCGAAACCAGATACGTCATACTTTAATGGGGTGTGTTCTTCACTAATATAATAAGGGCCTAATTCAAATTGTAAAACATTAGTTCCGACAGAAAATGCACTTCGAGAAGCTCCTGGTCTGTTAGAATTTATGACCTCGGTGTATTGGGCAAAACTATTAAAACTTAAGGTTATAAGTAATATAGTAAGTGCGTTTTTAAAGCTGTTCATCATAGTTTGGTTTGAGTTCAAATATAGAGATTTTATATTTTTTTTATGTATTAATAACTGTAATTAAGGAAGTAGAATTGTATTTTTGAAAAAAAACTAAATTAATGATGCAAACCGCTTCGGCTACTGGATTAGTAAAGATTATTTTAATCATATTATTGGTGTATTATGGTGTGAAAATTTTATCAAGAATTTTTGCTCCTATTTTAGTACGTTATTTAGCAAATAAAGCGCAGCAAAAGTTTGGATCCCAATTTGGGGGCCAAAACCCATTTCAGGGACAGGCTCAATCAAAGCCTAAACAAAAATCTGGTGAAGTTACTATTGATAAGGTGCCACCGAGAGAATCTTCAAATAAAAATGTTGGGGAATACATAGATTACGAAGAAATTGATTAATTTTCGTCGGTAATTTCATTACACATTTTTAAACACATTAAAGTTTTACTTTAATAATGTTTTTATTTGATTTGGACAGTGATTCAAATCCGTAAAAATAACACATCCAACTTTCTATGAACTTTTCAATAAAAAGAATTGCACCACACCTAGTTGTTTTATTGGGCTTCGTGGTTTTGGCATTGGCCTATTTTTATCCTGTTTTACAAGGCAAGCAAATTTATCAAAGTGATATTGCTCAGTACATTGGAATGGCTAAGCAACAAAATGATTTTAGAAAAGAAAATCATGAAGAAACGTACTGGACTAACAGTGCGTTTGGAGGGATGCCAACCTACCAATTGGGAGCAAAGTACCCTCATAATTATATTAAAAAGTTAGACCTTACCTTAAGATTTTTACCAAGACCAGCAGATTATTTGATGTTATACCTTGCCGGATTTTATGTTTTAATGTTGGTGTTAAAGGTGGATTATAGATTAGCAGCATTAGGAGCAATTGGGTTTGGTTTTAGTACATATTTAATTATTATTCTTGGTGTTGGTCATAATAGTAAGGCACATGCTATTGCCTATATGCCTCTTGTTCTTAGCGGAATTTTATTAACATTTCAAAAAAAATATATTGCAGGGTTTTTACTGGCAACTGTGGCCTTAGCATTAGAAATTTGTGCCAATCACTTTCAAATGACCTATTACTTGTTGTTGCTTGTTTTAGTTTTAGGTGTTTCTTTTTTAATTGATGCTTATAAAACAAAAACCCTACCTCACTTTTTTAAATCGGTTGGTTTGTTAACTGTTGCGGCAATTTTGGCTGTAGGTTTAAATGCTACAAATATTATGGCTACACAAGAGTACGCCAAAGAAAGCACAAGAAGTAAAAGTGAATTAACGATTAGTCCCGATCGTAGCCCTAAACCAATGACTTCTGGTTTAGATAAAGGCTATATTACGGAGTACAGCTATGGTAAATTAGAATCCTTTAATTTATTTATACCGAGATTATTTGGAGGAGGGAGTTATGAAAATGTAGGACCTGAATCTGCTACTTACTCTTATTTTAAAAGTTTGGGAGCAACGTCAATTCAGGCCTTAAATCAAGCTAAGAGAACGCCAACTTATTGGGGTGATCAACCAATAGTAGAAGCTCCTGCGTATATTGGAGCGGTTATGTTGTTTTTATTTGTTTTTGCCCTTTTTGTGGTTAAAGGGAAATTAAAATGGTGGTTAGTAGGAGGTAGTGTTATGTCCTTGCTTTTATCCTGGGGTAAAAACTTTGGCTTACTGACCGACTTTTTTATTGACTTCGTGCCTTTATATGACAAATTTAGAGCGGTGAGTTCAATTCAAGTTATTCTTGAATTGTGTGTTCCTATTTTAGGTGTATTAGGAATGGTGTATTTATTCAATTCTAAAAAAGAAAAGGAGCCTAAACTAAAAGCTTTAAAATATACAGCTGCGATAACGGCAGGTTTGGCTGTTGCCTTTTTACTTTTTAAATCGATGTTTGATTTCTCGGGAGTCAACGATAGTTATTATAGACAAAACTACGGTTTACCTTTTATTGATGCAGTGCGAGAGGATAGAATATCGTTTTATTTTCAAGATACCTTTAGAACACTGATTTTAGTAAGCTTGGTTGCAGGATGTATCTACTTATATCTTACAAATAAGTTGAAGGAAAAAGTAGTAATGGTTGCAATGGGAGTATTGTTACTTTTTGATTTAGTAATGGTAGATCAGAGGTATGTTAATGCTGAAGATTTTGTTTCGGCATCAAGGGTTAATAGGCCATATGATGCTTCACCAGCAGATTTAGAAATCCTTAAAGACAAATCGCATTATAGAGTCTTTGACATTACTTCAGGAGGTGCAAGAGCATCGTATTTTCATAATTCGTTATCAGGATATCATGCAGCAAAAATGAAACGTTATAATGATGTTTTCGATTTTCATATTTCCAAAAATAATCTGAGTGTATTAAATATGTTGAATACTAAATATATTATAGCTCAGGATGAAGAAAACGGAATATTCCCTTATACCAATGAGGAAGCTAACGGAAATGCGTGGTTTGTTGCAAAATTAAATGCGGTAAATTCTCCAGACGAAGAAATTGTAGCCTTAGATAGTTTAAATACTAAATCAACTGCTTTAGTAGATGTGAGTAGAATGACGTTGCCAAATGCAACAACTTTTAGCGTAGATGAAAACTCTAACCTAAGTTTAGTAGCTTACAAACCCAATTACTTGAAATACGAATCTATTAATTCTCAATCAGGATTTGCAGTGTTTTCAGAAGTCTATTATAAAGATGGTTGGCAAGCTTATATTGATGGCAATAAGGTAGATCACTTAAGAGTAAACTACATTTTAAGAGGGTTAGAAGTACCTGAAGGAACTCATGATATAGAATTTAAATTTGAGCCAGCAGTGATTTCTACAGGGAGTTCAATTGCTTTGGCAAGTAGTCTTAGTTTCGGACTATTAATTTTGTTAGCTTTAGGTTATCAATTCAAGCAACAAAGACGTAAATCTTGAGTAAAAAAGTACTCATAATAACATATTATTGGCCACCAGCAGGTGGTCCCGGTGTTCAGCGTTGGTTGAAATTTGTAAAATATTTACCTGAAAATGGTTTTGCTCCGGTGGTTTATTGTCCTGAGAATCCAAACTATCCTATAATAGATAGTAATATAACAGAGCCCCTTCATGAAAATGTTACAGTTTTAAAACGGCCTATTTTAGAGCCTTATAAACTCGCTGGTATTTTTTCAAAAAAAGGAACAAACCGTATTAGTTCGGGGATAATTACTGATAGTAAAAAGCAGTCTATAATAGAACGATTATTGCTGTATGTAAGAGGTAATTTTTTTATACCTGATGCGAGAAAATATTGGGTTAAACCTTCTGTGAAATTTTTAGAATCTTACATAAAAGACCATAAAATAGAGACAGTTGTGACTACAGGGCCGCCTCACAGTATGCATCTTATAGGTCTTGAATTAAAAAAACGTTGTGATATAAAATGGTTAACAGATTTTAGAGATCCTTGGACTACAATTGGATATCATTCAAAATTAAAATTAACAAAACAATCTATTCAAAAGCATAAAGCCTTAGAGCAAGATGTTTTAAGATCTACAGACCAAGTTATTGTTACGAGCCAAAACACCAAAAAGGCCTTTCAACAATTAACTTCAAAGCCTATTGCTGTTATTACTAATGGCTATGATACTCAAACAGTAAGTAACTCAAAAAGAAAATCAAATTATACCATTGCCCACATTGGATCATTATTATCTGGTAGAAACCCTGAAAATTTATGGAAGGCAATTATGTGGTTGTTAGATGAAAATCCCGAATTAAAATCTAATTTTAATTTGGATTTTTACGGTGTTGTAAGTGACAGTGTTTTAGAATCTATTTATGCTTCAGGCTTAGAGCCGTATGTTTGTTTAAAGGGATATGTAGATCACGATAAAGCCGTATTAGCTCAAAAAGAATCTCACTTATTGTTATTAATTGAAATTGATTCAGAAGAAACAAAGGTTATAATTCCGGGTAAATTATTTGAGTATATGATTTCTAATACTCCAATTTTGGCTGTTGGGCCTCAAGACTCAGATGTTGAAAACATTGTTATAAGCACAAATACTGGTAGGTATTGTGATTATGAAGCCCTCGAAGCCATGAAATTGACTTTGGAATACAATTATCAGCAATACAAGTTAGGTGTGATTAAAACAGCTCCGATAGGTTTAAATAAATTCAGTAGATCTGCGTTAACAAAAGAATTAACCAAATATTTGTAAATGGGAATCGTAATTAAACAATCTATTACAAACACTATTACCACCTATTTGGGATTTGGTATTGGTGCAATTAATACGTTGTTTTTATACACCCGTTTTCTTTCTGATGAATACTACGGATTAGTGGCCTTTATTTTATCGGCAGCCAATGTAATGATGCCGTTATTGGCTTGCGGAGTTCATAATAGTTTGGTGAAATTCTATTCTAAATACAAGGGAACAAATAGTCTCAATAGTTTTTTAACCTTGATGTTATTTTTACCAATGTTGATTATTATTCCTTTAACCGGAGTAGGAGTATTGGCAAATGACTGTATAGGTGAATTGATTTCTAAAGAAAACCCAATTGTCAAGGATTATGTATGGCATATTTTTATAGTCTCCATTGCGTTTGCTTATTTTGAGGTGTTTTATGCCTGGGCTAAGGTTCATATGAAAACCGTATTTGGAAATTTTATGAAAGAGGTTTTTCATAGAATTGCGGTTTCTTTTCTATTAATCATATTGCATTATAATTGGATTTCTGCCGATGAGTTTATTCTTTATCTCATAGGTGTATATGTGGTTAGAATGATAATTATGAAGCTTTATGCATATAGTCTAAGGTTCCCTAAAATCTCGTTTGATAAAATTGAAGACTTAAATTCGATTTTAAAATATTCATTTTTAATTATTATTGCGGGATCTATTGCTACAGTTATCTTAGATATTGATAAAGTAATGCTTAACCAATATGTGCAAATAGAGGAAGTTGCGTATTACAGTGTAGCCGTTTTTATTGCTACCGTTATAGCTGTTCCGCAACGGGCAATGCATCAAATAATGTCACCTCTTACAGCTCAGTTTTTGAGTTCAAAGAAGAAAGCAGATTTAAAAGATCTTTATACTAGGAGTTCAATAAATTTATTTGTCGTTTCAGGTCTTATATTTTTATTGATTCTTTTAAATGTATCACAATTATACCTGCTGATTGCTCCGGAATATAGTAGTGCTATTTGGGTGGTGTTTTTAATTAGTTTGGCTAAGTTGTATGATAATCTTTTAGGTAATAACAATGCTATTCTTTTTAATAGTGATTACTATAGAGTGGTATTGTATTTTGGAGTGCTTTTAACCGTTTTTACGGTAGTTTTAAATGCGATTCTTATTCCTAAATACGGACTTAACGGCTCAGCTCTGGCAACGTTTTTAGCTATCGCAATTTATAATACCATTAAGTTGTTGTTTGTTCATAAAAAGTTTAAGATGCAACCATTTACTGGTAATACGCTAAAGGTAGCATTACTAATTGTGTTTTTGTTTGGGTGTTTTTATTTCTGGGATTTCTCGTTCGGTCCGATAATAAACATCGTTTTAAAATCGGCTCTTGTCTCCGCTGTATATGTAATTCTTGTAGTGAAATTTAATCTGTCTGATGATATCAATAGTATTGTAAATAAATACTTAGGTAAGTTATAGAAACGGGAAAATCCTACAAGGTGCTTTGAGGCATACTACTTGAAGGACTTTCCAACTAACCAACCAATTTTTAAATATCTTTAAATCGCGCTTCGCGTTCTTTTTTGTTTAGTGTTTGTGTTTCTGCTGTTCTTAGAGAACGTAGCTTTTTTGTTTTTATTTTTTGAAACTGTTCCTAAATTTCTGTTAGGAGTTTCTTTATTATATGTACGTTTTAAATTGGTATTTGGACGTTTTTTATCTACCGTTTTGCTTCTATTTGCGTAGGTGGTTTGTTTTCTGCGATCATCATTTCCATTTAAACTATTAGTATTTGTTACAGTTCTCGATGGTCTTTCTGTGCTACTTACTCTATATCTATTATCAAGATTATTATTACGGTGATAATTCTCTCTTTGATTTCTATGTTGTACTTCATTAAAATTTGAGTGAGAATAACGTCTTATTGACGGTCTACTATTTCTGTAATAAGGTCTGTGATAAGCATGTCTAACAGGAGCATAATGTCTTCTATATGGTACAGGGTTTATTATACAATAGTTATATCGTGGTTTCACAAAGTATCTATGTCTTGGTCTATAAACATAATGCATGTTATAGTAATTAATAAAACCTGCATGATGAGAATAAACATTATTTACATAAAATAAATGTAAGCCTCCTATAGTTCGTATTGTTCCGTTTGGATAATAGGTTATACCAATATTTCCAATTCTATTTACTCGACCATAATAGTCATAATACAAAGGTGTATTTTGAATTTGAATTACTGCGCCATAATAATCATATTGTACATAACTGTTATAATTGAATCCCGTATTAAAACTAATATTAACTGAAGGCGAATTATATCCAAAGGTTAGGCTTGAATTTGGAATGTAAAAATCAAATTGACCATCAGCAAATATTGAAAACTCTATTCCTCCTTCATTAAAAATAAATGAATTCCCATAATTATTTGCATACTGTGTTTCGTGTCCAATGTGATTGGATTTTGCCGATATTGATGTTGCTATACCTATAGCAAATATCAATGTAGTGATTAGGTTTTTCATAATATTTAGGTTTTCAATTGATATGCTTTGTTCAATTCAAACAGCGTGCCAAAAATTAAGAATCAACTTATTCTGGAGACTATAAGCGTAATTATTCGCTTAATTTTTTACATTTGTTAAAGCCAATTAATTCAAATGCAGGAAGATAAACAAGCTTGTCAAAATTGCGATCGTGCGTTTAAACGTTCGTTTAAATTTTGCCCTCATTGTGGTCAGAAATCTAATGACCAACTAACCTTAGGTGTGTTATTTTATAATACGATTAGTAATTACTTTTCTTTTGATGCTAGATTTTTCAAGAGTTTTATTCCTCTTATGATTAAACCGGGATACCTTGCTCGCAAGTTTATTGAAGGTAGGCGTTTGCTCTTTTTACATCCGGCAAACCTATATTTATTTGTTTCTGTAGTATTCTTTTTTATACTCTCTTTAGAAACTAAAGATCAAGCAGGGAAACTTGATAGTGAATTTTCTGACACTACAGATGCCGTTGCTGCCATTAGTGATTCAATAGAAAATGAAGTTGAGTTGGATAGTGTGAAGATCAATCAATTTATGGATCCTATTAAGAAAAATAAGGATTTGATAGGAATTAAAGCAAACGAAATTCAGCAAATAGATTCTATTTTTAAAAACAGTGCTAAAAAATCTAAACAAAAAAATAACATAAACTTTGATTTTGATCAAGATAAAGTAGATTCTCTTTTGGCATTAAATACTGTGAAAGATGCCGAAGTATATAAAGCTATGGGAATGTCGGATGATGCTGGTGCTTTGAAACGGAAGTTTTATGCACAAATGCTTAAATTCTATAAAAACCAAAAGCCAGGAGCCATATTAAATTTGTTTTATGATAGCATTCCTATTGCCATGTTTATTTTGTTGCCAATTTTCGCTTTAATTTTAAAGTTACTTTATTTTAGAAAAGGAACTTTTACCCATCATTTGGTGTTTAGCTTCTATTATTTTTCCTTTTTGTTTACCAGTTTTTCCATGTTGTTTATCATAAATTATATTTATGATATTCCGGATTGGATGGATCTTATTATTGTATTGTCAACCTTTATTTACCTCTTATTGGCAGTAAAACGATTTTACAGACAAGGTTATTTTTTAAGTTTTATAAAAAGTAGTGTTGCTACATTTTTATTCTTAATTCTTGTGTTGCCTCTTGCAGCTGGATTAGTAGCTTTCTCGGCTTTTATGTTATACTAACTTAGGTTTTAAATACGATGCGATTTCAGAAGATTTTGATTTGATTATTTCTTCAGGTGTGCCTTGAGCTATTAATTGACCTCCACGTTCTCCGCCTTCAGGGCCCAAATCAATAATATAATCGGCGCATTTAATCAATTCAATATTATGCTCAATAACTAAAATCGAATGCCCTTTAGAAATCAATGCTTGAAATGATTTTAGTAATTTTTTGATATCATGAAAATGAAGACCAGTTGTTGGTTCATCAAAGATAAATAGTGTGTTGTCACCACGAGTCCCTTTTCCTAAAAACGAAGCTAATTTAATACGCTGAGCTTCGCCTCCAGAAAGGGTAGAAGAACTTTGTCCTAAAGTAACATACCCAAGCCCCACATCTTGAAGTGGTTTTAGTTTGTTGTAAATTTTTGTTTGCTGGTGATTGTCAAAAAAATCAATAGCATCATCGATAGTCATAGTAAGAATATCATCTATCGAGTGATCATTAAAAGTAACTTCTAATACTTCTTTTTTAAATCGTTTACCGTGACAAGTATCACAACTTAAATGTACATCGGCCATAAATTGCATCTCAATAGTAACCGAACCTTCTCCTTTACAGGTTTCACAACGGCCACCGTCTACATTAAACGAAAAATGCTTGGCTTGATAATTACGAATTTTACTAAGTTTCTGACCAGCATACAAGGCTCTGATATCGTCATAAGCCTTAATATAGGTCACAGGGTTTGAACGGGACGAACGACCTATTGGATTTTGATCTACAAATTCAATTTGTTTAATAATACTATAGTTTCCTTTTAGCTCGGAAAATTGTCCGGCCTTATCAGAAAATCCAGTTAATTTTTTCTGTAAAGCAGGATAAAGAATGTTTTTCACTAAGGTACTTTTACCTGAACCAGAAACACCTGTAATTACTGTAAGCATTTGCAGTGGTACCGAAACTTCAATATTTTTTAAATTGTTTTCTCTGGCACCAACAACATCAACAGCGTACTTAGAAGTTCGTCTGTCCTTAGGGACTTCAATTTCTAATGTTCCATTTAAATATTGCGCAGTTAATGAATTAGATTTTAAAAGCGCCTTATAATCTCCTGAAGCAACAACTTCTCCGCCAAAAGTACCAGCTTCTGGACCAATATCAATAACGGTATCAGCAGCTTGCATAATATCTTCGTCATGCTCAACCACAATTACGGTATTCCCTAAATCTCTTAATGCATTTAGTACACCAATTAATTTTTCGGTGTCTTTGGGGTGTAATCCGATACTGGGTTCATCTAAAATATACATTGAGCCTACCAGACTACTCCCTAATGACGTTGCCAAATTAATGCGTTGGCTTTCTCCCCCAGAAAGGGTATTCGATTTTCTATTTAATGTCAGGTAATCGAGTCCGACGTTTGAAAGAAATTCTAACCTGCTTTCAATCTCGGTTAGTAGTCTTTTTGCAATCGTTTGTTGATGTTCTTTTAAGGTTAATGCATTAAAAAAATTGGCTAATTGATCTAAAGGCATTTCAACCAAATCAGAGATAGTTTTCCCTCCAACTTTCACATAATTGGCTTCAGGTCTCAATCGTAATCCAAGGCATGAGTTGCATTTAGTTTTACCACGGTATCTTGAAAGCATCACTCGATTCTGAATTTTATAGGCTTTAGATTCTAATTCTTCAAAAAAGCTATTAAGACCTTCAAAATAAGAGTTGCCATCCCATACTAATTGTTTTTGTGCATCAGTTAATTCAAAATAAGGTTTGTGGATGGGGAAATTAAATTTATGCGAATTATTGACCAATTGATCTCTATACCAACTCATACTTTCTCCTTTCCAAGGGAAAATTGCATTGTCATAAACCGAAAGTGCTGTATTAGGAATAACCAATTCTTTATCAATACCAATAACATCACCATAGCCTTCACATTTAGGACAGGCGCCATAAGGGTTGTTAAAGCTAAACAAATGAATGTTTGGCTCTAAAAACGAAAGACCATCCATTTCAAATTTGTTATTAAATGACGTTGTAGATTTTGTTTTAAGTGATTCAATTACACAATTTCCTTTTCCTTCAAAAAATGCCGTTTCAATGGCATCAGCGAGTCTGTTGTAAAAGTCGTCTTCGTGTTTAACAATAATTCTATCAACTACTAATTGTAAATTGCTATCGGAATCAAAATTTAATTTAGAATCTATTCGCTCAACTTTATCACCAACTTTTATTCTTGCATAGCCTTGCTGGTTAAGCACTTTTAATTTGTCTTCAATACTTCGTCCTTCTTCTAAAACAATAGGCGATAATAGCAACAGTTTTTCGCTTTCTTCTAAAGTTTTAATGTAATTAATGACATCAGATGTTGTGTGTTTTTTTACAAGTTCACCTGAAATGGGAGAGAAGGTTTCTCCAATTCTGGCATATAATAACTTTAGGTAGTCATAGATTTCTGTAGAAGTTCCTACCGTAGACCTTGGATTTGTAGAATTAACTTTTTGTTCAATGGCTATGGCAGGAGCAATCCCTTTAATATAATCTACTTTTGGTTTGTTTAACCTTCCCAAAAACTGCCTTGCATAACTGGACAAGCTTTCTACATACCTTCTTTGTCCTTCAGCATATAAGGTGTCAAAGGCTAAACTTGATTTTCCAGATCCAGACAAGCCTGTGATAACAACTAATTCATTTCTAGGGATTACAACATCAATATTTTTTAGGTTATGAAGTTTGGCTCCTTTTATGATGATATTTTCCTTTGGATTTACGTCCAGAATGTTGTTGCTCATATTGAAATTTAAAGAAATTGCATGCAAAGATACTATAAGAAATTCACTGATAAAAACTGTTTATTATGCAGTAAAAATAGATTTTCTTTAAATTTTTTTTGCATTTTCGGAAATTTTGTTACTATATTTGAAATATTCAATCAATAAATCACGTGCCTATAGAATAGCATTACTTTAAGAAAAATTAACCCCAGCTCAATTTAATTGGGTAAAAAAAAGTAATGACTATGAGACACGAACTTATCACTGACGCTGTTTTAGTAAGTAACTACATTAAAGGAGAAGAAGCAGCACTATCCGTTTTAATTAACAGACACAAACAAAGAATTTACAGTTTTATATACTCTAAAGTATATGATAAAGATGTAGCTGAAGATATTTTTCAGGACACATTTATCAAAGTAATCAAAACCCTAAAACGAGGAAAATACAATGAAGAAGGGAAGTTTTTACCTTGGGTAATGCGTATTTCTCATAATTTGGTGATCGATTTCTTTAGAAAAAATAATAGAATGCCAAAATTTGATAATAATGGCGAGTTTAGTATTTTTTCTGTTTTAAGTGATTCTAGTCTCAATGCAGAACATCAATTAATAAAAGATCAGGTTAATTTTGACCTTCAGCGTATCATTGAAGAGTTACCTGAAGATCAAAAACAAGTACTCGTAATGAGAATTTATAACGATATGAGTTTTAAAGAAATATCAGATAAAACAGGTGTTAGTATCAATACTGCACTGGGAAGAATGAGATATGCACTTATCAATTTAAGGAAGGTAATTGATAAGAATAATATTATTTTAACCAACTAATACAATAATAGACAAAAAGTTACGTTTTGCACTATAAGAACTTAAAAATTAAATAATGGCAAAACTTTACTCTAAATGTCCCCAAAAGGAAAACAACCTTAACCCGAAAAAAGAGACAATTGAGTTTCTTTTGAACTATTCTAAGGCTTTAAGTGTTATAAGTTATAATAAATTGAAGTTTGAAGCACTTCTAAACTAAACTGTGAAAAGTCCTGATTCGTTAGTCTTCAGGACTTTTTTTTGTAATACGCGTCGAGTACCGTTTTTCTTCCTATAGTCTTGGTGATGATATCTTTTTCAAGATCCCAACCTCTCGCTGGAGAATACTCTCTGCCATACCATATAATTTGTAAATGCAAATCATTCCATAATTCTTCAGGGAAAATCCGTTTTGCATCCTTTTCAGTTTGAACCACGTTTTTACCATTAGTTAAATTCCATCTGTACATTAATCTATGAATGTGTGTGTCTACAGGAAAAGCTGGAATACCAAAGGCTTGAGAAAGTACTACCGCAGCCGTTTTATGTCCAACAGCAGGTAAAGCCTCTAATGCTTCATAAGTTTTAGGAACTTGACCATTGTGTTTATCAATTAGTATTTGAGAAAGCCCATGAATGCCTTTGCTTTTCATAGGGGATAGTCCAACGGGTTTTATAATTTCTCTAATTTCCTCAACACTTAACTTAATCATGTCATAAGGATTGTCTGCTCTTTCAAAAAGTAATGGTGTTATTTTATTAACTCTCACATCAGTACTTTGTGCAGACATTAAAACTGCAATTAATAAGGTGTATGGATCTTTATGGTCTAAAGGAATAGGGATTTCAGGATAAAGGTCTTTTAATGTATTTATAACAAATTCTACCTTTTCTTTCTTGGTCATAAACTGTATTTTTACGGAAACCAAAGTTAATTAAAATGACGCATTTAAAAGTAGGAGATAAGGCTCCAAATTTCGAAGCTTTAGACGAGCAAGGACAAAAAGTTTCATTATCGGATTACGCAGGTAAAAAACTTGTAGTATTTTTTTATCCCAAAGCAAGTACACCAGGATGTACAGCTGAGGCTTGTAATTTAAATGATAATTATGATCGTTTTAAAAGTTTAGGCTTTGAAATCTTGGGTGTTAGCGCTGATAGTGCTAAACGACAATCAAATTTTAAAAATAAATTTGGCTTTAAATATCCTTTGTTGGCAGATGAAGATAAAACTGTAATCGAAGCATTTGGTGTTTGGGGACCTAATAAGTTTATGGGAAGAGAATATGACGGTATTCACAGAACAACATTTGTAATTAATGAAGAAGGAATTATAGATGATGTTATTTTAAAAGTGAAGACTAAGGCGCATGCCGAACAAATAATTGAATAAAAAAAAGCGACCATTTGGTCGCTTTTTTTATCTCCTGTTTATTTTTCTTCTTGAGCTTCGTAACCTAATAAGCGATGCTTTTTGATTAATTTTGCAATTCCTTCAGGTAACATGGTCTCCCATCCAGATTCGTTTTTACTTATCATTTTAAGTGCTTTTCTTGAAAACACAGATAAGTTAGAAGGGTTGTAGTCAGTAATGTCTACTACCTTTCCATTATATTTAAAGAACTTATAAAGCTCTTTCATTCTAGGATGTACTTTTAAGTTTTCACTTGTGGTTAAGTCTCCTTTTTCATTTTTCATAGGGTACAAGTAAACTCGTAAGTCTTTGAAGAATAATTTTCCAAATGCTTCAAGAATACCTCCACTTAAATGGCGGTAATACTTTTCATCAAATATATCGACTAGATTATTCACTCCCATGGCTAATCCCATTCTTGCTTTTGTGTATTGTGAGAAGTACTCCACTAATCTGTAATACTCTTGGAAGTTAGAAATTAATACGGTGTGACCTAAAGAACACAATAGTCGTGCTCTATCCATGAAGTCTTGCTCATCAATTTCACCCTCAGCTCTTAAATTTGATAAGGTGATTTCAAAAACAACCTGAGTTTTTTCAAGATTAACCTTGTTTTCCTTTATAAACATGTCATATGATTTCTCAAACATGTCAATATTTACATTGGTTACAGGTCTAAAACTTCCTCTCAATGCTAGTATATTCTTTTTGTAAAGCACTCGAGCAGGTAGTACATTATTTCCGTCAGGAGCAAACATAACGGCATCTGTCATTCCGTTTTTAACCAGCTGTAAACTCATTAACCTGTTATCTACATTTTCGAAAACAGGACCTGAAAAGTTAATGGTATCAATTTCAATTTGATCTTTATCTAAGTGATCATAGAGATATCTTAATAGCTTTTTTGGCTCATTATATTTATAGAATGCACCGTAAATTAAGTTGGTTCCTAAAATACCTAAAGTTTCTTGTTGAAGTCTGGCGTCATTTTCTTTAAACCTAATATGAAGAATGATGTCGTTGTAATCCTGATCAGGATCAACTTGATACCTAATTCCAACCCAACCATGTCCCTTGTATTTTTTAGCAAAGTCAATTGTAGCAACAGTGTTGGCGTATGAAAAGAATAATTTGTTAGGATGTTTGTCACGAGTAATACGCTCTTCCATATGGCGCATTTCTTTACCTAACATTTTACGCAGTCTATCTTCGGTAACGTAACGTTTGTCGTCTTCAATACCGTAAATAGCATCACTAAAATCTTTGTCGTAAGCAGACATTGCTTTAGCAATTGTTCCCGAACCGCCACCGGCTCTAAAAAATTGCCTAACGGTTTCTTGACCTGCTCCAATTTCAGCGAAAGTCCCGTAAATATTTTCGTTTAAATTTATACGAAGCGCTTTAGTTTTTAGCGAAGGAATTTTTTCAAATTCTTTATCTCCTTTTAAAGTAATTTCCATCTTCAAAAATAGGTTATCATCATTGTTACAAAGGTATTAAATTAGTATCCTAAACAAAAAAATAACATTACTTTTGTTGCAAACTTAAAGGCATTGAACGTAACATTTTTAGGAACTGGAACTTCTCAAGGCATCCCTATTATAGGTAGTCATCATCCTGTTTGTTTAAGTGAAAATTTAAAGGATAAAAGACTGCGGGTTTCCGTTTTAATTGAATGGGATGAATTTAAATATGTTATAGATTGTGGTCCTGATTTTCGACAGCAAATGTTGCGAACAAATTGCACGCGATTAGATGGTATTTTATTTACACACGAACACTCAGATCATACGGCTGGTTTAGATGATATCAGGCCTTTTTATTTTAGGCAAGGCGCTATAGATATTTATGCTCATAAACGCGTCTTAGAACAATTACGGCTTAGGTTTGATTATATATTTACGACTACCAATAAGTATCCAGGAGCTCCAGATGTAAGGCAACATGAAATTGAGAATCAACCCTTTTCTTTAAGTGGTGTTGAGATTTTACCTGTTAATGGATACCACAATAAATTACAAGTTTTTGGGTTTAGGATAGGTGATTTTGCTTATCTCACCGATATGAAAACCATAGAGGATAATGAAGTTGATAAACTTAAAGGCGTTAAGGTGCTTGTAGTCAATGCACTTAGAATTGAACCTCATATTTCTCATTTTAATTTAAATGAAGCATTACAATTTATAGAAAGAGTAAAGCCTGAAAAGGCCTATTTAACACATATTAGTCATTTATTGGGCTTTCATGATGATGTTCAAGAAAAATTACCAACCAACGTTTATTTAGCCTACGATAATTTAAAAATTACAGTTTAGTTATGAAGAATAGAATATTTATGTACCTATTTGTTTTTGCATTATTACTTGTGTTGTTTCAATACATGAATGCAAAAAGTGCATTTGAATCTTATGAAGCAAAAATTGTTCAGCTTAGAGATAAGGCTGAAGATTGTGAAAAACGTATCATCGAGTTAGAAGATGAGAATTTTGAATTAATGCATTTTAACATGGAAACAAATGATGATGCATTGTCATATTTTGAAAATCAAGGTTTAGATGCAACTAAATTAATGGATATCATAAAAGATGAAATATTTAGTTTAAATGTTTACACTGGTGATGACCATCCTTTGGTCCCTTATGCATCAATGACAGATAATAAAATAATGATTAATACCATAAAGTTGGTAAACCATAAATGGATTTTAGCCGACTTTTCAGATGGAAAGTATTGGGGAGAGATTTTTATGACTTATGAAGTCAATGAAAAATCTGAACTAAAATTTAAAGTGGTAGAGCATTTTTTATACCCGCCAACTACGTATTAAATTTTATTGGTTAACCAGGCTTTAAGTTCATAAAAGTTTTGTGGGGCTACACCGTGTCCCACTGGAAACTCACTATAACTATGTTTTACATTTAGTTCTTTAAGAATTTCTGGAGATGTTCTTGCCCAATCTATAGGGATTACTTGATCTACCGTCCCATGAGAACAATAAAAGTCGAGGCTTGACAGGTCTCTATCTTCGATTCCAGGTTTTATGATTTCTCTATTAATGTAACCACTAAGCGCAATTACATTATTAATTTTTTCAGGGTAACTTAAGGCTACAGCATAGCTTAATATTGTTCCTTGGCTAAAACCTAATAAAGTGACGTTGTTAGAATCTACCGGATATTCATTTATGACTTCATCTATAAATTCTGAAATCAATTCTCTTGACGAAACGGCTTGTTCATCATCGCTCCATTTTCCTTGAATGGCATCAAAATTAATAGCATACCACGCATTACCATAAGGTTGAAGTGGGTAAGGTGCTTTAACAGAAATGACAAAAATTTCCTTGGGCAATTCAGAAGCAAATGAAAACAAATCGTTTTCATCACTTCCATAACCATGAAGCATTATCATTAACGGTGCAGAACCATCAGTAATTGTTGATGGTCTTGTGATGTGTCCTAATTTAAAGCTCATATCTACTGCCCTAAGGTTTTAAAAATTTTTTGGAAAAATTCACCTATGAGCGGTACAGGATTACATTTTCCAGCTATAGCATTTAATACTCCGTAGATTAATAGGATGCCAAAAAACACCCAAAAGGAAGTAGATATCATCCAACTATCAAAGCCGCCTACAACATAACCTAAAGCAAATTGTAGTAACCACAACCCTAATGCTTGTCTAATATGGAATGATGTAAAATTATTTTTTTTATCAGCATTAAGAAAAAATGCTATAAGCGTACCAAAAATTGGAAAATAGGCCAAAATAGCTAATGGCTTTCCATCTTTAATTTCGTTTTCTGTCATGATGTTTTATTTAATAACCAAAGTATTGTTAGCAATAATGCCGTAAGCTTTTCCTTTTAATTCATGCCCTTCGAATATGGCATTTTTAGATTGCGATAAAATATCTGCATCACTAAAAGTGTATTTTTCGTTAGGATTAAAAAGGGTTAAATCGGCTTGTTCTCCAATATTTACCGTTGAAGATTCTATGCCATATCTTGATTTTCCAGCCGTTAAAAGGCTAATGGTTTTTTTAGTAGAGAAAATGTTCCCCAATACTCCAAATGCACTTTCTAAACCAATTGTCCCGTATTTGGCAAAATCAAACTCTACTTTTTTCAATTCGGTATCAAGAGGATTGTGATCACTCGTTACCATATCAATGGTTCCATCCTTTAAGCCTTCTATCAAAGCTATATTGTCCTCTTCTATTCTAAGGGGTGGCAGTACTTTGTATTTGGTTTCAAACTCAGTTAAGGCCTTGTCTGTTAAGGTCAAATTGTGAACGGCTACAGAGGCAGATACATTTAGTTTTTTTGCTTTTGCAGCTCTAATTAACGCTACCGATTGTTTTGTAGACACCGTTGGGATATGAAGTTTTCCTCCCGTGTATTCCAGTATAAATAAATCTCTTGCTACTTGTAAATCTTCAGATAAAGCGGGAATGCCTTTTAAACCAAGTGTTGTACTTGTTATATTTTCATTCATAACCCCTAAGCCAGAAATTTTCTTTTCTAATGGAAAAGAATAAACTAATCCATCAAAATTTGAAGCATAAAGCAATGCTATTTTTAATAGGTTAGGGTCTGAAATTGGTTTTTGATAATCTCCGAAAGCAACTGCCCCAGCTTGGGTCATGTCATACATTTCAGAAATATCTTTACCAGCACTTTCTTTAGTTAAAGCTCCTATAGGGTATAAGTTAACTGGGCTTTGCTCAGACTTCATCTTTAATAAGCTAACGTCTGCAAAGCTGTCAATTACTGGATTTGAATTGGGGTTTACAGCAACAGATGTGAACCCAGATCGGGCCGCCGTATTAAGTCCGTTTTCAATAGTTTCTCTTTCTTCATAACCAGGTTCTCCAAAACTAACACTACTATCAAACCAACCTTGAGATACATGTAGATTATCCCGAGTAATTTCTTTATAGTTTTTAGGGTTTTCAATATGTTTTGCAATATTGGTAATGGCACCTTTTTCTATTAAAATATCAACAGTTTGATTGTGAAAATCACTTTTCGGATCTACTACAGTTGCTGATTTTAGAAGTACATTCATTTAAGAAATTTTAAGATAAGCATTTCAATTATTAAAAATCCTAATGCAAAAATAACAAACCATTTCCATAGCTCATTAACATTATTGGCAATTTTTATATCATCAATTACATCTCTTAGGCTTGTGTTTAAGGTGTAATTTTCAGAATTGTTTAATTCTAAGTAATTTAATTTACTTTCCTTTCTGTTGTAATTATAACTAAGGTGAGTTAGAATTGAATCTTGATTAAAGACGCTATAGATGTTTGCAGTTTCTGGTAATTCTTCAGTAAATAATTCAACCTTAGAGTTAAAAGTCTGTTGCAGAGGTATGATCACATCTGCCTTATTTTTAAGCTCTAATATTTCATCTTGACCAAGATTGGTTTTAATATCAATTTGATTAGACTGGCCAATTGTATAATAAATAGTAGGCAGATTTAAACTTAGCTTCCCAATGTTATAAAAAATAGGAACAATTAACGGTGAGTTCTGAAAATTAGAATTTACTGTATTAATTGCAGTTGTAAAAGTGAAAATGTTGTTTCGTTCTAACAGAAAGGAAGAGTAATCTTCAAATGATAAAATAGGGTTCCCTAAACTTCCAGAATAGTGATATAACTTTTGAACCTTAGGATATTGAAAATTAGTAATTCTCTTTTCAAATACACCTTCAAGTAAGGGGTGGTTATAATTAATAGAGGTGATTTTCTTTTCAGAAGTGCTTAGACTGTCCAACTTTAATATGGCGTAATCTGAGAATAAATTGTTATAAGAATTAATGCTTATATCATTTTCAGAAGGAATTACAATTAACTGTCCACCATCACTATGAAACTGTCGTAAGGCAATTTTCAAAGCATTAGGGATTTGTTCAACCTCATTCAGAATAATTAAGTTTTGCTCACTAATTAAATTGTAATTAAGCCCTTTTATGTCTAAGCCAGTATAATTAAATTCATCTTCAGAATAGATTCGTTTTAGGAAATTGTCTTCATTAGCATTGACAGCCAAGACATTTATCAATTCGGGCTTGCCAATATTAAAAAATAGACTGTTATCGTATTGTAACCCTTGATCCTCGATTACAAGTCTTCCTTTTATATCTTGATTATTAGGAAGAGAAAAAGTTGTTACTGTTTCATCATCAATTTTAACCGAACTTTTTGCAACTAATTTGTCCTCATTAAAAAGGCTGATGGGTACATTAACAAAATCACTTGAATTACTGCTAAGTTTTACCTTCAACTCAATAATATCTGTTGATTTGGAAGACACCCAAGCAGAGTCAATTGCAATATTGTTAGCAGAACGAGGCTTTAATTGAACCATTTTAAAGGCATAAGCCGAATCTTTTTCAAATTGAAATGCATTATTATGGCTTTGAAAGTCGGATACTAAAATTAAATTTTTATTGGAGTTTTTTGATTCTGAAAACAGGTTTTTTGCTTTTAAAATAGCAGCATCTAAATCTAATTGCTCATGAGAATATGAGAGCTTAATTAAATCATTCTTTATGGCATCAACCGTGGTTTTTGAATACAATTGAGTATTAGTAAATAAGCTAATTTGTTCTTTTTGTTCATGGTGCTTTAAAATATCCTGTATAGCATCATTCAATAAGCTACCATTGGCGCCTTGTGCTTGCATGCTAAACGAATTATCAAGATAAATTACCGTTTCAGAGCCTTTTTTAATGGTGCTCTTGTCAGAAAAAAAGGGCTGGGCAAAAGCAAAAATTAGACAAGAAAAAATTAATAATCTTGTAAATAAGATTAGCCATTTTTTGATTTGAGAGCTTTTTCGAGTTTGAAGACTTAATGCCTTTAAGACATTGACATTAGTAAACTCTACTTTTTTAAACCGTCTAAGTTGAAATAAATGAATTATTATAGGAATGACTAACAGAAAAAGAGCGTATAAAATTTCAGGGTGTTTAAACTGCATTCCTTTTGATTAAATCTTATTGTCAAATATAGAAAATGAAATGACATTAGTAGGAGGATGTCATTATAATTTTAACGCTAAAGTATTCTTAACAAAAGAAATAATAATCTTCCATCTCTTTTTTCCCCAAACTCTGTAAGTACAATCTAATTTCTTGTTGGGCCGTTTTATTTGCAACGGTGATAATACTTTGGGGATTCTCTAATTGCTTCAGCTGATTAAATGGTAACAATTTTTTGCCATAAATGTCCTTTCCAATTTTTTTTGGGTTATCACAAATCCAATTAAACTCTATGTTTTGATCTATTAGTTGTTGAGCCATGCGCTTTCCTTTTTGTCCGGCTCCCCAAAGCACAAGTGGTATTGCGGTGTTTAGCTCAAGAGCAATAAAATATTTAAGTTTAATGTCTAATAAGCTGTTTTTGGAGTAATTGCTATCATTTCTTGAAGCTCGTTCGCCATAGTCTCTCCAATAATGCAAAACCTGATTACAGGGAATGCATTTATAATTATGTTTATAAAACCTAAAGGCTAAGTCGTAATCTTCCGGATAGATATTTGAATTAAATCCTCCACAGGCATCAAAATCTGTTTTATGCACCATCCAACAAGGTGACGGAATTACACATTCTTTGTAAATGCTTTGAAAATTCTTTCCTTCAGAAGTTAATTGGTTGAGCCAAGTCTCGTATTCCATAAAACCATTTCCAACGCCATTTTCTGAAAAATAACTTACCAATCCTAATGCTATATGTCCAGTCCCGTATTCTAATAGTTGTGAAATCATGGTCTTAAGTTTATCATGTTCCATCCTGTCATCACTATCCATTCGCGTGATAAACTCACCTTTAGCCATGGCGTAACCCGTTTGTAAGGCATCAATAATACCTGTTCCTTTAGATTTTAGTAATGTTATTCTGTGGTCTGTTTGTGCAAATTGGTTTACAATTTCAAAGCTATTGTCAGAGCTGTTATCGTCAACTATTAATAGTTCCCAATTTTTGTGAGTTTGGGTAATGATAGATTGTAAACAAACTTCGAGATATTTTCCTGTATTTTTAAAAGGAATTATTATACTTATTAGGGGGGTGCTCATTTGGTAAAGATAGTAATTCATCTTTTTTCAAAATATTAAGAATTAATCTAATTGGAGATTGTAAATTTGACTGATAAATTTTTCAACTATTAATAAATAAACATGAATAAAGTATTAACATTGTTGTTGGTAGGAGGTTTTTTGGTTAGCTGTGATTCTGCTAAACAAAAGGTAGATGATTCTGCTGTAAACAACACCATTGTCACTAAGGTTAAATTATCAGATGTGTCTGATGATAAAGTGCCTGTAGTTATTAATCCAGGTCGATTCACAGAGGAAACAGTAACTTATAGATTACCTAAGGTAGTTCAAGGCACATATAGCGTGAGCAGTTTTGGTCGTTTTGTAGATAACTTCAAAGCCTTAGATTATGATGGAGCACCATTAGCGGTAAGTAAATCTGATGATAATACTTGGGTTATTTCAAACGCGACACAGTTGGACAAAATAACCTATGATGTAAATGATACATTTGATATTGAACTTACGATTGAAGATGTGCCTTTTTCTCCAGCTGGTACTAATATTGAAGACGCAAACTACGTGTTGAATTTACACGGTTTTATCGGGTATTTTGATATTTTAAAAAACAACACTTATTCTTTAGACGTTACTGCGCCTGCAAACTTTGTACGTACTTCTGCATTACAACAAGTTAATTCTACTTCAAGCTCAGATGGTACCCAAATTACGACAAGCTATTTGGCACAAAGATATTTTGAGATTACAGACAACCCGATGATGTATGGTAAGTTGGATGTTGAAGAATTTATGGTTGGAGATATCAAAATTGTTTTGAGTGTGTACTCACCAAACAAAGTGCATTCTGCTACAAGTTTAAAATCATCAATGTTTAAAATGATGGAAGCTCAAAAAGCGTATTTAGGCGATGTAAATAGCACTCCAAGATATGATATCTACTTATATCTATCTGAAAATAGCGAAACAGCTCCGACAGGTTTTGGTGCCTTAGAGCATCATACCTCGACAGTAGTTGTATTGCCAGAAGCAATGGCTAAAACTGAATTGGAGAAAACAATGACAGATGTTGTTGCTCATGAGTTTTTTCATATTGTAACGCCTCTAAGTGTGCATTCAGAAGATGTGCATTACTTTGATTACAATGCGCCAACGTTTTCAAAACATTTATGGATGTATGAGGGGGTGACAGAGTATTTTGCTCAACATTTTCAGGTGTATGAAGGCTTAATGACAGAAGAGGAGTTTTACAATACTATGAAAGGTAAAATTGCTACATCATTAAATTTTGACGACAGTATGAGTTTTACAACTATGAGCGAAAACATCTTGGATGCACCTTACGCAGGAAACTACATTAATGTATACTCTAAAGGAGCATTAATAGGAATGTGTATCGATATTTTAATGCGAGAAGAAAGTAATGGTACAAGAAGTATGTTGTCATTGATGAAAGAATTATCGGCAAAATACGGAAAGAATAAACCATTTGAAGATGAGAATTTAATTGAAGAAATTTCTGCGATGACATATCCTTCTGTAGCACAATTTTTAGAGACACATGTGGTAAATGGTACTCCAATTGACTACGATTTGTTTTTCGCAAAAGTGGGATTAATTGAAAAGGGAGTAGAGGTTCCTACAAGTTATATTCAGGCGGGTAGCGGTTTTATTTTTGACGCAGATCAAACTAAGCAGCAAATTTATTTTAATAACGGAATGAAAGACAATACATTTTGGGCAAGCCAAAATGTTGAAGTAAATGATGTAATTAAAGCTGTAAACGGAACAGAATTAACAATGGAATCTGCTCAAATGATTTTAGGACAGATGTACGGATGGCAACCTGGTACTGAAATTGAGTTGACATTAGAACGTAAGGGTGAAACTGTTAATTTAAAAACAACTTTAACGCCTGCATTCACCTTGCAAAAAGGAATGACAAACGATCCTGACGCTGCAAAGGCACTTATAGATCTTAGAAATTCTTGGCTTAAAGGTTAAAATAAAAGGAAATAGAATTCAAAAAGACTTAACAGTAATGTTAGGTCTTTTTTTTGGTGTATTCTTAGAAGTTTTCAAATACCCCTAACCCAAAAAGTGCGAAATCGTATTTAACAGGATCAAAAGGGTCTAATGCTCGCAAATTAAGGTCCAACTGATTTAAGGCTTTGCCATCATTCTGCTTTCTATTCAGTAATCCCAGTTTTCGAGCTACATTTCCTGAATGCACATCAAGTGGGCAGGAAAGAATTGCTGGAGATATAGAATCCCATATACCAAAATCTACACCAGTATTATCGGTTCTTACCATCCATCTTAAAAACATATTAATCCTTTTTGCAGCCGAGTTTTTTAAAGGGTCACTAATGTGCTTTTGTGTTCTTTCAAGATGTGGTATTTCGAAGAAAACAGTTTTTAAATTATGAATCGATGGTTGGATGGAATCCTCAGTAGCTTTTAATTTGAAAAGGGGTTCTAGGCCACCATAAGTAGTATAAATATGTTTTAAGGAAGTAATAAATTGACAAAAATCATCACCGTTAAAGGTGCGGTGAACAAATTGTTTTAAAGGTTTTAAATCTTCTTGACTGTGATTAAGTACAAAATCAAATGGAGAATGGTCAAGTAAATCCATCATCCTATTTGCGTTTTTAATTATGCTTTTTCGATTTCCCCAAGCAATTGTGGCAGATAAAAAACTCGCAATTTCAATATCTTCTTTATTACTGAACATATGCGGAATTTGAATGGGGTCACTTTCAATAAATTTTGAAGTGTTATATAACTCTACTTTAGAATCTAAAAACTCTTTTAATTCTTGTTTGGATAATCCCATAAATCGTTAAGAAATATTGCCATCAACCATGGTTAACTTTCTGTCGGCCATGTTTGCTAATTCTTCGTTATGTGTAACAATTACAAAGGTCTGCCCAAATTCATCACGGAGTTTAAAGAATAGGTTGTGTAAATTTTCTGCAGATTCACTATCTAAATTACCAGATGGTTCGTCGGCAAAAATTAATTTTGGGTTATTAATTAAGGCACGTGCAACGGCAACCCGTTGTTGTTCTCCCCCAGATAATTCGTTTGGTTTATGGTCGTAACGATCTTTAAGTCCTAAAAAATCTAACAGCTGTTTTGCGTTTTGCTCAGCTTCAGAAGCAGAAGTATTTTTAATGTAAGCAGGAATGCAAACATTTTCGAGTGCTGTAAATTCAGGTAACAATTGATGAAATTGAAAAATAAAACCTATGTTTTCATTTCTGAATTTAGCCAGTTGTTTATCGCTTAAACTTGTAATGTTTTTATCGTTAATTATGAGTTGAGTGTCTTTAGAATCAGAAATAGTATCTAAAGTCCCTAATAATTGAAGCAGCGTTGTTTTTCCAGCACCAGAAGCACCAACAATAGAAATTACTTCGCCTTTATCAATAGTAAGATTTACGCCTTTTAAAACGTGTAAATCGCCATAATATTTATGGATATTTCTTGCTTTAATCATTGTTGTAAAATTCATAGAAGTGAAAATACTCTTTTAAGTGTGGCTATGCAATATTAACTTGATTTCTTCTTAAAGAAGGCTTTTGCATCAATGTAATCAATGAAATAAATTAGTTTTAAAGAAAACGTATGCTGAGTTGGTTGGTCAAATAAGGTGCTCATACTATCAAAATAATCATCGGTAGAAGCGTTGTCAGAGTTAAACAATTGGTTTCTATACAAGGCCACCAATTGACTTCCTGGAGCAAATTGCCATGTGTAACTAAAGTCTAAATTCCATGTGTTGAAATTTACATTTGGGTCATCAATATCATCCAAATTATAGCCCGCATCATCCGTTAGCCTTCCGTTTTCTTGCAAAACATACAATTGATAGTCATAGGTTACTGTTGACCAGTAGTTTCTAAATGTTAGATTTAAGCCATTAAAGGAGTTGAAATTGTAACTAGCTGTAATGCTGTTAGTCATTGTACGTTGATCTCTTTGACCAAAAATTATTTCGTCAGTAGATAAAGTTGTCACATAACCTCTATTGCCCTTGTTGTCGTTGAAGTTTAAACGGTATACAAACAAGAAATGGTCATTAAACCTAAAGCGAGGAGCCAATCTAAACCTCCAGTTAAATAAATCTCTACCATCTTCAAACAGGGTGTTGAATCCCAAATTAGTGTCGATAGCAAATTTATTATTGTAGTTTGATGAAATCCAAAAATTACCATTTAGGAAGTTTTCATAAATAAAATATCGTCCTTCAGTACGGGGTTCAAAATAGTCATATTGTTTACCGATTTCATAATTAAAATTCCCTCCAAATGAATGCAGTTTTTTGTTTTGAGCAGAAACTCTAAACCCAAAATTTGACCCTGTATAAGTGTCAGGTGAGTATAATCTTTTGTAGTTTGCCCAAGCGCCTACATTAAAACTGTTTAGTTTTTCTGTAGTTTCGAAAATACGGTAGGAGTAATCAGCTGAAAAATTTTGATAGTTATTTCTGAATTGGAGCCCAAGATCATTGATGTTATATTTTGTATCCGCAAAGGCATAGCCAACAGAATATCGGTGTTCACCACTAACTTTACCAAATTCAAATTCTGCACTATATCCGTTTTCAGAATTACTGTTTTCGTTTATAGTACTCATTTTACCTTCGGCCTCAATATTATATCTGTTTTGTTTATCTGTTAAATCTAATAATAAACCTGTGACATTGGCATCTCTAAAATGCCCTTCTCGCATTACGTTAGTGTTAATCAAACTCACAGAAGAGTTTCGGTTAAATTGCTGGTCTAAAACTATGATGTTATAGTTAGCAAAAGGTTCAACGACTTGACGTCTTTCAGTACCGTTTATAGTATCTAAAATAGTTGCTTCTGTGGTTTCTGTGATGGCATCAAAAATTCCTATACCCAAACCTTTTTTTGTTCTACCAGATAGCTTAATGGCATTAAGCATGTTTACCTTGTCTGGATAATTTGTTAATTCTTCATTTTCATCAAGGTCTACACCTCCTGAAGGTCCACTTCCAATTCTTCTAGAGTAGAACAATCCCCCTTTATTAAACAAATCAACACCTTCTTTAAAAAACTGACGTTGCTCAGAAAAAGCTTGTTCAAACGGTCCTAAATTTAATCGGACTTCATCAAATCCTGCTTGACTGAAATCAGGAATTAAGGTAGCGTCTAAAGTGAAATTTTCACTAATACCATATTTTAAATCCAATCCAATATTAAATTCACTATTTGTGGCGCCGTCAAAGCTGCTTACAATACCGGAAGCAAAAGGGTAGAAGCTTAATCTGGTTGGAGGTTTGATGTTTTCAATCCCTGTTAGTTCACCATGATAAAGTCCAGTATAACCCGTAGTTCTATCTATTGGGTTCCATGAATATTGTGAGTTGTTTGAACGAAACCGTCTATGAAATTGAATACCCCATGTTTGTACTTTCTGATTTGAAAATCGTAAGGCTGAATACGGTATTTTGATTTCGACAATCCAGCCATCATCAACCATTTTTATTTTACTGTCCCAAACTGCGTCCCATCCAAAATCCTCACCTATACTCGGAGAAGCAATTGCGTCTGCTTGTGTTCCGGAGCTAAACACAAAGAATTCGGTGTCATTTTGAGCGTCATTATTAGGGTTAATTGTAATTCCAAAAAAATCGGATTGTCCAAAATTATCTCGATTGGTAAATTGACGCATGATATCATCTGGCTTGTCATATAAATAGGCTGCTATAAAAATAGCCTCATCATTATAGGTTACCTGAACTTCGGTGCGTTTGTCTTTAGTTTCTTTAATACCCATTTCAGGACGAAATTGAGTAAAATCTTTGGCGACTTCTGCATTCAGCCAAGCTTCATCATCTAGAATTCCGTCAATTTTTGGAGCTTTATTGACCTTTGTAATGGCTAGAGATTTTTTTATAGAATCTTGCCCAAAACCTTTAACTGCAAACAGAAAAAATAGAATTAAAAAGACATTACGAA
The DNA here is from genome assembly GCA_001874335.1 of Bacteroidetes bacterium MedPE-SWsnd-G2. Taxonomy (GTDB): domain Bacteria; phylum Bacteroidota; class Bacteroidia; order Flavobacteriales; family Flavobacteriaceae; genus MedPE-SWsnd-G2. The sequence continues at coordinate 198,661 of MPDE01000006.1, forward strand.
AAGATAGGCGCATCAATTATTTTGCTTAGGGGATTATTTTAGAATTATTCTATTTTTAGCAAAACTACATTAGCAAATTTTCTATTTTCATAAGGTAACGTTAAAAAAGTTTTGATAATGTTAATCTTTTTAACGAATAGTGAATTAATCTATTGGTAATGAGTTAAAGTGTTGTAAGTTAATGGTGTTAGGTGTCTGGTAAGTGTTGAAGTGGTACACTTTTTGCATCATTAAGTTTATATAATAAGAAATAATGAATATTAGAAATTTAAGTAAATACAAGAAATTAGTATTGAGTATAATATTAGATATTATAGGTTTTATTACGGTGGTCGATATTATTTGGGCTCCAGTTTCGGCCTTTGCTATGACTCAAATGTATGGTGGTAAAAGGGGGAAGGTTGCAGCAGTATTTTCATTTATTGAAGAGATCGTTCCTGGTTTAGATATTATCCCATCGTTTACTATTATGTGGATATATACATATGTTTTTCAAAGTCAAAGTGATAACAGTATTACAAAAAAGATTAAGTCATAAATAAAAGCGCCCTTCATAAAGGGCGCTTTTATTTATCAATAGTAATATGTTTTAAAGTTTCAAGAACTTTTTAATTTTTAATCTACTAGTTTTTTTAATCCAAATCGTCTAAGCATCTTCTTTTCAAAAGCCCAGAAAAATTTAAACTGTCCAAAAAGCCAACCAAAGAATACCAGAAGTATTTGATAAAAGATTAATCCAATAAATATATAAAGAATCCAATATAAGGTTGTACCCAAGTTTTCAGGTGTAATTCCTAATGCCTTTATTATAGGTCGTCCAACAAATACAGATGAGGAACCAGTTATGGCAAATACGATAAAAATTCTAATCATTTCCCATTTTTGATCAACGATCCATTTGTGTTCTAATTTTTGGAACAGAAACAAGATAAATTTTAGTAATGCGAAAAAGAGGATGGCAGCAATTGCAATAGTTATACCTATATGCAAATCTTTTGAAAAAAGCTTAGCCAATTTAAAGGCACTGTAGCCTAATGCGGTTAATCCTAAAACAGGAAATAGTAATTGCCAATTTTGGGTAATCTCCCAACGGTCTTTAAAATTGTTCATAGTAGAATTTTGCAGTGCAAATATACTTTAAATACGGGGATTAAACGATGTTAATTTTTGATTGTATTTGAGTTGAAAATAAATAAAATAATTATAAAGTTTATAATTCACATCGTAACCATAATCTATGTTTCTTTGGTAGTCAATTTGAAACTCATAAAGGTTTGTGTCATAGGTTAAAGGCTGAATTACCCTATTGTTATAAGCAATAACGTACTGAAAATTCCTAGCCTCCAAAAACTCTTGTGAATAATAACCTTCAGGTCTCGCTGTAGAAGCCAACCAATAGTTGAATCCAGGGTCTATTATTATAATTTCATACTCTAACTGATCGTTTGCAATTCTAACCGTATCAGATGACTTTATATTTAGTTCATTTTGATTATTAGAGGTCATGCTGTCTTTTGTGGAGTTGCAGCTTACCAATCCAATACAAACCAATAATATGAGAAGTAAATGTTTCATTAAATTCCTTTACTGAAAGATACAATAAATGCTATTATATTACGAGTATTTAAGCTCCTTTTAACATGGGGCTGGTATTTTATTTTTTTCCGAAGATATTACCGATAATTCCACCTAATCCATCAGATTTTTTATTTCCTCCAAGTAACATGCCAGCAACATCGTCTATTACACTGCCATCTCCATCAGAATCCAGCATTTGTTCTAAGAATCCTTGTTGTGAATTTTGCGAGTTGTTACCTAATAACCCACTTAAAACATCAGTAACACTAGAAGCGCTACTTTCCCTATTTTGTTTCCCTAACATATTCATTACAATAGGAGCTGCAATTTTTAAAATTTCACTCACAGAGCTTGAGTTTACACCAGATTTAGTACTTAATGCCTGCTCTACATGATTTTGTTTCTGCCCTAAGATATGACCAAGTATTTTGGAGCCATCTGTTTTAGCTGAATCGTCAACACCTCCTCCAAAAAATCCATCTAAGTTATCTAAAAGACTTCCGTCGTGTTTATTTAGTGCGTTTTGTAAACTTGATGACCCTTGTTCTGATTTCGAATTGTTTTTCATGGCTTGCAACAAAACAGGGATTGCCATAGTAAGCACAGAGTTGGTTTTAGAGTTTTCTTCACCAGAAGCCTGTGAGATATTGTTAATTACCGATTTACCTAATTCTCCTTGTATTAAATCTAATATTCCTGACATAGTGTTAGTTTTTGAAAAAGGTACAAAAAAAACCTCTAAAACGATGCTTTAGAGGTTGTTATGTGTTTGGGGTTATTTATTTGAATCTCTCAATAATTTGATCTGCTAATTCTAATCCAATTCGGTCTTGAGCTTCAGTAGTTGCAGCGCCAATATGAGGTGAAAGCGAAGCATTTGGATTCATTAAAATTTGAACCGAAGGAGTTGGTTCGGATTCAAAAGTGTCAATACCAGCAAATCCAACCTTATTGTTATTTAATGCTTCTACTAATGAAACTTCATGAATAACACCTCCACGAGAAGCGTTTATTATACCTACACCTTTTTTCATTAGGTCAATTTCATTTTTACCTATAATGTATTCTTTTTGAGAAGGCACATGAATTGTAATAAAATCAGATTGTTTTAATAAATCGTTTAAGGGAATGCTTTTTAAATTGACATCCATTCCTTGTCCGTTAAACAACTCAACTTTTACAGTGGCTTCTTCTGTTAGTTTATCACTAACTATTACATTCATCCCAATTCCTAAGCCAATTTTAGCTACTTCTTTACCTATGCGGCCAATACCAATTATGCCCAAAGTCTTACCTCTTAATTCGCTACCTTTAGAATAACTTTTTTTAAGAGCTTTAAATCTTGTATCACCTTCTAATGGCATATTTCTGTTTGCGTCATGCAGGAATCTAACCCCTCCAAATAAGTGGGCAAAAACCAACTCAGCAACAGATTGAGATGATGCCGCTGGTGTATTTACTACAGCAATGTTTTTAGATTTTGCGTAATCAACAGCAATATTGTCCATACCTACGCCACCTCGTCCTATCAATTTTAACCCTGGACAAGCATCGATTACATCAGATTTAACCTGAGTAGCACTTCTTACTAGAAGTGCTTCAATGTTATTGGTATTAATGAAATTTGATAATTGCTCTTGAGCAACAGTTGTAGTTATAACTTCGAAACCAGCAGTTTCTAATGCTTCTTTCCCGCTATTGGAAATGCCATCGTTTGCTAAAATTTTCATATAAATATATTATGCTTTTCGTTCTAATTCACTCATAACATCTACGAGAATACCAACACTTTCTAAAGGAAGAGCGTTATACATTGATGCGCGATACCCTCCTACAGATCTGTGGCCGTTTAATCCATTGATTCCTGCTTCTTCAAGCATGGTGTCAAATGTTTCTTTTAAATTGTCATTTGTCATATTAAAGGTAGCATTCATCATCGAACGGTCTTCTTTTGAAGCATAGCCTTTAAACAACGGATTTAAGTCTATCTCGGAGTAGATTAATCTTGCTTTCTTTTCGTTTTCTTTTTCGATTTCAGAAATCCCGCCTAAATTTTTAAGCCATTGCAGATTCAGCATAGAAACATAAACCGGAAATACAGGAGGTGTATTAAACATGCTTCCTTTTGATATATGTACTTTATAATCCATCATAGAAGGAATTTTTCTAGAAACCTTTCCTAAAATGTCCTCCTTTACGACAACTAAACAGGTACCGGCAGGTCCCATGTTTTTTTGAGCGCCGGCATAAATTAAATCAAATTGACTGTAATCAATAGTTCTGGAAAATATATCGCTACTCATGTCGCATACCATTGGAACAGGGCTTTTAGGATACTTTTTCATTTGAGTCCCAAAAATGGTGTTGTTTGATGTGCAATGAAAATAATCGTAATCTGATGGGATATCATACCCCTTCGGTATGTAATTATAGTTTGCGTTTTTTGAGGACGCTACTTCATAAACATCATCGTAAATTTTAGCTTCTTTTATGGCTTTATCACTCCATGTACCTGTATTTAGGTAGCCAGCTCTTTTTTCTAAAAGATTTAATGCAACCATTAAAAATTGTGTACTGGCACCACCGTGAAGAAATAAGGCTTTATAGCCTTTACCTTCAAGACCTAATAACTCTAAAGCAAGTGCTCTTGCATTTTCCATCACGTCAACAAAAGCTTTGCTTCTATGAGAGATTTCAAGAATAGAGAGGTTGTCGTTATTAAAGTTTAAAACAGCCTGAGAAGCTTTTTTTAATACTTCTTGAGGCAAAATACATGGCCCAGCGCTAAAATTATGTTTTTTCATGTTGTAATTGTTTCAATTACAAAGATGGCTATTTATTGAAAAAAACGCATTAAGAATTAAATAATTTTTGGACTAAATATCTAGTAAAAATGAAATTGTATCGACCTGATCTGCATAATCCCATAATTCGGGTTTTTGAGTTTGACCAAATTTAATTTCATTTTCTGTAACACCTTGTGAAACTATACATTGAATCTTATCTGCATTGGTTATTAATAGAGATTGAAGACTCTCTTTGTCTTCGTAAAACTCATAAAATACTGTAGCAATAGGCGATGCGAAACTTTGATCTTCCTTAATCATTAAGAAGCCATTTTCAAGAAGGTCAAATTCACTCATGAGGTAAACGGCCTTATTGTAATCGTAATTATTGGCGTATTTCGCATCATTAATTACAGGATGCCAGTTATATAATCCTTCAAAAAAGGCATCGAAATTATAGTCCTTTGGTACCCAAAGCTTCGAAACGTTTCTGCAGCCTAAACCGTAATATCTAAAGATGTCATGAGATAGGTTTTCAAGGTCTTCTTTGCTTTCTTCACCACTCAGCACTGCCACCGAATTCCTGTTTTTTCTAATGATAGAAGGTTTGTCTTTAAAGTAATACTCAAAATAACGAGCGGTATTGTCACTACCTGTCGCAATGACTGCATCAAATCCAGTTAATTTCTCGTCTGTGAATGAAATCATTCCTTTAAATTCAGGTTCTACAAATTCAAGATACTTAGAAAGGAAAGGTAGTAATTGTTTGTCATTACTGGATAGTTTTACTAAAACTTGATGTCCTGAAATTAAAACCGATAGGAAATCATGAAATCCAACAAGTGGTATGTTTCCTGCCATTATAATTGCAACTTTTTTCGAATCAATTTTAGAAAAACTGTAAGCCGAAGTCCATTTTTTAAGATTCTCTAGGTTTAAGAGGTTTGACCAGCCTTCAATTGCAAAAAGAACATTGTCTTCGTTAAACCAACCGTTGTGTTCTTTTGCTAATTTCAATTGATGCGTGAACCCTTCGAAAAAGAGATCGTTATGAGGAATGTCTGATTTTTTTTCTATACCAGAATTCGAAAATTGACTTAAAAAATCACCTAATTTTGAGAAGGCTACAATTCTTTGCTCTAAATTCATTCTTTGTTTGGTTATGACGGCTATTGGCGTTATTTTTGCTGTGCAAAGTTAGAAAAAGAAAATGCTATGGCAATTATTATAACAGACGAATGTATAAATTGTGGGGCTTGTGAGCCAGAATGCCCAAATACAGCTATTTATGAAGGTGCTGATGACTGGAGGTATAAGGATGGAACGAGCTTAGAAGGTAGTCTTGTATTACCTGATGGAAAGCAAGTGGATGCTGATGAAGCTCAAGAGCCAATAAGTGATGAGATTTATTATATTGTTCCAGATAAATGTACGGAGTGTAAAGGATTTCATGAGGAGCCACAATGTGCGGCTGTTTGTCCGGTAGATTGTTGTGTGCCAGATGAGGATCATGTTGAAACTGATGATGTTCTTTTAGGAAAACAAAAATTCATGCATCCAGACGGGTAATTGATGATGATATATAAAAAAGCTCTAAGAATACTTAGAGCTTTTTTTTGAATTTAACTCAAATAAATTCGCTATAAATCAGATAATTCGAATACTAAATATTGCATTAATCTTCCAACAGCATCAGATTGAGTTGTGCTATTTTTTGTGTGGAATGAAGAGTATAAAACGCCTCCATCTCCATGCGAAAAGGTATATGCTAAATATTTGTTTTCTTCTATATTGTCGTATTCAACAGGACCATAAAGCCATGGTGTTACCGTTTCTTCATTGTAAGAGTCAACAACTTCCCAGCCATTTAAAAATTGATCGATTAAAACAGTGTTGTCGATAATTTCAGTTTCAAAATTAAGCGTAAACCAATCTTGTAAATCTTCATTGAAAATTTGAGCAACTGTTTCTTGAGAATCTCCAGATTTTGCAGGTGAATAAAAGTCGATATAATCTTCGCCCTCATTAGTGATATCACTTAAATAAGAAGAAGCCCAATCTGTTGAATATAGATACCCTCCGTTGAAAACAAAATCGGTAAGGTTGTTGTTGAAATCTGTTTTACTTCCGTTTAATCCACAGTTTAAAAATATGATGTCGTAAGAGGCTAAAAGTTCAGGCGACTCGATTAAATCGCCAAAGTCTATGTCTACATTTGGTTCTAACAAAGGGTTGTTGGTTCTATTCGCAGAATGACCTCCGTGTAAATGACTGTCTTCCATTTGTCGTCCAGCTATATTATTACCTTCTATAATGTCAAATAAGGGCTCTTCTGTAATAGGGTTAACGAGCCCAATGTTGTAAAGTACCGTTTCTATATTGTCGTAAGACCCTGTAACTACTGCTATATTGGGTAAATCTGTAATAGGAATATCTCCAATGTCAAAATCTAAATCGTCAGTATCGATATTCAAGTTTGCCGTTCTTGAGGCTGAGAATAAGCCTTTGATCAATGAAACAGTGTATTCTCCAGCGGCCAAATTGCTAAACAAAAACTTTCCTTCACCATCTGTAGTAGATTCTTTTACAATAGTCTCATTGTTTAATAGAATAACTCGTGCAGCAGATATGGGGTCTTCTCCATTTGGCGTTAAAAATTGACCGGCTAAACTTAAATTGCCTTCAAAGCCATTGTCTTGATCTTCAGAGCATGAAAAGCAAAGGGTTATTAGAAATAAAAAAAGAAATGATTTTTTCATAAAACGTTGATTAATAGGGTTGGTTAAAATTGTAAGAGCTAATCAGTTGTAATTAATTAAAATTAAACTGATTTATAAAGTAACAAGTAATTTTAGATTTTTCCTACTTTAATTATGAAATTACATATTATTAAGGTATTAACTTCATGCTTTAGAGTAAACAATAGCGGTAATTTAATTACATTTGCAGACGCTAAAAAATATATCTAAATGAAAGCAGGAATTGTAGGATTACCTAACGTTGGAAAATCAACCTTATTTAATTGTTTATCAAATGCAAAAGCACAAAGTGCGAATTTCCCATTTTGTACTATTGAGCCGAATGTAGGAGTTGTAAATGTACCCGATTCAAGATTAGAAAAACTTGAAGAATTGGTGAATCCGGAGCGTGTTTTACCTGCTACAGTGGAGATTGTTGATATCGCAGGATTAGTAAAAGGAGCAAGTAAAGGAGAAGGTTTAGGAAATCAGTTTTTAGGAAATATTAGAGAAACAGACGCTATTCTTCATGTTTTACGTTGTTTTGATAATGACAATATTGTGCATGTTGATGGAAATGTAGACCCGATAAGAGATAAGGAAACGATCGATATGGAACTTCAGCTTAAAGATCTTGAAACCGTAGATAAAAAGTTAGATAAAGTTAAGCGTGCTGCAAAGACGGGAAATAAAGATGCTCAGAAAGAAGAGTCTGTGTTGTTGGTTATAAAAAATGGGTTAGAAGCAGGGGTTTCTGTTAGAGCGTTAGAGTTTTCTGATGAAGATTATTTAGAATTCGTAAAACCTTTACAATTTATTACGGATAAACCAGTAATGTATGTTTGTAATGTCGATGAAGGAGCTGCTGTTACTGGAAACGATTATGTTGATTTGGTAAAAGAAGCTGTAAAAGATGAAAATGCCGAAGTTTTGGTTTTAGCAGTAGGAACAGAAGCAGATATAAATGAATTGGATGATTATGAAGAGCGTCAAATGTTTTTACAAGATATTGGTTTGGAAGAACCAGGATCTTCTAAGCTAATCCGTTCTGCCTACAAATTATTAAATCAACAAACTTATTTTACAGCAGGTGTTAAAGAAGTAAGAGCTTGGACTATTGATATTGGAGCTACGGCACCACAGGCGGCAGGAGTGATTCATACTGATTTTGAAAAAGGTTTTATTAGAGCAGAGGTAATTGGTTATGAAGACTATGTTAGTTTTGGTAGTGAAGCTAAGGTGAAAGAAGCTGGAAAAATGAGAGTAGAAGGGAAAAATTATGTTGTAAGTGACGGAGATGTGATGCACTTCTTATTCAATGTATAAGCGTAATTTTTTATAAAATATTTAAAGCCAGCACCCTTTAATAGTGCTGGCTTTTTTTGTTAATTACTTTGTGTAATTTGTATTTCATTTTTATGCCTCTATATGCTATATTAGCAACTCACCACAAATTACTTAGCTTTTTATGTCTCAACAATCCAACTATACCGAAGATAATATACGTTCATTAGACTGGAAGGAGCATATTAGAATGCGTCCAGGAATGTACATTGGAAAGCTTGGAGATGGGTCTTCCCCTGATGATGGAATTTACATTTTAGTAAAAGAAGTGCTTGATAACTCTATAGATGAGTTTGTAATGGGGGCAGGAAAGACTATTGATATTTCTATTCAAGGAAATAAGGTGATTGTTAGAGATTACGGTCGTGGTATTCCGTTAGGTAAAGTTGTAGATGTGGTGTCTAAAATGAATACTGGTGGAAAATACGATTCACGAGCGTTTAAAAAAGCAGTTGGTTTAAATGGAGTTGGTACAAAGGCAGTAAATGCACTTTCAACTTATTTTAGAGTAGAATCTACAAGAGATGGAAAATCGGCCAGTGCCGAGTTTTCACAGGGTAATTTAACAGATCAAGAATTATTAGATGAAACATCAAGGCGAAAAGGAACAAAAGTGTCTTTTATCGCTGATGATACCATATTTAAAAACTACAAATATAGACATGAGTATGTTGAGCGTCTTCTTAAAAACTATGTGTATCTAAATCCAGGATTAACCATCATGTTTAATGGTGAAAAATTCTATTCAGAAAATGGGTTAAAAGATTTGTTACAGGATAATAGTAATGAATCAGATTTGTTATATCCTATTATTCATTTAAAAGGTGAAGATATTGAAGTTGCATTGACGCATAGTAAAACGCAATACAGTGAGGAGTATCACTCGTTTGTGAATGGTCAAAACACCACTCAAGGTGGTACTCACTTGGCAGCCTTTAGAGAGGCATTAGTTAAAACAGTGAGAGAATTTTTTGGTAAGAACTATGATGCTTCAGATATAAGGAAGTCTGTGGTTTCGGCTGTTTCTATTAAAGTGATGGAACCTGTTTTTGAAAGTCAAACAAAAACTAAATTAGGATCTACAGATATGGGAGGTGACTTGCCTACAGTAAGAACCTATATTAATGACTTTTTAAAAACGCAATTAGATAACTATCTACATAAACACTCAAATGTTGCCGAAGCTATTCAGCGTAAAATATTACAGGCCGAACGTGAGCGTAAGGAGTTATCCGGAATTAGAAAATTAGCAAAGGATAGAGCTAAAAAAGCTAGTTTACATAATAAAAAACTTCGTGATTGTCGAGTGCATTTGGGCGATTTGAAAAAGGACAGAAGGTTAGAGTCTACGTTGTTTATTACCGAAGGAGATTCCGCTTCGGGTAGTATTACCAAATCACGTGACGTAAATACTCAGGCAGTATTTAGTTTAAAAGGTAAGCCTTTAAACTCTTACGGACTTTCTAAAAAGATTGTTTATGAAAATGAAGAGTTTAATCTTTTACAATCTGCGCTTAATATTGAGGAGTCTATTGAAGATTTAAGATATAATAATATAGTAATTGCTACTGATGCCGATGTAGATGGGATGCATATTAGATTACTTTTAATTACTTTCTTTTTACAGTTCTTTCCAGAAGTTATAAAAGAAGGACATTTATATATTTTGCAAACCCCATTATTTAGGGTTCGAAACAAAAAAGAAACGATTTATTGCTATTCAGATTTAGAACGAGTAAACGCTATTGAAAAATTAAAGCCAAAACCTGAGATTACTCGATTTAAGGGGCTTGGTGAGATTTCTCCGGATGAGTTTAGGTTTTTTATTGGCGATGATATAAGACTTGACCCAGTAATGTTGGATAAAGACATGTCTATAGAGCAGTTATTGCAATTTTATATGGGGAAAAACACTCCTGATAGACAAGAATTTATAATTAATAACCTGAAGGTGGAGCTTGATCTTGTTGAAGAAGTAAAAGCAAAATAAATTAAACTACTAACATCTAAAACAATTTTAGTTAATGGTTGAAGAAAACGATGATTTAAATAATCCAATTGAAGATCAGCAGGAAACGATCACCAAGGTGACGGGAATGTACAAAGATTGGTTTTTAGATTATGCCTCATATGTAATTCTTGAACGTGCGGTCCCAGCTATTGAAGATGGGTTTAAGCCGGTGCAAAGAAGGATTATGCACTCTATGAAAGACTTAGATGACGGACGTTATAATAAAGTAGCAAATATAGTTGGACATACAATGCAGTATCACCCGCACGGTGATGCCAGTATAGCCGATGCAATGGTGCAAATTGGACAGAAAGATTTATTGATTGATACTCAGGGAAACTGGGGTAATATCTTAACGGGAGATAGAGCAGCGGCATCAAGATATATTGAGGCTCGAATCTCCAAGTTTGCTTTAGAGGTCGTTTATAATCCGAAGATTACAGAATGGCAAGCATCCTATGATGGAAGACGTAAGGAGCCTGTAAATTTACCTGTGATGTTTCCTTTGTTATTGGCTCAAGGAGCAGAAGGAATTGCAGTAGGATTATCAACCAAAATATTACCTCATAATTTTATCGAATTAATAGATGCTTCGATAAAACATTTAAACGGAAAACGTTTTACCATTCTTCCCGATTTCCCAACGTCTGGAATAGCTGATTTTTCAGCATATAATGATGGATTAAGAGGAGGGAAGGTGCGTGTTAGAGCAAAAATTTCTCAAATCGAGAAAAACACATTAGCGATTACAGAAATTCCGTTTTCTACAACGACATCATCTTTAATTGATTCCATATTAAAGGCTAATGATAAAGGGAAAATAAAAATAAAGCGAATTGAAGATAATACAGCTGCTGAGGTAGAGATATTAATTCATTTGCCTAATGGAATTTCACCTGATAAAACAATTGATGCACTTTACGCATTTACAAATTGTGAAGTATCAATTTCTCCCTTAGGTTGTATTATTGAAGATAATAAGCCATTGTTTATTGGAGTGTCAGAAATGTTGAGACGCTCCACTGATAATACGGTTCAATTGTTGAAAAACAATCTGGAGATTAAATTAAGCGAATTAGAAGAGCAATGGCATTTTGCATCTCTTGAGCGTATTTTTATTGAGAACAGAATTTACCGTGATATAGAGGAAGAAGAGACATGGCAAGGTGTGATAGCGGCTATTGATAAAGGATTGGCGCCTCATGTTAAACACTTAAAACGAGCGGTAACAGAAGAGGATATTGTTAGATTAACTGAAATAAGAATTAAACGTATATCTAAATTTGATATCGATAAAGCACAATTGAAAATAGACGCTTTAGAAGAGCAAATTGCAGAGGTGAAACATCACTTAGCTAATATTATCACTTATGCTATAGATTATTTTAAAAAATTAAAAACAGATTACGGTAAAGGAAAAGAGCGTAAAACCGAAATAAGGATATTTGATGATGTAGATGCTACAAAGGTGGTAATTAGAAATACTAAGCTTTATGTGAACAGGGCCGAAGGTTTTGTTGGTACATCATTGAAGAAGGATGAATATATATGTGATTGTAGTGATATAGATGATATTATTGTCTTTACAAAACAAGGAAAGTTGATGATTACCAAGGTGGGGTCTAAATCTTTTGTGGGTAAGGATATTATTCATGTAGATATTTTTAAGAAAAAGGATAAACGTACCATTTATAATTTAATATATAGAGATGGTGCTAAAGGTCCGTCATACATCAAACGTTTTTCTGTTTCGAGTATAACTCGTGATAAAGAATACGATTTAACTAATGGAAATAAGAACTCACCAGTGCTTTATTTTACGGCTAATCCAAATGGAGAAGCAGAAGTGGTATCTGTATCTTTAAGGCAAGTTGGAAGTATTAAAAAATTAAAATGGGATATTGATTTTGCAGATATTCTTATAAAAGGTAGAGCTTCAAAAGGTAATTTAGTTTCAAAATTTCCAATAAAGAAAATAGACCTTAAAGAAAAGGGGGTTTCTACTCTAAAACCTCGTAAAATTTGGTTTGATGATACGGTACAGAGATTAAATGTTGATGGTAGGGGTGATTTGATTGGAGAATTTAGAGGAGAAGACAAATTGTTAGTGATAAGCCAATCTGGAGTGCTTAAAACTATAGCCCCAGAAATGACAGCTCACTTTGATAGTGATATGATTGTGCTTGAGAAATGGGTGCCAAATAAACCAATTTCGGCAATTTACTTTGATGGAGACAAGGAAAAGTATTATGTAAAGCGTTTTCTTGTGGAAAATGAAAATAAAGAAGAGCAGTTTATAAGTGACCACGAAAAGTCACAATTAGAGTTGATTTCTACAGATTGGAAGCCCTTGGCAGAAATTATATTTTATAAAGAAAGAGGCAAAGATCAAAGAGAAAACCAAGAAGTGAATCTGGAGGAGTTTATTTCTGTGAAAGGAATAAAAGCTCAAGGTAATCAGTTAACAACCTATAAGGTAAGGCAAATTAATGCTTTAGATCCTTTGCCTTATGAAGTTCCTGAATCGATAGCTGCGGCAGATGTTGAGGTTGTTGGGGAAGAAGTGGTTGGAGAAGAAGCTGAGGTGACTAAAGATGATGTTGATGACGATGATCAGCAACCTACTTTGTTTTAATTGTAAAGTTTAAAAGAATAAAAAAAATCGTCTTAATCATATTAAGACGATTTTTTATTACAATTAGTTGTCTTCATTTTTGGTGTTGTTTTTCTCTTCCACCGCTGTAGTTTTCTTCTTTAGTTTGAAATCTAAAAATTCTACGAATAAAGAAAAAGTAATGGCAAAGTAAAGATATCCTTTAGGAATAGCCCCAACAGTCTGTCCAAAAATAGAGGTTTGAGATATGTGGGCAGCTTCAGTTATTAGCATAAACCCAATCAGGATTAAAAAAGAAAGCGCTAGCATTTGAATACTCGGATTGTTATCGATAAATTCTCGAATGGTGTTGGCGTATCTAATCATAATGCCAATTGAAATCATAACAGCTAAAACCATTAGCATTAAAGAGTAGTTATGGTTTTCAGATAGTCCGTTGGTCATACCAACAGCCGTTAATATGGAGTCTATTGAGAATATAAAATCTATAAGTAGAATTTGTACAATTGCTTGTTTTAAAGTTGATACGGGTTTGTTTCTAACTTCATCTTCATCATGTGTTGGCATTTCTACCTTTTCTCTTATTTCACTGGTGCTTTTGTAAATTAAAAATAGTCCACCACAAAATAGTATAAGTGTTTGCCAGCTCACTTCAATATGCAGCCAAGCATTGTCTAAGGTGTAGAAAGGTTCTTTTAGGCTCGTTAAGAAGGAAACGAAGAATAATAGAATGATACGTTGAATCATTGCTAATACTAATCCGATGTTTGTGGCCTTTTTTCGTTGCTCAACAGGGAGTTTGTTGGCGGCTATAGAGATAAATACAATATTATCTATACCTAGTATTATTTCTAAAAAGGTAAGTGTTATAAGCGCTGTAATGGCTTCACCGGAAAGTAAAAACTCTATCATACTACTCTATTTTTTTTGCAACACCGCGTTCTACACGTTTTTTTTGATTGGATTCTTTTACAGCCAAGGCATATTCAAAAGTGTAGGTGTCATTGGTTGTGCTAACTATTTTAAAATGTATGGCTTTTTCTTCGGCCATGTTTTTAGGATGAAGTGATTTTTGGATGAATTCACAATCGTTTATCCATCTAATAGAGGCTGAATCTACTTTTTCACCTATGTAATCTATATTGTATGCTTCTGTTCTCTTAAACTTGCTGGTTTTTTCAATTCCATCAATTGTATAAGTAAATTCGAAAGTACCTGTTTTAAAAGATTTGCAATCTCTTTCTTGATGGTAGCATCCTGTAAAGGAAATTAATATTAAAATTAAAAGTAGGTATTTCATTTTGTGTTCTTTTTACAAAAATACCAAAACTAAATTAGTCTTTAACGAAATTTTCAAAAGTTCCGTCATTATAAAAAATGACTATTCTGTCAATTATTTTACCCATATGTTCTGTTGGTCTGACTGTGAGATTTTGATCTGGTTTTGATGGTGTAGGAGGTAGAGGATTGGTTGTAATTTGAGTCGGTTTTTTAGTCTCTATTTCTTGTTTTGGAAAGCTGCCTTTTCCATTTAATAACCAATATAATTCTACCTCTGGATAGGTGTTTAATACTTTCAAGATAAACTCTAAACTTGGCTTGTTTCTGCCAGATAAAAGATGAGAAATATTTGAGCGTTGAACACCAATTTTTTCAGCAAATGAAGATGAGGTTTCGTCATAATAAGTGATGACTTTTTGTAAACGCTTTGAGAATTCGGTGTTGTTTATCATTGTAAACTTAATTGGTCAAAATTTCTTTTTACAAATGTAAACAATTGTTAAGGATATTAAAAACTAAAGTGAATAATAGTATAATATATTAAACTTTAACT
>MPDE01000007.1 GCA_001874335.1 Bacteroidetes bacterium MedPE-SWsnd-G2
AAAGCCTTTTTTGAACTTTAATACAAACTTTATCGCAAGTCACTTAACTACAAGTCTTTAATTATAACTCCCTTTTTATTATCATTAGACTCCACACCCATACTCTGTAAAACTTTATACACAAAACAGCATTACAACGCCTAATCCTATAAAAAGAAGTTCCATTCTAAACCGAAACGTAAGGTGAAATCCCGGTAGGGATTATTGGGCGCTGAGTAATAATTGTATCCCGTCCAGGACGAATTTAAATGCTCTAAAGAAAAATAAATACGCGTTTGACGAATTCGCGCATTTATAAAAACATCAAATCGAGGAAAAGAGCCTAAGGTTTCTGTATCCTGAACATAGAATTCAGCCAATAGCGGATCATAGGCATTCATATGGTATTCACTAAAATAATTGAAAACAACACCCGTTTGAAGTTGAAGGTTATTCTTGAACAACTTTGTTCCATAATATAATGTATTACGAGTAACGAAACTGGGAGCCTTAAAGAAGGTGTCTCCGTCTAAAACTGACTGATACATTATACTATTATCAAATCCGAATTTCTTGAATTTGAATTCTTTGTTTAATCGGACTCTAAAATAACTAAGATCTTCATCAGATTGCACTGGCTTAACTGAACCCGATGCATTAGAGAAATAGGTGTAATTATCTACCAAGGTATAATCCAATAACAAATCGACATATTTAGGAGAAATAAAACTAAAAGCGATTTGATTTGTTTTAACAGCATTAAATGTATTGCTATTATCCCAGTTATAATTTAAGTAATCACTTTGAAACAGCAAGAAATTATAATTAGGCATACGCGTAGTTGAACTAACTTTAGCTTCCAAATTAATAAACTTGGAAATTGTATAATTTAAGCCAATGTCAAATACAGACCCGTCCCAGTCACCCGCGAGATTAATATCAAACAAACCTGAAATATTTAATTTCCCGAATGTATTAGTATAATTACCTCCTACTTTAAACAAATCACTCTTTAACCTATTAGGGATTTGTTGCCCATTCAATACTACAATTTTATCATAACCATAATTATAATTATCGTAAGCCACCTTAAATCCAAAGTTTCCAAATTTAGCATTTGAATACTTTGCATTAGCTTCGATATACAAATCTTCTAAAGTTACTTTATCATAAATACTGCTTGAAAAAGAGTCCCCAAAAAAAGTGTTAGAATTAGTTTGTTCATACTTATAAAATTTATCTTCGAATAATATGACATTACCTATTGATAAATTGTTTTTTGTTAAAGAATCGTTTGCCTTTATCAATTGATATTGATGGTCTAAATAAAAGCGCTTACCTACTAAAATATTCTCAGCATTTTCAAAATTGGGATCAAATACAGATCTATCTATAAATTCTGGATTTCCCGATTCAAAATCATCAATATTCTCGTCTTTCAAACCACCATTTTCCTCATTGAGCAAATCCTGTAAATAAATATGACCACGTGCCGTATACTTACCATCCTTAGATTGAAAGTTTGAACTAAACCTAAAATTACCTGTACTCGTTAATATATGCTGGTATTTACCCAAAGATCTATTTCCTTTGTAAGCGATAGACATATTAAAACGCTCGGAAGTATTAACCGCAAAAATGGCATCTAAAACTTGACCTTGTTCAAAACCGGTTTTATAAAACAAATCGGTAAAAGGTGTACCCACCTTATAGTATTTAGTATCCTCTAAA
The DNA here is from genome assembly GCA_001874335.1 of Bacteroidetes bacterium MedPE-SWsnd-G2. Taxonomy (GTDB): domain Bacteria; phylum Bacteroidota; class Bacteroidia; order Flavobacteriales; family Flavobacteriaceae; genus MedPE-SWsnd-G2. Next base: position 1,711 of record MPDE01000007.1, read on the forward strand.
GCCATATAATTAAAATGTCTTGCTTGGGCACCAAAACTTGGCATTGTTTTATTGGACTGTAAATTTTGACTCAAGGTATTATAGGTTTGTCCCATATTTGAAAATGGAATTAAACCAAAATCATCCTTACGTAAATAATTAAATTTATAATGACTTTTAATGGTCAATGAAGTATCTACTAAAACCGTATCTCTCGCTTGAGAAATAATTAAGTAATCTTTAATAGTAATATTATCATTTTTAAGCTTTCTGTTAGAGGTACTATTAGAATTTACACGAGTAGAATCTGGGTTTACTATTGTGCCATCTGTTCTTTTTTTCAAAACCTTTGTGTTTTGACTAAAAGCCAATACTGAACACAAAAGGCAAATTAAAAGCGATAAATATTTTTTCATATTAATAAGTCAGCCACAAAAATAAATATTTAAAAACAAGAACCCCTAAAACAAGACACAAAAAAAGCCCACTAAAAAGTGGGCTTTTAATATCTATAAGTTAATTACTATAGTGGAGTGTAAACAGATACACCGTTTTCACCATAACCATTACAGAACCAAGAAATAGTGAATGTACCATTAGTAGTATCTACCATGTTCACACCATCTGCTTGAGGAACTGCAGTTCCCCATGGATCGTTTTGATTTTCCCAAGTAATATTATCACATACAGTAAAGAATACAGCATCAAACGCAGTATCATCCGTTCCGTAAGCCGCAACGTATGGCCCTTGAGAGTATAATCCACCAGATAAATCTGTTACAAAGTAAGTTCCGTCACCATTATCAACAACTTCCATATCAATTGTAGCTGTAGAATAATCTGGTAAGAAATCATGGAAACCATATTCAGTATACACAGAATACATACCCCCTGCAATAGTAGCATTTTGACAAGGAGCACTCATTGATACTCTATAAGAAGTAGCAAAAGACTCATCACCATCAACACCAACATTTACAGTTGATCTGTTAGTTCCTGTTAATACAATATCAAACTCATAATTAGTAAAGATATTAGCACCTAATGCATCTAAATCAATATTAAGAGTTAAAGGGTTTAAAGCAGTATTTGTGTTAGCTGCAAAAGTAACACTGTTACCTGTACTAATAACTTCAGATGCGTTTCCATTAACGTTAACTACATCATAAGAAACCACTAAGTCAGACTTATTTACCGGTGCAGTAAAACTTACAGGCACCTCAATTGAAGTTATTCCTTCTGCAATGATTGCTTCATTAAAATATGTTGCATCAGCAGGACTATCAAATTGAACCCATCCAGATTCTGGATTGTCCGAGAATCTACTATCATTATTGCTACAACTAAACGTTACAACTAATAATAAAAGCGTTAAAGATTTTAAAATGTTTTTCATAATAATCTATTATAGTTTAGTTAACATAAATGACGCTTCAAAAGGACCTCCACAAGAACCATCTGGATCTTCTGTGTAGTTCACAATAATAACGTTATCATCAGCAATATCATAAGTTGAGTTCATATCAGCAGCAGTATAAATATACTCTGCTCCACCTCCGCCACCACAGCCAAGACCAGAACCGATATCACTCATGATAATCTCATTACATACTAAATCTAAAGTCACATCAACAGGAGCACCTCCAGTAAAAGCAGGTAACACAGATGAAACAAACTTTCTTGAAGTAGCTGTATTTTCTTCTATCATTACAGTACCAGTTAAAAAGTTACTAGTTCCGTTTCCAGGACCAACAGTAGCTAATACATCTACTATTTCGTACTCACCAATCATAAAATCAGCAGGAATTGGACAAACTTGGTAAATAGAAACTTGGTGAGTTGCAGAACTTACAATTCCACCATCAACAGCATCCATTTGTAAAACAATAGATTCTGTAGTCGTTTCAACAGACACATCAACACCTGTAACAACAAACGTACCTGAGTACTCATTTGCAGGAATTACAGCTGTTGCTGGTACTGCATAGTTTTCAGCATTTGCTGTAGACAATTCTTCATTCACAGAAATGTTAATTTGACGATCAGAAGTTGATAAAGTTGTAGAACTTACTTCTATAGTAACTGCTCCACTATCATCAACTAATACCTCTAAATTAGAAGTAGTATCGCTAAAATAAGCCAATGTTTGACCAGTTGCTGGATCATATACCACAGGCTCAAAATCACCACACGCTGTGAACAACAAAGCGAGGACAATTAATTTTATAAAATTTTTCATATTAAACTCGTTTTTTTAATTATTAGTACCCAGCAGCTTGAGTAATATTAGTATTACCATTTAACTCAGCAGCAGGAATTGGGAACGTCCATCTGTAATCAGAAGCAGATAATGAACAAGCCACAGCTCCACCACAATCTAAAGCATCTCTTTCTAAACCAGTGTTAGTGATAGCTCTTGTACGCTTAATGTCTACATATCTATGTCCTTCATAAGCCAACTCTAAACGTCTTTCAAATAAAATAGCATTTACTGCATCTTGTAAGTTTGTGAAAGATAATAAAGGCGTAGAAGAAGCCGTTCTTGCATCTCTAATTTGCTTTAATAATTGAGCTGCACCCGAGTAGTCTCCAGACTTAGCTAATAATTCAGCACGGATTAAGTACATTTCAGAAGATCTGAAAACTTTAATATCATTTAAGTAATCGAATCCGTTTTTTCCTAAGTACTTACCAATTAAGTGAGAGTTGTTTGCAGGATCACTTTCAGCATCAACATTTACTGGGAATCTAATATCACCAGGAATAGAAGCTAAAGTGTTAAATAATCCGTTAGACATTTCCATAAATGCTCCACCAGTACCAGTAAAGTGCCATACTCCACCAATTCTTTGATCGTTGTTACCGTTAGTTCTGTATAATTTGAAAATTACCTCAGTATTATCAGTATCATTAGCAAACATGTTAAAGTATTGCCCTTGATCAGCTAAAGGATAATTAGCAACTAAATTTGCTGTAGCAGCTAATCCTGTTGCAGTATCACCTGAATATAAAGCAGCTCTTGCTCTAACAGCAGTAATAAAGTCTTTAGTTACAAAACCTTTATCAGTAAAAGATGCACTTACTAAACTATTTGCAGTATCTAAATCTGCATTAATAAATGCAAATACTTCACCAGCTGTATTTCTTGGTAATTGCTCAAATACAACAACCATATCAGCGATAGGAACACCAGCAGAAGCAGAATCAAATCCTTCAGCATAATAAGCCATTAACTCTAAGTGTAAAAATGCTCTTAACGCATAGCAATCACCTAAAATTTTGTTGTATTGCTCAACTTCTCCAGCTTCAGGAGTAATTGCTTCAGCAGCAACCAATACCCTATTAATAGAGTTAATTGTAGAATAACAGTTTAACCACATTGCCTGAGCTTCAGCTGAATTTGCAGCTAAAATCAAGTTATGGAAACTTACTTTCTGTCCACCATTATCAGCACCAATTTTTGTATCATCTACAAAGTTAGAGCTATAATCTATAGTATTTGCCGGATTGTATTCATTGTAAATTGCATTTACTCCATTTTGTAAATCTACAACATTTGTAAACGCGTTTTCCGCTGGAATAGAATCTTCTGGCAATATCTCTAATGCATCATTACAAGATGTAAAGGCAAAAAGAGATAATATTGTTATTAAAAATATTTTTTTCATCTTCTAATTTTTATTTAAAATTCTACGTCAAATCCTACAGTAACTGTTTTTGGCGTCGGGTATTCAAAGAACGTACTTGAGATATTAGACTCAGGGTCAAATCCTCTCCATTTTGTAAACGTCAATAAGTTTTGACCTTGAACGTACAATCTCATATTTGTAAACACTTTTGTTCTATCCAACACATCTTTAGGTAAAGTATAAGATAAAGATACATTTCTTAATCTTAAGAAAGAAGCATCTTCTAAGTAACGTGTACCTGCTTGACCTCTTGAAACAGCAGCATGTCTTGGGATATCAGTAATATCTCCTGGCTGAGACCAGATACGATCTAAAGCAGTAGACATGTTAGCGAAACCAGCTAAACCTGTATCTTCAATAATAGCGTAAGAACCATTTAATCTCCATTGGTCAGCTGCATAAGTAAATAATGCATTTAAAGCGAAACCTTTGTATGATAAATCAGTACCGAATCCACCAACGAATTTAGGATCTTGAGTTTTATCTAATAATACTCTATCTGAAGTATTATAAGTGTTTGTTAAGTTACCATCAGCATCTAACCAAAGTCCACCACCATCAACAGGGTTAACTCCAGCCCAACGAACTCTGTAGAACGTTCCGATTGCTTCTCCTTCAGCTAAAGCAGTACCACCACCAGCTAATATAGGATTTGCAGGATCGTAATCATCTCCTAAATCAAGAATTTCGTTCTTGTTGTATGCAATGTTACCATTAATACTCCAGTTCCAGTCACCAGATAAAATTTGGTAATCTAAACCAAGTTCAACACCTGAATTTTTAAGCTCACCTAAGTTTGCAGAAATACCAGTTTGTGATGATAGTAATGATAATGGTTTGTTAATGAATAAATCAGTAGTCTTTTTGTCATATAAATCTAACGTAATGTTCATTTTATAATCTAATAAAGACATGTCGATACCAACGTTAAATTGAGCAGTAGTTTCCCATTTTAAGTTAGGGTTGTCAATTTGAGCTAATGTATATCCAACAGTACCATTATAACTTGTTTGATCAACAGCATATAAACTTAAGGCGTTAAATGCACCACCAGCTCTTTGGTTACCAGCTGTACCATAACTTAAACGTAATTTCATGCTATTTACAGCACCTGCTTCATTAAACCACTCTTCATTATGAATGTTCCATTTTCCAGAAACAGACCAGAATGTACCCCATTTATTTGTATCAGAGAATCTTGCAGCTGCATCACGACGAACAGAAGCTTGGATTCCGTAACGATCATCATAATCATATTTACCAATACCGAAGTAAGAGAATAAACCATCATTGAATGAAGATGCAGCAACACCAGGAACATAATATTGAGTTCCATCGTCTTGATCATCAATAACACCGTCACCATTTGTATCTGCAGTTGCAGGATCTTCAGTAGAACCATCAGTAATTGCACTACCTGAACCTACTAATTTGTCATTTAAACCATATCCAATAAAACTAGAAGACATTAAGTGACGTTTGTTATACTCAGTACCAGCTGTAAAATCAACACTGTGAACTTCGTTAAACACGTTGTTATAGTTAGCGTTAGCATTAACAATAAAACGAGCGTCTCTTTGGTATCCTTGGAAGTGGCTACCTTTAATTAAAGCATTAGCATCAGGAGTAATATCACCTCTAATACTTTCAGGTCTTACAATATTTTGGAATTCTAAGTTTTGGTAATCAACACCAACAGAACCACCAATTGTTAAGTTATTAACAACTTCTAAATTTGCTCCTAACCTACCAACGATCTTCATTTCGTTTTCGTCTTCAGTATTTAAAGCATTTGTGTTTAACGTAATAAATGGTGTATTTAAGAAACCATTAAGATTCGTACCACCTTGAGTTGTGTAATCTGTTCCCCAAATATTTAAAGATCCATCAGGATTGTAAGGAGAAACGAAAGGTAACGCTAAGTAAGGCGCTAAGAATGGATTATCTAAAGATCCAGATCCTTCAGCCTCAGGAATGTTATTCTTACTAAAGTTTACTGTTAAGTTAGAAGTAATATCTAATCTATCATTTAAACTTGTGTTCGTATTTGTTCTAAACGTGAAACGTTGTAATTTCGAACGTTGAGTAATACCTTCTTGTTCGAAATAACCAACAGAGTTATAAGTAGTAGTAGTTTCACTACCTGTAGTAACAGTAACTTCTTGAGAGTTTGTAAAACCTTCTCTAAAGAAAATTTCTCTCCAATCTGTATTAGCTTGAGCAGAAAGCGCTGCGATAGCCTCATCAGAAAGTCCGTTACCTAATCCTGTTCCAATTGTTCTTTGTAAGTTCAACATTTGAGTTGAAGTCATTACTTCAAATCCAGGATCGTTATAAGTTGATTTACCATATTGTGAACGGTAAGCCACTTTTACACCATCTCCTTTTTTACCAGTTTTTGTAGTAACGATAATTACACCACCAGCACCTCTATTTCCATAAAGTGCAGAAGCCGAACCATCCTTTAATACAGAAACGTTAGCAACATCGTTAGAGTTTAAAGATCTAAAGTTATCCTCATCAACTGGCACACCATCAATAATGAATAATGGCTCAACATTACCGTTAATTGAGTTTCTACCTCTTAAGATAACTGTTCCACTTGCTCCAGGTTGACCAGAACTTGTTTGAATATTCAAACCAGCAGCCTGTCCTTGAAGGATTTGATCTAAAGATGCATTTGGAACTGCATCAATATCTTCAGCCTTAACCGTCTCGATTGCAGAGGTTACATTTGAAGCTTTTTCAGTACCGTAAGCAACGACAACAACTTCATCTAAAGCTGATACATCTTCCTTCATCGATACATCCATTGTATTTGAACTGCCAACTTTCATTTCGACAGCTTCCATACTTACAAAAGAATATACAAGAGTTTCTCCAACACTTGCTTTGATAGAATAAACCCCATCAAAATCAGTTTGAACTCCTCGTGCAGTTCCTTTAACAATTACATTCACACCTGGCAGTGGCAGACCATCTGCAGATGATGTAACTGTACCTGTTACAGTCTTTTCTTGTGCGAAAGAGAGCTGTAACACAAACGCCATAAATAGCGTCATTAACCATGTTAACTTTAATTTCATAAAACAATTATTTGAGTTAGTCAGCCGCAAACATCTTAATAATATATTAAATAACCAAGCAATAGCCTTAAAAAAATGTTAATGAAATAGGCCTAAAAACTGACGAATTCAGAATTTTAACAGATAAACATTTATTTTAACCAAAAAGTTTAAGATTTTGATTAAAGATTATTAATTCTACTTTTATGGCTTATTCTGTTAATCACCTATGTTAATATCTAATTACTCATCTTTTATACTTGAAACTGGAACCGATGAAGCTGGACGAGGATGTCTTGCTGGACCAGTTACTGCAGCTGCAGTAATTTTACCTAAAAATTTCAAAAACAAACTCTTAAATGATTCTAAACAATTAAACAAAAAACAACGAGAATCGTTAAGACCAATTATAGAATCTCAGGCCATTACTTGGGCTTTTCACCATATTAATGAAGAAGAGATAGATGATATCAATATTTTAAATGCATCAATCAAAGCGATGCAAGAATCCATATTAAAATTAAATCCTAAGCCAGAATTTATAATTGTAGATGGTAATAGATTTAAACCATTAAAAGATATACCCCATAAAACCATAATAAAAGGGGATTCTAAATATTTAAGTATTGCCGCAGCATCAGTTTTAGCAAAATCATACAGAGATGATTACATGGCGAAGATTCATGAAGAATACCCGATGTATAATTGGATTAAGAATAAAGGTTACCCAACAAAAGAACACAGGGAAGCCATTAGAAAATATGGCTCTTGTAAATACCACAGAAAGAGTTTTAGATTATTACCCGAACAACTCAAATTAAAATTGTAACTTTTTATATTTGCACAAATCAATCTGCATGTCCCGATTTATTCCTTTTATATTAGTACTACTTTGTTTTTGGAGCTGCGACTTTAAATCCAAAAAATCATCCTCAATTATAGATTACTTACCAAAGGACCCCGATTTGGTGCTTAGGTTAGAATCTGTAGACTTAATTGAAGATACTTTTGAAGCCAATGCAATTTTAAAACAATTGCCAAAGGACGAATATGTACTTGGACTAAAATCCATTTTACAAGACAGTACAAACACCTATTTAAGGAATGAAGTTATCATTGCATTTCCTGAGATCGATAAAGAACCACACAGGTTTTCTGTAATTGCAAAATTAGGGCCTAAATTTTTCACAGATAACCATGAATTAACTTTTAAAACGAAAGACAACTACAAATATCATGAGTCGATTGTTTTAGGTAAACCATTTTACGCTACCGTGAAGGATAGCATTTTAATTGGTGCTACATCTTTGGATTTATTGGAACAAAATTTAGATGAGGACACAACTAACTCAAACATTAAAACCATTTTGAGTACTGCGGACAAAGAGCGCGCTTTTTCAATCTATTCAAAAAATGAAAATGCTTTTTCCTTAGATCTAACTCCTAAACAATTACAATTAAATAAACTCGGAAGCTATTCGGTAATAGATGCAGACGTTTCTCAAAATGACATCTATTTAAATGGTGTTTTAAAAGGGATTGATTCAACTCAAAACCTTATTAATGTCTTCAAAAATCAAACACCTCAAAACATAGAGGCGCCAAAGGTTCTACCTTATGATGTGAATCAGTTTACAAGTATCACATTTGGTGACATAAAGCTATTCACTGAAAACTTGCAATTATATGTAAAAGATAGTATTGCAGATCATGTAATATTTACTCATAGCACTGAAATCACTCATTTTTCAAAAAATAATAATGAAGGAGCAATAATACATTTATTGGACACCTCTCTCATAAATGAAATTTCAGATAGCACTGCTATTGAAACCAACTATAGAGATTTTAAAATATTCAAATACAACAAAGCAAACTTAATATCTTCTCAATTTAATCCGTTAATTAAATATAACTCGGCAAATTTTTATGCTGTTTTAGATAACTTTTTATGCTTTGGGAATTCTGTCGAAACTCTACAAGACGTTATTACTAATTATCAAAATAAAACGACACTTTCTAAAAGTTATTATTTCAATAATATGATGGAAGATTTAAGCGATGAATCTTCTCTTTTTGTATATCAAGATGCGACGGCTTTAAAATCAAGTTTAGTAGATAATTTCCCCAATACCAGCCTAAAATTAAGTAGTTACAAGGCCTCTGGAATTCAATATGTATACGACATCAATTTTGCACACGTTAATGCAGTAATCAAAAAGCACAAAGCAAAACCAAAGGCAAATACTGTAAGTGAGCAGTTGAGTTTAAAGTTTAATAAAGATTTATTGATTCCACCCCAAACTGTGGTCAATCACAGAACAAAAGAAAAAGAATTTATTGTTCAAGACATTGACAATATGCTTTACCTTGTTTCTAATTCGGGTAAAGTGCTTTGGAAAAAGCAACTTCATGGTAAAATCTTAGGTAATGTCGAACAAATAGACAGCTACAAAAACGGAAGGTTACAATTGACCTTTGCCACCGAGAAAAGAGTATATGTCATAGACCGAACCGGAAAAGACGTTGGTAAATTTCCTTTAAAATTCAATGATAAAATCACTCAGCCACTTTCTGTGTTTGATTATGATCGAAAACGTAATTATCGTTTACTAATTACTCAAAACAACGAGTTATTAATGGTTGACCAATTAGGCAAAACAATTAAAGGTTTTAAACCTGACCAAGGGAATAATAAAGCTATATCAAGCCAGCCAAAACATTTTAGAATTGGTTCTAAAGATTACATTGTTTTTGCTCAAGGTGACCAACTTCGCATATTAAACAGAACTGGTAAAACACGAATCAATACTAAAGAAACTATACAGTTTTCATCTAATGAAATCTACTTGTATAAAAACCAATTTACGACTACCAATAAAAATGGTCAACTGGTTCAAGTAAACTTAAAAGGACAAGTCTCTAAACAAAATTTAAATTTAGACACCAAGCATCATATTACAACGACAAGTAAAACCTTTGTAGCGCTTTCGGAAAACAAACTAACTATAAAGTCAAAAACTATAGAATTAGACTATGGCAATTACACCAATCCAGAAATATTCTATATAAACGACAAAATATATATAGCCGTAACCAACAAGCAATCAAAGCAAATATTACTGTTTGATAGTCAAGCTAAATTAATTCCAAATTTCCCTGTATTTGGAAAATCAAAAATCATTTTGGATAATATAGATCAAGATAGGTTTTTGGAGGTTATAACTCAAGGCGATGACAACGCGATATTAATTTATCAAATCAATTAATAAGACTTTTTAACACCCAACTCATTTAAAAAATTAGTACTATTGCAGACTAATTTTTTGGCGTATTACAATTATGATTAAAAGGAACAAAGCCTCTATAGCTCGATTTATAATCCACAAAGTGGGTAACAAGTTTAACAGTACCAAAAATGCATTTTCTGACCATGCGGTTGATTTTGATGAAGCGAGTTATGATTTGATGCTACCTTTTCTTTTAAGATCTTTTGGTTCTATTGCTGAGTCATACAGATTTAATCATCATGCCGATATCAACCTAAACGAAATCAATTCCTACTCTCAACAATTATTTGATGATGAAAGTAGTTTTGTCGATGTTTCAAAGCACATAGTGACACATCTTTTCGAACAATCTAATTCGGCTCAAATCAAAACCGGTGATGTTCTTGTTTGTATGTTCGAGAACATTCAATATGGTGAGATTTTCACTAATGCAGTTGGGATTTTTAAAATTGAAAACAAGGCCGATTTTTTTCAAACTTATTTGGAAGAAGGAAGCTATGACATCTTTGTTCAAAAAGGTATAAATACAAAAAAAGTAGACAAAGGCTGTTTAATTTTAAACACCTCTGACACCGAAGGTAAAATAGTGTTAAGCGTTGACAACAACAATTACGATACGCAATATTGGATTAAAAGTTTCCTAAACATTAAGTATCCTGATGACAGTAATCAGCACACAAAAAATTACATGGAAATGTGTCGAGAATTCTCAAAAGAGGTGATTCAACCTTCATATGGAGGACAAGAACAAGGGACGTTTTTATCTAAAACAGTTGATTTTTTCAAAGAAAATGAGGTTGTAAATGTTGAACGTTTTAAAGACGAAGTTTTCGAAGAAGACAAACACAAAGAGCTGTTTGAAGACTACAAAAAAGACTTTGAAACCAACCAAAATGTTGTGATTAGAAACCAATTTGATGTTTCTGATATTGTACTTAAAAAGCAAAAACAGAAAATCAAAACAGAAATTAAATTAGACACTAACATCCAAATTAAAATAGATGTCGATGCGCCTGATGCTTCTCAAGAATATTTAGAAAGAGGTTATGACGACGGCAAAAAAATGCATTATTACAAAGTATTTTTTAACGAAGAAGATTAGGCTTTTAATTCGGCTTCAAAAAGATCTAAAAAATGCTTCAGTATTTTTTGTTTCACTTGAGCCTCATCAATCTTTTCAACCCCTAATTCAACGTTTAGAGAAGTCACTGCTTTCCCTCTAATTCCGCAGGGAATAATATTATCAAAATAACCTAAATCGGCATTTACATTTAGAGCAAAACCGTGCATGGTAACCCATCTACTTGCTCTTACGCCCATGGCACAAATTTTTCGTGCAAATGGTGTACCTACACCTAACCAAACCCCTGTTTCTCCAGGGCTTCTTTCAGATTGTATACCGTAATCAGCTAAGGTTAATATAATAGTTTCTTCAAGTAAACGAAGGTACTTATGTATATCGGTAAAGAAATTATCTAAATCTAATATTGGGTAGCCCACAACTTGACCAGGGCCATGATACGTAATATCTCCGCCTCTATTAATTTTGTAAAAAGAAGCGCCTTTGTCTTTAAGTTGAGACTCGTTAAGCAACAAGTTACTCATATCACCACTCTTACCTAAGGTATACACGTGAGGATGCTCCACAAACAATAAATGATTTGTAGTCAAATCTGTTTTGTTTTCTCTCCTATTACTGATTTTCACATCAAGCGTTTCCTTAAAAAGTGCTTCTTGTAAATCCCAAGTTTCTTTATAATCTTTAAGACCTAAATCTTTAAAATCTATAACTTTATTATCCATTTATTCTTCTAATAAAACTTCTAAATTAAGAGCTTCGGGATTCTGTAGATAATCCAAATAATTATAATTAATAGAAACTGTTTTTTTGTCTGCACTAATTCTGGCGTCAGAGTTAGAAACTGCAATTACAGGTTTTGAAAAATGATAATTAACCTTATACTTTGACGTCCCAAAATATTGAGAAATGGTCTGTAAATCGGTTAATACCTTTTGATGTTTTTTGTCATCATAAACTCTTACCACCCTCTCAAATAACTCACCATCATACGTATAATCTAAGGACGAACCATCCTGTGAATTAAGTGCTGTGAATGGGTTATGTTCCTCTTCGCCAGTATCATTATTCAAAGTTTGCATGGCATGCATTGCAGCAAACATATCTTCTATTTCAGCTACATCCTGAAATTCTCTCGAAAGGTCCAAAGTTAAAGCTTTAGAATCAGAGTTCATATAGGTATGTAACACTAAAGGTTCTATAGAAGAAAAAAGTTTTTGATGCGACTGATCTAAACGTGAAATACTGTCTTTTTTAAGAGCAATAAACTCTTTAAAAACAATAGTTGAATCTATATCTTCAAGCGCTTCTTTTTTTAATTCATCTCCAGCAATATTCATTAATTCTGAAGCATCTAATGCAAAAGCCATTCGGCCAGAACCATCTTCATTGATATAAATATCTTCTGTAAACTGACAACTAAACAAGGTAAATATGAGCAAACACGGGGCAATAACAAATATTCTTTTCATAAGCAGTCAAAATAAAATTGAGAGCAAAGATACTCATTACAACCACTTTAACCTTTTTGTTACAATTACCTTAACTACGAATTAGGTGATTTTTAACATCTCTAAAACATTATCGTTTTGGATTATTTAAAATAATTAATGCCGCAATAACTCCAGGGACCCAACCACAAAGCCACAACAAAAACACTATAAACATAGACCCGCATCCCTTACCCATTACAGCTAACGGTGGACAAATAATAGCAAGAATAACTCTCCAAAAACTCATTGATTTATTTTAATTGATGATTAATTATAGGACGCTACAATCTTACCTTTGTTACACCAATTCACAAAGCGACTGATTAACAATTTATTAGATTAAAAATATTAGATTAGATGCATGAAAAAATTAGTAATTGTTTTCATCGCTTTATTCGCGATTCAAGCTCAAGGCCAATTTCAGTTTTACGGTGAAGTAGACTCCAACCGATGGGAAGGAGACCTATACTTATCTATAATTACTAATTACAGGAAAATCAATGGTGTATACTCCGAACAAATAATTGCAAAAACAACTCCTGATAGTTTAGGAAGGTTTATGTTTACTGGAAATCAGCTTTCGCCAAAACTGGGTCTTTATCGCATTCATGTTGACAATTGCTCAACTTCAAATTTCGAATCCAATCATTTTAATGGGCATTGTAATGATAGCAAATCAATAAACTTTTTAGCGACTGGCAATGACAGTATTCAGTTTCCATTTTCTTTTGACAAAGAAACATTTTGTGAAACAAAAAGCAACACCCCAAATGCTGATGTTTTTCTAAAAATTGAAACATTACAGGATGACATGCGACATGATTTTTCTCAATTTAGAAGTCAGGCCAATACCAATTTAAATATTAAAAACTGGTATAATAAACTGTTAGCTTATGGTGAAAATTTAAACACCCCTTTAGCCGAGCTTTACATATTCTCGATTGTTTCTGATAGAACAGGTGTTTTTAGAGAACACTATTTACAAGATCTAAAATCATCAACATATTTCGAGGATTTGAACAACAGACTGCTTTCTTCTTACCCTGAAGCTCCTTTTACAATTCAATTTCACCAAGAATTAAATGCCGATTATTATACGGTTTCTCAAAACAAATCAGGGTTCCCTTGGATCATCATACTCTCAATTATTGCATTTGTCTCACTTTCATATAACTTCTATTTGAGGAAGCGACTAACAATACAGAACACCAAAGAGATTTCTAACTCGACAACTAAACTTACAACTCAGGAGCAAAAAATATTAGATCAAATTCTATTAAATAAAACCAATAAAGAAATTGCTGAGTTACTTTTTATAAGTTTAAGTACTGTAAAATCACATGTAAATAACATTTACAAAAAACTAAACGTGCAATCTAGAACTGAAGCAAAGGCGCTATTTAAGGGCAATTAAAAAAATCAACCGGGGTTGTAGTCCCTTTTTCAACCCTATGTTTTTCAGAATCAATTACAAATTCTATGAAGTTTGTGTCATTATTAACCAAAAAAAATATCAATTATGACAACTTCAAAACAACTAATCAACAATGTCTCAATCCTTCATAAAGGACTATTGAAATCCGTTTTACTCGCATTAGTATTGAGTTTATTCACGTTCAACAGCAACGCTCAAAATAAAATTGGTGAGATCACTTTTGACAAGGACATTATCGATTACGGTAACATTTCAACCGCAGATTCAGGGGTTAGAACCTTTACATTTACCAACACTGGAGATGCGCCGCTAACCATTTCTAAAGTAAAAACAAGTTGCGGATGCACAGTTCCAAACTACGAAAAAGCAGCTATTATGCCAGGAGAAACCGGCGAAATAGAAGTAAAATATGATACCAAAAGAAAGGGCAAATTCTCAAAGACATTAATGGTAACTTCAAATGCGAGTAACAAAAATGTTCAATTAAAAATTAAAGGGCATATTACAACAGACGCTGTAGCCATTAATCAATAACAAACTAAAAGCCTTGAATATTGAAGCTGATTTCATTCTTCATTACTTCAGGGCTCATTTTTATGCCTTCAAATTCTTATCAAGTGGTAAAATACCAAAATCAACTCTCTTAAACTCTTTAAAAACTTGTTCTTTATGTTTTATAAAAAGATTAATTTTGCATTTCAAAATTTTTATACATGCAGCTTTCAGAACAAGAATTAGTAAGAAGAGACAAACTTAGCAAATTACGTGAATTAGACATCAACCCATATCCTGCCGATTTATTTCCAGTAGATCATTTATCTACCGAAGTAAAGGGTAATTATGAAGAAGGTAAAAAGGTTGTGATTGCTGGGCGATTAATGTCAAGAAGAATTCAAGGAAATGCAAGTTTTGCTGAAATCCAAGATTCTGAAGGTCGTGTACAAGTTTATTTTAACAGAGATGAAATTTGTACAGGTGAGGACAAAAGCAAGTATAATAATGTATATAAAAAATTATTAGATATTGGCGATTTTGTTGGTATTGAAGGTGTTTTATTCACAACAAAGGTTGGAGAAAAAACGGTAATGGTTAAAGATTTTACACTATTAAGTAAAGCCCTTAAACCTCTACCACAACCAAGAGTTGATGCTGAAGGAAAAACCCATGATGCATTTACAGACCCAGAGCAACGATACAGACAACGTTATGCAGATTTAGCTGTAAACCCGCATGTTAAAGATGTTTTTGTAAAACGCACAAAGCTTTTTAACGCTATGCGTGAGTTCTTTAATTCATCAGGATATTTTGAAGTAGAAACACCAATCCTACAACCAATTCCAGGTGGTGCTGCTGCAAGACCTTTTATTACTCATCATAATAGTTTAGACATTCCATTATACATGAGAATTGCCAACGAGTTGTATCTAAAAAGATTGATAGTTGGTGGTTTTGAAGGTGTTTATGAGTTTTCTAAAAACTTTAGAAACGAAGGTATGGACCGTACCCACAATCCAGAATTTACGGCAATGGAAATCTATGTAGCATACAAAGATTACAATTGGATGATGGATTTCTGTGAAAAACTTTTAGAACATTGCGCAACTGCTGTTAATGGTACTACTAAAGCTACTTTTGGTGAGCACGAAATAGATTTTAAAGCGCCATACGCCAGAGTAACTATGGCAGATTCGATTAAACATTTTACAGGGTTTGATATTACTGGAAAATCTGAAGATGAAATTAGAGCCGCTGCAAAAGAAATGCATATTGAGGTGGATGACACCATGGGTAAAGGAAAGTTAATTGACGAAATTTTCGGAGAAAAATGTGAGGGCAATTATATACAACCAACTTTCATCACAGACTACCCAAAAGAAATGAGTCCGCTTTGCAAAGAGCATAGAGACAATCCAGAATTAACTGAGCGTTTTGAACTAATGGTTTGTGGTAAAGAAATTGCAAATGCTTATTCAGAATTAAACGACCCTATAGATCAAAAAGAACGCTTTGAAGCACAATTAAAACTTGCGGAAAAAGGAGACGATGAAGCAACTGAATTTATCGATTACGATTTTCTTAGAGCTTTAGAATACGGGATGCCTCCTACATCAGGAATGGGAATAGGAATGGATCGATTAATTATGTTTTTAACAAACAACCAATCTATTCAAGAAGTTTTATTCTTTCCTCAAATGAAACCTGAAAAGAAAGCAATACCAATGTCTGAAGAAGAAAAGTTGGTGTTTAATATTCTTAAAAAGGAGAATTCAATAGATTTAGTTTCATTAAAAACTGAATCAGGATTAAGTAATAAAAAATGGGACAAGACCATCAAAGGATTAACAAAACTTGGTGTTGCCAAAGTCACAAAGACTGATGAAGGCCTAATTGTGGAAGCAATTAATTAAATCTTACCCACTTACATTATAACAAAAAAGGAATCTAATAATAGGTTCCTTTTTTATTTGGTACAGACCAATTATCTTAACCTCCAATATCTAACTCAACCGCAATGGAGTCACAAAATCTCAAAACTATTAAAGATGAGTTGTCTCATCTTTCTCAAAAACAACTTATTGAAATAGTTTTAAGACTTTCAAGATTTAAAAAAGAAAACAAAGAACTATTAAGTTACGAGCTTTTTGAAGCACAAGATGAAGACAATTTCGTTTTTATGATTAAAAATGAAATGGATGAAAACTTTAGAAACATAAATACGAAAACCAGCTACTACATTAGAAAAAGCTGTAGAAAAATTCTAACGCAGACGAAAAAACATATACGCTATTCAAAAGTTAAAGAAACTGAAGTTAGATTACTACTTCACTTCTGTGAAAACATGAAAGAAATTAAGCCATCAATTAAAACTAGCACCAGATTACAGAATATGTTTAACACCCAGTTAACTATGGCAAAAAAAGCGTTATCCAAACTTCATGAAGACTTGCAATACGACTATAATATCATTATTGAACAACTTGAAAACTAACCAATTACCACTTCATAAGATTTTTTTCTCCAAACGTCGAATTTTTCTTAAGCCTATGTTAATTTTTTTATAATTTGTGGGAGCTAAAAAAGAAAATTGTCCCATGAAAAAACTAAGTACAGCTCTAATCGTCATTGTATTATTATTTACATCATGTTCAAGTGATGATGATATAATTTTATTACCACAGTGTTTTAATGCTTTTAATCTTACCGAAATTGAAATCAACAATACTTCTGCTGTGGTTGGTTGGGAAGACCAAAACGATTCAGCTAATTTTATTGTAGAATATGGTCCAACTGGATTTGAAATAGGTGATGGCGCAATTGTAAATACAACAACAGTATCGGCTACATTAACAAATTTAGAAGCCAACACTAGCTATGATTATTATGTTAAGTCTGTTTGTTCAATTACAAATGCCGCTTTATGGTCTGAAGTAAAAACATTCACTACAATAGGCAACCCAGTAGTACCTGAATTTTTACAAAACTTATCACAACTAAACATTTATACTGAGAATTTGGCCGATTTAACTCCAAGCGCTTATGCCTTTGAGTACAACATAAATTCTACGCTCTTTTCCGATTATGCGCATAAGCAACGCATTATAGCCTTACCGGAAGGAAGTGCAATGACATTTATTGATGATGGTTTACCCGAATTTCCAGACAATACAGTAATCGCAAAAACATTTTATTACAATATCGATGATAGGGATGAATCATTAGGTAAAACAATTATTGAAACTCGTGTTTTAATCAAAACCAATGGGGTATGGGAAACAGGAGATTACAAGTGGAATTCGGATCAAACAGAAGCAACCTTAGACCTTGAAGGTAGCACTGTAGAAGTTGTTTGGGTTGATGAAGATGGTGTTGCTAACAATGTAAGTTATGAAATCCCTTCTAACACCGATTGCTTTACATGTCATCAAACCTTTGAAAACAAAACTCCTATCGGACCAAAATTAAGATCCTTAAACTTTGATATTGATGGCGTAAATCAACTGCAAACTCTTATTACTAATCAACAGTTATCTGGAGTAACAGATCCGTCTTCAATTGGAGTTTTACCAAACTGGGAAGACGATTCTTTTAGCAGAGAGGAAAGAGCAAGAGCTTATTTAGATATTAATTGTGCACATTGCCACGCTCCTGGAGGTATATGTGAAATACAATCGACATTAGATTTAAGATTCGAGACCTCTTTTGAAGATAGCGAAATATTCTCCAGACGATTTAGTATGAGTGGTAGGATAAGCACTTACAACCCAGGATTTAGTATGCCTTGGATTGGCACTACAATGATTCATGAAGAAGGTGTCGATTTAATTCAAACCTATCTTAATTCGCTGGACTAAAAAAAAACAATTCATAAAATAAAGTTAAAAAGGACAGCCAATAAAAGCTGTCCTTTTTGTTTCAACTAGTATTTAGTATTTTCACGGCACTAACTTAAAACCATACATTTTGAAACACACTTTTTTAAAAGTGCTTTTTGTAGGTAGTATTGTCCTCTTTTCTGGATGTGCCACTTCTAAAAAAGCTGCAAAATCTAAAGCAGCAGCAACTGCAAAACCAGCTCCAAAAAAACCTGGTAAAAACGACATTAAACCTTATGATAAGGTCATCACCAAAAAAGCTATTTCAGACAAAGGACTTTTTGATGTGCATAAAATAGAGGAGAAATTTTATTACGAAATCCCTGATTCTCTTTTTGAAAGAGAAATGTTAATGGTCACTCGAATTTCAAAGACTGCCAATGGTATTGGCTTTGGAGGAGGAAAACAAAATGAGCAAGTTTTAAGATGGCAGAAAAAAGATAAAAAAGTAGTTTTAAGAGTGGTATCTCACTCGGTAGTTGCAGCAGATTCATTACCAGTGCATGATGCAGTTGTCAATTCTAACTTCGAGCCTGTGCTTTACACTTTTCCTATTAAGGCCTTTAGCAAAGATTCATTAAATACTGTTATTGATGTAACCGATTTCTTTTCTTCAGATGTAAAAGCTATAGGATTCCCTCAAAGAGCACGTTCTCGTTATAAAATTTCAAGATTAGATAGTAAACTTTCATTTATAGAAAGTTTAAAAAGTTACCCTATTAACATTGAATCGAGACATGTAAAAACATATAATGCTGGTGCTCCACCTTCAAATAGCTCTACTGGTACAGTTTCATTAGAAATCAACAACTCTATGATTCTACTCCCTAAGACACCTATGAAAAGACGTATGTTTGATGAACGTGTAGGTTGGTTTACTTCAAGTCAAACAGATTACGGGTCTGAAGCTCAAAAAAGTAAAAAAGTAACTTACTTAGATCGCTGGAGATTGGAAGTCAAAGATGAAGACCTTGAAAAATTTAAAAGAGGTGAACTAGTTGAGCCGAAAAAACAAATTGTTTACTACATCGATTCTGCAACACCTTTAAAATGGAGAAAATACATTAAAGAAGGTATCGAAGATTGGCAGGTAGCTTTTGAGGCAGCAGGATTCAAAAATGCAATTATAGCAAAGGATGCTCCAACCCCTGAAGAAGATCCTGAATTTAGCCCAGAAGATGCGAGATACTCTGTGGTAAGATATTTAGCTTCTCCTATTCCTAACGCCAATGGTCCACACGTAAGTGACCCAAGATCTGGAGAAATACTAGAAAGTGATATCAACTGGTATCATAACGTAATGACCTTATTAAGAAACTGGTTCTTTGTGCAAACATCAGCAATTAACCCTGATGCACAAGGCACTCAATTTGATGATGACGTTATGGGAACTCTAATTAAATTTGTGTCTTCTCATGAAGTAGGTCACACACTAGGTTTACCTCACAACATGGGTAGTAGTGTTGCGTATAAAGTTGAAGATTTGAGAAGTGCTGCCTTTACAAAAAAATATGGCACAGCACCTTCAATAATGGACTATGCACGGTTTAACTACATTGCACAACCTGAAGATAAAGGTGTTGCACTAATGCCTAATATTGGTATTTATGACAAGTATTCTATTTCATGGGGATACCGCCCAATTTTAGATGCTAA
Source organism: Bacteroidetes bacterium MedPE-SWsnd-G2 (assembly GCA_001874335.1). GTDB lineage: Bacteria > Bacteroidota > Bacteroidia > Flavobacteriales > Flavobacteriaceae > MedPE-SWsnd-G2. The sequence goes on from MPDE01000007.1 coordinate 21,769, forward strand.
AACTGCCGCAGATGAAAAGAAAACACTTGACTCTTGGATTTTAAAACATGCCGGTGACCCAATGTATCGTTTTGGAAAACAACAAAGCGGATTACCTATTGACCCAAGTTCTCAAACTGAAGATTTAGGTGATGACGCCATGCTAGCAAGTTATTACGGAATAAAAAACTTAAAACGCATTGTACCAAACTTAAATAAATGGACTGCTGAAGACGGGAAAAATTATGATGACTTAGAAACTATGTACGGCGAAGTTCTAAATCAATATAATAGATATATGGGACATGTAACAGCTAACATTGGTGGTGTTTATGAACATTATAAAACATACGACCAAGAAGGCGCAGTTTATAGTCATGTGAATAAGGTAAAACAAAAAGAAGCTTTAACTTTCATTCAAGACAACCTATTTGAAACTCAAAATTGGTTGCTTGATGCCGAAATTTTCAACAAATTTGAAAGCGCAGGTAGTGTTGAACGTATTAGAAAATTTCAAACAAGAACTCTAAATAATATTCTCGACTTTGGAAGAATGGCACGAATGATTGAAAATGAAACGATCAATGGTGCAGAAGCTTATTCTTTCTTAAACATGATGCAAGATTTAAGAAAAGGGCTTTTCAACGAGTTAAATTCAGGTAAAAAAATAGACACTTACAGGCGTAATTTACAACGTGCCTATATTGAAAGAATGGCTTATTTAATGACAGAAGAGCAAAGTAAGATTCCTGCAGCATTTGCCCGTTTTGTAAAAAGAACAAATGTTGATGTGAGTCAATCTGACATTAGAGCCGTAGTAAGAGCGGAATTAAACACTCTAAATAGAAGATTAAAATCTGGATTAAACAGAACTGGAGATGCAATGACAAAAATCCACATTCAGGATGCGTTAGAACGTGTTGACGCCATATTAAATCCTAAAAGTTAATTCTACAACCAATCCTAAATTAAAAGGCTTCATTATTGAAGCCTTTTTTTTGCTCTAAAGGTTAAGAGATGTTAAAAAGAAAAAGGTAATTAAACCATGCGGTTTTCTATCAGTCAAAAAGGGAAACAATAAATAATAAAACAAATGAAAATTTTAGCAACGATAGCATTAGCCCTGATTACAACATCAACTTTTGCTCAAAAACCTCAACATCATCAAGACAGAAACCATCATGACCGCATGGAGATGATGAAAGATTTAACGCCTCAAGAAATGGCCGAATTAAAAACCAAAAAGATGACCCTTCATCTGGATTTAACCGATTCGCAACAAAAAGAAATGATGGCTCTAAATTTAGAATTAGCCAAAACTCAAAAAGCTAAAATGCAAGCCCGAGAAAAACAGGACAAAAAACCCGAGCTTTCTAAAGAAGAACGATTAGCTAAAATGAATGAAAAGCTAGACCATCAAATAGCTACTAAAAAAAGAGTTAAAAACATTCTTGACGAGGAGCAATTCGAAAAATGGGAACGTATGATGGCTAAGAAACAGCGCGGTAAAAAGAAGGGAGCCCAACGAAGATAGCACCATATTAATAGCTAATTCTAATAATTTTTAGTCGCTTACAGAAATAAATACAATGAATAGCCGATATATTATGATTTTCTTTTAAAAAATTATTACTTTAGGCTCCTAATTACAATTAAAATTAACTGATGAAAAAATTATTTACTTTTTGCTTTTTTGCTTTAGCCATGTTAATAGGTTCGGCAGATATGAACGCTCAAACTATTGTTGATATTAATGGTGCTGCGTCGGTACAAACAGAAACTTTAAGAAAAACTGTAAAATTTGACTCTGAACAACGTGATAAAGTTTACGAAGCGTGCAGAGCATACCAAAGAGTATTTTTACATGTAAAAGAAGATTTAAATAACCCTCATAATATTGAGAGATTAAATAAAGCTAAAGAAGATTTAGAAAATCAAATGGTGAGCATCTTAACAGATGAGCAGTATGAGCGTTATAAAATGGTAAGAGAATAAAAAAAAGGGCGATTTTAAATCGCCCTTTTTTTTTGCTTTATTTTAGCTGAGAAACAACTTTTTCAACCGCTTTGATGGTTTCATCTAAATCTTCGTATGATAAGGCATCAGAGACAAACCAAGTTTCGAAAGCACTTGGCGCGATGTAAATACCATTATCCAACATCCCGTGAAAAAAGGCTTTAAACTTATCGTTATTTCCTAAGGCTGCTGTTTCAAAATCTACGACACTATCCTTATAAAAATGAATAGATATCATCGATCCTACTCTGTTTATCGTATAATCTACATTCAATCTATCTAAAACTTCTGCACAACCTTTGTGCAAATATTCAGTTTTTGCATTCAGTCTATTAAAAACATCTTGATCTTCATTTAGCTCTTTCAACATTGCCAAGCCAGCTGCCATTGCCAAAGGGTTCCCACTTAGAGTTCCTGCCTGATAAACTGGACCGAGAGGAGCTAAATAATTCATTATTTCATTACGAGCTGCAAAAGCTCCAACAGGAAGTCCTCCTCCTATTACTTTTCCAAAACAAACAATGTCAGCATTGATTCCAAATAATTCTTGAGCGCCTCCTTTTGCAAGTCTAAATCCGGTCATTACCTCATCAAAAATCAATAAAACCTTATGCTTATCACATAAATTCCTTAAGCCTTGAAGAAAACCTTCTTTTGGTGGAATACATCCCATATTACCAGCAACAGGCTCAAGAATAATGCAGGCAACTTCGTTTTTATTCGCCTCTAAAAGGGCTTCAACATGTTCTAAATCATTATATCTTGCTAACAAAGTATCTTTAGCTGTACCTTGTGTAACACCTGGGCTATTTGGGCTACCAAATGTCACGGCTCCACTACCAGCTTGAATAAGGAAAGAGTCACTATGACCATGATAACAACCAGCAAATTTTATTATTTTATCATTATTTGTAAATCCACGCGCCAATCTCACAGCACTCATACAGGCTTCAGTACCTGAATTTACAAATCTAATTTTATCAATATTAGGCACCATACTTACCGCCAATTCAGCAATTTCGGTTTCGATGGCAGTTGGCATACCAAAAGATGTTCCTAATTTAGATTTCTCTATTACCGCATCAACAACAGGTTTATGGGCGTGGCCCAAAATCATTGGGCCCCATGAGTTGATATAATCAATAAATCTATTATCATCTTCATCATAGACATAAGCTCCCGACGCTGATTTTGCGAAAATTGGAGTTCCACCCACAGCTTTAAATGCCCTTACTGGTGAATTTACACCTCCAGGTATTACTTGTTCAGCTTCATTAAATAACGCACTACTTCTTTTGTATAACATCTTCCTTCTATTTCGTTTTTATGATAAGAACTTGCCCAATTTGCAAGTTGTTAGATTTCATTTTATTTAATTTCTTTATTTGATCTACTGTTGTTCCGTAGCGTTTTGCCAAAGAATACATAGTATCACCTTTTACTACTTTATGAGTTTGAGAATTTACTTTGGTGTCGACGACTTTTGGCTTTGAAGTTGACTTGTACTTTTTACCCAAAACTTGTTTGTCAAAACGATCTAAGTTATAGCGTTCAATTAGGCTAATTAGCTTTTCAGGATACTTTTTATCTGTAGCATAACCCGCAGCTCTAAGGCCTCTAGCCCAACCTTTGTAATCATCTTGCTTCAAAGTAAATAATTTTGAATATCTCCCTCTTGAAGTCAAAAAGGCCGAATGATCTTCAAAAGAAGACTCGACGTGTTTGTATTTTCTAAAGCATTCCTGCAATGCATCATCATCATGATAAATCTTTCCTCCAGTCCAGCCATGGCATTTAATTCCGAAGTGATTATTTGCTTCAACAGCCAATCGACCTTTACCAGAACCTGATTCTAAAATCCCTTGTGCCAAAGTGATACTCGCTGGTATTTTATACGATTTCATTTCCTTCATTGCAATGGCACTAAAATTTGCAATATAAGCTTCAGTAGCATTAGCATAAGTCACCTTTGGTTTTTCCACTGGTTTTACTTCTGGCTCTTTTGTCTCTAGCTTTGGTTTGGTTTCAACCCGAGTAACTGTTTTAGTTGACTTTTGTTTAGATTTCTTTTGAGATCCGCAACTAAAAAGCACTAATGCAATTACTAAAACCGATAATATTTTTCTCATAGCTTATAAAATTAGGGGCATCCTCTTTTTCGTTAATACCGAATTCATTCCTGAAATGCCTTGTAGCCCACCAGTATGAATTGCTAAAATTTTTGATTGATCTTTAAAATATCCTTTTTGAACCAAATCAAAAATACCGTACATCATTTTTCCAGTATAAATAGGATCTAAAGGCACATTATTCTCAATCTTAAACTGATTGATAAACGCAATTAAATCTTCATTTATTTTTCCGTAACCTCCAAAATGGTAATCCAGATTTAAATGCCAATTATTGGATGTGGCAAATTTACTAATATCCTCGCTTAAAAAATCGCCTTTAAGAGCAGGAAATCCAATAATTTTTTGATGGGGTTGTGCACTATTAATTAATCCTGAAATCGTTCCACCAGTTCCTACTGCGCAGCACACATAATCAAATTGGGCATCCTCTTCATTCAATATTTCTTGACACCCAAGAACAGCCAATTCATTTGTACCACCTTCAGGAACATTATAAAAATGGCCATGCTTTGCTCTCAATTTGTTTTGAAAGCCTTGAGTTGTTTTAAACTTAAAATCAGTTCTGGTAACAAAATCAAACATCATACCATTCGCCTTGGCATAAGACAAGGTTGGATTTTGGTCTACCTTAGTAATCAATTCTTCACCTCTAATGACGCCAATGGTCTTAAACCCAAACAAGCGTCCTGCCTTTGCTACTGCAGCAATATGATTAGAATAGGCGCCCCCATAGGTTAACAAAGTTGTAAACCCTTTTTTTCGCGCTTCGTCTAAGTTATATTTTAACTTTCTGTATTTGTTTCCAGACACATAATCATCAATTCTATCTTCTCGCTTTATGCTGAGTGTGATTGACGAATCAAAAGGAAAACTTAGGCTTTGATTTTTACTTTTTTCAAGGTGAAAATTCATAAAAGCGAAGATATTTAAAAAACAATATTATGCATAATTATTAGAAGGTAATCCCGTGCGAATTTCAATTTTATTGTGCTTTTAATAAGTCTTAATTCCTTTAAAAATTTCAAATATTTGAATACAAATAAAACGTGCAAATTCCATTATCTTTGTGGGATGAAAAAAATTGTACCTGTTGAAGAAGGAGACTACTATTTAACTCCAGAAGGCTATCGTTGTTTCACAGAACAATACCACCTAAAACGTGGTTATTGCTGTGAAAGCGGTTGCAGACACTGCCCCTACGGCTACAATAAAAATACCAATTCCATTAAAAAGAAATAATGCAAGACCTAACTACTTCATTTAAACAACAGATATTAGAAGGTATCCCTTCTAAATTGCCAACCCTTAAACCTTACGACACTGCAATTAATCATGCGCCAAAACGTAAGGACATTTTATCTGAGGATGATAAAAAACTAGCACTTAAAAATGCACTTCGTTATTTTGATGCGTCTCAGCATGGCGAATTAATTTCAGAATTCAAGGAAGAGTTAGACACCTACGGCCGTATTTATATGTACCGATTAAGACCGGATTACAAAATGTATGCACGACCAATAGATGAGTATCCTGCAAATTCAAAACAAGCGGCTGCTATAATGCTAATGATTCAAAACAATTTGGATTATGCGGTTGCTCAACACCCTCATGAGTTGATCACTTATGGAGGAAATGGAGCTGTATTCTCTAACTGGGCTCAATATCGTTTGACTATGAAGTATTTAGCCCTAATGAATGATGAGCAAACATTGGTGATGTATTCAGGACATCCTATGGGATTATTTCCATCTCATAAAGATGCACCTAGAGTTGTTGTTACCAACGGAATGATGATTCCTAATTATTCCCAACCTGACGATTGGGAGAAATTTAATGCCCTTGGAGTAACTCAATACGGACAAATGACTGCAGGTAGTTATATGTACATAGGTCCGCAAGGAATTGTTCATGGAACAACAATCACAGTTTTAAACGGATTTAGAAAAATAAAGAAATCGCCTAAAGGCTCGCTATTTGTAACCTCAGGATTGGGAGGTATGAGTGGAGCTCAACCCAAGGCAGGAAATATCGCTGGCTGTGTAACTGTTTGTGCAGAGGTAAATCAAAAAGCAGTAGAAACAAGACATTCTCAAGGTTGGGTTGATGAAGTTTGTTCTGATGTAAAATCACTTGTTGAGCGTGTTAAAGAAGCTAAAGCCAATCAAGAAACAACTTCTATCGCTTACCACGGAAACATCGTTGATGTTTGGGAGAAATTTGATGAAGAAAATATTACTATTGATTTAGGTAGTGACCAAACTTCATTACATAATCCTTGGGCTGGTGGATACTATCCAGTAGGGTTATCTTTTGAGGAAGCTAATGTTATGATGGCTGAACAACCAGAATTGTTCAAAGAAAAAATTCAAGAAACATTAAGAAGACATACTGATGCAGTAAATAAACATACTGCAAAAGGTACCTATTTCTTTGACTACGGAAATGCGTTTTTATTAGAAGCTTCAAGAGCAGGTGCGGATATCATGGCAGAAAATGGTATCGACTTTAAATACCCAAGTTATGTTCAGGACATTATGGGGCCAATGTGTTTTGATTACGGCTTTGGACCATTTAGATGGGTATGTGCTACTGGAAATCCTGAAGATTTAGCAAAAACAGATGCCATTGCTTGTAGCGTTTTAGAAGAAATAAAACAAAATTCTCCTGAAGAAATCCAGCAGCAAATGGCTGATAATATTCAATGGATTAAAGGCGCTCAAGAAAACAAACTTGTAGTTGGCTCGCAGGCTAGGATATTATATGCTGATGCAGAAGGCAGAATGAAAATTGCTCAAGCTTTTAACGATGCCATAAACAACGGAGAAATTGGTTATGTGGTATTGGGTAGAGATCATCATGATGTTTCTGGTACCGATTCTCCATATCGCGAAACCAGTAATATTTATGACGGTTCAAAATTCACAGCAGATATGGCCATTCATAATGTTATTGGAGACAGTTTTAGAGGCGCTACTTGGGTGAGTATTCACAACGGTGGTGGCGTAGGCTGGGGAGAAGTAATTAATGGCGGATTTGGTATGGTTCTTGATGGTAGTAAAGACGCATCAAGACGATTAAAATCTATGTTATTTTGGGATGTAAATAACGGAATAGCGAGAAGAAGTTGGGCGAGAAATGAAGAAGCAGAATTTGCAATTAAACGTGCAATGGAAGTAGAACCAAATTTAACCGTAACTTTACCTAATCATGTTGATGACAGACTCTTGAACTCGTTATAACTTTTAAACATAAACGCATGAAAAAGATTTTAAAGTATTCTGGATTTTTAGTTTTACTTCTTGTTTTACAATCTTGCAGCTCTGTTAAAGTTGCCGCAGATTATGACAAAGCAGTAGACTTTAAGGCGTATAAAACATTCGCTTTTTTCAAACCAGGTATTGATAAAGCTGAAATTAACGACTTAGACAAAAGACGAATTCTACGAGCAATTGAAGCCGAACTCATGGCGAAGGGGTATACAAAATCGGATAACCCAGATGTATTAGTGAGCATTTTTACGAAATCAAGAGAAAAAGTAAACGTTTATAACAACAATTATGGTTATGGCCCTTACGGCTATGGATGGGGTTGGAGCCCATATTACGGAAACAACACAACAGTTTCAACTTCAACCGAAGGTGTGCTTTATGTTGACCTAATTGACGCCAATAAAAAAGAAATGATTTGGCAAGGCATGGGTACTGGATATTTGGATCAAGACATTGATAAGAAAAATGAACTTATTAAAGAATTTGTTTCAAAAATCTTAGAAAATTACCCACCAGAAATAGAAACTAAATAATCTAATATCTAAAAGAAGAGTTTCTAAATTATGAATTCTTCTATCTAAAAAAAGCACTATTCTTATGAATGGTGCTTTTTTTTGTGAAAACTCTAAAGGCTTAACCCACATACTGTGATATCTTCATAATTGGTTTAACCATTTACCATTTATTGTTAAAGTAGTACCTTTGCCCACTTTAAACAATCAAAAATTATGACGCTTAAACAACGTACAATTCACAACTTTACACAGAATCCAAAAAATGACATTCTTTCTGGACTCACTGTAGCCTTGGCATTGGTTCCTGAAGCTGTAGCATTTGCATTTGTAGCAGGTATAGACCCATTAGTAGGTTTATATGGTGCATTTATGATGGGGATAGTAACAGCTCTATTTGGAGGTAGACCAGGTATGATTTCTGGAGCAACAGGAGCAATGGCTGTAGTTATGGTTCATTTAATTCAGAAGGGAAACGCTGTTGGAGATGCACTACAAACCCCAATAGAAAACCTCGGCTTACAATGGTTATTTATCACTTTATTATTTGTTGGAGGTATTCAAATCCTGGCTGGTGTTTTCAAAATGGGAAAATTTGTTAGGCTGATTCCTCACCCAGTAATGATGGGATTTGTGAATGGATTAGCGATTGTTATTTTCTTATCTCAGTTAGGAATGTTCACCGAAACAGTAGATGGTGAAAAGCAATGGTTAACAGGTACAGCTCTTTATACCATGTTAGGATTAGTAGCTTTAACTATGGGGATAATGTACGGACTACCTAAAGTGACTAAAAAAATCCCTGCAGCCTTAACTGCAATTATTGTAGTGGCTAGTATAACGATATTCGGTGGTGTTGAAGCCAGTACAGTAGGCTCATTTATTACAGATGGTGGTGGCCAAGGATTAGAAGGTGGAATGCCAACCTTTCAAGATCAAATTTTCGGATTGTTTAGTACCTTAAACGGGCATTGGGATCTTATTTTATCTACTGCATTTTTATTAGCTGCTGTTGGATTAATAGAATCTTTAATGACCTTAAACCTAGTAGATGAATTAACCGAAACAAGAGGTAGTGGTAACAGAGAATGTATCGCCCAAGGAGGTGCTAATATTTTAAACGGTCTATTTGGTGGAATGGGTGGTTGTGCCATGATTGGACAATCTATTATCAATGTAAATTCTGGCGGTAGAGGTCGTTTATCTGGAGCTGTTGCGGCAGTTGCACTGCTATGCTTCGTGTTATTTGGAGCGCCTTTAATAGAACAAATTCCTATTGCTGCTCTTGTAGGTGTAATGTTTATGGTAGTCATAGGAACCTTTGCTTGGAGTAGTTTTAGAATTTTAAATAAAATACCATTATCTGATGCTATTGTACTAATTGCGGTTTCTGCTATTACGGTTTGGCAAGATTTAGCTATCGCTGTAATCGCTGGTGTAATTATGTCTGCATTAGTCTTTGCTTGGAAAAATGCAACTATGATTAGAGCTCGAAAACGCTTTAAGGAAGATGGTACTAAAGTTTATGAAATCTGGGGACCATTATTCTTTGGATCTATACAGAATTTCAATGCCAAATTTGATGTTAAATCTGATCCTAATACAGTAGAAATAGATTTTATTGAATCACAGGTTAGTGACCACTCGGGTATAGAAGCGTTACAAAACCTAACAAACAAATATTTAGCTTTAGGAAAATCTATCAAGCTAACGCACTTAAGTCCGGATTGTAAAACTTTATTATTAAAGGCTGATCCAAAATTTGGACAGGTTATAGAATCTGCGATTGATGACCCAAGATATTACGTGGTTACTGATCAAATGGATGAGGAAGTATAACCAATACATTTATACAAAAAAGGCGATTCAATTTGAATCGCCTTTTTTGTTATAAGTATTTAAGCTTAGTAAGCCATTACTTCTAATATTTTAGATTTCACCTTTTCTGTAGATGGAATCATAGTTTGTTCTAAAGTACTATTTAACGGAATTGCTGGCATATTTTCACTTCCGATAGTCATAACAGGAGCATCCAAATACTTAAAGCATTCTTCCTGGATTTTACCCGACAATGCCAAGGCGAAACTATTGTTCGAAGGTTCTTCAGTCACCACTAAACATTTTCCTGTTTTCTTAACAGATTTCATAATAGTATCTTCATCTAAAGGAAATAAGGTTCTTAAGTCAATAACCTCAACCTGATCTCTCATTCCTTTTGAAGCATTCATAGCCCAATGTACCCCCATACCATAACTCACAATGGTAATCGTCTCTTTATCCTCTTGTTTCCATATTTCCTGTAAGGTATTAGCTTGACCAAATGGTAATTTATAATCTTCTGAAGGTTCAATTGATGTTGCTCCTTTTGTCCCAGGAACTTTACTCCAATACAACCCTTTATGTTCCAAAATAACCACAGGATTAGGATCGTAATAAGCAGCTTTCATAAGCCCTTTTAAATCGGCCCCATTACTCGGATAGGCTATTTTAATACCTCTAATATTAGTTAACACACTTTCAACAGATGATGAATGATATGGGCCACCACTACCATATGCTCCAATGGGTACTCTCAAAATCATACTTACAGGCCATTTCCCGTTAGACAAGTAGCAACTTCTACTTACCTCTGTAAATAATTGATTTAGCCCTGGCCATATATAATCAGCAAATTGAACCTCGACTATAGGCTTCAATCCTACGGCACTCATACCAACTGTTGAGCCTACAATAAACGCTTCTTGAATAGGTGTATTAAAAACTCTATCGTCTCCAAATTTTTGAGCTAAAGTTGCAGCTTCTCTAAACACGCCTCCTAATCTACCGCCCACATCTTGCCCATACAATAAGCACTCTTTGTGAGATTTCATAAGCTCTTCAACCGCAAAAAGGGCACAATCTACCATGACCACTTTTTCTTCACGTTCGGGAAATCTTTCACCTTCTTCAGCGGTGACCGGAGTAGGCGCAAAATCATGAGTAAACAAATCTGCTTCAGTAGGGTCTTCAGCTTTTAAAGCTTGATTGTAATCTTGTTCGACCGTCGATAGGATTTCCTTTTCAATTTCCTTTAAATCGGCTTCAGAAAACCCAGCGTCTATCATTTGTTTTTGCAATACAGGATAAGGATCACGAGATCTGGCTTCTTCCAAATCATCACGGTACCATTCCATTCTAACCCCAGAAGTATGGTGATTAAGTAAGGGCACTTTAGCATGAACTAAAAATGGACGTCGCTCTGTTCTTATGGTATTAATAACCCCTTCAATTGCTTCATAACTTTCTGCGAAGTTTGCTCCATCAATTGAAATAGCTTCTAATCCATTAAACCCTCTTGCATATTCAAAGGCCGATTGGGCTCTGGTTTCTGCTGCATTAGCAGAAATATCCCAGCCATTATCTTGAACCAAAAATAAAATTGGTAATTGTTTTAAGGCTGCCATTTGAAATGCTTCTGCAATTTCCCCTTCGGTAACAGAAGCATCTCCCAATGAGCATACTACAAGTGGTAATTTTCCTTTTTCATCTGCGCTCGCATCTGATCGCATGATATGTTCTATACCTTGTAGTTCTTTATACTGTAACCCCATAGCAACTCCAGTTGCCGGAATGGCTTGCATACCTGTGGCTGAAGATTGGTGTGGAATTTTTGGTTTATCATCATCTTTTAAACTCGGATGGCAATAGTAGGTACGACCACCAGAAAAGGGATCATCCTTCTTTGCCATTAACTGTAACATCAAATCGTAAGGACGCATACCAAATGCCAATAACATGGCATCATCACGGTAATACGGAAAAGCAAAATCTTGAGGTAACAATTGTAATCCTACAGCTGTTTGTATCGCCTCATGCCCTCTTGAAGTGGCATGAACATATTTGGATACTACCTTAAAATTTTCTTCATATAATTCTGCCATTGCTTTGGCAGTGCAAAGGTTTGAATATCCTTTCTTTAAAATCTCGTTCGTCATTAAACTAATTCTTTTTCAGTTTTCACCATCCAATTAAACTCATCTACCATTGCTCCAGATCTGATACCATTAATAGTATCTTGAATCATTTGACCTACAGGATTTTCGTCAGATACATGAATGTTTAAATCTTTATAACCTATGGCTTCTATCATTGCAATGCCTACTGCAGTTCCTGTGCCGAAGGCTTCCTCTAAAGTACCATTGTTTGAAGCTTCAATAATTTCTTCAAGAGTAATTTGACGCTCAATCACTTCAAAACCTCTTGCTTTTAATAACTCGATTACACTCAACCTTGTGATTCCGTTTAAAATCGCACCGTTTAAATTTGGTGTATAAAATTTACCAGCAATTTTGAAGAAAATATTCATGGTCCCTACCTCCTGGATATAGTTAAACTCATGAGGATCTAACCACAATACTTGATCATACCCTTTTGCTTTTGCCAACTCGGTAGGTCTTATTGCCGCTGCATAATTTCCAGCTGCTTTAGCTTCTCCTGTACCACCTTCTGCAGCTCTTATATACTTAGTTTCTGCATATAGTTTAATGCGCTTAGTAAAAAATGGGCCAGATGGTGAAGCCATTATTATAAACTTATATGAGGTTGCCGCTCTCATTCCTATAAAGGGCTCATCGGCATACATAAACGGTCTTAAATACAAAGCAGACCCCTCTACTGGTGGGATCCATTTTTTTTCTAAATCTACCAATTGCTTTAATCCTTCTATAAACAAATTTTCAGGAAAATCTGGCATCCCCATACGGTCAGCACTAAAATTTAAACGTTCAGCATTTTTTGCAGGTCTAAAAAGCAATGGCTCGCCTTCTTTGGTAACCGTTGCTTTCATACCTTCAAAAATAGCTTGACCATAATGTAAAGCCATGGCTGCAGGATGTGTTGCAATTGGCTTTAAAGGTTCTATCCTCGGATTGGTCCACGCTCCATTTTCATAGTCACAGATAAACATGTGATCGGTAAAAGTTTTCCCTAAAGGAATATTATCGAAATCTAAGCTATCAACCTTAGATGATTCAACTTTTGATATATTGATTTTGTAATTCATTCGTACTGTTTTGTAATCTATGTTATGCTAAAAGATTAAATTTCTCTAGTAGCATCAAAATTTTGCATATAGTCACCAATTCGTCTTAAAAACGATCCGCCTAAATAGCCATCTACAACTCTATGGTCAAAGGATAATGACAGATACATCATGCTTCTAATCGCAATTTCATCTCCATTTTCTGTCTCCATTACCTCTGCTCTTTTCTTTATAATACCAAGAGCAAGAATTGCTACTTCTGGCTGATTAATAATAGGTGTTCCCATTACGCTTCCAAATGTTCCTACATTTGAAATGGTGAAAGTACTTCCTTTAATATCGTCGCCACCCAATTTATTTTCCCTTGCTTTATTGGCTAAAGAATTAACATCTGCCGCAATGGATTGAAGATCTTTTTGATCGGCATTTTTCACGACAGGTACAATTAAGTTGCCACTTGGTAATGCGGTTGCCATACCAATATTTATATCTTCTTTTACGATTATATTTTCACCGTCTACAGATACATTTATCATTGGAAAATCCTTTACTGCTTTAGCTACAGCTTCAACAAACAAAGGTGTAAAGGTTAAACGTTCACCGTATTTTTCTTGAAATTTGGCTTTGTTATTATTTCTCCAATTCACCATATTGGTAAGATCTGCCTCAACATAGGCAGTGACGTGTGGTGAAGTGTGCTTAGAATACACCATATGATCCGCAATCATTTGACGCATTCTATCCATTTTCACAATCTTCCCTTGTCCTTTATCAAAAGTTAATTGTGGAATTCGGTAAGCCGTTGGGTCTTCAACCACAGAAGTTGAAAATTGATAAGGCCTTCCGTCTTCAATGTATTTGTAAACATCACTTTTTCTTAATCTTGAATCATGTCCAGTAGCTGGGATTCTTGATAATTCTTCATAGCTAATATGATGTGCCTTAGCGATACTTAAAATTAAAGGCGAAATAAAAGTATTTGCATTTTGCTTTGATGGCTTAATGCTTTTGGCTGCTGAAACTTTTGGCGTTTTATGTTTTTGGCTTTCCTTGTTTTCATTTGAAGAGGTTGGAGCATTATTCTCCACTTTCGAAATCACCGCTCCTTCAATAGCTTCTAATTCTGCAATTACAGTACCTACCTCAACAACATCTTTAGCATTATAAAACGTTTTTATAAGTTTTCCTGAAACCGCCGCAGGTACTTCATTATCTACTTTATCGGTTGCGACTTCTAATATGATATCTCCTTCTTCAAACGTATCACCAACATTAACCAACCAATTAATTATTGTTCCTTCGGTAATGCTTTCCCCCATTTTGGGCATTTTCAATTCTACTATAGACATTTGGTTAACTAATGTTTGTTAGTTTTTAAAACTTATTCTTATTTCTTTAGAAAGTCTCTAAGTGTATCATAATACCCTTCTTGAACTTTCATGTTTTCTGGCACTTCTCTTAAAGGCTCTACCATTCTTAATGATTCATGGCATTCTGCTGGCAATTGCTGATATAACTCCGTTCCTTTGGTTTTCCAAGCAATCATTTCATCTGAAACCTGCTTAATAACTTTAGCAGGATTACCCACAATCAAACTTCTTTTATCAAATTTTGATTCGGCTTTAACAAATGCCATTGCTCCTATGATACATTCATCTCCAATTTCGGCATCATCCATTACCACGGTATTCATACCTACAAGAACATTGGCACCAATATTTGCGCCATGAATAATTGCTCCATGACCTATATGTGCACCAGCTTTAAGGACAATTGATTTCCCTGGAAACATATGCACCGTACAGTTTTCTTGCACATTTACACCATCTTCCAGAATAATTTGTCCCCAATCTCCTCTTATTGCAGCACCTGGACCTATGTAACAATCTTTTCCAATTATCACATTTCCAGTTACTGCAGCAAGAGGATGCACAAAACTACTTTCATGCACTACAGGAATATAGCCTTTAAAACTGTAAACCATTTTATTTAAATCCTTTTAAGGCTTCTTTAGTAAAATCACTTAAAACCAAGCGACCACTAATTTTTGCCCTTTCCAAAAGCATTTCATCCCAATTTTCAGTTCCGGTCCAAAACACTTTTTTCATTTCTTTCATTGCTTCTGGATTGTATGAACATAGGTTTTCTGCCAACGTTTTAACTGCATAATCTAACGCCTCTTTACTTTCGTAAACTCCGGTAAACAAACCTTTATTTTTTGCCCAATCTGCAGAATAAAATGAATTAGCATCAATAGCTATTTGAGACATTGCACTCAATCCTATTTTACGTTCAACCGCCGGTCCAACCACAAATGGTCCGATACCAACATTAAGCTCACTCAATTTAATTGAAGCAAATTTAGACGCCATACAATAGTCTGTAGCTGATGCTAAACCAACACCACCTCCAACAGTTTTACCTTGTATACGTCCAATTACAAATTTTGGACATTTACGCATAGCATTTATAACATTCGCAAAACCAGAAAAGAATTTCATTCCCGTCTCAGAATCGTTAATTTGTATTAATTCTTTAAAGCTAGCTCCAGCACAAAACGTGCGGTCCCCACCACTTTTTAAAACCAAAACTTTAACCTCGTCATTATTACCTGCATCAGTGATTGTTTGAGCAAGTTCTGCTAAAACATCTCCTGGCAATGAATTATGAGCAGGGTGAAAGAACTCTATATATGCAATATGGTTCTCAATAGTTTGTTTAACATACGGCTGTGTCATAATATTCTTTTTATGTGGTTTATAATATTCCGAATTGTGTAAAATGGTGATTTAAATGCTTAGTGTTTAACAACTCCCATTCAAATCTATTTAATTCTCCAAACACCACATTTTTAAGTATGGCTTCATGGTTTTCTTTAAAGTATGCTATATGATTGTCGTAAGCTTCCATCATTTTCTCCTTTGCCACTTCTAAGTTTTCATGTTTCAACTCAGATTGGTTTAAATCTTCTAATGGAAATTTATGATTCTTAGGCATCGGTTCATGATTGTATAACGAATCATGGGTCTGCTCCAAATATTTTTCGGGTGTTGCGATTTCAAAATCTTGAATTTCACCTGCTCCTATTCTAAAAGTCAACTCAAGATGCTCAAGCATTTGCTGAGGGCTCATTGTTCCCCAAGCTGGTTTAGAGTCTTCGGTTAAAGCCATTAAGCTTTTTTCGATTGTTGCTCTATTAATAGTTTTAAATGGCGACTTTTTTTGCACCATGGTTAGAATCGTTGCTATGGCTACTAATTCATTTTCTAAATCGAATACTTCAACGTACCATTTCACGATTCCGCTTGGTAATTCAGGTCCTCTTACATCTCTTTCCACCTTTTGCTTACATGTAAGTCTCACGTAAACCGTATCGTTATGATAGATTGGTCTTAAAAATCTACAGTCTTCAAGTCCGTAATTTGCCGCTACCGGCCCTTTGTTTGGATAAACAAACAATCCGGCTGCTGCTGCAAGAATAAAATAACCATGGGCAGTTCGTTTTTCAAAAATGCTCCCTTCTAACGAAGTGATGTCTGTATGTGCATAAAAGTGATCCCAAGTTAGATTTGCAAAATTTACAATATCACCATCTGTTATGGTACGTTTATGCGTTTTAAGAGACATACCTGGTTGGATATCCTCCCAGTGGTATTTGAATGGATGTGCGTCAATTTCTTTATAAGCACTATTGGCTTGATATATTCCAGTAATCTCGGTAAGTGTTGTCGGTGATCCTTGGATGGCTGTACGCTGCAAGTAATGTTTCACGCCTCGCATTCCTCCCATTTCTTCACCTCCACCTGCTCTACCTGGTCCCCCATGAACAAGGTTTGGTAAAGGCGAACCATGACCTGTACTTTCTTTAGCACTTTCTCTATTAAGCACTAAAATACGACCATGATGACTCGCTGCATTTACAACGTAATCCTTGGCAATTGTATTATCATTTGTTACGATAGAAGACACCAAAGACCCTTTACCCATTTGAGCTAAAGTTATTGCCTCATCCATAGTTTTATAAGGCATAATCGTACTCACTGGTCCGAAGGCTTCACGCTCGTGCACCAAGGTATTAGAAAACGGATTATCTTCTCTCAATAATATTGGACTAATAAATGCTCCTTTTGAAGCATCTGCACCAATAGTTTCTATTTTATCTAAACTTCCGTAAACAATTTGAGCTTCTTTTGCTATATCATTTACGCTATCCTTAACGGCTTGGACTTGCTCTTTGCTCACTAAGGCTCCCATTCTCACCTCTTTTAAACGAGGGTCGCCAATGGTAACTTTATCTAAAGCTTTGCCTAAGGCAATTTGAACATCTTCCACTAAATTTTCAGGCACTATAATCCTTCTAATAGCAGTACACTTTTGTCCTGCTTTAACGGTCATTTCTCTTCTAACTTCTTTAATAAACAAGTTAAATTCTGGTGTGCCTGGCACTGCATCTTCTCCCAAAACAGATGCATTTAAAGAATCTGCTTCCATTGTAAACGGAACAGCTTCTTCAATTAATCTTGGATGAGCCTTTAATAATCTACCTGTTGAAGCAGACCCAGTAAAGGTCACTACATCTTGAGACTCTACTGTATCTAAAATACTTCTTACAGTGCCATTAATTATTTGCAATGCCCCTTCTGGAAGTATCCCAGAACTAATAATGACTTTGGCCACGGCTTCTGCTAAATATGAACTTGAAGGTGCTGGTAATACTACTGCCGGCATTCCAGCCATCCAGTTTACAGCACACTTTTCTAACATTCCCCAAACAGGGAAGTTAAACGCATTAATATGTACTGCTACTCCTGCTTTTGGCACCATGATATGGTGTGCCATGAATCGTCCTCCACGAGACAAATCGATTGGGTCCCCTTCAACATGAAACGGTTGATTAGGGAATAATTTTCTAAGGGAAGCATTGGCAAACAAGTTTCCAAATCCACCTTCAATATCAATCCAACTGTCAACTTTTGTTGCACCTGTTCTATAACTTATTTCGTAGAAATCGGCTTTTCTTTTATTAAGATACATGGCCAACTTTTTGAGCATATTTCCACGCTCTTGAAAGGTCATCTTTCTTAAAATTTTACCTCCTTCTGTTCTACCGTAGTGCAATATTTCAGGAATTTCTAATCCTTCAACTGCTATATTTGCGATAACATCTCCTGTAATGGCATCAAATACTGGTTTCCCCTCTTCGGTTCCTTCAGTCCATTGCCCTTTCACATAATGTTGTACTTTTTTCATAGATATAATTGTCCTTTAAATATAAGGCTTTTACTTTATTTATACACGTTCAATTATTGCCGCATAACCCTGACCAACACCAATACACATTGTAATTAAAGCGTATTGTTTTTGTTGTTCATGTAATTCTAATGCCGCTGAATACGCTATTCTTGTTCCTGTAACCCCTAATGGATGACCAATTGCAATTGAACCTCCGTTTGGATTAATTCTTGGATCATTATCCTCAAGGCCCCAAGCTCTCGTACAAGCCAATGCTTGAGCTGCAAAGGCTTCGTTTAACTCAATAATATCAATATCATCCATAGTTAAATTGGCTTTTGCTAAAGCCTTGTTTGAAGCTTCAACTGGACCAATTCCCATAATTCGAGGCTCTACTCCTACCACGGCAGAAGACACTATTCGTGCTAATGGTTTTAGATTATATTTTTTCACAGCATCTTCTGACGCTATTAAGGTAGCTGCAGCTCCATCATTTAACCCTGATGCATTTCCTGCAGTAACACTACCACCTTCTTTCTTGAAAGCTGCTCGTAATCGACCCAATCCTTCCATTGAAGAATTTGGTTTTACAAACTCATCTTTAGAAAAGATAATCGGATCCTTTTTTCGTTGTGGAATTTCTACCGATACAATTTCTTTATCCAAGCGACCATTATTTTGCGCTGCTGCTGCTTTCATTTGACTCCACAGTGCAAACTTATCTTGATCTTCTCTTGAGATATTATATTTTTCAACTAAATTTTCGGCTGTATTTCCCATTCCATCTGTGCCATACATTTTTTGCATTTTAGGATTGATAAAACGCCAACCAAAACTTGAATCGTACATTTTTGAATCGTTACCAAATGCCGAAGAAGGTTTGGCTACAACGTAAGGACCTCTGGTCATATTTTCTACACCACCAGAAATAAACAAATCGCCATCACCAGCTTTAATCGCTCTATTGGCGTGAATGATTGCCGACAAACCTGAACTACATAATCTGTTAACTGTTTCTCCAGGTACAGTAAAAGGTAATCCTGCCAATAAAGCAGACATTCTTGCAACATTTCGGTTATCCTCACCGGCTTGATTTGCACACCCCATAATTACATCGTCATAATCAGACATCGGAATTTCAGGATATTTTTCTACCAATGATTTGATAACTAGTGCTCCTAAATCATCTGTTCTAACAGCCGACAAGGTACCTTTGTAATTTCCTATTGGAGTTCTAACTCCGTCAATTATATAAGCCTCTTTCATAATATGATACTGGTTGATTGTCTATTCAACCTATTTTTTTATTCCCAATCTTTAGAAGTTCGGTAAACTACACCCTTAAACAAGGCTATAAGTTCTTCACCACGTTTTACTTCTATAATATTGAACCCTAATTTATTATTTACTTTTTCTATTACAGACTCAGCCGTAATAACATCGCCTTCATTTAAGGCTTCGATATGATTAATTGATGTTTCTATTGAAACCGCATATTTTCCATGCGTATTGGCAGCAAAACCAAAAGCAGTATCTGCTAAGGCATAACTAATACCTCCATGTGCTTTTCCCATGCTGTTGAGCATGTCTGGTCTCACTGTTAATGCAACCCTACAACGCCCTATTTCACATTCTAAAACTTCAATTCCTAACCACGTACTAAAGGGATCTTGATTGAGCATTTTATGTGGAATTAATTCGCCTTTCATTAATGAAATTTTAGGTTTAACGCACTCATTTTTCTTAGTAATGGAGAACATCTGTAACGATCTTCATGATAGCTATCGTAAAGCGCATCTAATTGTTCAACACACCAAGCAATTCCTTTTTCATCTGCCCATTCTAATAAGCCTTTCGGATAGTTTACACCTTTTGTCATGGCGTTATCTATATCTACTGCAGAAGCAATATTTAGAAATAACGCATCGGCAGCTTCATTGATTAGCATAACCAAAATACGATCACAAATGGCCTGACCTAAAGTTTCATTGGTATGCGGTTCAACCTTAACAGCTCCTTCAGAATAGTCGTAATACCCTTTTCCCGATTTACGTCCTAAATACCCTGCTTCAGAAAACCGCTTTTGAGTGAATGAAGGTTTATATCTTGGATCAAAATAAAAGGCGGTAAATACAGTTTCTGTCACCGTATAGTTTACATCATTGCCAATAAAATCCATAAGTTCAAACGGTCCCATCCTAAATTTCCCGATGGTTTTCATACTCCAATCAATTGTAGCAAAATCGGCAATTCCTTCTTCGTAAATTCTTAGAGCTTCACCATAAAATGGCCTTGCAACTCTATTTACTATAAAACCAGGCGTATCCTTTGCAACAGCAACAGTTTTTTTCCAATCAGAAATAATTTGAGTGGCCTGTTTTAAAACGGCTTCACTTGTTTGAATTGCTGGAATCACCTCGACCAATTTCATTAAAGGCGCTGGGTTGAAAAAGTGAATTCCGATGCAACGTTCCGGGCGTTTTAAAGCCGAAGCTATAGACGCTATGGACAGTGAGGATGTATTTGATGCGATAATGGCATCATCAGCCATGTAAGTCTCAAGTTCTGAGAACACAGCCTTTTTAATTTCTATATTTTCTACAATAGCTTCAATTGTAAGATTTGAATCTCCTAAATCTTTTAAACTATTAATATAAGTAATATGAGATTGAATTCTGGTTTTCTCGGCACTATCAATTCTGCCCTTTTCTACTAATCTTGTAAGCACTTTTTCAAGCGCGGCCTTACTTTTGTCTAAAGCAGCCTGATTAGTATCGTATAATTTTACTTGACATCCAGACGTAGCAGCAACTTGTGCAATGCCACTCCCCATAGTACCTGAACCAATTATTCCTACATTCATGTTGTTTGATTTATAGTAGCTTAACAGCCTTTAAAATTAGGTTTTCTCTTCTCAATAAAAGCAGTTACGCCTTCAGCATAATCTTCTGTTGAAGCTGCTTCAATTTGATATTTAGATTCTAAGGCTAATTGTTCTTCTAAGTTATTAGTCATAGATGCATTAAAGGTTTTCTTTATTAAACCCAATGCTTTTGTTGGCATTTTGGCAAGTTTATTCGCCATTGATTTTAATTCAGATTCAAATTGATCATCGCCAATTACCTTATAAATCATACCTAATTTTTCCGCTTCTTCTGCAGACACTTTATCTCCTAACATGGCTAAAGCTGTTGCTTTTTGAAAACCAATTAATCTTGGTAAAAAGAATGTACCTGCACTATCAGGTATTAGTCCTATTTTACTAAAAGCTTGAATAAAACTTGCATTTTCATGGGCCAAAACGATATCACATGCCAATGCAATATTAGCTCCAGCTCCAGCTGCAACACCATTCACACCTGCGATAACAGGTTTTTCTATTTGTCTTATTCTTGTAATTATCGGATTGTAATGCTCTTCTAAAATAGCCTTAAACCCAGGGTTTAAATCTGGAGAAGTTACCTCTTTTAAATCCTGTCCAGCACAAAATGCTTTTCCGTTTCCTGTAATAACAATGGCTCTCACTTCATCATTTGATGCACAGTCATCTAAAACCGCTTGTAATTGCAAGGCCATTTCTCGGTTAAAACTATTGAAAACCTCTGGTCTATTTAATGCAATAAAGGCTGTATTAGCCTCTATTGTTAGTTGTATAGTTGAATTAGTCATTGAATTGTTATGTTGTTATTTTAAGCATTTAAAATAATCGAAAGGTTCTTGGCAATCATTACATTTAAATAATGCTTTACATGCTGTAGAACCAAACTGACTTACCAAATGTGTATTATTTGAACCACAGTTGGTGCATTTTACTAATTGTTTATTTCCTAATAAAACAGCTTTGTCGGCTTCGGCGTCCAAAGGTGCGGCAATACCATAATCTTCTAAGGCCTTTCTCCCTCTTGCTGTGATCCAATCTGTTGTCCAAGCTGGCGCTAAAATTAATTTCACTTTTGATTTAAAACCAGCATGCTTAAGTGCCGCTGTGATATCATCAGCAATAACATCCATAGCGGGACAACCACTATAGGTTGGAGTTATTTCTATAAAAGCCGTATTATTTTCTATGATAGCCTTACGCACCACACCCATATCTAAAATTGAAAGCACAGGAATTTCGGGATCCGAAACCTGTTCTAAAATTGGATACAATGTGGTATCAATACTGCTATTTTGCTCCATTACTTAGTTGAATTATTACCATTTCATATTAGGATAAGCTCTCTGCATATATTGCATATCACTTAACAAATACCCCATATGTTCAGAATGTATTCCCTGCTTTCCTCCTTTTTGAAACCATTTTGATTCTGGTGTTTCAAGACAAGATTCTTCTAAAACGTTTTGCACCATATCATAATACTTAGCTTTCAAAACTTCAGGATTCACTCCTACTCCAGACTCAGATATGGCAAGTTCTGCTTCGGTAGGTAGAAACAATTCGTTTGTATAGGTCCATAAACTATTGATTGCTTCTTGCATTTTTTCCTTACTGATTTCGGTACCATCACCTAATCTTTTTAACCAATCTGAAGAAAACCTATAATGGTAATTTACTTCTTTAATTGATTTTTTTGCAATAGCAGAAATCGTTAAATCCGTACTCTTTTGAAGCTCAGTCAAAACCAATAAATGATAAGAATCAAATAAAAACTGACGCGCTATTGTATAGGCAAAATCAGTATTTGGCTGCTCAACAAGAAGGCAATTAACGTATTCTCTTTCTGTTCTTAAAAAAGCGATATCATCTTCTGTATACTCCTCGCCTTTTAAACTTGAAGCGTATTGGTAATAACTTCTTGTTTGCCCTAATAAATCTAAGGCAATATTAGTTAAGGCAATATCGGTTTCTAACGTTGGACCGTGACCACATAATTCTCCTAAGCGTTGACCAAGGATAAGTGAATTATCAGCAAGTCCTAATATATAATTATAAAGATTTGTATTCATTGTCTTTATTTAAATTTCACCATTACATATGTTTTACCTCATCTGGTAAATCATAAAATGTAGGGTGACGATAAACTTTATCTTGTGCAGGCTCAAAAAGCTCTCCATTATGTTCTGGATTTGAAGCGGTAATATTTTTAGATTCTACAACCCAAATACTAACACCTTCATTTCTTCGTGTGTAAACATCTCTTGCATTTTCAAGAGCCATTTCTGCATCGGCTGCGTGTAAGCTACCAAAGTGTCTATGCTCCAATCCATTTTTACTTCTGACAAAAACTTCCCAAAGTGGCCAATTTTTCTTCATAATTATGTTGTGATTTTCTAATTCTGACAGATTTAAAAACCTATAGTATTAGATGTATTATTAATTCAGTAATTAAACTGCTTTATTATTCGATTTTAATTCTTGTTTTTCGGCATGAGCCATTGCTGCATCACGCACCCATTGCCCATTTTCCCAGGCAGAAACACGAGCGTTTAAACGCTGTTTATTACATGGTCCGTGGCCTTTAACTACTTGCCAAAATTCATCCCAATCTATTGGTCCGAAATCATAACCTTTTTTCTCTTCATTCCATTTTAAATCTGGATCTGGAATTGTAAGGCCAATTAATTCGGCTTGAGGTACAGTTTGATCTATAAATTGCTGACGTAACTCATCATTAGTTTTACGCTTTAACTTCCACTTCATGGATTGGGCTGTATGTACAGATTTATCATCTGTAGGACCAAGCATCATTAAAGCTGGCCACCACCATCTGTTAAGCGCATCTTGAGCCATTTCTTTCTGCTTCGGATCTCCTTCTGCTAATTTTAGCATAATTTCAAATCCTTGTCGTTGATGAAAACTCTCTTCCTTACACACACGAACCATTGCTCTTGCATAAGGTCCAAACGAAGTGCTACATAACGGCACTTGATTGATAATAGCTGCACCGTCTACTAACCATCCAATTGCACCAATATCTGCCCATGTGATAGTTGGGTAATTAAAAATACTCGAATACTTAGCTTTTCCGGTATGCAGTTGCTCATATAATTCTTCTCGAGAAATCCCTAAGGTTTCACAAGCACTGTATAAATATAAGCCGTGACCACCCTCATCTTGAACTTTTGCTAAAAGCGCAACTTTACGTCTTAGTGAAGGCGCTCTAGTGATCCAGTTTCCTTCAGGTAACATCCCAATAATTTCAGAGTGCGCATGTTGTGACATTTGTCTAATATGCGTTTGTCTGTATTTTTCAGGCATCCAATCTTTAGGCTCAATTTTCTCATCTCGTGCAATACGAGCTTCAAATTGGGCTTCTAAATTTTTTATTTGTTCTTCACTCATTCTAGTATTGATTTTAGTGAATTTTATTTTTTAGGTTTGATGTTAAACATCAAAATCTACTTTTACTTTTTCGCTTGTTGGTACGGCTTGACAACTAAGTACAAAATTGTTAGCAACTTCAGATGCTTCTAAGGCATAGTTAACCTTCATCTCTACTGTACCTTCAACCACTTTACATTTACAGGTACTGCACACACCACCTTTACAGGCAAATGGTAAATCTGCTCCTGCTGCTAATGCACCATCAAGAATATTATCGTAATCTTCTTCCATGATAAAATGGAACTCCTTACCACCATCTATTATAGTAACGTCTGTCCCTTCAACTTTATGTTCCAGAACTTCAGATATTTGAGCATTTGAAGCATCGTTATCTCCAGAATAAAACAATTCGTAATGAATTTTTTCTGAAGGCATTCCTGCAGCAACCAATTCGTCTTTAATCAAAAAGATCATTTCTTTAGGTCCGCAAATAAAGCAGTCTGAAGTATCCTCAACATCAATAAATGTTTTGGTTAGGATTGCCAATTTTTCAGTATCAAACCTTCCATTTAAAAACGGAATATCGCGTTGTTCTTTGGTCAAAAAGTAAAACACTTGGAATCTTCCAAAAAACTCATTTTTAAGACGCTCAATAGCTTCTTTAAAAATTATTGATTTTACGGTTTGATTCACATAAAACAACTTGAATGTGCTGTTAGGCTCTTTTGTGAGATGTGTTTTTATAATCGATAGAAGTGGAGTAATCCCACTTCCTGCAGCAAATGCAATGTAATTATTACTTGCCTCTGCATTGACATCAACAAAGAAATTACCTGAAGGTTCCATCACATCTAAGTAGTCTCCAGCTTGTAGTTTTGTGTTTGCATATGTCGAAAACACACCGCCCGGAATTTGCTTAATCGCAACCCTAAGGATATTATCCAAAGGACTTGAACACAAGGAATACGACCTTCTTACATCTTCGTCATTAATAGATTGACGCAATGTTAAATGCTGTCCTTGGGTAAATTGAAAATTAGATTGTAAATCTTCAGGAACTTCAAAAGTTACGACACTGCAACTTTTAGTTTCTTTATATATATCTGATATTTTTAGCGAATGAAAATCTGCCATTATTGATTTGGTATTAATTAAACTAACAACTGTTAGTTTGGTAGACAAATTTACAAAAAACTTTTAAATTTAAATGTTAATACCGTTAATCAATACCGAAGCCAAATCTTTAGACAATTGTTGCGGCGAAACATCCTCTTTTTTAGGGATCCAAATGTATAATGATCGCAATGTAGAAAGCATAGAAAACAACATAACTTCAACGTTACCTTGAGAAAATTCTTCAGAAGCAATGCCCTCTTCAATTATAGCTCTAAAATTTTTTTCATAATTAGACCTTAGCTCTAAGTAATAATTGAGCTCGTCTTCTAAATGCATCCAGTCATTATTCAATGCGGCCATACCAAACGTATTGCCTGCTGTGATATCAACATGCAATTGGATAATCTGTTTTAACTTTTCAACATTACTAAGCTCAGCATTTCTTATAGCAGCCATTTTATCGGTGAAGGTTTCGGCCAGAGAAATAATTATGTCTTTTAAAATATCTTGCTTAGAGGTGATATGGTTATACAAGCTCGCTGCCTTAATACCCATGACTTTAGCAATATCCCTCATGGTAACAGCACTATAACCTTTTTCTTTAAACAATTTTGCAGCTGTAGTTATAATTTCCTGTTTCCGAGATTCTATTTTCATATATAAATTTGGTAAAAGACGAAGTTAAATAAATTACTTACAATGTAAATTAAAAAATTTGTAACTGATGTTACTTTACAAGTCTAATTTAATTCAGACATTTGACATAACAAAAAAGAAAAGCTTATGGGATTATTTGATTTTTTAAAAGGAAATAAATCGAAATTAATTGAAGATTTTAAACAACGAGGTGCACTTGTTTTAGATGTAAGAACAGTTTCTGAATATAATTCTGGTCACATTAAAAACTCGAAAAACATTCCATTACAGAATATTAATGGCAGTATTGAAAAAATAAAAGGATTCAACGCTCCTATAATTACATGTTGCGCAAGTGGGATGCGGTCATCTAACGCAGCTTCTATATTAAAACGACAGGGTATTGAAGTGGTTAATGGCGGCGGGTGGCAATCGCTATCTAAAAAATTAAAACCTTAATTCTTCTAATTCTGCAATAGACTTAAATATCTGGGTTTTATAGACAATTGTCCAATGTTCAGATCGCCCAACTAATAGCAATTTAGACAATTCTGAAACCAATCTGTTTTGACCATTTTTCACCAATTTCGAATCTTCAATTTTTTGCTTTAAAGACTCCTTCACATTAGCCTTTACTTTATTATAGTCTTCTGTAGTAAAGGGGTTAAAAAAATCGTCTTGAATGTCGTAATACTCAAATTCGGGGTGAATTTTTAATTCGTAATCAGGTAGATTTAATAATTCAATGGTTTTCAAGTTTTCATCTACTTTAAAGTCTATCTGGCTCAAATCATAGATTACAGCTACTTCGGCGTTTACAACCACAATGGCCTTTTTATCAGCTTCATAAAAATCACCAAACATAGCCTTTGTGTCTTCATAGGTGTATACTTGACTAAACTGACCTTCGTTCACTACCAATTTACCAACTTGGCTCCATTGCTTCATCAACAAATTTGAGCGTTCTTCAACTCCTGAAGATTCCGGATTTGAAGAACAAAACTTAACACCCATAAAAATGACTACCACAATTAATAGGATGTTAAGTTTCTTTCTCATTTTTATTACTGTTTTTTAAGCTCTAATTTTTCAGCAAAATAATCACAAAAATCTTTCATTGTTGCGGTCATTTTTTCATCTTGAGTTGCACGTTGAAACGTATCACTCATTGCGACTAAGGTTTGGTGAAAAAATTGTTTCATTTCGTCAACTGGCATGTCTTTTGTCCAAAGATCAATTCTCAGTGTTTCTTTTGCTTGATTATCCCAAACAGACAACAGCATTGCCTTTGCTTCAGCATCAGAAATCCCACCATCTTTAGCCGTCCAATTTAGTTTTTCTGGAATTCTATTTTCATCCAGCTCTATATTTAATTCAATTTTAGATTTCATCTGTATTATTCAGTTTTCTTAGGTTTATATTTTGCACGCTCAAAAATAGTAAGCGCATCCATTTGCATGACTTCTAAAGGTGAAGTCTCGTTATTTTCTATAAATGATTTTACGATTTGCCAACCAATAAATTGACCAATCCTTCCAGGCGATTGATTATCCAACTCCAAGTAAAACTTTGAAAATGGCCCAGGGTTAATAAATCTGTTAGGTAATTTACTGTTGGTACTATATAGCATTTCACGCTCTATAAAATAGCCCCAAATGTAGGCTTCGTTATCAAAAGCCCAATCTAATTGTGATTGAGAATAACCTATCTTATCGGCATCAGATTTAAAAGGAATCATTAAATCTTTAAAATACAATTGCTTTCCAGCAAATATCATTTCATCTAATAAAGACTTTCTACTGGATTGAAAATTGTATGTTTTCGCATAACTATCTGCCAAATCACATACAATTTGAGACTTATTAAAATTCTGTTTAATGTATGACTGAATACCTTGATAAAACCTATGATCAGATCCTAAATACGTATCCAATGCAATAACATTAATAGTATCGGTTACAATTGTTTTATTTCTATAATCAACATCTGAAGTAACTGTAATCACCCTTGGCACATTAAACGTTTTATCGTAGTACTTTAAATGTTGATACAACTGTTTAATCTCTTCCTTTTCAACAGAAAATTCCTGAAACGTTTGTCCAACTTCAAAGGTTAATTCATTTTGAAGTGAATCATTCATGCGTTTAACCAACAACGAGTCTGGCATTAATGCCGAAAACATAAATGGATACTCTGCTTTTAAATCTGCTAACTCTTCCGGCTTCGCATTTCCAAATATTTGGTCAAAACGCTCAATCTTAAAATCGACAGGGATTTTAGATATTTCTATTTCGGTTTTATTCTCATCTGTACACGAATACAAGGCGAATAAAAGTAAAATCAAGTAAAACTTTGAATTCATAAAAACTTCAAGTGCTTATTACTATTACATTATTGGTTTGTTTATTTTTGTTATGCAAATGTACTATACTTTGTACTAAATCTTTAATAAAATGCAAATAGAAAACGTCACAGACCATATTGTAAATTGGTTAAAAGAATATGCTTTAAACGCTAAAGTAAACGGATTTGTTGTTGGGGTTTCTGGCGGAATTGATTCTGCTGTAACTTCAACCCTATGTGCTAAGACTGGATTAGAGGTGCTTTGTATTGAAATGCCCATTCATCAAGCCGAAAGTCACGTTTCTCGAGCCCAAGAACATATTGCCTTTTTAAAACAAAATTTTAATAATGTTTCGGACATTAGAACCAATTTAACTCCGGTTTTTGAAGAATTTAAAACCGAAGTATCACTTGACGGCAACGAAGACACCGTAAACATGGCCCTTGCAAACACAAGAGCACGATTGCGCATGACTACCTTATATTACTATGCGGGATTACAAGGTTTATTAGTTGCTGGAACAGGAAACAAAGTTGAAGATTTTGGCGTTGGGTTTTACACAAAATATGGGGATGGTGGTGTTGATTTAAGCCCTATTGCCGATTTAATGAAATCTGAAGTATATAAGCTTGCAAAACATCTAAATGTCCCACAATCTATTCAAGTCGCAAAACCAAGCGATGGGCTTTTTGGTGATGCCCGAAGTGACGAAGACCAAATAGGTGCCTCTTACCCAGAATTAGAATGGGCGATGGAAATGCAATCTCAAAATAAAATTCCTACAGATTTTGTAGGAAGAGAGCGAGAGGTGTTTGAAATCTATATCAGTTTTAATCACAGAAATAGTCACAAAATGAGACCAATACCCGTCTGTGAGATACCAAAAGCACTTCGTTAAAAACACAAAAAATGTTAATTTGTAACCTATCTTTTAGGTTTTTTCATTATTTTTGTTTGCGAAATCTCTCTCATTTACAATTAGTTGACAAGTAGCTGTAAATGAATTTATTAATTAATTAATACGATTATTATGATAAAGGTATTGGTAGTTGACAACCATCCTATTGTAAGAGCCGGGTTTGAACTCATGTTTAAAGATGATGAAGAAGTCCAGGTTGTAGGAACCGCAGGAAGCGGTATTGAAATTTTTGAATTTGTAAGAAGACATCAAGTTGATCTTATTGTGTCAGAAATTGATTTACCAGAATTAAATGGCATCACTGCATTAAGAGCCATTAAGAAAGAACATAAAGACCTTAAGGTAATTATGTTTAGTTATCACCCAGAAGAAATATACGCAATAAGTACACTAAAAGCTGGTGCATCGGCTTACGTATCTAAAACCGTATCTACTGATGTGATAAGAGAAGCTATTATTAAAGTGCATAATGGAGGCGTTTACTTAAGCGATAAAATGGCTAAGTACTTAACTTTTGACGATTCTAAAAAATCGACAACACGTATGTACAAAAGACTTTCTACTCGTGAAGTTGAAGTATTAAAACTTTTATCTTCAGGTAAAAAGAACAAAGAAATAGCTATTGAGTTAGGTATTAACGAAAAAACAGTTAGTACTTATAAAGCCAGATTATTTAAGAAGCTAAATGTTACCAACTTGGTAGATTTAATTCACCAGGCAGAACATTTAGAATTAAACTAACCAATTACTTTTCCCAGTTTTCGGGATAGTAACATTTTAAGTTTAAGATAATCTTTTACATCTTCCATGATGTTAATAGAACTAGAATCAGGGTTGAGGGTTTCTTTTTGAAATTCTACAACCCTTTTGTCTATAAGTAGACATCGTAAACTCAAAATGGTTTGCGTAACCAATTGCCCTACCGTATCTTCTTTAGCCTTAGCTTCTATATTATTTCTTTGCCAATCATGTAAACTATGACGTTCATCATCCATTAAAATGGTTGTAACTTCTAAAGCAATACTTTGATCTAATTGATTGACAAACTTAGTGGTTGAAAACTCTTCTTCTTGATTAAATCTTGTAATGATTTCGTTATATAAAGCCTGAAAATTACCATTTGCAAATTGCATTTCATCTTGTTGCAAATCTAAATACACCTTTTCATGAACCTTTGCTGTTTGAATAATATTTTCAAGCCCCAATTCTCCGGCGTCGGACTCTTTTAAAACCGAATCTTCAAAGTCTGTTTCCATGTTCCCATATAGCAATAAAATCTCAATAATTTTACGTTCTAACACAAATTGAACATCAATTTTAGGCGCTTGTGGAGTTGGCTTTACAACATCAAAAGTTTTTTTAGCTTCCTTAGGCTTTTTACCTGCTGCTTGCGCATCCTTGTTTCCTATTTGCGCTAGAGTATCAAATAACACCTCTTCACTAATATCCATAATTCGAGAACATTCTTGAACATAGATTTCTCGTTTTATTTGATCCGGAATTTTAGAAATGCTATTTACAATTTCTCTAATGGTTTCAGCTTTTTTTATGGGATCATTATTGGCTTCTTTTACCAATAAGCCCGCTTTAAACTGAATAAAATCTTTACTATTAGATTTTAAAAATTCTTCAAGTTCTTCTTTAGTATTTTGTTTAGCAAAACTGTCTGGATCTTCGCCTTCAGGGAAAGAACAAACTTTCACATTCATGCCCTGCTCTAATATTAAATCAATACCACGTATCGAAGCTCTCATTCCGGCAGCATCACCGTCAAACAAAACAGTTATATTATTAGTCAGTCTGTTAACTAATCTAATCTGATCTGGAGTTAAAGCTGTACCTGAGGAGGATACTACATTTTTTATTCCGGTTTGATAGAATTGAATCACATCTGTATAACCTTCTACCAAGTAACAATTGTCCTCTTTAGCAATAGTTTGTTTGGCATGATACAAACCATACAACACTTTACTCTTATGGTAAATTTCACTTTCTGGAGAATTTAGGTATTTGGCCGCTTTTTTATCGGTAACCAAAATACGTCCTCCAAAACCTAAAACACGCCCACTCATACTCTGAATCGGAAAAATCACTCTGCCTTTAAAACGATCAAATCGTTTTTCTCCCTTAACAATGGTTAAACCTGTCTTTTCTAAAAACTCAATCTTATAGCCTTCTTTTAACGCCTCGTCTGTTAGTCCTTGCCATTCTTCTGAAGAATAACCCAGGTTAAAGGTTTTTATAATATCATCAGTAAAACCACGCTCTTTAAAATAACCCAAACCAATAGCTTGCCCTTGGTCTGTTTTATGCATTATTTTCTGAAAATATTTTGAAGCAAATTCACTTACCAGATACATACTTTCACGCTCGTCAGCAGCTTCCTTTTGTTCGTTGGTTTGCTCGGTTTCTTCAATTTCTATATTGTACTTTTTAGCCAAATATTTAATAGCCTCTGGATACGTGAAATGCTCATGCTCCATTAAAAAGGTAATAGAATTCCCTCCTTTACCACTAGAAAAATCTTTCCAAATTTGTTTTACAGGTGAAACCATGAAACTGGGCGATCTTTCTTCACTAAACGGACTCAGTCCTTTATAGTTAGAACCCGACTTTTTAAGGACTACAAAATCACCTATAACCTCCTCAACACGAGCGGTTTCAAAAACTTGTTCAATGGTATCTTTAGAAATCAATGTATAAAAATTTACTGGCTATAAAAGTAATATAAAATGCAGTGAAGTGTCTAAAATAAACAAAGAGGTTTTGAAAACAAAACCTCTTTTAAACTAATGCAAATATGAATTGATTTAGAGCTTAATCCATATCAAATCTTAATCCAACAGAAAACATATTCTGATCGATTTCTTGATCATTAAATATTGGCTGCAGATCGTACTTAGCATAAACCCCAATTGATCCCCATGCTATGTAACCACTCAAACCATAAATAAAGTCGTTAGTATTTAATCCGTTTTTATCCTTGTACTTGCCGTCATGACCATTGTCTTCAAACTTCACCTTCATCATAGACTGCAACTTAAATCCGGTATATCCACCAACACCAATTTTAAATTGTTTTCTTGTGGTGTATCTTATATAATCATTACGCTCAATTTTTTTCGAAGGCCCAAATTCAAAGTGTAATGGAAATACCAAATTGGTCATTCTAAATTTAGATTTCTTTACATATACATCTCCAGGAAATGGCACAAGCTCAACCTGGTCACCATTATTTACGTAATAGGTTCTATCTTTTATATCCAGTTTGTTCCACTGAAAAGAAAACCCATATTTCATTCGAATAGCATTCGAGTTTTTTAATAATCGTGTTTTCCATGCCCAACCTAATTCTTCAAAACCAGAACCTCCAATTTCGTATGGCGAATCATTTAAAGATTGTCCTTCGATATCGGCATTGTTAAATCCTATTGCAAAAACAAGGTCACTCGTGGTTCTTTTATCATACTTTTTAGGCTTATTCCCCTTTCCTATTTCTACACCCGACATTGAAACTTCAATAAAGGTAACATCACTTGTATCACTTTCACCATTATAATTTCGTTCTAACAATGCAATTTTACTATCAACTATAGCTATTCTGTTTTCAATATTCAATGCATGTTTGTTTGCTACCTCCTTTTTTAGAATATCGGCTTGTTCTGCGGTGATGTCACCGTTATCTAATTGCTGATTTATTTTCTCTACTGCTTTTTTTAGCGCCGCTTTTTCTTCTTGTTCAATTTCGACTTTAGATTTTTTTAGAAGCTCAATTTTGGCAGCGTTGCTTTTTTCTGTTTCCGTTTCTTGAGCAATCAGCAGTGAACTGGCTCCAAGAAAAATTAGTGCGATTAAAAATTTAGTAATTGTTTGCATAACTTGATTGTTTTTTGATGATTTAATATTTATAATTTCGACATATTTCTCCTACCCCCTATCAGATAGAAGCCTATTTCGTTTACTATACTTTTGATTAATTATTACGTTCTGCTACAGCGGTTTTCACGGTTTTAAAGCCCGTTTTCACAACTTCAAAAACTTTAGTTCTGAAAGAGTCTTCTATTTCAAACTCGACATCATCCAGAAGTTCTTCAGCAGTAATGGTTCTTTTATTTTGGTGTAATGCCTTCTGTCTAAAAACATCTTCTTGAGCCGATTTCAATAAATTATTGACTTCGTCTTCAATACTCAATGACTCTTGAAGTACTTTATCTTCTATCTGTTCTAAAGCCACACCATTAACCTCTACCTTATTTTGAATAGGGCTATTTTTTTGTGATACTCCTAATGGTTTTGTTTTATTTATTTCAGCAACCCTTGTTTTATTTTCACTAAAGCTTGTTGACTTAATTACCTTCTCCGTATTATCTGTTGGATTGTTAGTGTCCTTTTTTTCTTCTTCAGATGCTACTTGAGTTTCTTTTTTGTCTAATTGTAACTGTTCATTAATTTGAATCTCTGAATCAGGTTTTATGGTCTCTTGGTTATTAATGGTTGGTGTATTAACAATAGTTGGGGCCAAATTATTTGTTTCACCACCCTGAAACCATAACAGAGCAACTAATGCTAATCCCGCTATTGTAGCTGCAACACCCCACAAAAAAAATGTATTAGATTTTTTCTCCGGAATTGCCTCATCTAAGGATTTAGATAACTTCCCCCACGACGCTTCTGAAGGTGTAATCAGCCTTTCCTCCATTTTATTTTTTATGTTATCTTCTAATTTAATTGGTGCCATAACTGGAACTATTAATGGTGTTTATTTTTTCTTGTAACAATTGCCTTGCCTTAAACAATTGCGATTTAGAAGTCCCAATTGAAATACCCAGCATTTCAGCAATTTCATGATGTTTGTAACCCTCAACAACATACATCACAAATACCATTTTATATCCTTCAGGCAATTGATCAATGAGCTGCTGTATTTGTGCTACTTCCATTTCAGATTCAATATTATTTTGAAATTCATGATCTGAGAATTCATCAGTAACATATTCAAATTGGTTTTGCTGTCTTAAAAACGAAATAGCTTCTCTAACCATTATTTTTCTGAGCCAACCTTCAAAACTACCTTCTCCTTTAAATGACTTTAAATTTGTAAAGCATTTAAAAAATCCGTTAAGCATAGTTTCTTCTGCTTTTTGAATGTCCTTTATATAATACCTGCAAACGCTTAACATTTTAGGAGCGTTATGCTCATAGATTAAATGTTGAGCCTCACGATCTCCCTTAACAGCTTTTGCTATTAATTTGTTATGGTTTTTATGAAGTTGTATGACTTTCAAGATCGTTTTCATTTGGTCTTCTATTTATAAAGACGTGATAATCACGAAAATGGTTGCCTGAGTATCGAAAAAAAATTATTTTTTTCTGTTAATTACGTAATCCACCATTAATCGTAACGAATTTTTGAATTCAGAATCGGGGTAAGTATCCAAGATTTCAAGCGCTTCCTTTTGAAAACTCAGCATTTTAGCATTAGCATATTCCAAGCCGCCATTTTGCTTAACAAAGGCAATGACTTCCTTTACTCGCTTTTTATCTTTATTGTGTTTTTTAACCGAAGATATAAGCCATTTCTTTTCTTTAGGAGAGCAGTTATTAAGGACATAAATTAATGGAAGTGTCATTTTCTGTTCCTTAATATCAATACCTGTAGGTTTTCCTATTTTTTCTTCGCCGTAGTCAAATAAATCATCTTTAATCTGAAACGCCATTCCTATTAATTCACCAAATCGTCTCATGGTTTCTACATGATCACTATTTGGTTTTACAGATGCTGCACCCAAACTACAACAAGCCGCAATTAAGGTTGCCGTTTTTTGTCGAATGATTTCATAATAAACCTCCTCAGTAATATCTAATTGTCTGGCTTTTTCAATTTGAAGCAATTCACCTTCACTCATTTCACGAACCGCCACCGAAATAATTTTAAGCAAATCGAAATCATTATTATCTATAGACAATAACAACCCTTTGGATAACAAGTAATCACCGATTAAAACAGCTATTTTGTTTTTCCACAATGCATTGATGGAGAAAAATCCTCGTCGTCTATTACTATCATCAACGACATCATCGTGTACTAAAGTTGCAGTATGTATAAGTTCGATAACAGAAGCACCTCGGTAAGTACGCTCGCTAGTTTCGGCATTACCAACCATTTTAGCCACAAGGAACACAAACATTGGTCGCATTTGTTTTCCTTTCCTGTTGACTATATAATGTGTAATTCTGTTTAAAAGCGCAACTTTACTGGACATTGCCAATAAAAACTTTTGTTCAAAAAGTTCCATTTCATAAGCAATAGGCTCCTTTATTTCCTCAACTATTTTCAATTTACTGAGTTTAAGTAATAATAAAACAAACCTACCAAAAATACTCCAAACTACTAGCATCTATTTATTTTGATAGATTTAACAAATGGTATGACGGCCTTTATGCAAAATTTTTCATAATTTTAACCTATTAAACTATTAATCAATTATACATATGAAAAAAATTACTCTTGGCTTAATTGCTTTATTCTCTTTTGCTTGGGCACAAGCTCAAGACACCTGTGCTACTGCTGCAGTAGTTACAGCTGGAACCACGACAGTTGCTGCTGTCAATGGAACGGAAGTTCCAACACCTGAATGTGCTGCTAACGCTGGTGGTGTTAGAACAGCTGGAGAATGGTATATCTATACTCCATTAATTAGTGGTTCTGTAAATATTACAACTGACCTCGTTGTAAATGCTGGAGGCGACACAAGATTTCACGTTTATTCAGGAGACTGTGGTAGCTTAACTTGCATTGGTGGGAATGATGATGTTAGTGGTACTAACTACTTATCTGATGGAGATTTTAATGTAGTAAGTGGAAATACATATTACATTGCATGGGATAACCTATGGAGTCCTGCTGGTTTTGATTTTGTTTTAACAGAAACACCGGCAACTTGCCTTCAACCAAGCGGATTTGTTGCAGATGATATTACTGCAACTACGTTTGATCTTTCTTGGACTGATGACAATACAAATTCTCCAACTTGGGAAATTGAATACGGAGCGCCTGCATTTGTTCAAGGCACAGGAACTACTGTTTCAAATATTGCTACTCCGTCTTATCAATTTACAGGATTAGATGCAGATACTAGTTACGAATTTTATATTCGTGCAAATTGTGGTATGGCAGATGGTGACAGTGAATGGGTTGGACCAATAGCTTTCACATCAGGTTATGACTGTGACAATTACGGACTTCCTTTTACTGAAAACTGGGCTAGTGATAACGCTTTTTTCTCTTGCTATACAGTTGAAGATGGTAATACTGATGATTTAGCTTGGACTTTCAATACTGCCAATGATTTAGATGGAGATGGTACAAATGATAATATTGTTAACATTTTCCCTCAAGCTGCAAACGTTGCTAAAGATGATTGGTTATTCTTACCAGCCATTTCAGGTACTGCAGGAAATGATTACATTTTCACATTTACTTACAATGCTGTAGATTTTAATGGTATTGCTAATGAATCATTTGAGGTAGTTGCTCTAAATGAAGCTTCTTCAACCGCATCATCTCAAACTGTTTTAGGGACTTATACTGATGTATCTATGTCTGGAACTTTCCAAGGAACAATGGGTACAGATTTAATTACACAGGCCTATTCTGATAATGTAACATACACACCTTCTGCAAGTGGAGACTTCTATTTTGCAATACGTGCTACTACAGCTGCAGCTGATAGTGATGTGTTTTTCTTTTTAACATTAGAAGTGTCTGAGGTATTAAGCTTAGATGATTTTGAAGCAAATAGTTTCAAGCACTACTATAATAAAACTTCAGATATCTTAACTTTAGATTCTGCAACAGCACCTTTAACAGGAGTTGAGATCTATAGTATTTTAGGACAACAAGTTATTTCTAAGACTTTAAATAACAGCACTGAAGAAATTAATCTTTCAGAATTAAATGACGGTATCTACTTAGCAAAAGTATTTATCAACGGAAACTCTAAAACAGTTAAGATTATTAAGCAATAATTTTAATTATCCTATAAATTAAAAGAGCGATGAAATTTCATCGCTCTTTTTTTATTATGATTTGTTTGCTAATTGACCGCAAGCTGCGTCTATATCTTTACCTCGGGATCGCCTAACTGTTACTGTAATATTGTTGGCTTCAAGTACTTTTATATACATGTTCAATGCCTCCGAATTGGCTTGTTGAAACTCACCATCATCAATGGGGTTATATTCAATTAAATTCACCTTACTTGGTGCAAAATTGCAAAATTTAACCAAGGCATCAACATCTTTTCTTTTATCATTGATTCCCTCCCAGACCACATACTCATAGGTGATTCTATTTTTAGTTTTAGAATACCAGTGCACCAAAGCATCTCTTAAATCTTCTAAAGGAAAATTTTTATTAAATGGCATTATTGATGTTCTCACTTCATTGATTGCCGAATGTAAAGATACTGCCAACTTAAACTTCACGTTGTCATCAGCCATTTTACGAATCATTTTTGGCACGCCAGAAGTAGATACTGTAATGCGTTTGGGAGACATCCCTAAGCCTTCATCAGAAGTGATTTTATCAATTGCTTTTAGGACATTGTTATAGTTCATTAATGGTTCTCCCATTCCCATAAACACAATGTTACTCAAAGGCCTATCAAAGTATAACCTACTTTCTTTATCAATAGCTACGACTTGATCAAAAATCTCGTCTGGATTTAGATTTCGCATGCGCTTTAGCCTTGCTGTTGCACAAAACCTGCAGTCTAAACTACAACCTACTTGAGAAGACACGCAAGCTGTACTTCGAGAAGCGGTAGGAATCAAAACAGACTCAACGATCAATCCGTCATGAAGACGAACAGCATTTTTAACTGTTCCATCTGAGCTTCTTTGCATTTGATCAACTTTTATATGATTAATCACAAAGTGTTCTTGAAGCATGTTTCTAGTATCAATTGACAAATTTGTCATATCATCAAATACATGAGCTCCTTTATTCCAAAGCCACTCATAAACTTGATTACCTCTAAACGGCTTATCACCTTGACTTACAAAAAAAGCTCTTAAATCATCTTTGGAAAGAGCTCTGATATCCTTTTTTTTCTTCGTTTCCATATTATTTACAAAAGTACTCAAAAGAAACAAGTCTTTTAAGCATTAAAAAAGCCTCGATATATCGAGGCTTTTAAATTATATTATCAAGTATTCTTATATAATTAACATGGCATCACCATAAGAATAGAACTTGTATTTTTCTTTTACAGCCTCTTCATAAGCCTGCTTCATGAAATCATGTCCAGCAAAGGCAGATACCATCATTAATAATGTTGATTTTGGCGTATGAAAATTAGTAATCATACAGTTTGCAATGCTAAAATCGTAAGGCGGGAAAATAAATTTATTTGTCCAGCCTTCAAATTCGTTTAACGTACCACTTGATGATACTGAACTTTCTACCGCTCTCATTGCAGTAGTCCCAACAGCACAAATTCTTCGTTTCTGAGACTTTGCATTATTTACGATATCTACTGTTTTAGAATCAATAAACGCCTCTTCACTATCCATTTTATGTTTGGACAAATCTTCAACTTCAACTGGATTAAATGTACCTAAACCAACATGTAATGTTACCTCAGCAAAATCAATTCCTTTAATCTCAAGGCGTTTTAACAAGTGCTTTGAAAAGTGAAGACCAGCAGTTGGTGCTGCAACAGCTCCCTCTTTCTTTGCGAAAATTGTTTGATAACGATCTTGATCCTCAGGCTCCACATCTCTCTTAATATATTTAGGGAGTGGTGTTTCACCGAGTTCATTCAATTTATTTCTAAATTCTGCATAAGAACCGTCGTATAAAAACCTAAGGGTACGTCCTCTTGAAGTTGTATTATCAATAACTTCTGCTACTAAGGTTTCATCTTCACCAAAATACAGTTTATTACCAATTCTAATTTTACGAGCTGGATCAACTAAAACATCCCATAAACGTTGATCTTGATTTAATTCACGTAATAAAAACACTTCGATTCTTGCTCCAGTTTTTTCTTTATTACCATAAAGACGCGCAGGAAAAACTTTGGTGTTATTTAAAATCATAACATCTCCTTCATCGAAATAGTCAATTAAATCTTTGAAGTATTTATGCTCAATAGTTTGTTTTTCTCTATTAAGAACCATTAATCTTGATTCATCCCTGTTTTCTGATGGGTGCTCAGCTAATAATTCTTCTGGTAAGGTAAAATTAAAGTGTGATAATTTCATGTATACATTTTTTTTACAAGGCACAAATATACAATCTCAATATAGCCCTTGTCAAGTAATTGGTT
Organism: Bacteroidetes bacterium MedPE-SWsnd-G2; assembly: GCA_001874335.1. GTDB lineage: Bacteria > Bacteroidota > Bacteroidia > Flavobacteriales > Flavobacteriaceae > MedPE-SWsnd-G2. The sequence continues at coordinate 61,546 of MPDE01000007.1, forward strand.
GATTATTTAATTTGGAAGCCTATTTCTTTTAAATCCTCCCAAAACCTAGGATAAGATTTAGACACCACTTTGGCATCATTAATAGTAATTGGGCCGACTAAAGCCAAAGGTGCAAAAGCCATTGCCATTCTATGATCATTATACGTATCAATGGATACATTTGGATTTATTTGTACTACTGAAGTTAATGACAAACTTGCTTCATCGATTGCCACCTTTCCACCCAACTTTTCAAGCTCCGTTTTTAAAGCTACAAGTCTATCGGTTTCTTTAATCTTTAAGGTATGTAGTCCAATCATCTTACATGACATTCCTAATCCCAAACAAGACACTGCAATTGTTTGTGCAATATCAGGAGCTTTTACTAAGTCTAATTGAACTGATGTTTTATGCTCACTTTCTTTTTGTAAAACAATCTTGTTCTCAAAAAATGTGGTTGAAACCCCAAACGCTTTATAAATTTCGGACAACACAGAATCTCCTTGTAAACTTGCCTTTTTAAAAGCGTTTAATTCTATGGCAGTTCCGATAGGAGACAACGCGATAATACTATAAAAATAGGAGGCAGAAGACCAGTCTGATTCAACTGTAATTCTATTACTTTTTAAAGGCCCCTTAAATGGTGCAATACTAATTGTATTGTTTTCAAAAGAAGTTTCAACCCCTATTTCTTGTAATAAGTTAAGGGTCATATTTATATAAGGCACCGAAGTAATTTCTCCATTTAACTGAATACGCAATCCCTTGTTTAGACTTGGTGCAATTAAACAAAGTGCAGATATGTATTGGCTACTAACATTAGCCTCCAAGGAAACTCTGCTTTTTAGTTGATCAATACCACAGATACGTAATGGAGGATAACCTTCATTACCAGAATATTGAATATCTGCACCCATTTCTCTAAGCGCATCTACCAATATAGAAATTGGACGCTGCTGCATACGCTCTGATCCGGTAAGGGAAAAACATTTATCTTTTTGAGTAGATAGATATGCAGTTAAAAAACGCATTGCTGTCCCTGCATGATGAATATCTAAATGCTCAAATTCTGAATTCAAAGCTTTAGTCATAAGCTGTGAGTCATCAGAATTTGAGCAATTAAACAACTCCAATTTAGGATAGATGGCTTGTAAAACTAATAATCTATTGGTTTCACTTTTTGATCCCGTAATGGTGATGCTTTGATTAGAATTTATGTGGCTTTTTAATAAATTGAGATTCATTGAATTAATCATTAACCCCAAAATTACCCTATTTTTTCAATTTTTCGTTATTATGATGCCTATCGTGATCCCTTTTTGTTTTTAAATCCAATTTTTTATCAAAAGCTTCTTGTAAATTCACACCTGTTTGATTTGCAAGACAAAGAACCACAAACATAACGTCTGCCAACTCCTCACCTAAATCTTTAGATTTGTCGCTTTCTTTTTCACTTTGTTCGCCATATCTGCGAGCAATAATTCGAGCCACTTCACCTACTTCTTCTGTAAGCTGAGCCATATTAGTTAGCTCATTAAAGTAGCGCACCCCGTGTTCCTTAATCCAATTATCGACCTCTAATTGGGCATTTTCAATATTCATATTACACCTTTTTAAGTACTATTTTCTCCAATTCCTTATCGATCATTACTTTAAAAAATTCTTTTAAGCCTGAATAATCTTTAGGAAGTACAAAGGTCGTATTTAAATTAACATCAAACTTCAATTGCAAATATTTTCCATTCTCCTTTATGACATAGGTATATTTAGCATCATCATCATTTAAAACAGAACCTTCTGTCTTAGGTAAGTGATCAACCACGTATCCCTCAGGCAGCATTATATTGACACTATAACTTTGCTTTCTTGGATATGAAAAGTTTATCGGGTAAGTTCTTGTGTCTTGCTTAAAAGGGTTCTCTGTTGTTGACAAAAATAGTAATGGAGAGAAATACAACTTTCCTCCAATTTCTTCTATGGCATCTTCAAGATAGTAATCGTAGGACACTTTCAATGGTTGTAACAAATTAGACTTATTTTCAAGTTTAATTTCGCTTACTTCCAAACCATCTTTATTTTTCTCTAAATGTTTTATATGATCCTCCTCACTTAAATACACATAATTATCTCTATAATTTTTGGCTATATAATTGTCTAAATTGGTTCTCACCTTTCCTTCAACAGACAAATCAGAGTTTATTTTAACATTTAAAGAAACTACTTCTTTAGAAATGCTTCTTGGAGAAAGGTTTACCCAAGTAGAACTTCCATTTGTTCTAATTAATCTACCTCTCCAATTCAACACTTTATCTGGCAACGTATTAAAAGTGGCATTTATATCACTGGCATCTAACAGTACAATTGCACCCTCTATCTCAATACCACAAATCACATAATTAAAGCCAGAACGCGTAGGAAATGTAGGTATCCCATTGTTTTTTGTGCTAATTAAAATTGGATTTGCATTTACACCAGCATATCTCAACATTGTGATTAACATTAAATTTATGTCTGCTATATTTCCTGTTCCTTCTTTATAAGCTTTTCTAACGCCAAGTTTACTAAATTTAGAACTGAAGCCATCCCATTTCACCTTTCGCTTCACAAAATTATAAATCATAAAGGCTTTTTTACCTGGATTAGTTTCGGTTCCAATAACTGCATTCAAATCGTCTTCGAAATAATTACTTTTAGCCAATTGACCACCAAAACTTTCACTGTCATAAATAGACTTAGTAACCTTATCCCAATTTGATGCGAAAACCTCAATTGGTTCATCTGGCCATCTAATTTCAGATAATTCCATTACTAATTTTGCTCTATAATTATTGATATTATCAACAAAAGGCTCTGCTTTTAAAGCTGGAATGTTCTTTTCGTCAATTCCTATATTGTTGTAGTAAAAATTAAATCCGTTTTGTCCATTTTTTTTCATTTCTACAATCTTAGGAATATAGAATGATTTAGGGTTCAACTTATTGTTATAAATAAAAAACTCTGGGGTACTGATTGAAACATCCATCTTTTGAACCGGAATAGAATATTGCAATGTGACATCATCAATAGCACTAAATGGGGAAACCACCTCATAGGTATATTCAATAACGCACCCTTCTGTTAAATTAGGGAGTGTAAAACTGCATTGTTTTAAATAATCGTTTAACCTTTCTCTAAATATTTGATCCTTGCTAATTTTCTCTTTTTTAACTTCACCATTTACAAGATTATAGGTTACGGCCTTAATATTAAATATTTTTTCCTTCCCACCTTTTACATAATCATAGTATCTTATTTTTTTTGTGGCCCAATCAAATCCATCTTGGTTATAAATTTTAATTCTGGTTTGTATACGTCTTCTTTGAAGAAATCCTTCACCAGAAACATATTCAAACTTTATATGTTCTTTATTATATAGAAATACAGCATCTGCCGTTGAATCTGATTGGTATTGTTTTTCAAGTAATTCTTCTTTCGACACCTTCCCAAATTTATAATTTTGAGAGAATGATAATTGCGTTGTACAGATAAGTACAAAAATGATTTGATATAGTTTCATCGGAATCGTAATTAAAATTAAAGTTCAGTCTTTTTCAAGATTATTTTTTGATTTTGAGTATTAATTATCGCCTGATAAAAGGCTTTAAAAGACTGAAAGTCTTCAGGCAGTATTACTGGATTACTAAGCTCTTCCTGAAAGGTAATTTGAAGATACTTGCCATTTTCTCTAATGATTAAGCTGTACATCCCTTCATCTGTATTAAAGTAAGACTTGGTATTTTTAGGTTTTTCTGCTATTTCATATCCATCAGGAATAATAACATTTACCTTATAAACCATTTTTAAAGGATAGTTTAGATTAATTGGGTACAATCTTTTCTCTGACTTAAATGGATTGTCTTCAGAAGTTAAAAACAGTAAAGGTGATAAATACAAGTTTTCGCCAATCTCTTCAATACCGTCTTCAATTAGATAATTGAAACTTGTTTTTACTGGCAAAAACTCATTATGCTCATTTTCGAATTCTAATTCACTTATAATAATATTTCCATATTTTTTCTCTAAACCTTTGATGTGGTCTGCATCACTTATTCTTGCAAAATTCGTTCTGTATTCTCGTGCCAGATAATCAGTATAATTTGATCGCACTTTACCAGAAATAGATAAATCCTCATTTACCATCGCATTTACAGAAATGGTTGACTGAGAATCGAATGATGGTATTAAATTAATCCAAGTAGAAGACCCATTTTCTCTTACCAACCTTCCTTTCCAATTCAAGACATAATCAGGTAATATGTTAAGTGAACCATACTTATCTGTTGCATCTAACAAACCAACCATACCTTCTGTTTCTATAGCACATATGACATAATCAAAACCATTGATTGTTGGAAACAATGGAATTCCGTTATTCTTTGTACTTACTAATACCGGGTTTGCCTTAATCCCAGCGGAATTAAGCATAGCTATTAAAATAAAATTAATCTCAGACGAATTACCTACACCTTCTTTATAGGCGCGCCTCACTCCTACTGATGTGTACTTTCCATAATTTCCATTCCATTTCATTTTTGACTTTACAAAATTGAAGATTTTAGCAGCTATTTCACTTAAATTGGTATTGTCACCCATTAATTTGACTAAATCATCTTGATAGTATGATTTTTTAGCAAGTTGTTGTCCAAAGTTTTCACTATCAAAAATTGTTTTTGCCACTTTAGACCAGTCTGTAGATCTGTAATTTTCTGGAGAATTTGGTAGTTTAATCGTCGATAATTCTAAAATTAACTTTCCTTGATAATTGTAAATATTATTGACAAATGGCTCATCCTTTAAAGCCGGAATACTTTCAAGGTTTGAAGTAATAATGTTCTCATAATACTTAAGAGTTCCTGTAGCAATCGCACTTTCCTTAGATCCTTTTAGGGAATACGTTTTTAAGGCATCTTTATCATTTCTATAAGTGTATTGAAATTCCCTGTTTTGTTTCGATTCTGCCAATCCTAAAGACAACTTAGAATTTGGATTCACATGTTTATCGTAAATAAAATATTCAGGAATTCGAATTTCAAGATCAAATTTATCAACAGGAATCATAAATTGAAAATCAATATCCTTTATTTCTTTATAAGGAGAAGAAATATCATATTCATACTCAAGTACAACTCCATCATCTATTTTGGGAAATGTAAAAGAGTGCTTCTTATTATACTTATTAATTCGCTCCTCAAAAACTGCATCTTTTCCAAGTTTCACTTTTTCAACCTTACCGTTTTTCATAAAAAAAGTGTAACCTTTTAAATTTCTTAAGGTCTCACTTTGTTCATCGTTAAGATGGTAAAGACGTAATACTTTTGTTCCCCAATTTGATTTATTTTTATCATAAATTTTTACACGTTCATGAACATGACGATATTGTACAAAACCTTCCTGAGGATTATACTTAAATTTAAGCTCTACCTTTCTATATAATAAAACCGTATGAGCTGCGGTATCTTTAGAATAAAACGTTGATAAAAGCTCTTCTTTTGAGACTTTTCCAAACTTGTAATTCTGAGTATATGTTAATTGAATTGTACAGAAAAGCACAAAGATAAATGTGTACAGTTTCATCCTTAAATCGATTTATTAATTAGGGCGATTTTTGCTTTATCATGCTTTACGACTTGTTTTCTAAAACTTCTAAATTCTGCGTAATCTTCTTTTGAAAATAATCCCGGATTTTGAACATACTTTCTTTTATAAAGTAATTTGTTTGAACCTAACTGAATTACCTCTGCATAATAGCTTCCAAATTGAGATTCAATATTTACTTTAGAAGGCATGGCTTCAACCTCCAGATTTTCATCTAAAACAATCTCAAATTCATCTACATCTGTATAGCCTCTTTCTAATTCAAAGTCATTATTTCTATTGGAGTACCTTGTTGGAATACTACCATAGCGATTTAATGCATTTGGTTGAAATAATATTCTATTACCCGTTTTAGTGGCGTAATTATCTAATGATAACTTCACATCTATAGTGAATTTTATAGCCTCTTTATCATTGTTAAATGACATTTCGGTTAGATTTACACTATTCAAATAATCCCAATAATTTTTAAGAGATAATAATTGCTTATCCTCGGTTAGCTTTTCCTTACCATCATAAAAACTATATTGATAACCCGTGGCTTCCAAATTCACTGAAGCAGATAACCCACCATTTATATCCAAATTTACCTTAGCTTTAGTTTCAAGTAAATTTTCTTCGGTAGTATATACTTTGGTATGAACAATTTTTGCGCCTTCAGGTGTAATTACTATCACATCTCTATCATCAGTAAACCCAGCTATATAGCCAAATGGAGAAGTTTGACTTGTACATTCTAACCAAATATCATTTCCGTTATTGGGTAGATTTAATATCACATGATTGGTTTGTCCTAAAAATGAAACAAACTCCTTATCAACATCCACATTATTATCTCCAGAAGCATATAATCGCGTATAATTTGAAGGTACCCCTACAACATCTAACAAGGCTTTAGTGTAATTAGTTAACCCTTTACAATCACCATATTTTACACGATCAACCTCTTCTGCTAAAATGGGTTGCATTCCTCCAATACCTTCTTGCACACTAATGTACCTCGTTCTGTCTTGAACGTATTTATAAACTAATTTTGCTTTTTCTATGGGATCTGAAACTTCTGCTACAAGAGCTTTGATTTCTGCTTTAGTTGACTCCGGAAGATTTAATCTATCTTTTAAAAGCTTATCATGCATCCAAACTCCAATACTTTTCCAATCTTCAGCTGTACCTACATACCCTTCATAATAAAATTGTTTAGGCGCCACTTTTACAAAAGGGGTGAAATCAACAAACCTTTGGCTATAGGCTTCTGGTTTTATCGATTTCAAATTTTTGGCTTGATATAATACATACCCGTTTTTACTTTTATTAACTATATCAAAGCCTTCCAAATTTCCTTCTTTAATATTTACACCAATTGAAGAATCATAACTCACTTCGTACCTACTATTTTGAGTACTGACATAATACCCTTCAATAGGTCGCCAAAACGGAATATAAGCAGTATTTGAGCTTTGAGTAACTGATTGAAATTTTACAGTGTAAGGATATCCTGTTGGCGTGTATTCCATATACTTTACCCTACTGTCTTCGTAAAGGGAAAAGTTACTTACAGCAGATTCATCGGTAAAATCTCCTTTTTTATATTTTTGAATTTGTTTGCCAAATTGATTAAAAACTAGAGCCTCTAGTTTTTTAACTGTAATACCATCATCATAACTTACTACCGCTCCTACATCATTCCTTCCTTCTTTATTTAAGACAGTAACAACTTTAGTAATTGTTGTGGTAATCGAATTTATACCATCAATTTCAACACTTGTATGACTGGATCTAACAACAGCATTTGACTTTTCTAGTAATTCTTGGGGTAAATTTAATATCGAGTAATTTTCATCCTCTTGAGCATAAGACGCTATAAATGAGAACAAAAAGAACACTTTTAATAGTGATCTCATTAGGGGTGTGTTTTTTGGTTCAAAAATCCCCCAAATGAACAAAAATTTAAAGATAAAACCTACAATTAATATAGAATTTTATTGCTTGTTTTTTGAATCAATAATAATTGTAACCGGTCCATCATTTACCAAGGATACCTTCATGTCTGCTCCAAATTCGCCAGACTGAACAGGTTTTGATACATAGGTTTGCAAGGAAGATTTAAACAAATTATATAAGGGCTTCGCCACAAGAGGTTTAGCTGCGTTAATATAGCTTGGCCTATTGCCCTTTTTGGTACTTGCATGCAAGGTAAATTGACTTACAACAATTACTTCGCCATCTATTTCTAAAAGTGAATTATTCATGATACCTGAAGCATCATTAAAGATTCTAAGATTTACTATTTTTCTACAAAGCCAATCAATGTCTTCTTGAGTATCTTCATTTGTAATACCTAACAACACCAAAACACCTTGACCAATTGAAGCTACTACTTCACCCTCAATAACCACCTTAGACTCCGAAACACGTTGTACTACAACTCTCATTCTTTCTCCCAAATATCGGTTCTGTAATGCTCTTCATCTCCATCAAGAAGTTGCAAATAACTACGGTATCTTGAAAACGCTATTTCATCCCTATCCAAAGCTTCTTTAACTGCGCATTTTGGCTCTTTTCGATGTAAGCAATTGTTAAACTTACAATCTTGTTTTAATGCGAAAAATTCTGGAAAGTAATCGCCTATTTCCTCCGGCTCCATATCAACAACACCAAATCCTTTTATACCAGGAGTATCAATTATTTGAGCCCCAAATTGCAGATCAAACATTTCGGCAAATGTTGTTGTGTGTTGGCCTTGCATATGCTGACTCGATATCGATTTTGTTTTTAAATCTAATTCAGGCTCAATAGCATTAACCAAAGTTGATTTTCCAACACCCGAGTGACCAGCAAACATACTCACCTTATCGGTCATTAAGGATTTTACTTTGTCTATATTCTTTCCTGTTTTTGCAGAAATCCCGATACACTCGTAACCAATAGATCTGTAAAGGGCTGCCAAATATTTTACTTCTAACAAAGTCTCTTCATCATACACATCTATCTTATTAAACAATAAAATAGTTTTTACCGAATAGGCTTCGGCAGTGACTAAAAACCGATCTATGAAACTGGTTAGCGTAGGAGGGTTATTAATAGTAACAAGTAAAAAAACCTGATCTATATTTGAAGCAATAATATGAGTTTGCTTAGATAAATTAACCGACTTTCTTACAATATAATTTTTTCGTTCGTGAATGTCATTAATCACACCAGTAGTTTGATCATTATTAGTTTCTAAATCAAAACTAACTTCATCACCTACCGAAATAGGATTAGTACTTTTTATCCCCTTCAGTCTAAATTTTCCTTTAATTCTGCATTCGTAAAATTTGCCATCTGTAGATTTAACGGCATACCAACTTCCAGTAGATTTGTAAACAACTCCTTTCATTGGTGCAAAGATGAAGAATATTGCCCAATGGACAAAACAAATACTATTATAGATGCTTTTGCAATACTAAGTAGCTTATCGATTTTGAATTTAGTTCACGTAAAAACATTAACAACAATGTAACCACAACAAAAAAACACCACTATCTTTCTAAAAATCACTACTTTAAAACTTTATTAACCAATTAAACAAATATGAAAAAATTACTTTTTATTGTAATGTTATCGTTATTTGCATTTATTGATGCAAATGCCCAAATCGAATTTAAGGTTGTTACAAGTGTAGAATCTATTGTCCCTGCCGGAGTAGGAAGGTCAAGAATTATCTCTACAACCGAGGACAAAAATTATCAGGATTACACCACTGTAAGAACGGACAACAAAGAAACAGACAAAAAAAACAAATCTGACAGAAGTGAAATTAGAGTAAAAAATTATGAAGAAACTAAGCTTTTAAATTTCTTTAATTTAGGCGGAATTAGATTTCAAAACATTGCTGCAAACGACGCTTTAATCACATCAAAGATTAACACCATGGTTGAAAATGGCTGGGAATTAGCTTTTGTAACTAGCGCAGTAGAAAGTGACGGTGGTAAAGGAGATGGTCAAGGTATATTTATTACCCGTTTTGTTTTTAAAAGAAATAAATCATAAAAAAGGTTAACCATAAAAAAACGCTTCACAAATTGTGAAGCGTTTTTTTTATTAAGCTTTGATTTCTCCTACCGAAAGTCTTCCTAACTTATCTTTCGATTTTCTCGAAGAATAAATGATATATTCTGTTGGTGATAACCTTAAAAATACTCTTGGTCTCATGATTAATATTTTTGCATTTTCATCTGCTTGATCAAATCTACTCATGGTCCCATCCTCCTCAAAAATTAAAGCTGAAGGCAGTGAATTATTATATGATCTCATCCATTTTACATCAGACAAATCTATTTTTCCATGATTTTTCGGATTATCATTAAATATTACAATTAATCTTCCATTATCATAAACCGGAATTGCACTTAAATATTCTGGACCTTTACCTAATGATGTTAAATGAATATTTACTCCTCCTGAAACCGAAAAGCTTCCACTAGACGCACTCAAAGTTAAAGACAACCCTAAATGAGTATATGAGGCCTGTTGCTTTTTTGGAACAACATTTGCCCAATCTAAGCTTCCGTCCGGCTTTAAAGAGGTTACGATTATCTCATTATTTGTAAAAGTAACAGGTGTCATGGAAATTGGACCAATACCAGAAGATTTACCTTCTTGCACAACCTGAAATTCAGATAATAAAATAACTCCACCATCTTGCTTTTCAATCAAAGAGTGTGTTTTATACATCGGCTTAACATCTTTTCCCTTTTCAGCCTTTCTCTCTCCTAACAACTTAATTTTTGTATCTAAATCAAATTCGTTTAAAACAACTCCTTCATTTGTGTTAGTAGCAACATCTATTGAACATGCATAAACACCTTTCAAATCCTTATTAGGCTTTCCGTTTTTTCTAACATCACTGTAAAATCCAACAAGGTTAAGTTTGCCATCAGATGTTGCCATCATTTCACAATTCATAACCTCACTATTTTTAAATTTTATATTAATTACTTCCTTCTTGTAACGGTTTGCTTTTTTGTAAGCATGAACTTGAAATTTTTCATGATTTGTTTTCGTCTTTTTGTTTCTATAACTTTCGTTTACAACTATAAAAACATCATCGTTGGCATTCACATCAAAATCAGCAATATCAAATTCTAACCCTTTTCTATCTTTAAACGGCACCTTTTGAAGGTTAGACATTAGGGTGTTTAATTTGTTATCAAATAACTTTACTTCATATTTAACTAAATCTAACTTTTGAACATAAGCAGCATGAAGTACTAATAACGAATTTCCTCCTGGCCCCTTTTTATAATAGAAATTACCTCTTGATTTCCCATTTTCAACAGACGTTGTAAATAATTTTATCGCATCTTTACCTAATTCACCGTTTTCCTTAATTGTTACAGCGGTTAGGTTAGCTGTTTTTGATTTTCTATCAAATACACTTCCTAAAACGTATAGTTGCTCATTTAAACTAAAAAACCCTTCAAAACTTAGGTCTTTTCCTTTTAATTCTGGTAAAACAATTTCATTAGTAGATATCAATGTCATTTTATCAGAAGTAAAGACTTTGATAAAGAATTTTTTCTTTTTGGTGGCTAAAGTGTAAATCTTGCCATTAAATTCGCCAGCGATTTTCACAATTTTTTCACTGTCTTCTTCAATTTCTTGACCATGCGAAACAGAAATGTTACCGAATTGTCCTTGGGCGTAAACACCGTTTACAACAATCATAAAGACTGCTATAAATGATAATACATTTTTCATAGTTTGATTGGGTTTTAATTAGTAAGAATAATCAACAATTTGGCAAATATAATTATTCCTCAACCCTATACAACTTTATTAATTAATAATCTTTTTCTGATGATTTATAGATTCTTGATGTATCGCTTTAAAAACTTTTAAAATAAATTCTTCACTTAGATTTTTGTCTTCTCCCTGCAGAATCATTTTACCCAAAATTTCATTCCAACGTTTGGTTTGAAGCACCGCAACATTGTGTTCTTTTTTTAACTTTCCAATCTCATCAGAGATTTTCATACGTTTACCCAACATTTCTATTAATTGATGATCGGCAACGTCTATTTGGGTTCTACAGGTATTAATTTTGTTTCTATAATCGGCTGCTTCATCGGTCACCTTTCTAATCCTTAAATCTTCCATTATTTGAATTAAAGTTGTAGGAGTAATTTGTTGTGCAGCATCGCTCCAGGCGTTATCGGGATCAAAATGAGTTTCAACCATTAATCCATCAAAATTTAAATCCAAAGCCGTTTGACAAAGATCAAAAATGATATCTCGTCGTCCAGCGATATGTGATGGATCTAAAATTAAAGGCAAATCTGGAAACCTGTTTTGCAGTTCTATAGCAATTTGCCATTCTGGATTATTTCGGTATCTCGTTTTTTCGTAGGTTGAAAACCCTCTGTGAATCACACCAAGATTCTTAACATCGGCAGTATAAAATCGCTCTACAGCTCCTAACCATAATGATAAATCTGGATTGACAGGGTTTTTAATTAACACGGTTTTATCGGTACCTTTAAGTGCATCTGCAATGTCTTGAACCACAAACGGATTTACTGTTGTTCTTGCTCCAATCCATAAAATATCGATATCATTTTCTAAAGCCAAATCAACATGGTTAGCATTAGCTACTTCTGTAGTAGTCATCATTCCAGTTTCGTCTTTAGCACGTTTTAGCCACTTTAACCCCAAAGCTCCAACACCTTCAAAATTTCCAGGTCTTGTTCGTGGTTTCCAAATACCTGCTCTTAATACAGTAGCATCGCTATCTTTAAGTTGATGAGCAATTTTCAATACTTGGTCTTCTGTTTCTGCACTGCAAGGTCCTGCAATTACTAAAGGATGATCAAGTCCGAATTTATTTAACCATGTTCTCAATTCTTTTCTATTCTCCATAATCCAAATTTTATTCTATTCCTTTTAAAATGGTTTTTATTGTATTTGTGTTTTCCATTTCTTGATAAACAGAAGGAAAACTATCTGAAGCTAAAAGCCCTCTAAAGTGTTTTAAGTTATCTATATAGGCGTCTAAAGCCTCAACTACATTTGTTTTATTATGACTAAAAATGGGAGTCCACATTGCAGGCGAACTTTTTGCCAATCGCACTGTACTTTCAAAGCCAGAACCCGCCAAATCAAAAATATCTTTCTCGTTTTTCTCTTCATTAATTACAGTCTTTCCTAACATAAACGAACTTATATGCGATAAATGAGACACATAAGCCAAGTGTTTATCATGAGATTTAGCATCCATATATCTTATTCGCATGCCTAAAATCGAAAATAATTTTAGAGCTCTCTCTTGCAATTTAAATGCCGTTTTTTCAACCTCACAAACAATATTTGTTTTATTCTTAAACAAATTATTAATCGCCGCATTAGGCCCAGAGAATTCAGTTCCGGCAATTGGATGAGAAGCCAAAAAATTTCTTCTATTTCTGTGTTTACTCACCAAATTACATATTTTCTGCTTCGTTGAACCTACATCTAATACTAAAGTCGTGACTTCAACATTATCAAGGATTTTAGGCAGGGTTACTAACGCATTATCCACCGGAATGGCTAATATAATCACATCGGCATTCTTAATCTCCCCAATTGTTGACTCGGCATCAATTATACCTTTAGTCTTAGCTTTTGCTAAATGCTCTCGGTTAGAATCAATGCCAACAATAGTAATATTTGGATTTGACACTCTTAAATCTAATGCCATACTCCCTCCTATTAATCCTACTCCTACTATATAGATTTTATTCATCAGCTTTTACTTTTTATTCTTCTAATAACCTCTAAAATATCGGCTTCTGCAGCGCACAATGACATTCTAATATATCCTAAACCATTGCTACCAAAGACAGAACCTGGAGTAAAAAACACATTGTATTTGGTTAATACTTCTTCTACAAAACTCTTATCACTTTTACCAATTGGTAGTTTTGCCCAAACAAACAATCCACTACCATCTTTGTCAAATTCTAATCCCAACAATTCTGCGATTTCCCATAATAGTAACCGTCTACTTTCATACACGCTATTTAAACTATAATACCACATTTTTGAACTCTCTAAAGCAGCTATAGCCCCTTTTTGAACAGGATAAAACATCCCCGAATCTAAATTACTTTTCACTTTCAAAATCAAATCTAAATACCTCTCAGCTCCTAAAACCATACCTACACGCCAACCTGCCATATTAAACGTTTTACTTAAAGAATTTAGCTCTATACAAACCTCCTTTGCTTTCGGATATTTTAATATACTCTTTGGGTTGTCATTTAATATAAACGCATACGGATTATCATTAACTATTAAAATATCATTGCGCTTTGCAAAAGCAATCAAATTTTCAAAAAACACATTAGTAGCATTCGCTCCAGTTGGCATGTGTGGATAATTCACCCACATCAATTTCACCTTACTCAAATCCTGTTGCTCCAATTCTACCAAATTAGGCATCCAAGAATTTTCTTCATTCAAATTATAATTAACAGGCTCTGCTCCTACCATTTTGGCTGCCGAACCGTAAGTAGGGTAACCCGGATTTGGAATCAAAACCTGATCACCTGGATTTAAAAATGCCATAGAAATATGAGAAACACCTTCCTTACTTCCCATTAAGGGTAATACTTCATTTAACGGACTTAAAGCCACACCAAATTGGTTATTATAAAAATCTGAAATAGCTTTCCTTAATTCTAAAATCCCTCTATATGGTTTATAACCATGAGCGCCAGAATGCACTAAACTTTCCTTTAATGCATTAACAACTCGCAATGGAGGCTCTAAATCAGGGCTACCAATTCCTAAATTAATAATTGGACGTCCATTTTCTTTTAAAAGCTCAATCTCCTTCAGTTTCTTTGAAAAAAAGTATTCTTCAAATTGTTTTAATCGTTCTGCTCCTTTAATCATTATTTCGCGCTTTTGTAAACTCCTAATAGTTTAAAATCTTCTGCCATTAACTTTATTATTGCTTGGGCCTTTTCAAATTCTGAAACCTTATTAAAGGTAACATCTATAAAGAAAGAATAGCTCCATGGACTATCAATTTTAGGTAAAGATTGAATCTTAGTTAAATTTAATCCACAATCACTAATCACATTTAGTACAGATGCGAGACATCCGCGATCGTGTCTAAGATCAAATTTTATAGATGCTTTATTCAAAAGATCATCTAATTCTTCATTCTTTGAGCTTGAAAGAATTATAAAACGTGTTTCGTTATGTTTTATAGTCTGTATACTCTCTTCTAAAACATCTAAATCATACAAGGAGGCCGCCTTTGCGCTGGCTATAGCCCCAACGTGCATTAACTTTTTATCATCTATGCGTTTAGCCACTTCTGCTGTATCTTTATCTTCTACAAGCTTAATATTGGGGAGATTTCTAAAAAATGATTTGCATTGCAACAAGGCCATTGGATGAGAGTACACTTCTTTAATTTCAGATAACTTTTGACCTTTTAATGCCATTAAGTTATGTTCTACTCTTAAAAAGTACTCACCAACTACGTTTAAATTCGCCTCATCAATAAGATTATAATTAGGTAAAATTGCTCCTGCTATCGAGTTTTCGATTGCCATTACACCATAGGTGCAATCTCCGTTGACAACCTTGTTAACTAAGGTATCAAATGACATGCATTCGGCAATTGAAGTTGATTCTCCAAAATATTCATTGGCCACCAAATGATGAAATGATCCTTTTATTCCTTGTATTGCTATTGACATATTTATAAAAAAAAAGTCCCGATTTTCATCGAGACTAATATAATTTGTAGGTTAAAAAATTACATATAACAAGTCTCTCTCTTTTCGTTAAAAAAGAAGTAAAACCAATTTTGATATGTGTAATTTATTGAGTCCATTATGTTTATAATAACCGCTAATGTAATTATAATTTGAATAATATAAAACTGTTTATATTTTATTTTACAATTATGACGTTTAATGAAGGTTAAGTAATAGTACCAATCTTTTAATTAATTACTATTTTTGAACAAATTTTGAATTCTTATGTCCATTACTGTAGAACATTTACAAAAAACGTACGGCGAACAACAAGCTTTAAACAATGTTTCTTTTTCAATTAAAAAAGGAGAAATTGTTGGCTTTTTAGGTCCTAACGGTGCAGGAAAATCTACAATGATGAAAATTCTAACAACCTACATCAACGCCACTTCAGGTAATGCCAGCGTTAGTGGATTTGATGTTAGAGATCATGCCAACGATGTGAAGAAAATAGTTGGATATCTACCAGAACACAATCCGCTTTATTTGGATATGTATGTTAGAGAATATTTAGAATTTAACGCCAATGTTTACGGCATTTCCAAGCAACGAATTTCTGAAGTGATTCAACTCACTGGCCTATCACCAGAATCTCATAAAAAAATTGAACAACTATCTAAAGGGTACAGACAACGTGTAGGATTAGCAAACGCACTATTGCACGACCCTGAAGTACTTATTTTAGATGAACCCACTACAGGATTAGACCCCATCCAACTTATTGAAATAAGACAACTTATTTCGAAGGTGGGTAAAGAGAAAACTATTTTTCTTTCTACCCATATTATGCAGGAAGTAGAAGCCATGTGCGATCGTGTGATAATTATTAAAAAGGGGGAGATTGTTGCTGATAAAAACCTTGACGACTTAAGAACTCAAAACGAGCAAACTATAATTGTTGAATTCGATTTTAGAGTAGAAGATGCTTTTCTTAAAAAACTACCACATGTAAAAGCGGTAAAAAACACTTACGGATTTGTATATGAAATTAGCTTCTCTACCCAAGAAGATATGAGAAGTTCGGTTTTTGATTTTGCTCATAATAACGAATTAAAAATTCTTCAAATGAACTTGAAAAACACGAGTTTAGAAAGCTTGTTTTTACAGCTGACTTCTTAATTAATCTAAATCAAAAATTAACTGGCCTGAATAAAACTGTTCGACATCAACTATTGTTGGTTGATTAGTAACAATTACATTCCCATAACCTCGAATTTCTCCAGTAAGTATATGTTGTGGATTAAGCACCATGTCGTTACTTGAACGCTGAAATATATTTACATTTTGAGCGATTAAATTTTCGCCTTCAAATCTACTTATGCCATCATAAAATCTAACGCTCAGATCTTCTACAACACCATCAATATAAAACAGAGACACGCGATTACTTACTACACTTAATTCATCACTATTAATGGTTAATTGAAAATCACCATTTGCAAAAGCTTCATTTACATTAAAAGTTTCTGATATCAATTCTAATTGCGGGTAATTTAGTACTCCTTCAGATGTAATTACATATTGTGAAGAATTTCTAATGCTTGTAATATTTGGAGCAGTTACATAAACTTGAGTTGTATTGTCATCTCTCACCCAGTTACATTGGTTATAATTATTCAAAAATAATTGCCCGTCTACTACCTTTATATCGATATCGTCTAATAGGTTCTCTCCTGTCTCCAAACGAACACTAAATGTTTCGCCTTGTTTAAGATACAATTGCACATCTCTATTAACCAAAATTTTAGAGAATGGAGACACCTGAACATCCTCAACTATTCTATGGCCCGCCTTTTGAAAGCAATCACCAAGTGCATCGCCCTCACAAGAAAACAATAGCAACAAAAGTAATATGGACACATAAATTCTCTTCATAATTATATTCGTAATCCAAACCCAAATTCTACAGCTTCCGCCGAAAACGAGTGTGTTTTTAAGTTAATAGCAGCAAACCATTTTTTATGAAAGTATCGTTTTAGACCTACCCTAAAATAAGTTCTGCCCGTATAATCATAAGGGTAATATACGTAATACCCAATTTGACCAATAAATGACAATTTATTGACAAATAATTCATGTCCTACAAACAGACCTACCCTCTTATAATCTGCAGTGCCATCTTCATTTAATTCGGGGTAAGCCGCCGCATTATATGCGATTAATTCTTTCATATAATTAGAAAAGAAAATTTCAGCACCTAAATGAATCCCACTAACCCTGCTTAAGCGTTTATCTGCATAAGCTGCAACAATGTAAAATGGGCTTTGCCCGGAGCCGACAGTCTCTCCATGATTAACTCCCGAACTGAACAGAAAATTAAATTTCACTGGCTCTGTTATTTTTTCCTTCAATTTAGAATCTATGAAATCTCTATCTTCAGCATTCAAATTATAGGTTAACCCCAGATTTATCGAAAACAGATTTACAGACCCATTAGGTTCTTTAAAATTGGCATTAGAATAGTGAATGTAAGCTAAACCTCCCTGAAGCCCGAAGCGTCCAAATAATCTTTCCTTTTTTAAATTTAAAAACATACTCGAATTACTCACGTACTTGGAACCAAATGAGATTCCTTTTGGATTATCAATTCGGTCATAAGGTTTCGTCACATATGCCACACCCTGAGACAATCTAAACATCAAAAGGCGATTAAAAAAATAGAAATTATAATGTACCCCAAGCGAATAGTTTTCTCCTAAAGCTGTGTTTTTAAGATTCATGTAAGTAAAAGAAGCTCCATAATCTGGATAACCATATTGATGTTCCCATTCCTTGTCACCAAAGGTTTTTTTATTCCAACTTAAAACCACACCATCAGGTCGATCGGTAATTAAGTGAAGAATATCATTATTGTGGAGGGAAATAAACCCTTTATAATAATTGGCATCCACAAACGAGTGAGTTTTTACTTTCTCCTGACTGAATACAAGTAAAAAATTAAACAGGAAAAAACTTAATAATAAGGGCCTCATTCATTGTCAATTATAATTCAAAAATATTAAAAAACTTTGAATGCAACTTGTTTAATGTTATCACTTTTTCCCATTGAATAATAATGTAAAATTGGAATGCCTGCCGCTTGCAATTCTTTAGATTGTTGTACGCACCATTCAACCCCCACTTGTCTTACCTCAACATTAGACTTACACTGGTCAACAGCCTTAATTAAATCCTCGGGTAAATCGACATGAAAACGGTGCGGAATTATATTTAGTTGTCTCTTTGTTGAAATGGGTTTCAGACCTGGTATTATTGGCACAGTAATCCCTTCGGACCTGCATTTATCAACAAAATCGAAGTATTTTTGATTATCAAAAAACATTTGAGTTACAATGTAATCGGCGCCATTTTCCACCTTTTCCTTTAAAAACTTTATATCATTTACTAAACTTGGAGCTTCCATATGTTTTTCTGGGTAGGCTCCAACGCCAACACAAAACTTAGTTTTTGAAGAATTTTGAAGCTCTTCATCCAAATACTGCCCTTTATTTAATGCCTTTATTTGGTTCACCAAATCTGAAGCATAAGCATGCCCATCTGTTTCTGGTTTAAAATAAATTTCACTTTTAATGGGATCACCGCGTAAAGCCATTACATTTTTGATTCCTAAAAAGTCTAAATCGATTAAAAAGTTCTCGGTATCTTCTTTAGAAAACCCACCACACAAAATATGCGGAATTGCATCAACTTGATATTTGTTTTGAATAGCAGCACAAATCCCCACTGTACCTGGACGCTTTCTCACTATTTGTTTTTTCAATAAACCATTGGCTAATTCTTTATAAATGTACTCTTCTCTGTGATACGTTACATCTATAAAAGGAGGCTTAAACTCCATTAGAGGATCTATATTTTCAAATATAGAATTGATATGCTCACCTTTTAGAGGCGGTAAAATTTCAAAACTAAATTGGGTTTCTCCCTTTGCTTTTTCAATATGTTCAATAACTGTCATTAGTCTGCTATGTTTGGATTTAACCACTTTTGGGCCTCTGATAATTCTATATTTCGACGTTGAGCATAATCGCTTAATTGGTCTTCCTTTATTTTTCCTAATCCAAAATACTTGCTCCCCGAATTTGAAAAATAATATCCACTAACACTGGCTGCTGGCCACATTGCTAAGTTTTCGGTAAGTTCTACGCCTATATTCTCTTTAACCTTAAGGAGTTCCCAAATTGTATTTTTCTCTAAATGGTCTGGACAGGCTGGATAACCCGGTGCTGGTCTAATGCCTTGATAATTTTCCTTAATTAATAAATCGTTAGAAAGATTTTCATCTGGTGCGTATCCCCAGTGATTTACTCTTACTTCTTTATGAAGATATTCTGCAAAAGCCTCTGCTAATCTATCTGCCAAAGCTTTAATCATAATCGATTTATAATCATCGTGTTCAGCTTCAAACTTAGACGCCATTTCTTGTGTTCCAAATCCAGTTGTCACACAAAAAGCGCCCATGTAATCCTGAATTCCAAATGATTTAGGAGCAATAAAATCGGCTAATGCATAATTTGGTACTCCATCTCTTTTTTTAAGTTGTTGCCTTAGGGTCAAGAATGCATATTCCTTCTGATCATGCTCCACAATAATATCATTATCATTTACAGTATTAGCAGGAAATAAACCAAAGGTTGCTTTAGCTTTTAACCATCGGTTTTCAATTATTTCATCTAACATTAATTTGGCATCTTCAAAAAGTTCTTTTGCTTGTTGACCGACTAGCTCATCATTTAAAATAGATGGGTATTTTCCATGTAAATCCCAACTTCTGAAAAATGGAGTCCAATCAATAAAAGGAAGTAGCTGTTTTAAATCAAGACCATCAATAACCTGAATTCCTAATACATTTGGCACATGTATTTTTGACGTCGTCCAATCCATAGAAAATTTGTTTTCGATAGCTTTTTCAAAACTCAAATAATCCTTCTGTTTTGTTCGATTTAAAAATTGTGTTCTAAAGGCATCATATTGCTGTCTTAATTCTAATTTAAAGGGCTTATTATTGTCTTGAAGTAGATTGCCAACCACCGTTACTGCTCTTGAAGCATCATTTATGTGAACAACTGTATGTTGATAATTTGGCGCAATTTTAACTGCCGTATGCGCCTTTGAAGTGGTAGCTCCTCCAATAATAATTGGAATAGAAACGTCCTTTACTTCTAATGCTTTTGTTACATACACCATTTCATCAAGCGATGGAGTAATTAACCCGCTTAATCCTATAATATCAACGTTTTCTTTAATTGCCGTTTCAACAATTAACTCTGGAGCAACCATTACCCCCAAATCGACAATTTCATAATTATTACAAGCTAAAACTACACTCACAATATTTTTTCCGATATCATGAACATCTCCCTTAACGGTTGCCATTAATATTTTACCTGCAGAGCTAGTATTTCCATTTTTTTCTTGTTCTATGAACGGTTGTAAATATGCAACTGCTTTTTTCATCACCCTTGCTGATTTTACAACCTGAGGTAAAAACATTTTTCCGCTACCAAATAGGTCACCTACAATATTCATCCCGATCATTAAATGCCCTTCAATAACCTCTATTGGTCGTTCTACCTCTAATCGTGCCAACTCAACATCTTCAATAATATATGCGTCAACTCCTTTAACCAAAGCATGTGAAATTCGATCTTGCAGACTTTTATTTCTCCACTCCACCTCTTGAACCTTAGCTTCTTTTTTGTGATGTTTAACGCCTTCGGCATACTCCAATAATCTCTCGGTTGCATCATCACGTCTATTGAACAAAACATCCTCTATGAGTTGCAATAAATCTTTTGGAATATCACTATAAACTTCCAGCATGCTTGGGTTTACGATCCCCATATTCATACCATGTTTGATGGCTTGAAACAAAAAGGCAGAATGCATTGCTTCTCTAACTACGCTATTCCCTCTAAATGAAAATGAAACATTGCTTACTCCTCCAGAAACACTTACCCCTGGTAAGTTTTCTTTAATCCATCTTGTGGCATTAAAAAAATCTAGTGCATTTGTTCTATGTTCATCCAAACCTGTGGCAACAGGAAATATATTGGGGTCAAAAATGATGTCTTCAGCTGGAAAACCCACTTGATTAACTAAAATATTATAAGAACGTTCACAAATTTCTATTCGTCGTTTAAAGGTATCAGCCTGACCATTTTCATCAAAAGCCATTACAATTAGAGCGGCACCATATCGTTTAATCAAATTTGCTTGACGTTTAAACTCACTTTCACCTTCTTTTAAACTGATGGAATTAACTACACTTTTTCCTTGTACCACCTGTAAACCTGCTTCTAAAATTTCCCACTTAGAACTATCTATCATAATAGGAACCTTTGAAATATCAGGTTCTGATGCAATGAGGTTTAAAAACTTTACCATGGCAGATTTTCCATCCAGCATACCCTCATCCATGTTGACATCAAGAATCTGGGCACCTCCTTCAACTTGTTCTCTGGCTACATCTAATGCTTCTTCAAAATTTTCTTCTTGAATTAATCTCAGAAACTTACGAGAGCCTGTTACATTTGTGCGCTCACCCACGTTAATAAAATTACGTTCCGGACTAATTTCAATAGCCTCTAAGCCTGATAAATTGAGAAATTTACTTGTTAATCCAATACTCATATCGCTATAGTTTTAGTGCTCTTGGCTGGTAATTATTTGCTACCGATGCAATTGCTTGAATGTGATTGGGCGTAGTACCACAACAACCTCCTATTATATTAATCAAACCATTTTTCAGGTAGTCTTCTATCAAATTTTTCATTATTTCTGGGCTTTGATCATATTCCCCAAAGGCATTTGGTAGACCAGCATTAGGATGTGCTGACACATTAAATTTGGTGGCACGAGACAACCTTTTTAAATATGGCTTTAACTGCTCAGCACCTAAGGCGCAATTAAATCCTATACTTAATAAAGGAATATGAGAAACAGAGGTTAAAAAAGCTTCAACTGTTTGCCCTGAAAGTGTTCTACCTGAAGCATCTGTAATTGTTCCTGATACCATTATTTGAATCTCTAATTGACGTTCTTCTTTAACTTCTTCAATGGCAAACAAAGCTGCTTTTGCATTTAAAGTATCAAAAACAGTCTCAACAAGTAAAACATCAACTCCACCATCAATTAAGGCTTCAACTTGTTCCTTATAGGCCACTCTTAATTCTTCGAAGGTAATCGCTCTAAATTCCGGTCTATTCACATCTGGCGATAAGCTTGCAGTTCTATTTGTTGGACCAATACTTCCCGCAACAAACCTTGGTTTATCGGGTGTTTTCAATTCATATTCCGCAGCAGCCTCTTTTGCCAATTTTGCCGATTGATAATTTAACTGATAAATAGCATCTTCTAAGCCATAATCTGCCATACCAATACTGGTAGCAGAAAATGTGTTAGTCTCTACAATATCTGCCCCAGCATCAAAGTACTTTCTATGTACCTCTTTGATGGCATGAGGTTGGGTAATTGATAAAATATCGTTGTTGCCTTTTAGGGGCAGCTTATGATTAATAAATTGTTGTCCTCGAAAATCGGACTCATCAAAATTATAAGCCTGAAGCATGGTACCCATGGCTCCATCAAGGACTAAAATTTTGTTTTTAATAAGGTTTGTAATGTCTGACATATTTGATATTAAAAATCAAATTGTCATCTAAAAGGCAAGAGTATTGAACTCAAGTTATCTGTCAAATTAATTAAAATTTGTAGAATGTAGCACCTACTTTAAATATAAAGGGTTGCTAAGGCTTCTATGGGTCTATTCCCTCTGCCTTTCGTGATAACAATTGATAAGTTAAAGAACTGTGATGCAAAGAAAAGCAATAAATGAATAGCGCCCTAAAGTTTAGCATTATTTTTAGATAAAATGCAAAGAGCTTTACAAAAAATGTACTCCACATTCCCGATGTTCTAAAACCTTTATAGGGTCAAAATAATTTGAGTTCTTAGGTAACTTAAAAGTTTTTAAATAGCGCTCTAATTCTTCATCAGACCAATAGTAAAACGGACTTATTTTTAAAATCCCTTCTTTGCTTAGACTCAATATATCTTTTTCATCTCTAAAGGCTGTTTGTCTCACCCTTATATTTGTAAACCACACATCTGGTTTGTGTTCTTGAAGCGCTCTTCTAAATGGTTCTAATTTGACAACTTCAGAAAAAATTTCATGTTCAGGGTCAATTACATTTGGCAAACCAATAGACTGCTCTATTTCAGTTTTATTAATATTTGGTTTATAAACATGAATATTTAATTTTAGTTGGGCTACAAGACCTTTGCCATGATTATAAGTCTCTTCAGAATTAAACAAGGTGTCACACCAAATAATATCAATGTTTGGTGCCTTTGATTGCAAAGCATGTAAAAGTATGGCCGAATATTTCCCAAAACTTGTACTCACAATAGGTCTTGATGCTTGTTCTAAGCCCCATTCAATTATCTGTTGCGGAGATTTTTTTCTTAAGTAGGCATTTAATTCTTTTAAGTTGGTTTCAGTCATAAGTTGATTGGGATTATTCATATAAAAACTATTTACTCTAATTAACCTATAGATTTAGTAGATTAAATTACAAATCTAAACTAAGCTTTGAATATTACTACTAAATTGGGAAAACTTTAAATTAAATCGGCTAGGGTCTTATTGTTTAGAATGCTTAACGAAGAATCTCGAAGTTCAATCATAAGACTATGCACAGAGCATGCATTTTCATCTGGACAATCATCACAACGTTCGTAAAAATTAAGAGAAACACAAGGCACCATTGCAATAGGGCCTTCCAAAATACGCATGACTTCTGACATATTAATGTCTTTAGGAGCTTTAAGTAAATAATAGCCACCGCCTTTACCTTTTTTAGAACCTAATACCCCATTTTTTCTCAAGGTGAGTAAAATGCTTTCAAGAAATTTTTGAGAAATATTCTCAGAACTTGCAATGGTTGCAATTTGAACAGGACTAGTATCCTCTTTTCGAGCCATAAAAGCTAATGCTTTTAATCCGTATTTAGTTTTCTTTGAAAGCATAAAACAAATGTAATTATTTTAGGTAAATTAAAACTACTTTTTATCTCAATATCAACCCATTGACATTCCTTAAGATAACAACATATAAATGAAACAGTTTAGTGCTATAAAACCCCATCTAATGCCTGGTTTAAATCGAAAATAATATCATCGATGTGCTCCAATCCTACTGACACCCTTACTAAACCATTCGTTATTCCTGCTTTCAATTTCTCGTCTTCATTGAGCTTACTATGAGTTGTTGATGCAGGATGCGTTACAATAGTTCTGGTATCCCCAAGATTTGCAGATAGTGATGCCAGATTTATATGATTTAAAAATTGTATTCCAGATTTTATTCCTCCTTTAATTTCGAAAGCCACAATATTACCTCCTAATTTCATTTGACGTTTCGCAATTTCATATTGTGGATGAGATTTCAAAAAGGGATATTTCACATCAGTAACCATCTCATGAATTTCTAAAAATTGAGCCAATTTCAAAGCATTTTCACAGTGTCTTTCAATCCTAACCGCTAAAGTCTCCAAGCTTTTAGACAAAACCCAAGCGTTAAAAGGAGAAAGCGCAGGTCCAGTGTTTCTGGAAAACAAATATATTTCTCTTATTAAATCTGCTTTTCCAACGGTGACCCCACCCAAAACTCTTCCCTGCCCGTCAATTAGTTTTGTTGCTGAATGGATCACTAAATCGGCACCAAATTTAATTGGTTGTTGAATGTAAGGGGTGGCAAAACAATTATCTATGATTAACATTAATTTATGCTTTTTCGCTAATTCTCCTAAACGCTTCAAATCTAAAATATCTATTGCAGGGTTGGTAGGAGATTCTGCGTACAATACTTTAGTCTTTGGTTGAATTAATCGTTCAATATCGTCCGCTTCGTTTACATTAAAATAAGAGGTAGATATATTCCATTTAGGAAAATATTGCGTAAAAAGATTATGAGTAGAACCAAATACTGATCGTGCAGAAATTATATGATCTCCTGATTTAAGCAAAGCAGCAAAGGTTGAGAAAATAGCAGACATTCCCGTGGCAAAAGCATACCCACTTTCAGCGCCTTCCATTTTACTTATTTTTTCAACGAATTCGGTTGTGTTGGGATTAGAAAATCTGCTATATAGATTGCGTTCCTTTTCTTCGGCAAAAGAAGCGCGCATATCTTCAGCATCATCAAATACAAAGCTGGACGTTAAAAATAAAGGTGTAGAATGTTCTGAATAGGAGGTTTGCTCCAATTGCGTTCTAATGGCTACAGTTTCAAAGTTTGAATGCTCCATAACTAATGTTTTGATTTTGACAGCCTTAAAATATCTCCGAAAACACCACGAGCCGTCACCTCAGCACCTGCACCAGCACCTTGAATTACTATTGGTTGTTCTCCGTAAGATTCTGTGAAAATTTCAAAAATAGCATCAGATCCTTTTATCTGTCCTAAACTACTGTTTTTTGGAACCGAAACCAGTTTCACCTCAAGATCTCCTTTTTCTTGTGATAAATCTCCAGATAAATCCCCAACATAACGCAACACGTGATCCTTCTCTTGATTAGCTTTTACATCCTGATATGTTCCATTGAGTAAGTTAAGTTGAGGTAGAAAATCTTGAACCGGAATATCTCTCAAATCTTCTGGGATTAAATTCTGAATCTTTACATCCTCATATTCATTTTTCAAATCTAATTCTCGAGCTAATATCAATAGCTTTCGAGCCACATCAGTCCCAGAAAAATCATCACGCGGATCCGGCTCAGTAAATCCTCTATCAATTGCTTCTTGAAAAATTTGACTAAATGGTTTCTCTTCTATAGAAAAATTATTGAATACATAACTCAAACTTCCCGAAAACACACCCCGAATTCGTGTGATGTTTTCACCAGACTCATGTAACAAGTTTATTGTATCAATAAGAGGTAGCCCTGCGCCAACAGTCGTTTCATACAAGTAGGATTTTCTATGGTCTTCTAATGCAAGTCTTAATTTGGTATAAAAGTCATGTCCAATTGTATTTGCAATTTTATTGGATGACACCAAATCGAATCCAGATTCTACCAAGCGTATATACTGTTTATAAAAAGAAGTACTTGCTGTATTATCAACTGCAATTAGGTTTTCTAAATGATGATTTTGAGCATACTCCAGAACATCGATTAACTCATAAGGTTTAGCTATGGTTTTAAGTTCATGTTGCCATTCACGTCCTATTCCGTTTTTATCTAATAGAATAGTTTTTGAGTTGGCTATCGCAAAAATATTAAGTCGAACCCCTTTTCGTTTTTCAATTTCTGATTGTGAGTTTAAAATTTGGTTAATTAAGGTACCTCCAACCAAACCATGTCCAAAAATAGCAATGTTAATTTTTTTGGAAACCCCAAAAATTTCACCGTGAATTACATTTACGGCTTTATGAAATTGATCTGTTTTAACCACCAAACTCACATTTTCACCGGTTATGGTATTATTAAATAATAAAGGCGTGATTTGATTTCTAATCAAGGCATTAAAAGGCTTATTAAAAGCACTTAATTCAAGACCAATAATTGAAACAACAGAAACCTCATCAATCACTGTAATTTTAGTCACATCTTGCGATTGAAAATCGTTTTCAAATTCTCGCTCTAATGCAATTACAGCCTGAGTTGCTTTATCTGCTTTTATAATTAGACCTATACCTCTTTCTGAAGACCCCTGGGATATTATACTAACACTAATATTTTGATCGCTTAAGGCTCTAAAAATTCTGGCATCTACTCCTACTTTACCAAGCAATCCACGTCCCTCAAGGTTTACAAGAGCTACATTATCTAAAACAGACAATGAGGTAACACCTTTAGATTTAGGGTTAGCGGTAATTAAAGTGCCAGTATCATTAGAATTAAAAGTGTTTAAGATTCTAAGGTTAATGTTTTTTTGAAGTAACGGAATTATTGTTTTTGCATGCAAAATGGTAGCTCCAAAGTTTGCGAGCTCATTGGCCTCACTAAAAGACAGTTCCTTAATCTTTTTAGCGTCTTTTACTAAATCGGGATTTGCGGTATAAATTCCGTTTACATGAGTGTAATTCTGTAATTCTTCAGCATCCAAATAATTGGCTAATAAGGCTGCTGTATAATTACTTCCGTTTCGTCCCAGAGTTGTCGTTTCATTATTTATTGTAGAACCAATAAATCCAGTGACTACATTTACTTGCCAACCCTTATTTTGTTCAAAATAATTGCAAACCTTTTCTTTTGACACCTTCTCTATTGGTTGGGAATTACCAAACTCATCGTTTGTTATTATCAGTTTTCTTGCATCTAAATCATTAGACTTAACACCTCTTTGCTCTAACATTTTAGACACTAATTTTGCAGACATCAATTCACCGAAGGCTAAAACCAAATCTTTGTTTTTCTGGCTAAAATCCCCTAATAACTTAACACCTTCAAACACCTCTTCTAAGGCCTTAAATTCATTTGAAAAATCTATTGTCGGCAAAGGTTCGGTTTGGTACGACTTAAATTGTGTCCATTCGTTTTCAATACCTTGTTTGGAAGCCGCTTTATCTAAAATGACTTCAAGCTGATTTGTTGTGTTTCCTCGTGCCGAAACAACTACAACTATATTTTCCTTCTGAGCTATTTTAGTCTCAATGATATCTAATGCGCAGTCTAAACCTTGACCATTTGCCAAAGATTTACCCCCAAATTTTAATACTTTCATTTTTCCTTTTTCTGTTTCAGGCTTAAAAATGCCTTCTATAATTTTCTCCAATTGTTTGAATTCTATCAAAAAGGCATCATGGCCATGCACCGAGTTTATTTCGTTATAGGTAACATTTGGATGAGTTAATGCTAATTCTTTTTGCGTTTCTCTATTTTCTTCAGCTGTAAAAAACAAATCAGAATCTACCCCTACTATATGAATATTGCCTTGAATGCTATCTAATATAGATTGGCTTTCATTGTCTCTAGTAACATCTATAGTTTTAAGTAACTGATTCATCAATTTATAAGCCGATAATTGGAAGCGTTCTTGGAGTTTTTTACCATGATGTAACAACCAACTTTCAACATTAAAAATTTGTAAATCTTCATTTGTAGATCTTTCAAATCGCGCTTTAAACGATTGAGGTGTTCTATAGCACAACATGGCATGCATTCTGGCATCATGCACAGGTCGACGAGAATTAATTAAAAATTGTTCTTGAATTTGACAGTTGGCAATTAGCCAATCTGTAGCTTTCCAATCGGAAGCAATTACTATTAGATGCTCGGTAATTGTTGGATTTAGCACCGCCATTTCCCAACCAATTCCGCCTCCCAAAGAACCACCAATTAAAGCAAATAATTTATGGATCTTTAGAGATTCTAAGCCCATTAAAAAAATACTCGCTATATCACGTGCAACGAAATCTTTGTAACTACCTATTAAATTTTGGGGCTTATCATCATATCCGTTACCGGGAATATTGAATGAAATAACCGTGAATTTTCGCGTATCAATCACCTTATTGTCTCCTACAATCGAATTCCACCAACCGTTTTCTCCTGTCACATTAGAGTTTCCTGTAAGTGCATGATTAACGAGAACGATTGGTGAAGAATGCAATGGTTTCCCAAAGACTTGAAACGATAAATCAATATCATATGTCTTTCCAGAATTGGTTTTGAAATCAACCAAATTTACATACCTAAGTGCAGCCATGAGAGTTGTCTATTTAAGATTTAAATATCAATTATTCTATAGTCTGAAATGCCGATTTTAAATCTGATTTTAGATCCTCTATAGCCTCAAGCCCCACAGATAATCGTATTAAATCTTGACTTACCCCTGTTGAAAGTTGCTGTTCTTCGTTAAGTTGTTGATGAGTAGTACTTGCTGGGTGAATAATTAATGATTTTGTATCTCCTATGTTTGCTAAAAGGGAAAACAACTTTGTATTATCTGAGATAAATTTAGCCGCTTCATACCCTCCTTTAACCCCAAAGGTTACGATTCCGCTTTGTCCTTTAGGTAAATATTTTTGACCTAAACGGTAATATCTACTGGTTTTTAGCCCTGGATAATTCACCCAACTTACTTCGTCTTGCTGTTCCAGCCATTGGGCAAGTTCTAAAGCATTTTCACTATGCTTTTTAATTCTTATTTCTAAGGTCTCCAACCCTTGAATAATTTGAAAAGCATTAAAAGGGCTTAATGCTGCACCATAATCTCTCAAACCTTCAATTCTCACTTTAGCAATAAAAGCTGCCGCTTCTAAAGCTTCGGCATAAACCAAACCATGATATCCTTTTGAAGGCTCTGTAAACTCCGGAAAATTACCATTTGCCCAGTCAAAAGTGCCTGCATCAATTACAACACCACCAAGTGCTGTTCCATTACCGTTAATGTATTTTGTAAGTGAATGAATTACAATATTAGCACCATGCGCTATAGGATTTAACAAATAAGGAGTTGCTACGGTATTATCAACAATTAGTGGAATTTTTGCCGCTTTGGCAATTGCAGAAATGGCTTGTAAATCGAGAACATCTAATTTTGGATTCCCTAACGATTCTATAAATATAGCTCGGGTTTCAGGTGTAATAGTATTTTTAAAATCATTTGTATTTTCAGGATCTACAAAAGTAGTGTTTATACCATGTCTTGGCAGAGTGACATTTAGTAAATTATACGTTCCGCCATAAAGACTTGATGATGCTACAATATGATCTCCAGACTTTAATAGAGTTAGTAATGTAGTTGAAATTGCAGATGCTCCAGAGGCCGTTACTACAGCTGCAATCCCTCCTTCTAATTCTGCCAACCTTTTTTCAAGTACATCGTTGGTGGGATTATTTATTCTGGTATAAATATTACCAGTTTCGGCTAGGGAAAACAAATTGGCCGCATGATCAGAATCATTAAAGACATAAGCCGTAGATTGATAAATTGGAACTGCTCTGGTTCCGCCGTTTACAGAAACATCGTGTCCTGCGTGTAGTGCATTTGTTGCAAATTTTTGAGTACTCATTTTTCTTACTTTTTGAGTTAATAAATAATTAAAACAAAAGTCAAAATGCGCCTTAAAGGCGTACTTAATAGAAAAATGTTATAAAGAAAATAACAATAATCCCGAATGGAAAATTGCTTTTTGTTATCTATCCAATGATATAAAAATCATTAAGTAGAATTTAGCACCTTCTTTAATAAATTAAAGGGTTGCTAAGGTTTCTAAGGGTCTATTCCCTCCACCTTTCTTGATAACATTTCAATAAGTTATTGAACTTTGTGAATGCAAATATTCAATTATAATAAGTTAAAAAACAAGGCTTTTATGATTTTTTTTTGGATTGATGCGTTTTTAAATAGTCTGAAGATTCTAAATATTTGGCCTTAATTACTTCTTGAATTGAAGTATTATAAATTTTACTTTCCAACCAAGAAATGATATCTAAATACAGAAACGCTCTTCTTTCGTAAGGATGATTTTCAAATGTTTTTAGGGTTGCATGAAGAGACGTAAATGCCTTTTTAAGATCTTGCGGATAAATATCTTGAAGCCCTTTGATAAATTTGATCATTTCCCTTTGAACCGCGTGTAATTCATTCATTTTTATGAGAAACTTATAGGTGCTTTTCAAAAGAGATTCGATATGATAATCATCACCGGCCTCATAATGGGCTACTAAATTTAAAACACGAGCAAAACACAATAAATCTTCTCTCAGCTTTAATGATTTATTAGATATAATTTTATCCAAATAAGTAATGCAAGCTTTGTTATTTCCTGCCCCAAAATTTAGGCTTGCAAACTTGTAATAAAATGTCATAAAATGATGCTCATCTATCCTATTACTAAATTCTGAAAACTTGCTTTCAATTTCAGGAATAAGTAACATCCCTTCATTAAATGTACCATCAATGAAATGTCGATTTATGCTATTTAGATTTAAATATAAAAAGGACAAAGCTTTTACGTTATCATCCCAATTGTATTGCGACTCAGCCATTGTCATTTTAAGCCTATCAAGAATAGTATCAAACTGGCTTTTTCTGCGAATCAACAACAAGGTTTCTAGCAAATAATTATTGCCTTTTAAGTAAAAAACAGGGTGTAAATTAATGAGTTTTGGAGTGGTATAAAACAAATCGACCCATTTATAGGCATAGCGATAGCAGCTTAAAAAATCTTGCAACAAAAAGCCATACCAAAGTTTTACTTTATACAACCAGATGCGCTCTCTTAAACCTAATTGTCGATAATCTATAGCTGGAAATCGCTCATTAAAATATTGCGTGATCCATTGGCTTTCTTCTTCGTTTTTAACGTAACCCGTTTTGAGAAATATGCCATATAATTGCAAGGATAAATTTGACAATTTACTTACCAATTTGTTATCATCACTTAGTTTTTCGGCTTGTTGTGTAAGCTCGTCAACTCTACTCGTAATACTGCGAGTAATATATTGAGATTCTATAATTTTTTCCATCTCAACAATTTCAAAAGCAAGGTTTTTTTCTTCATTTGAAAATGCTATTTCTTTTGCCTTACCTAACACTTTGAGTCCTTGTGTGTACAAGCCTTTATGATATAATATCGTTGCAAAATCTAATTGTTCTCTAATTTGCAATCTCATATCTTGATGGGAAGGACTCAATCTTAAACTAATTAAAATTTGTTTATACAGATGAGCCTTAACATTTGCCAATTGCTGTTTTGAAATTAACTTTGATTTTAAAATTGACTGTTCATCATATGTTTTTGCCTTATCAAGTTTACCAAACAAATACAAAAATTTAGAATCAGAGTTAACCCCGAGACGACCAACGTAGAGCTTAAACTGTCTTTTCTCTGATTTAGTAAGAGACTTTACTAATAAAAATAAATTATCCTTTTGGTCTAAACTCATATCATAAATGTAACATTATTCCTTACATATTTTTAAATATTTAGCAAAAAGCAAAAGAGAGACCAATGGCCTCTCTTTTGTTCTAAATTTTATGAATTCTAAAATAAATTAGAAGTCCAATCATGGACTTTAGACTTTAAATTGTCATACCCATCAGTAACGTCTGCTTTGAAATCGTCCCATTTTTCTTCACTACTATCTTCCCAAGCATCATAACGTTGCTTTAAAGCTTCATTTTTTTCATGCATTTCTGCTTTTGCAGCTTCAAATTTACTTTTCATTTCCGCATTAGATGAATCTATTTTCGCATCTAAAGCATCCATTTTTTCTTTCATTTCTTTTTGAGCGTTATCTACCCAATCTTTTAATTCCTGCTTATTCATTTTTACAAGTTTATACATTAACACCTAATAAACAGTAAGTTACAAAAATTAAGGTTATAATATATAATCGGTACTAATAAAATTAGAAGCCTTAGTGGTCATGAGATCGTTTAATATTTTATTATTGAAATCATTATCCTTGGATGCTACAAATGTCCTAATCGAAAAAGATCTTAAAGCATCATGCACACTCAATGTACTAAATGCCGAATCTTTTCTTCCTGTAAAAGGATATACATCTGGGCCGCGTTGACAAGAACTATTTAAATTTACGCGGCATACCAAATTCACTAGGGTATCTATTAAAGGGGCTAGTGTTGAAATGTCTTTTCCAAAAACACTTACCTGCTGCCCATAATTAGATTCGGCCATATCGTGCAACGGTTCTTCAATATATTTAAAAGGAACTATAGGTACAATTGGTCCAAATTGTTCTTCTTGAAATACTCTCATGTTTTCATTAACAGGATACATTACAGCAGGAAAAATAAAATTATCACTTAATTCACCTCCTTTAGCATTAATAATCTTGGCTCCTTTTTTCAAACTATCATCAATAAGTTCTTGTATATAAGTTGGTTTAGAAGGTTCTGGTAATGGGGTTAATTGGGCATTTTTATCCCAAGGATTTGCAAAGTTTAAAGTGTCAACTTTTGCAGCGAATTTTTCATTAAATTGTTGTGCTACACTTTCATGCACGTAAATCACTTTTAAAGCGGTACAACGTTGCCCATTGAAGGATAAGGAACCAGAGATACACTCGTCAACTGTTAAATCTAAATCGGCATCCGGTAAAATAATAGCGGGGTTTTTCGCCTCTAATCCTAACACTAATCTTAATCTATTTTTTCTTGGGTGGTTGTCTTGTAAAGCATTGGCCGATTTGCTATTGCCTATTAAAGCCAAAACATCAATTCTGCCAGATTTCATGATTGGAGTAGCAAGAGTTCTACCACGCCCAAAAATCACATTCACCACACCTTTTGGGAAACTATTTTGAAAACATTGCATTAATGGAGAAATTAAAAGCACTCCCAATTTTGCAGGTTTAAAAATCACAGTATTTCCCATAATTAATGCGGGAATTAATAATGTAAATGTTTCATTTAGCGGATAATTATAAGGACCTAAACAAAGTACAACCCCTAAAGGGCCTCGTCTAATATGAGCATAAATACCGCCTTGTTTTTCAAATTTTGCAGAATTTCGATCCAGTTGTTTATAAGCTTCAATGGTATCGTTAATATAATCTACTGTCCTATCAAATTCCTTTTGAGAATCTGCCAAGTTTTTACCTATTTCCCACATCAATAGCTTCACAACTTCTTCCCGTTTGGTTTTCATTTGCTCTACAAACTTTACCATGCAATTTATACGCTCTATCACTTTCATGGTAGGCCATTTCCCTTGCCCTTTATCAAATGCATCACAAGCAGAACTCAAAGCTTCTAAGGCTTGTTCTTCTCCCAGATCGGGCACACTACCTAACTCGGTTGGTGCATATTTAGGAGTTGATGAAATCGTTGAAAATATTTTGGTGGTTCGTCCAGACCAAGGTTTCAATAGACCTGAAACAAGATATGTAGATTGGCTTACTTTTGATTTGATTTGAAATTCACTCGGTATTTTGTGTTTTGTATGGCTCATAGTCCTTTCTTTTTTAATCGACATTACAATTTAACACATATCACCCTGTAAATCAACAATTAACACCTAAATTCAGATTCAACTCATGCAAAAATTTACAAAAAACAGCATACAAACATCAACTAAATTGATCAAAAAAAACGGCTTTCAAAAATCTGTGTTAAGCTGCTTTAAAGAATAAAATTTAATGCTTACTTTTGTCGCTTAAATCGAGGAAGGATTTGACTGATTGCAACCTCTGAAACTGATTTATTAATCAGCTAAAACAAAAATGCTAAAGGACAGTGTAAACTTCCTGAGACGCTTTCGTCAAATCTGACAATTATTATATAAAGAAACGTATGGCGTATTTATTTACTTCAGAGAGTGTATCTGAAGGGCACCCAGACAAAGTAGCAGATCAAATTAGTGATGCTTTAATCGACAATTTTTTAGCTTTTGACAGAGATTCTAAAGTGGCTTGTGAAACTTTAGTTACAACAGGGCAGGTTGTACTTGCTGGTGAGGTAAAATCTAAAACCTATTTAGATGTTCAGAAAATTGCAAGAGAAACCATTAATAAAATTGGTTACACCAAAAGTGAATACATGTTTGATGGTAATTCGTGTGGTGTATTTTCTGCTATCCATGAACAAAGTGATGATATAAACAGAGGTGTAGATAGAGATACTAAAGAAGAACAAGGTGCAGGTGATCAAGGGATGATGTTTGGTTACGCAACCAAGGAAACAGAAAATTTCATGCCTTTGGCCTTAGATCTTTCACATTTAATATTGAAAGAATTAGCAAGCTTGAGACGCGAGAACAAAGACATTACTTATTTAAGACCTGACTCTAAAAGTCAAGTTACAATTGAGTATAGCGACGACAATGTACCTCAACGCATTGACGCTATTGTAGTTTCTACACAGCATGATGACTTTGATGCTGATGAGGCCATGCTTGCAAAAATCAGAAAGGATATTATTGAAATCTTAATCCCTCGTGTTATAGCTCAAGTACCAGAGCGTATTCAAGCTTTATTTACTGGGGATATTACTTATCATATCAACCCAACTGGAAAGTTTGTTATTGGAGGTCCTCATGGAGACACAGGGTTAACAGGTAGAAAAATTATTGTTGACACCTATGGCGGTAAAGGCGCACATGGAGGTGGTGCTTTTTCTGGAAAAGACCCAAGTAAAGTAGACCGAAGTGCTGCTTACGCCACGAGGCATATTGCTAAAAACTTAGTAGCTGCGGGTATTTGTGATGAAGTTTTAGTACAGGTAAGTTATGCCATAGGCGTTGTTGAGCCAATGGGTATTTTTATTGACACTTACGGTACATGTCCGTTTAATTTAACCGATGGTGAAATTGCTGAAAAAGTAGCTTCTATTTTTGACATGCGACCAGCTGCAATCGAAGAGCGTTTAAAACTTCGCCAACCAATGTACAGTGAAACTGCTGCATACGGTCATATGGGAAGACCTCATGAAACCATTTCTAAAACCTTTACTCAACCTAACGGTGAAAGCAAGACCTTAGATGTCGAATTATTTACATGGGAAAAATTAGATTACGTAGACCAAGTGAAAGAAGAATTTGGGATATAGAAATCTTATTTAAAAATTATTTTAGGCACTCTTTTACTTAGGTAAAAGAGTGTTTTGTTTTAATAAGATTTAACATAGGGTTTATTTAATATTTTTCGGCTCATGGGTTAGGGTTTTTCTTATAAATTAAATAGTTTAGCTAAAAAAGCTATACTATGAAAAATTACCACTTATTAATCTGTCTTATCATTTCATGTTTGATTTATTCTTGTGATAAAGACACTCAAGGTTCTTCAATCACACCTGAGGAAACCTCTAATCATTCTCCTTCTGAATTCGCTCAAAACTTTGGAGTAGAAATCTCTCGAGATTTTTTGGGCAAGGTTGTTGACAAAAACAATCTGCCTATTGAAGGGGTTACCATAACAATAAAAAGTGAAACCGCTACAACAGATGCCAACGGTATCTTTATATTAAAAAATGCTTCTGTAAATGAAAATTTTGCTTACATAAAGGCTTTCAAAACAGGATACATCCATGGTTCTAGAGCCTTAGTGCCAACTAATGGGTTGAATAAGGTTAATATCATGTTACTAGATGAGCAGACTACTGGAACTACTTCTAACGGAAACCAAGAAACTATAACTACCCCCACGGGAGCAAGTGTTACTTTAAACGGAGGTTATATTGACGAAAATGGCGACACCTATCCAGGAGCTGTTAATGTCATAATGCACCACTTATCCACAGACGACCTATTTTTAGAAGATAAAATGCCTGGAATGCTATATGCCTCAAATAGTCAAAATGAAGAGCGTATGCTTCAAACATACGGCATGTTAGCTGTAGAATTAAGAGGTGAAAATGGCGAAGAGCTAAATCTCGCTGCAGATTCACCTGCAGAAATACGCATACCTCTACCTTCAAATATTACAGATTCTGCACCGTCAAGCATCCCACTTTGGTATTTTGATGAGCAACTGGGCTATTGGATTGAAGAAGGGGAAGCCATTTTAATGGAAAATGAATATGTGGGAACGGTTTCACATTTTTCGTTTTGGAATTGTGATGTAGAGCAACAAATGGCTCTTTTAAATATAGTGGTGGTTAATGAGAACAACATCCCTCTACCTAATATTAAAGTACAATTATTTCTAAATGATAATAATGGATATCCGATCGCTACAAGAAGTGGAATATCTAATGAAATTGGACTTATCTCAGGATATGTGCCTTTAAATCAAACATTAACAATTAGCGCCTTTGACTTATCCTGTTCAACCAACGCTATATTTGATACAACGTTAGGTGCAATTACCGAAGACATCAATTATACACTTGTGCTACCAATTAGCACCAATGACGAATTTAGTATGGAAACCGTATCCGGTGAATTTTTAACTTGTGATAACTTACCTATTACAAATGGGTATGTCAATCTAAGTCATGAAGGGATTATTTACACTGTCTTAGTAAGTAATGGTGACTTTGAAATCTCATTTTTGAATTGCTCTACCAATAGTGACCAATTTCAAATTCAAGGTGTAGACCTTGAAAACAACAAAATATCAGAGTATTTAGATCACACTCTCACCCAACCTATTACAGATGTTGGTAGTTTTACATCTTGCGCTAACGGTAGCTATATGACCTTTACTCTAAATGGGACTGAAACTTTTGAATTCCATGAAGTAGATTGTTGGGCAGGTCAAGATGCAGTTCAATACTTTGTCCCAGAACATACCTTCTTACTTATTGCATCAGGTCCTGAATGCAATTATTTTAGTTTGTACGGCCAAAACTTTTCATCTACAAATTACGTCCCTACAGTCGGTACTTACAGCACCTACTCCTCTGAAAATACAGGAGGAAATTTTTCAATTGGTGAACCCTGCGTAAATATGGGTTCTTATGATGAACATTATATAACATATAACGTCACTCAGTTTGGGGAACCAGGAGAAATTATAGAAATATACTTTAGCGGCACAGTATCAAGTACCGAAGGTACTAATCAATCTATTGAAGGGTATATTCACGTAATTAGAACGCAATAACTTGTAATCAAAAAAGACCAAAACAAAAAAGACCATTCAGTTTGAATGGTCTTTTTTTTGTGGGGAGAGCAGGATTCGAACCTGCGAAGACGTAGTCAGCAGATTTACAGTCTGCCCTCGTTGGCCGCTTGAGTATCTCCCCAAAAGCGGTGGCAAATATATTATAGTTTTTCGATTGAAACAACAATTTTAATTAAGTATTTCAAAAAAAATAATATTCAATAATCAACCTACTACTCTTCAGTGTTTTACAACTGATAAATTAATCTAAATGTGATAAATCTTGGTTGTATAAAATACTCTGTAGCACTTACAGAAAAGCTATTAGAGCTACTTTGGTTCTGAGATTTAGTATCTAATAAATTAGAAGCCTTTATTTGATATTCCAGCTTACTATCGGCATTTTTTCGATACGATAAAGAGGCATCCCAAAATTCATAACTATTTATGGTCCCATCTTCATCACTAAAATTGTTATAGGTAAACTCGGTTCTAAACGTTAGCACTTTCCAAATTAAAGCATCAAACTCGGCAGAAGGCGCACTTGTTGTAAATTTTGTTCGACTAGAACCTTGATCATTATCCGAAAGATTTAAACGGTACCCCAATTCAAAATTAGGTGCTTCTCTAAAATTTGTTCGTAAACCAAATCTATAAGTCTGATTGTAGTTTTCATTTACAGAGCGAATGTCGTTTATAAATTGGTTAAATTTTGAATAACTAAAATTAGCATTTATTGTCCCTCTAAATTTTCCAAATGTACGCTGAAACCTTCCGTTAGCCGTAAAACTTTCATCTGCAAATCCAGAGTTAAAAGGTGTTGATACTCTAATGGTCGAACTCTGATCAGGATTTAAAGGATCTGGATTATCTACAGGTAAAAATCGTGACTGATTTCTAATTTGATCCATGCTTTTGTTATAGTTTAAATTCACAAACACATTGGTGTAATTAAACATATTAAAACTAAAGTAAGACGCATTTATATTATGTGACAATGCACTTTCTAATTCGGGGTTACCAGCAAACAAATTGTCATAGTTATTTAACACTAATCCTCTGGCAAACTGAGACACATCTGTAAACTGAGTTTGCATACCATAGTTTAATACAATTTGCTCACTCTTTTTAAGCTGAATTCGCACATCAAAATCTGGTAATACTCGGAAGAAATCGTCTGTAACTTTCACACCGAATTGCTCGTTTTTAGCGCTATAGGCATGTCCTGATAATCCAGGAGTAAATGTGAAAATTCCTGTTTTGAATCTGTAATGCACACCTAAATACACATCACTAAAGGTGTAATCTGTATCATTCACATCCAAACCATCATTAAAAACTGGTGTTGGATCAAATTCTAATCCGTTGTCTAAATTTTGAAAGATTCTTGAATCAAATCTTTGATTGCTATAAATGGTTCCTAAAGTGAAGTTGATATTACTCTTTTGGTTTAAAACATTCCAATAGTCAACCTTAGCATCTAATTGATTTGTTTTAACACGTCTATCTTGACCAATGTCATAATCCATTTGCAAAGCATCTAATCCTAATCCAGAAGCCGTAAACGCATAAGCATCCTTATCTTCTAAAACCGCGTTGTAAAACGGGTCTTCATCTTGGTACAAGTGCTGTACTTCTAACGCAAAAATGTTATCTTCATTAAGCGTGAAGTAGTAGTTTAAATTCTGATTTATACTGTAAGGTGAAGATTCTTCAAATTGATTTATATCACCATTAATAGATGATAATAGATTTTGATCCTGACTTTCCTTTGAAAGTCTCCCTAGGATATCGTAATCTAATTGGTTATTAGCATTGGGTTGATACTTAAAGCTGAGTTTCATTAATCCCAAATCACTTTTTTGAGAAGTATTACTTTGAGTAATTTCGTCAGGAATACCTAATTCGGGATCGGTGTATTGCACCGAGTTGTTTTCTTGTAATTCAATTCTGCTACCTGAAAAAATTGCAAATCCGCTAAAATCAATAGATTTTTTTGGAGAATAACTAAAGTTTGCTGCACCAAATTTGGTGTTAATATCCTTTGCTCTATTATTCTGAAGTGACAAAAACCCAAGGCTATTAGACCCCAAATTAATATTTGTACCACTTTGACGACTCGGACTCCTAAAGCCTCCTGTAAAGTTAAAATAGTCTCTCCGCGTAAATGCAATTTCACCAATATCGTTTAAATCACCAATAAGATTTAAACTAAACTCTGGGCTATAATAAAACAACTTTGGTTGTAGTAAATAAATAGGGTCGTCGTTTGAGATTCCTCCACCAGCTGTGATATCACCAAACCAAAAATTCTTCTTCCCTTCTTTTAATTTAATGTTTATAGCAATATTGTCTTGATTATTGGTAACACTACTTAATTGGCCAACCTCAGCATAATTCTTTAACACCTGAACCTTATCAACCGCATTGGCCGGAATGTTTTTTGTTGCCAATTTAGAATCACCATCAAAAAAATCTTTTCCATCAACCATGACCTTATTAACCGTTTTTCCTTCAATTTCAATTTCACCATCATCGGTGACTTCAACTCCTGGTAGTTTTTTTAGGACATCCTCTAGTTTTCGTTCCGTCCCACTGGTAAAAGAATCGGCGTTATATACCAAGGTATCTCCCTTAATGGTTACTGGCATTTCATAAACCAATTCAATTTCATCTAGGGCATTATCTGTTTTTAAAACAAAGTCTTTATTTATATCGGCCTCTTTTGTGGTTAAGACTTGCTCAAAGGTTTTCATACCAACATAACTTACTTGTATGCTGTATGTGTTATTTTTTTCTAATGATAGTTTATAGCGTCCTTTGTCATTCGTAACACCATAAGATTCTAAGGCCTTTGTGGCTTGATTAATAGCAATTACATTTGCTAACTCAAGAGGAGCACCTATACTATCTTTCACTACACCTTCTACTTTAATTTGAGCATGAGAATATAGGGTTACTAATAAAAGTAACAGTGGTAATATTTTTTTCATAATTGGTTATTAGTTTATTGGCTAATCAGATTTAATTATCCTCGAGGTCGACCTTGTCCTCCCCTTCCTCTATACATTTCTCGCATTTCGGTCACCTTTTTTTCTACAATTTCATTGTATTCTTTTTTGGTAACCTCCTTGCCTTTTGTTGGTACTTTTATGTCTTGCTTCTCTTCAGGATTTATGACAATTTTTGAACATAAAATCACCTTGTTTCCGGCAGTCAATTCCAAAATTAAACCTGGTAATCCCCAATAGGTTTCTGGTCCTTGACTCACTGGAATTTGCGGTGTATACCACGCCACAACAGTTACCCCTTTTGGTACTTCTGGCATAACCTCTTCTTTTTTTGAGGCTGTACTATCTCCTTCTACCCTAGGTTTTTCCTCAGGACCACGACGTCTCATTTTAGTCCAATCAAACTCGTCTACAGTCTGTACAGCTGTGGCTTTAAAGCATAAATACTTCCCTATTTGTTTGGTTTCTGTACCCATCACCCACTCTAAAGGTTGCAATTCATCCTTTATTAAAAACTGCTTTCCAAAAAACTCTTGTTCTTGCAACAATTGTTTGGATTGTACATTTTTATATTGAGCGCCATTAGAAAAACTCCCCATCATTGCCCCCCAGCGATTTGGGCCACTGCCTGGAGCTTCAAGCTTTTCTTCTTCCTTATACATAGACTCAGATTTTGAAAACCTAAGCTCATAGGTTTTTTCAAGCATTGAACGCATGCGGTCTGCAATTCTTTTCTTTTGTTCTTCAGTCATATCAGCTCGCCCCCAATTACTCATATCCATGGTGGTTTTAGTCTGATAAACTGCAACACCCTGAAAGTCTTGAGCAAAAGAAAATTGTGAAATAAAAAAAAGGAGAAAGATCCCTAAGGGTAATCGATAGGATTTCATGTTTTTGGTTTAATAGTTGATAGTTTTGTTTAACAAATATACAATTTGAATAAACACTCGATTTCGATTTATCATAACATTAACACGAATTATATTAAAGCCATGAGTAATTACATCGGTTAGACTAT
Source organism: Bacteroidetes bacterium MedPE-SWsnd-G2 (assembly GCA_001874335.1). Classification (GTDB taxonomy): domain Bacteria; phylum Bacteroidota; class Bacteroidia; order Flavobacteriales; family Flavobacteriaceae; genus MedPE-SWsnd-G2. The sequence continues at coordinate 103,503 of MPDE01000007.1, forward strand.
AAAAACATGAAAAGGTTTAAAATAAATTATCCTCCTATTCTAATTTCAATTCGTTCACCATCATTATCACCACTTGGACGGTATCTTTCATTCATTTCTTCCATCTTTTTTTGAAGAATTTCATCAAATTCTGCCTGAGTCACTTCTTTCCCTTTTTTAGGTTCAACGATACTCAGTTTCTCTTTAGGATTAATTACAATCTTGCTGCAAATCACAGTTTCCTGCCCATCATTTACTTCAAGAATCAACCCTGGCAATCCAAAATATCTCCCTGGACCGTTGTTTACAGGAATTTCAGGGCTATACCAAGCTGTAATTGTATAAGGCTCCATTCGTACATTTTCAGATTCATCTAAATCTTTATCACCATTAAAACTTACACCTCCATCTCTAACTTCTCGCTCTCCAGTAATGGTTGCTTTAAAACATTCGTAATTACCAATGTTTTTCTTTTCCCCGCTCATTTTCCACTCTAAAGCTTCTAAATTATCCTTTATTAAAAACACTTTTCCAAAAACATCATTTTGATTGGTAAATCTATTTTCCTTGGTATTTTTATACAACACATCTGCTCCACCTGAATCAAACATTACAACCTGCATACCTGCTGGCTGTGGTGCTGATAAAGATTCTTCTTCTTTATAAATGGAGGCTTCTTTATTGAAACTTAAAACAAATGTTTTTTCAAATTGCTTTTTAAGCATCTCCATCATTCGCTGCTGCATTTCCCCACTCATTTGGGTACTATCCAATTTCACATCTACTTTTCGTTTTGTTTTATAGGTCGCTTGTCCTTGAAAATTTTGTGCACTCAAACCTGAGACAGATAACAAAATTGCGACTGCAATAATTTTAATTAATGAGGTCATAACTATTCGATTTTTTGATTTTACTATTGGTTTTTATAAAACTTTAAAGCCAGAGTCTTAAGTTGATTTAGTTGCTTTAAAATGAGTTCTGAATTAGATGAGTTACCTTTAAAAGACATTTTAAAATTTGAATCACTCTTAGATTCTTCAGTTTTTTTATTGCAATTAATTCCGATTTCTACCGGGACATCATCCCCCAGATCTTTTAATACCTCTTCCCAATTTTCAATATCAATACTCTCAACATCTTCAATATTATCCACCGAAATTATCACACTCATTTCAGTAAATTCAGGTTTATTCTGAGATTTATTATGGGTTGTTTGTCCATACCCTAAGGTGAGACAGCACATAAAAAAAGGAATTAAAAAATATTTCATGGTTATAAGGTTTTAATTGAAGTACAAATATTAGAAATTGAAAAAGCAGTTTCAGTTAACTTGTGTTAACGTCTGTTAACCGACACCTTAAAATTAACTTTTAACAAGTACTTTTGGGTATGAATAAACGCAAACATCAGTTTTTACTATACGTTATTATTGGAGTCATCTTATCTACAATAGGCATTCAAGTCTATTGGAATTACAAAAATTATTTATCTAATAAACAAACCTTTATAAATGAAGTTCAGATTAGTTTAGATAAAGCTGTTGATGATTATTATGCAAAATTGGCTACTAAATCTACAATTGGATTTAGCTTTAGTGGAGAGAGTTCTGAAGATTTTTTAGCTGAAAATGGAGCCTTTGATAGCATTATAAAACAATTAGACTTAAGCCACGGAAATTTCGATACCACCCACATTAAACCTGTTAAAGGCATGCAAGTATTTAGAGGAAAATTGGCCGATTCTATTCTTCAAAATGAAAAACTGAATCCCACACCAACTCCTAAAGACAAGGTGTTTGGTGACTCGATCGAAATAGAAAAATTTAAAATTTTAACTTCAAAAGTAATTATATCTATCAATAATGATTCGCTGGTTTTAAAAGAATTAGACCCATTATTTAAGGACGAACTTTCTCGAAAACAACTTCAACTCAACTATGCCTTACAATTTAAAAACGACCATAATGAAATTAAGCAGTTCACAAAGTCAGATATTGTATTAGACTCTACATCGCTAAGAAAAAAGACACTACTTAGCACAACATCAAAATCGGAGTTTCTACCCAAGAATAGTGTTTTGAGTGTTTACTTTAACAACATCAATAAAACAATTTTAAAACGAATACTTTTTGGGGTTTTAATATCCTCTTTGTTGGTTTTTGCCATCATTGGCTGCTTACTCTACCTTCTAAAAATCATTAATAAACAAAAGCAATTAGCCGAAGTTAAAAACGATTTGATAAGCAATATTACTCACGAATTTAAAACACCTATTTCAACTATAAGTGTGGCCTTAGAGAGCATAAAGGATTTTAATGTAATAGAAGACAAAGAAAAAACAAAAACCTACCTCAACCTGTCTATTAACCAATTGCAAAAATTAAATGTAATGGTTGAAAAACTGTTAGAAACCGCAACCTTAGACGGCGATAATTTAGAACTACAAAAACAACCTATTGATTTGGTAGAACTCATCAATATCCTCATAGAACGTCATTCGTTAAGCATTACGGATAAAACAATTACTTTTAATACTAAGTATGATCAATTAGTTATTAATGCAGATGCGTTTCATATGGAAAATGCTATAAATAACATTTTAGATAATGCCATAAAATATGGTGGGAATCACGTTGAAATAAATTTGACTTCAAATAATAACAAGGTTAAAATTGACATTTCGGATAATGGTGGGAATTTAAAAGCAAGTGAAACAACTCAAATTTTCAAGAAATTCTATCGCGTGTCTAAAGGAAACACCCATGATGTAAAAGGATTTGGAATTGGGTTGTATTACACCAAAAAAATTATAGAAAAACACAACGGTGAGGTTGAAGCTAAACTACATCAAAACAACACTCATTTTATAATAAGTTTACCAAATGGATAACATAATCAAAATATTATTAGCAGAAGATGAACCTGCATTGGGACTTATAATAAAAGAAAGTTTGGAATCTCGAAACTTCAAGGTTACCCTTTGCGAAAATGGAGAGCTTGCCTATCAACAATTTCAAAAGTCTGAATTCGATATTTTAGTTTTAGACGTTATGATGCCAAAAAAAGACGGATTCACTTTAGCCAAAGAAATAAGGCAAGTGGACGATACAATTCCAATCATCTTTTTAACCGCTAAATCGCAAACTCAAGATGTAGTTGAAGGCTTTACAATTGGCGGTAATGACTACCTCAAAAAGCCATTTAGCATGGAAGAACTTATTGTTAGAATAAACAACTTGGTTCAACGCACTCTCACTCAAAAAACAGGAAAACACTATAATATTGGTGCATACGTATTTGATTTCCCAAAGCAAACCTTAACCTATAATGGCGAAACCTTGGTTCAACTTACCCATCGTGAATCTCATCTTTTGTTTCATTTAATTCAAAATAAAAACAAGGTACTCGATCGCTCTTTAATTTTAAATAAACTTTGGGGCAACGACGATTTCTTTAGCGCTCGTAGCATGGATGTCTTTATTAGTAAACTCAGAAAAAAACTGAATAAGGATGATAACATTCAAATTATAAACGTGCGAGGATTTGGTTATAAATTAATTGATTAGAGTAAAATGAATTTTGTACTTTTCATTCTCTTATGAAATGGACCTTTTTTTTTACTTTTTTAGTTTCTGTTTTTGCAATTGGACAAACACCAATTGAAACCACTTCAGGTATTGTATTAGAATTTGATTACGAAAAATTTGTAAGCGTAGACAACAATCAAATTGCTTATGCTACTGATTATACCGATTTTTTTAAAATCAGCAAGGACCAAAAACTATCGTATAGCAATGTGCAGCTTGGTCAAATTAGCTCTGCAAATAGTTTCAATTCTCTCAAACTAAATGTGTTTTATAAAAATTTCAACACAGTAATAATTTTAGATAATCGCTTGGCAGAAATTTACACTGTAGATTTCAATCAAATTTCCCCATACAAAAACGTATCAATGGTATCCACAGGTTATGATAACACCATCTGGATTATTAATCAAGATTTAAATCGATTGGAGTTATTTGATTTCCAAACCAACAAATCAAGATTAAAAGCAGTGCCAATTGAAGGTCAGATTTTAGACATGACTTCCAACTATAATTATTGCTGGGTACTTACCGATCAATATATTTTAACCTACGATTATTTTGGTGCAGTAATATCAATGATTCCAAATCAGGGATTCAACGAGTTAGGCCAAGATAGTGGTAATTTAGTATTGAAAAACGAAGAAAAATTATACTATTTAGCAAAAAACACCGAAGAAATCAGACCCATTCAAACACCGCAATTGTTAATAAATCAGTTTTCCCTAACCAACGAAACCTTGTATATTTACAGCCGCAATAAACTTCATCAATTCCAACTTAAATTCTAAGATTTATGCACTTTGCAGTAGCCGGAAATATAGGAGCAGGTAAAACAACATTAACTAAGTTACTTGCTAAACATTACAATTGGGAACCACAATTAGAAGATGTGGTTGACAACCCCTATTTAGATGATTTCTATAACCAAATGGAGCGTTGGAGTTTTAATTTACAGGTTTACTTTTTAAACAGTAGATTTAGACAAGTGCTACAAATTAGACAAAGCGGAAAAGATATTATTCAAGATCGTACCATTTATGAAGATGCAAATATTTTTGCTCCAAACCTTCATGCCATGGGATTAATGACAAATAGAGATTTTGAAAATTATTCTTCACTTTTTGAACTAATGGAAAGTCTCGTTCAAGGACCTGATTTATTAATTTATTTAAGAAGTTCTATTTCTAATTTGGTTTCTCAAATACACAAAAGAGGTAGAGATTACGAGAACTCCATAAGTATTGATTATTTAAGTAGACTTAATGAAAGATACGAAGCTTGGATTCACGGCTACACTAAAGGAAAATTATTGATAATTGACGTTGACAATCTTGATTTTGTCGCTAACCCAGAAGACTTAGGAAGCATAATCAATAGAATTGATGCTGAAATAAATGGTCTTTTCTAAATTCCCTTCACTCTATTAATTGTAATCATTAGATTTACAACAACTTAACACTTTACCATGAAATTTAATTCAGCAATTAAGGCATACTTATTTGTATTGCTATTTTTTGTTACTCTTGTAAGTAATAGTCAAAATAATACAGACTCCACAACTGTTGAGAAAACTAAAAAAGAATCGTATTGGAAACTCTTAAAGTATGACACCAAAACTACGGCTCAAGGTGTAGCACATGCTTTTACTCAACCCTTAAGATGGCAAGGAAAAGATTTCTTGAAACTTGGAGGATTTGCAGCCGGTACTGCTATGCTCTATATGATAGATTATGATGCTCAGGAATACTTTTTAAAGAGAAATGAGCATGTGCCTCAATTTTTTAAAGATTTTGGATGGTACGGTGGTAGCCCGCAAAACTTTTTTATGGTTACAGGAAGTATTTATGGCGTTGGGCTATTCACGCGAAATGAAAAGATAAGACATACAGGAGTTTTAATTATTGCTTCTGCTGCCGCTACAGGTATTATCCAATCTTTAACTAAAACTATTATAGGGAGGGCTCGTCCAACTAATGAAACAGGGAAATCTGATTTTAAATTTTGGAGTCATGAAGCTGCTTACCATTCATTCCCGTCTGGACATGCAGTTTTAGCATTTTCATTATCTCACGCCATTGCCAAACAATTTAAAAGTGTTTGGGCCAAAATACCAATCTATGCCGTTGGTTCTATTTTACCCTTGAGTAGATTATGGGCAAATGCGCATTGGATAAGTGATATTGGTGTAGGTATCGGACTAAGTATTTTTGTGGTAGATGGTATTGATAAATTTTTAAAGAAAGAGCAGAAATATGATTTCGGCAAACCAAAACAAATAACCTGGCGCTTAAATGCTGGCGCTGGCACAATTGGATTAGTTGGAACATTCTAATAATAAAAAAGGCTCATGAAAATCATGAGCCTTTTTTATTAAACTATGTTCTAAGAATTAGAGTTGATCCGACTCAGTCGTTTCAATTACCTCCTTAATTACTTTCTTTCTAACCTTTTTAGAGGATTTCTTGTCACTGCCAGTCATTTCATCAATTTTAGCCTTAACATCACTTTCTTCTCCCTCTAAAGTCTCTTCTATTACATTTTCAACACCATTTACATTGGTTGTCTTAACAACATTTGCTGAAACTGTACCATCTTCATTTTTGGTCATTTTAACCTCAAATTCAACAGTTTCTTCTTGAGTTTTTTCATCTGAAAAATGCATTTCGGCACCTTCTTTCATCTCATGTTTCTTTCCATCTTTATCTACCCAAACATTTACGTTTTCAGACATTTCATGAGCATTTCCTTCAGTATGCCCACCTAAAATTGGCGCAATTACCAACCCAATTAAACAAGTTAATTTAATAAGGATATTCATTGAAGGTCCAGACGTATCTTTAAACGGATCTCCAACCGTATCTCCAGTTACCGCTGCCTTGTGAGCATCAGACCCTTTATACGTCATTTCACCATTAATTTCTACCCCAGCTTCAAACGACTTTTTAGCATTATCCCAGGCACCACCAGCATTGTTTTGGAATATTGCCCAAAGCACTCCACTTACGGTTACACCGGCCATATAACCACCTAACATTTCTGCAATAGACTGGTTATCCATACCGAAAATCATTGGCAAGAATGTGATTAATAATGGAAAACCAATAGTTAATAATCCAGGTAACATCATTTCTTTTAGAGAAGCATCGGTAGAAATAGCAACACATTTATCGTATTCTGGCTTACCAGTTCCTTCCATAATTCCAGGAATCTCTTTAAACTGTCTTCTAACTTCATAAACCATTTTCATGGCTGCTTTACCTACCGCATTCATTGCTAATGCAGAGAACACAACCGGTACCATTCCACCAACAAATAACATCGCTAATACTGGAGCTTTAAAAATATTAATTCCGTCAATTCCTGTAAAGGTCACATAAGCAGCAAATAAGGCCAATGATGTTAATGCCGCAGAAGCAATAGCAAATCCTTTTCCAGTTGCCGCTGTTGTATTACCAACAGAATCTAGTATATCTGTACGCTCTCTTACAATAGGCTCTTGCTCACTCATTTCAGCAATACCGCCAGCATTGTCGGCAATAGGACCAAATGCATCAATTGCTAACTGCATAGCCGTAGTTGCCATCATAGCCGAAGCAGATAATGCTACGCCATAAAACCCAGCACAAGCATATGATGCCCAAATGGCAGCTGCAAATAATAATACAGAAGGAAATGTAGAAATCATTCCTGTCGCTAAACCTGCAATAATATTTGTTCCTGCTCCCGTACTTGACTTTTGAACAATCTCTAAGATTGGTTTTTTACCAAGTCCAGTATAATATTCGGTTACCGAAGATATAACACCTCCAACAACTAAACCTACTAAACAAGCGTAAAACACGCGCATTGAAGAAATCTCGATTAGTCCTTCTCCAAAAAATTCCATTTGCATTGTTTCTGGAAGCATCCAAGTACAAAGTCCGTAGCATGACAAGGCCACTAAAACAATTGATGTCCAGTTTCCTTTATTTAAAGCTCCCATTACCTGGTCTTCCTTGGCTTCGTTATTTTTAATTTTAACCAGCATAGTTCCGATTACAGAAATAATAATTCCTGCACCGGCAATTGCCATCGGCAATAAAATTGGCCCCATACCAGAGAAGGTCTCTCCAATATTTCCACCCATATCCTTTATTACATAGTTACCAAGCACCATGGCTGCTAACACTGTCGCAACATAAGAACCAAATAAATCGGCGCCCATACCGGCAACGTCACCTACATTATCCCCTACATTATCAGCAATTGTAGCTGGGTTACGCGGGTCATCTTCAGGGATCCCTGCTTCAACCTTACCAACTAAATCAGCTCCAACATCTGCTGCTTTTGTATAGATACCACCACCTACACGAGCAAACAATGCAATAGATTCAGCACCTAACGAAAATCCTGCTAAGGTTTCTAAAACAACAGTCATATCGTCTGTACCCGTCCAGGCTCCGCCCATAAAATAATGGAAGAAAAATATAAAAAAGGCGGTTAGACCAAGTACGGCCAAACCAGCAACCCCCAAGCCCATAACAGTACCACCACCAAAGGACACTCCTAAAGCATTTGGTAAACTATCTTTTGCAGCCTGAGTTGTTCTAACATTTGCTTTTGTAGCAATTTTCATTCCCATATTTCCTGCCCAAGCAGAAAAAATAGCTCCAAAAATAAATGCAATAATGATTAACCAATGTGTTGTAGGCACTATAAATGAAACTGCAGCAAGCGCAATACTTACCACAACAACAAAAACAGTTAGTAATTTATATTCGGCGGATAAAAAAGCCAGTGCTCCTTCATAAATATGATCTGCAATCTCCTTCATTTTCCCATCTCCAGGATCCTGTTTCATGACCCAAGATTTCTTGACAACCATATAAATTAATCCTAAAATTGCCATTACAATTGGCATGTAAATCATCATTGATTCCATAGTTAATTTGTATTTGATTAGTTATTATGTCTTGCTAATGTAACAAAATCAAATGCAAAAAAAAACCCTCCTATATTCATATAGAAGGGTTTATAATTTTAGTTGTAGAAAAGTTATCTACCTATTTTAAAGTTTCCTTTTGCTTTGTGCTCACTATTTTCGTAGCGTTCTACACAGTTATTAAGGATTTCGTATGCTTCTTTTGCATCTCCCCAACCACCAACATCAACTTGTTTTTTCTCTAAATCTTTGTACACTTGAAAGAAGTGTTCAATTTCTAAAACAAGATGAGGGTTAATATCTGAAAGGTCATTAAGTTGGTTCCAAATTGGATCTGATACTGGTACACAAATCACTTTCTCATCTGGTCCTTTTTCATCAGCCATATGGAACACACCAATTGGCTTAACTTCTACAACACACATCGGGAATGTTGGTTGAGTTCCTAATACTAAAACATCTAATGGATCGCCATCTAAAGCTAAGGTTTCAGGAATGAAGCCGTAATCTGCAGGGTACATCATTGAAGAGAACAACATTCTATCAAAACGAATCTTTTTCAATTCGAAATCATATTCATATTTGTTTCTACTTCCTTTTGGAATTTCTATTAATACATCAAAGGTTAATTTTCCTTTTGGACTCATATTTTCTCTTTTTTGGGCAGCAAATTTAGTAAAACCTATACTTGTTAACAACTTATTAAGTCATTGATTTTGGCTAATATTTAATTGGTAACTTTTAGCAAACAATAGGATAACACAAGACCTTTCCAACTCAAAGCCATGAAGCACAAATAAGTCACCTAAAAAATTTGGTTGAATTTAAAAATAGAAGCCTAAAGAACCTGTAACTCCAAAACCTCTGGCACCTGGAGCATCAAGGTAATTTCCTCTCCAATGACAATCTATTCTAATTAGTTTTAAGATATTGCCAATACCAAAACCAAACTCGTAGTAAGGCTCATCTGTGGGTGCTTGATAAATTAATCCAGAAGCGTTTAAATCTCTGTTTTCTTGAGAAACTTCACCCCAAGCCGCTCTCACACCTATTATTTCTCTTAAATTTAATTTTCTAAGCAATGGTATCCTCGCAAACAATAAGCCGTTAAAATTGTGCTCTAAATGAGTAGACACATAGGTGTCAGTCACAAATTCATAATAATCTAACTGCTGAAAGGTATTAAACACTGTAAAAAAGGATTGATTACCAGAAATAATACTTAACAGGCCTAGTGGCACTTCTCCAAAGGTTTTCCCCGCTTCTACACTAACTTTTAATTTTCCAATACCTCCAACACGCCATGGTTGCGTATATGATAATTGCAATTTGGTATAATCAAAATCACTATTAAAAACGTTATCACTACCTACACTTACTTGTGCAAATATTGATGCAAAATCATTTTCTATTTTATGACGTTCAACACCATATCCTGAAACATTTCTACCTGGGAAATAAAACACCGCTAAATTTGACTCAAATTGTTGCACTTGAGACGAAATTCCGTTTGTTGCTTCGGGATCAAAATAATCTAAACTAAAAGTATCTGAAGCAGATTCTAAAGTCCTATAGCTGACACCTAAATTAAATTCTAAGTTTCTAACCGGTTCTATCCCAACTCCAAATACTCCTAACTCTATATTAGTAAGTTTATCATTGGGACTTGTACCAATAAGAGTATTTGACGCCAAGCTGCGCCCTAAAGCATCTTGAGAAGAGGTTAAACTGGCCCCAATTTGTTCAATATCTTTTCGATAGCCTCCATTAAGAATAATACGTTTATCCTTATATACCAACCATTTTCCAGCAATACCATATTTTACACCCTGATCTTTAAAGCCGTAAGCTCCAAAACCTTCAAGACGCCATAAGTCGTTTCTGGTAAAATAGGTACGGCCACCTAAACGCACACGCAAACCTTCAACCTCATTAAAACCAAAGACTGAAAAGACCGGTCCGAAATCAAAATTGAGTGCATCTATTTCAACATAATTAGACGCTAAAATATTTCCTATGTTATAGAGTTGTTTAAATTTCTTAACCGTTTTAAGGGTATCCAACATTTTATAAATCCCTTCCTCATCTTCATTTAATCCTTCCTGACGATTGGTTTCCCAAAACTCATCAGATCTATCATAAGCATCAGGATTATACTCGTTAATTTTCTTGATGTAGAATTTCTTTTCCTTCGGGTCATCAAACACGTAGTTATTATAAAGCGTGGTTCTTTTTCCATAAACCCCTTTAGACTCTTCCTTTTTATTAAAGGTAAAATCAGACATAAAATAATCTCGCTTTAATAAAAACACCGAATCGTTTAATACTTCAAATTCTTGTTCGATGTAAAGTTCCTTCACCCAGTTAATATTGGCCGATTTGGAAGCTTGAAGATTAATTTCTTTTATGGCGTAAGTGGTATCATTGACCCAGAAATCACCCTTAAAAGTCATTTCGTTTTTTCGTCGCGGGTAATAAATAATATTGTAACACCATTTATTATCAACAAATGCACTATCAGAAAGCACATAATTATAAACGTTTACACCTGTTTCTGATAAAGGACTTACAAAACTCTGTTCTAAAATTCTTAAGTGATTATCGTAAACATCATATTCATCATACAAATCATCAATAAAATCAATTAAAACTTGGTTGTCACTAAAGCCCGAGTTCTTGTTACCTAATAAGCTGGTTTTTTCTTGATTGGTAACATTGTTACCGTAAACCTTGCTAATAGCTTCATTAATAAATATTGGCAAATAGGTTTTTCCTGTAACATGCGACGTATCTACTTTATCAAACACAAACTCCATCCCTTTAAACACCTTACTATTTATAAGAGCACTATCAATTGTGTTAAGATCGAATTCTATTTTTTCGTATTTATCGTATTCGTAGTATCTGAATGCGTTTACGCCGTTACGCCTTTTATTTTCCCATACCTTTTTAAGAATATCAACGGCAGGGTTATTTTTTTTAGGCTGCTTACCACCTACAATTAATATTTCATCTAACTCGGCTGCAGATTCTTTTAAAATTAATTTGACATCATAATTAATTCTATTTTCTAGTGGCACTTCTAACACCTCATATCCCATAAAAGAAATAACCAAAGTATCATAAGTATCTTCAGACTCTATATAAAATCTACCATTCTCATCGGTAATAGTACCAATGGTTGTGCCTTTAAATATGACGTTTGCAAAAGCTACCGAATTATTAAATTCATCGAAGACTTCTCCACTTACTTTTGTTTGAGAAAAAGTAGAAGAAAATCCAAAAATGAGTAGTATGGCAAGTAGATTGAATTTCATAGTAAAAAAAACTTCATCAACAATTGTGCTAATGAAGTTTCAATAACGTAAAATAAATTAATTTATTTATACATAACTTTTTTTACAGCCTTGATAACATCATTACTATTTGGCAACCATTCTTCCAATAAAACTGGAGAATATGGCGCTGGAGTATCAGCTGTGTTAATTTTTTCTATTGGAGCATCTAAGTAATCAAAAGCCTTAGATTGTACATGGAATCCTAATTCTGTAGAAACATTACCAAATGGCCATGCTTCTTCTAAAATTACCATTCTATTAGTTTTCTTAACCGAAGCTAAAACAGTATCATAATCTAAAGGTCTTACCGTTCTTAAATCGATAATTTCACAAGAAATACCTTCTTTAGCTAATTCGTCTGCCGCTTTGTAAGCTTCTTTTATAATTTTCCCAAAAGACACAATAGTAACATCTGTACCTTCTCTTTTGATATCTGCTATACCTAAAGGAATTGTGTATTCTCCTTCTGGCACTTCTCCTTTATCACCATACATTTGTTCACTTTCCATAAAGATAACAGGATCGTTATCTCTTATTGAAGCTTTTAATAAACCTTTTGCATCATAAGGATTTGAAGGCACAACAACTTTTAACCCTGGCGTATTAGCAAACCAGTTTTCAAAAGCCTGTGAGTGAGTTGCTCCTAATTGACCTGCAGAAGCTGTTGGTCCTCTAAACACTATTGGACAATTAAATTGTCCACCAGACATTTGTCTAATTTTAGCTGCATTATTTATGATTTGATCAATTCCTACAAGAGAGAAGTTAAAAGTCATAAACTCAACAATTGGTCTATTTCCCGTCATTGTAGACCCAATTGCTATACCTGCAAACCCAAGCTCAGCAATAGGCGTATCTAATACACGTTTAGGACCAAATTCATCTAACATCCCTTTTGATGCTTTATAGGCACCATTATATTCGGCCACTTCTTCACCTAATAAATATACGCTTTCATCCCTGCGCATTTCTTCACTCATGGCCTCACATACGGCTTCTCTAAACTGAATTGTTCTCATTAATTTTGTTTTAAAAAGGAAGTGCAAAAATAATAATTAATTGTCAAAAAAGAATATCAAATTCCTCTTAAAAAGTGGATTTACTATTAATTACGTTCATTTCTAAAAAATTATTGAATAATAACCTAAACGCCTTCATACTTTTTATTATTAAGTCATTTTGCGAAAACCATAAACATCCATGCGGTTAACCATTAAAAAAATCAGAATATGACAACAAAACACAGCTCTAATCGGCAATATGGAAATAAAATCAAAAATTTATTATGCGTGCATAACAAAAAAGCGAAATAAAATATTTAACTTCGCAATCTTGAAAAGAAAATAGTCTTAAATAAAAACTCATAAGTTATGAAAATATTAGTATGTATTAGTCACGTTCCTGATACGACTTCAAAAATTAATTTTGCTGAAGGCGACACCAAATTTGACACTACAGGCGTACAATACGTTATTAATCCTAATGACGAATTTGGACTTACACGTGCCATGTGGTTTAAAGAAAAACAAGGTGCTTCTGTAACTGTTGTTAACGTTGGTGGTCCTGAAACAGAACCAACATTGAGAAAAGCTTTAGCCATTGGTGCTGATTCTGCAATTAGAGTAAACGCTGCTGCAGAAGACGGATTTGCTGTAGCACAAGAATTAGCAAAAGTAGCACAAGATGGTGCTTACGATTTGGTAATTGCTGGTAGGGAATCTATTGACTACAATGGAGGTATGGTACCCGGAATGATTGCTGGATTAACCGGAGCTAATTTTATCAATAATTGCATTGGCTTAGACATAGACGGTACTAGCGTAACGGCTATTAGAGAAATTGATGGTGGTAAAGAAACTTCTACTACAAGTTTACCATTAGTAATTGGTGGTCAAAAAGGAATTGTTGAAGAAAGTGATTTACGTATTCCAAACATGAGAGGAATCATGATGGCTCGTAAAAAACCTTTAACACTTGTAGAACCTGCTGCAAATGCTGCTAAAACAGCTTCTACTAAGTTTGAAAAACCAGCTGCTAAAGGCGCTGTAAAACTTGTAGATGCAGGTAACATAGACGAATTAGTTAATTTATTACATAACGAAGCAAAGGTTATTTAATACCTTTTTAATACAGAATCAAATGTCAGTTTTAGTATATACAGAATCCGATAACGGATCATTCAAAAAAATAGCATTCGAAGTAGCTTCGTATGCAAAAGCTGTAGCCAACCAATTAGGAACAACTGTAACGGCTGTCACAGTGAACACTACAGACGCGGCTTCATTAGGAAAATATGGCGTAGACAAAGTGTTACAAGTATCTAACGATAGCCTAAACAACTTTAACGCGAAATCATACGCAAACGTCATTGCCGAAGCAGCTAAACAAGAAAACGCACAAGTTATTATAGTAAGCTCAAGTGCAGACAGTAAATATTTATCTCCATTATTAGCTGTAAACTTAGATGCTGGATTCGCTTCAAATGTAGTTGAAGTACCAGTTTCAACAGCTCCATTTACGGTAAAACGAACAGCATTCACAAACAAAGCTTTTAATTTAACTTCGTTTTCAAGTGATATAAAAGTAATTGGACTGTCAAATAATGCATTTGGATTAGTAGAATCAGAAGGTGCTGCAACAGCAGAAGCTTTTGCTCCTGCACTTCCAGAATCTAATGTAACAATAACTTCAGTTGATAAGGCAACAGACAAAGTAAGCATCGCAGATGCCGAAGTAGTTGTATCTGGTGGTAGAGGATTAAAAGGTCCTGAAAACTGGGGAATGGTTGAAGAACTTGCAGAAGTTTTAGGTGCAGCAACAGCTTGCTCTAAACCAGTTTCAGATTTAGGATGGAGACCTCATTCTGAACACGTTGGTCAAACTGGAAAACCAGTGGCTTCAAATTTATATATCGCTATTGGTATCTCTGGTGCAATTCAACATTTAGCTGGTATTAACGCCTCTAAAGTAAAGGTTGTTATCAACACAGATCCAGAGGCGCCTTTCTTTAAAGCTGCAGACTACGGAGTGGTGGGTGATGCCTTTGAAGTTGTACCTCAACTGATCGAAAAATTAAAGGAATTTAAAGCGCAAAACGCATAAATTTTATACCTTGTAGCATCAAAAAGGGCTGTTTAATTTTGGTTAAGTCCTAAATTAAACAGTCTTTTGTGTTTCCAAAAATATATGAGTTTAGTTCGCTTAAACATAAAAGGTATTTCTTATAGCCAAACACAAAACGGTGCTTACGCACTGATTTTAAACGAAGTGGAAGGCGACAGGAAACTCCCTATCGTTATTGGAGCCTTCGAAGCCCAGTCCATTGCTATAGCTTTGGAAAAAGAAATACGCCCACCAAGACCCCTCACTCACGACTTATTTAAAAATTTTGCAGATCGATTTGATATTGTTGTCAAACAAGTCATTATACATAAACTTGTTGATGGCGTTTTTTATTCAAGTTTAATTTGCGAACGTGATAAAATTGAAGAAATAATTGATGCGCGTACAAGTGATGCCATTGCATTAGCATTGCGATTCCAGGCACCAATATTTACATATAAAAACATACTTGACAAAGCTGGTATTTATTTAAAAGTAAATCCGAAAGAAGAATCTAAGGAAGAAGATACAATCCTAATGGATGATTTTGTTGCTGAAGAAATCGAAGCTACCATACAAGATGATTATAAAAACAAATCACTTAAAGAATTGCACAAACTTTTAGACGAAGCTGTTGCAAACGAAGATTACGAAAAAGCCGCAAATATTCGCGACGAAATATCTAAACGCTAAAATTTCTGAGTCCATGAAACATTTGATTATTGCCATCTGCCTTGCTTTTTTTGGAATAAATCTAACTTTTGCTCAAGCCGATGCAATTCCTGTTTCAATTGACAGTACCACAGTAATAACTCTAAATCCTCAAACCCCTCTTGATGTTCCCGATGTTGACTTTAAAGTAAACAATTGGCAACTCTCTAAGCATTTGGTGTATTCAGCCTACCCTGAAACTTTAAGTCATGAGGAGGAATTTGAAGCCGGTAAAGAGTTTCTTAATTTAGAAGACAACGGAAATTATAGCGGTGTATTAAATGGCACTTTTATACAAGGCCTTTGGATTCAAAACAACAACTTACTTGGGTTTAAACAAAAAGCGCCACAAACCATTGATGTTTCCTATGAAATTATTGAACAGAAAGAAACTGTTTTTAAAATAAAACAAGGCAACGATCTATACGTTTTTGTGACTAAAAACCATAGCGACTTTTATGCTCAATCTGCTCCTACAGAAACCATAACACCAAGTCAAGGGTTTTCCTTTACAAGTTTTTGGCGAGGCGCATTGGGTATGATATCTCTTTTAATAATCGCCTTTTTATTTAGTAGTAATAGACGTGCTATTAATTGGAAAACAGTTGGAATTGGTTTAGCATTTCAACTTGTTATTGCCGTTGGTGTATTAAAGGTAGATTTTATAAAATCTGGATTTGAAAGTGTTGGACAAGTATTTATCAATATTTTAAATTTCACAAGAGCAGGAAGTGAGTTTCTTTTTGCAGGTATAATGGATGTCAACACCTACGGGTTTATTTTTGCCTTTCAAGTACTACCAACTATCCTATTCTTTTCGGCACTAACCTCTGTTTTGTTCTATTTAGGTGTGATTCAAAAAATTGTAAAAGCAATGGCTTGGGCACTATCTAAAACATTAAAAATATCTGGAGCAGAAAGTTTAAGTGTTGCAGGTAATATATTTTTAGGTCAAACAGAAGCCCCTTTATTAATTAAAGCTTACTTAGAAAAAATGAGTAAGTCTGAAATTCTACTGGTAATGGTAGGTGGAATGGCAACTGTTGCAGGAGCCGTTCTTGCTGCTTACATTGGCTTTTTAGGAGGTGAAGACGAAGCCTTACGCTTATTTTATGCTAAACACTTATTAGCTGCTTCGGTTATGGCGGCTCCAGGAGCTATTGTAATATCAAAAATATTATTTCCTCAAACCGAAGAGGTCAATACAGACGTTCGCGTTTCACAGGATAAAATTGGATCAAACATATTAGACGCGATAGCTAACGGTACTACTGAAGGCTTAAAACTTGCTGTAAATGTTGGAGCAATGCTTCTTGTTTTTGTAGCCTTTATAGCCATGGTAAACGGAATTTTGGGATGGGTTGGCGATGTGACCTCATTAAACCAATGGGTTATCGAAAATACAGCCTACCAAAGCTTATCGTTAGAAATGATTTTGGGTTACGTATTTGCACCGCTAATGTGGTTAATTGGTGTAGCTACCGAAGACATGGCACTAATGGGACAGTTATTAGGAATTAAACTAGCCGCAAGTGAGTTTATTGGTTACATACAATTAGCCGACTTGAAAAATGTTGCAAATGCCACTCACCTAAATTATGAGAAATCTATAATCATGGCGACTTACATGCTGTGTGGGTTTGCAAACTTTGCTTCCATTGGGATTCAAATTGGTGGAATTGGTTCTTTAGCTCCTGGCCAAAGAAAAACGCTTTCTGAATTTGGAATGAAGGCCTTAATTGGAGGAACATTAGCATCATTAGTATCTGCGACAATTGCAGGTATGATTATTGGATAAACCGTTAATAACTTTTTATATCATTTAAAGCTTCAATATTTTCTAATTGAAGCTTTTTTTTACTTTAGCCTTTAGGCAATTATTCGCCAAACTATCAAATTTAATACGCTACACTATTTATGAAACAATACTTAGACCTAGTAAACCATGTTTTAAAAGAAGGCAATGAAAAGGGAGATAGAACAGGAACAGGCACTAAAAGTGTTTTTGGATATCAAATGAGATTTGATCTTAGTGAAGGTTTTCCAATGCTTACTACTAAAAAACTTCATTTAAAATCTATAATACATGAATTACTATGGTTTTTAAAAGGCGATACAAACACCAAGTACCTTAATGAAAATGGTGTTAGAATTTGGAATGAATGGGCAGATAGTAATGGCGATTTAGGTCCGGTTTACGGTCACCAATGGCGCAATTGGAATAATGATGAAATTGACCAAATAAAAGAGGTTATTGAAACCTTAAAATCAAACCCTAATAGTAGACGAATGATGGTTTCTGCTTGGAATCCTTCTGTTATGCCAGATACATCAAAATCGTTTGAAGAAAATGTTGCTAACGGTAAAGCCGCTTTACCTCCTTGTCATGCCTTTTTTCAGTTTTATGTAGCAGATGGTAAGCTGTCGTGTCAACTTTACCAACGTAGTGCAGATATCTTTTTGGGCGTACCTTTTAATATCGCTTCTTACGCTTTATTTACTTTGATGATGGCGCAAGTTTGTGGTTACCAACCTGGAGACTTTATCCATACTTTTGGTGATGCACATATTTATAGTAATCATTATGAACAATTAGAGTTACAATTGTCCAGAGACACTAGAGCATTACCTCAAATGAAACTTAACCCAGAGATTAAAGATATTTTCGAATTTAAGTTTGAAGATTTTACTTTAGAAAATTATGACCCACATCCGCATATTAAAGGTGCGGTTGCAGTATAACAAAAAAGGCTTTCAAATTAATTGAAAGCCTTTTTTGTTTGATGGAAAAGCAGAATTATAAATTAAGCACACCGTTTTCGGCTGCTGCAAAATCATTCCATTTATAGCCATCGGCTTGGTCATCGTTCACGTAGCTACCATCAACAAGGTACCTAAACTCATACGAACTATCTTTTGCTAAATTAACGGTTCCTTTAAAAGATCCATTTTTTAATTTTTTAAGCGAAATATCTTCGGCACTCCAGTCATTAAAACTCCCCACCACTGATACTTCCTTTGCTTCTTTAGCTGGTACCGTAAAAGTAACTTTACATACCGGCTTACTCTTTAAATACTGTTTTGTAATTGCCATAATAAAAACTAATTTTATGTGTACAAAAATACAATAGAATTACAATTTTTACATATCATAAGCGCTTACAGTTAAAGAATTACGGATTTAATAATATTGCCTTGTTTTTAATTTAAACTTGTAATTTTAATGGGCAAAAAATTATTAGATTAGCAACAATATTTTCTAATTCTGAAATCTCTATTTCACGATAACGATTTCGTTTGCGTAAGAAAAGTAACTGATACTGTTAAATATTCCTAAACATCTATAAAACAAATACATATATTTAAAATCCTAACATATGTTTGGTAAAAAAAAAGACACTCCTAAAATAGATCCAGAACAATTAAGATTAATAAAAAATGCTGAAAAAAGGATTAAGCAGAAAAAAGGCCTATTCAATCATTTTGTAATTTTTCTTATTGGATCTGTAGCATTAATTATTGCAAATACACTATTGGGTATTGGCAAAGACATTCAGTTTTTTGAAAAAGATTGGTTTGTTTATGCCATTATTATTTGGGCCTTACTTTTCCTTTACCATATTTTTAAAGTTTTTGTGACGAATCAGTTTATGAGCAAGGAATGGGAACAAAATGAATTACACCGACTAGTAAATAAGCAACAAGAAAAAATTAACTCACTTCAAAAAGAAGTAGAGAAAAGAACCCCTTTACCTCAACCAAATAAAACGGTAAAAACAAATCAACCTAAATCACCCCATATGGAATGCACAATGATTGTAGCTACAAGTGAAAACAATGTCATCGGAAAAGACAATCAGTTAATTTGGCATCTAAGTGACGATTTAAAACGTTTTAAATCTCTAACCAACGGACATCATATTATAATGGGAAGAAAAACATTTGAAAGTTTTCCTAAACCTTTACCAAATAGAACTCACATTGTGATTACTCGTCAAGACGACTACCAAGCTCCTGAAGGTGTTATTGTGGTTAACTCTTTAGACTCTGCCTTAAATGCCGTTAAAAATGATGACCAACCTTATATCATTGGTGGAGGAGAAATCTACAAACAAGGATTAGAAGTTGCTACTAAAATTGAGCTTACAAGAGTACATGCCGATTTTGAAGGAGATACCTATTTCCCTGAATTAAATAAAGACATTTGGAAAGAAATAGATAATAGTTTTCACAAAAAAGATGACAAACACGATTACGAATTTTCATTTATAACCTATGTTAGGAAATAGAGTTAAAAGGCTTCTCTAATTCCAAAATAAACTACAAAACCTTCTTTTCCTAAGGTTGCATCAAACCTTATATTCATACGTTCATAAGGCAATAAACGGTAACGTGCGCCTACCCCTATAACCGGTAACCAAGATGCATCATCAAAGGATAAATAATCACCATACACTTTTCCGATACCAGCCAAACCAATAAAGCCAAGTTTTTCTTTTAATAACTTAGTTTCTAAACGATATTCAGCTTCCATATTTAAAAGGTGCTTATCAATATATTGCCCTGTTTCATAGCCTCTTTCAATATCTCCCCCAGTTCTACCATAATAGGCGTAATTTTGGCCTTGGGGATCTCCAGTTAAAAATCGCATTAATACACGATAAGCAATCATTTCTTTACCTCTTCGCTTACTTAAATTAATATAGTGTCTAAAATCTACGTAATGGGCCATATAATCGGTAGATGTTTCATTTGCAAAATATTGCTCTGTTCTTAACCCTAAATAATAACCCTTATAGGGGTAATTGACATTTTCCCTTTTGTCTTGAGTTAGTAGATAACGAACACCATGATTACCTTCTCCTGCTGTCAGACCTCTCATTTCTAGTTGTTCTTGAGATAAATCATCTCTACCTTCATAATCAACCTTTCGGTAGCTATAGCCTAATCCAAAATAGAGTCGTTTATATATTTTTCTTAAAGCTTGAAGGTTTACAACACTAAAGATACGTTTGGCATCAGTAATGGTTTCAAAATCTAAATCTAATTCTTGGTTAATCCTTCCGTAAATCACTTGACCAGTTAATCGCCAGCGATCTTCATTTAAATAAAGCGTGTTCCCTCCACCTATTACCCAACTTCCATTAGTAGTAAATTGAGCACCGACTCCACCAGAGGAAGCGGGAGAAATAGTATCATTCATATTTAAATAATACGTAAAAAGATTAACTACAGACAAACCAAATTTAGTTGAAGGATCATAGGTAGGTAGGGGTACAAAGTTATATCTAAATTTTTTCCGTTCCTTCTTGTGAGCAACCGAACTACTATCCTTTTGAGCATTCTTATCTTGCGAAAAACTTGACCAACAAAAGGCAACGAGCATTACCAATAATATCTTTTGACGCATAATCTATACATTTTCTTTAAAATAAAAATACATAATAATCCCGCTTAACCCACACAAAACCAAAAGTTTGCAAAATAATAACATCCTTATTTGAAGCGCTCAGATCTTTTAAATCAACAAAAGCCCCTTATACCTATCAATTTCTATTTTATTCCTATTTTTGCGTCAATAAATTTTAAATCAATGAACGCATATATTTTTCCTGGGCAAGGTGCTCAATTTACTGGTATGGGATTAGACCTATACGAAAGCTCTCCTGAAGCTCAAGAACTTTTTGAAAAAGCTAATCAAATTTTAGGGTTCCACATTACAGATATTATGTTTGAAGGTGAAGCTGAAGCTTTAAAGCAAACTAAGGTTACTCAACCAGCTATTTTTTTACATTCTGTTATTTTATCAAAAGTTTTAGGCGAAAGTTTTAAACCAGATATGGTTGCTGGGCACTCTTTAGGAGAATTCTCTGCACTTGTAGCAAATGGAGCATTAAGTTTTGAAGACGGTTTAAAATTGGTATCCCAACGTGCTTTAGCTATGCAAAAAGCATGCGAGTTAAAACCGAGCACTATGGCTGCTGTATTAGGACTGGAAGATAAGGCTGTTGAAGACATTTGTAAATCTACAGAGGGTATAGTAGTAGCGGCAAATTACAACTGCCCGGGACAATTAGTTATCTCTGGTGAAGTTGATGCCATCAACACAGCTTGCGAAACTTTAAAAGAAGCAGGCGCAAGACGAGCTTTAGTATTGCCTGTAGGTGGTGCTTTTCACTCACCGTTAATGGAGCCTGCAAGAGAAGAGTTGGCCGCAGCAATTGAAAACACGACGTTTAGCGAACCTTTATGCCCTATTTATCAAAATGTAACGGCAAATGCAGTAACTAATGCAAGTGACATCAAATCAAATTTAATATCGCAATTAACCGCACCTGTACGTTGGACGCAATCTGTTGAACAAATGATAACGGATGGTGCAACATTATTTACTGAAGTAGGACCTGGAAAAGTACTTCAAGGTTTGGTTAAGAAAATTAACCGAGCATCTGAAACTGCTTCAGCCTCTATTTAATTTATAATATGAAATTATCCCGAACGGCAAATATTAGCCTACTTATTATATTAAACATAGCTGCAGATCAAATCACAAAAGTAATTGTGAGACAAACCATTGTGCCTAATGATGTCATTTCTATAATTGGAGATGCCTTTATTCTAACCAATGTTGAAAATTCTGGAGCGTTTTTAGGCATGGGGAGCGACTTAGGACCTGTGGCTAAATTTTTTGGCTTATTGCTGCTCCCAACATTGGTATTAGCCTATTTGGTGTACTACATTCTAAAGAATAAAGCTTTAGACAAGGCCAGTTTATTTGCTTTTTGTTGCATAGCTGGCGGAGGAATAGCCAATGTGTTTGATCGTTATATGTACGGTTCTGTAACCGATTTTCTGTATATAGATTTAGGTGGAATTTTTAGAACCGGAATTTTTAATGTGGCAGATATATCTGTTACGGCAGGTATGCTAATTTTATTTTACGGTATGTTTTTTAACAAAAAACCAAAACCGGAAACTACAGCATAAAAAAAGCCCAACTTTTAAAGTTGGGCTTTTTTTATTACATATTTCTTATTTTCTTTTCCCACTTCCAGGCCGTATCCATAGCGTCCTTAAGTGTTAATTCTGCTTTCCAACCTAAGACATTATTAGATTTAGACGTATTAGCAAAAGCTTCAACAACATCACCTTCACGTCGAGGAGCAAACTTATATTTTAAAGCTTCTCCAGACACATCTTCAAAGGCTTTTATCACTTCAAGCACAGAACTCCCTTTACCAGTACCAATATTAAACACCTCGTACTTGTCATTTGATTTTTCCTCAATTAATCGTTCTAATGCAACAACGTGGGCCTTGGCCAAATCAACCACATGAATATAATCTCTAATACAAGTGCCGTCTTCTGTTGGATAATCATTTCCAAAAACAGATAATTCTTTTCTCAATCCAGCTGCCGTTTGAGTAATAAAAGGCACTAAATTTTGAGGAACACCTAATGGCAACTCCCCTATATTTGCTGTTGGATGTGCTCCAACTGGATTAAAATATCTTAATGCAATAGCCTGCAAATTATCAGCCACTTTACAGGTGTCTTTGATTATTTCTTCACCTATTTGCTTTGTATTCCCATAAGGAGACTCTGCAAGCTTTACAGCAGCTGACTCCATAATTGGAAGCTCATCGGCTTGACCGTAGACTGTACAGGAGGAACTAAAAATAAAATTAGCTGTTTCTAATTTTGTCATTTCCTTTAATACATAAACAAGAGTATTGATATTGTTTTCGTAGTATTTTAAAGGCTCACTAACACTTTCGCCTACTGCTTTACTTGCTGCAAAATGAATGACACCACAAATATCACTGTGAGATTGAAAAAAGGCTTCAACCTTAGATTTTTCTTTTAAATCAAATTCTTCAAAAATTGGCATTTTACCAGTAATTGCAAAAATCCCATTCAATACCTCCTTAGAGGAGTTTGATAAATCATCAATAATAACAACTTCAAATCCCTTCTGTTGTAATTCTACAACAGTATGAGACCCGATAAAACCGAGTCCGCCAGTTACTAATACCTTCATTTAAGACTTAGAGTTTATAAAATTAAGAATCGTAGAAGTTATAAATTCGATTTGTTCATCATCCAATTCCGTATGCATAGGTAATGAAATCACTTCTTGAACCAATTGGTTTGTCACCTTGAAATCTGCCTCGTTATAACGCTCATCTAAATAAGCCTTTTGACGGTGCAGTGGTATTGGATAATATACACCACAAGGGATTTGTTTTTCGTTTAGATGTTGAGCCAATGCATCTCTATCTACATTAGTTAGCTTTAAGGTGTATTGGTGATATACATGACAATCACATTTATCACAAATACTATTGTCACCACAAGTACCAGAAGGTGTTGTAATTTGAGGGTGATTTTCAAATGCATTATTATACTTTCTTGCAGCCTCTTGACGCGCTTTATTATAAGCATCTAAATTAGGTAATTTAGCATCTAAAACAGCTGCCTGAATAGAATCTAACCTAGAATTCACTCCAACAACATCGTGATGATACCTCACATACATGCCGTGATTAACTATACCTCTAATGGTATGAGCTAAATCATCATCATTTGTAAAAATTGCACCACCATCACCGTAGCACCCTAAGTTTTTAGATGGGAAAAACGAAGTTGAAGCAACATGACCAATCGTTCCTGATTTGGCTTTTTTACCATCAGAATACGTATAACTTGCTCCAATTGCTTGGGCATTATCTTCAATTACAAATAAATCATGCTCTTCTGCAATAGCCATTATCGCTTCCATGTTAGCACATTGCCCAAATAAATGTACAGGCACAATTGCTTTTGTTTTAGGTGTTATCGCCTTTTTAATTGCATCTACATCGATATTAAAATCAACTAGATCCACATCAACCAATACTGGTGTAAGGTTTAATAAAGCAATAACTTCAACTGTAGCTGCAAAAGTAAAATCGGCAGTAATAACCTCATCTCCTGGTTTCAAACCTAATCCCATCATTGCTATTTGTAAAGCATCTGTACCGTTTGCACAAGGAATGACGTGTTTTACTCCAAGATAGTCTTCTAAATTTTTCTGAAACTGATGAACTTTAGGTCCGTTGATATAAGCATTAGACTCCAATACTTCCATAATTGATGGATCTACAACATCTTTTATTTTATTATACTGACCTTTAAGGTCAACCATTTGTATTTTCTTCATTTCCTTTAGGCTTTAGGTTGTTTTTATTCTCGATTTGGCATAAAAACAAGGACCGCTAAATTACTAAATTTGAAGGAGCTCTACAATGTATTTCAGTTAAAGAAGTGTATTTTAGCATTACTAAAACATAATATTTTGTTATATTCTTTAGGCCTAAAATTAGTAGACTTATCCCTTCACTTGGTTGGAAATTTTAATTCAAAAATCAAAAAAGGTGTTGCTGGTAGAAAGCAAACTTTCAGCAAATTATCATCATCGGTATCACCAACCGATAAAACCATTTGGTTTCATTGTGCATCTCTTGGAGAATATGAACAAGGGCTTCCTGTTTTTAAAGACATTAGAAAAACACATCCTGGTCATAAAATAATTCTAAGTTTCTTTTCCCCTTCTGGGTATGAAATAAGGCAGAACTCAGAAATTGCAGATGTAGTGATTTATCTACCTCTTGACACAGTTTCAAACGCTAAACGCTTTTTCGACATATTCACTCCGGAATTAACAGTTTTCGTAAAGTATGATATCTGGCCTAACTTTCTTTTAGAATTGCGAAAAAGAGGAGGTAAAGCCATTTTAATTTCAGCTTTATTAAGACCTAACCAATCGTTCTTTAAATTTTATGGTTCGAGATTAAAGCAGGCATTAATGTCATTTGAACATATTTTTGTTCAGGATGAAAACTCTAAAACCTTATTAAATAGCATTGATTACAAGGCTGTAACGATCACCGGTGACACACGTTTTGACAGGGTTTCTCAACAATTAGAACAAGATAACAGCATCCCTTTTATCCAAGAATTTAAAGCAGACAGCTTATGTGTTGTGATTGGTAGTTCATGGCCGGAAGACGAAGCTATTTTAATGCATTTCATAAATGACAATGCCTCTAAGAACATTAAGTTTATAATAGCGCCTCATAATATTAAACCCGATTTAATTTCTAATCTTGAAGCCAAATGCAATCAAGCAGTTATAAAATTCTCTAATAAGGATCAAAGTAATTTACCTGATTATAACATTTTCATACTTGACACCATTGGTATTCTAACAAAGGTATATAGTTATGCCGATATTGCCTATGTAGGAGGTGCAATGGGCGCTACCGGCTTACATAATATTTTGGAGCCTTCGGTTTTTGGAGCTCCTGTAATTATTGGAAAGAACCACAAAAAATTTCCCGAAGCCAAATTAATGATTGACAATGGCGGTGTTTTTTCGGTTTCTAATGAATCCCAATTACAAACTACATTACGACATCTTATTAATGATAATGAGAGTCGCATGAAATATGGAAAACTCAACTCTTCATTTATATTGAAACACAAGGGAGCAGTTAAAAAAATTGCTCAATATTTAGAAAACGCATAATTATCAAACCTATTAAATGTTAAAAAATTAACATTTAATCCTTAGAAGTTAGTAACTTTAGCTCTTAACATTCAAAACAAACTCATTGATAATGAAAAAATTAGTATTCGGAGCTGCTATATTGCTAGCTTTATGCGTATCTGTTACTTCATGTAGAGATACCAAGGAAAAAGAAGAAGCACAAACAGAAACTTCTTCTCAAGACAAAGGACATGATGCACATGAAGGTCACGATCATGCCGACCATAAAAACGAAGGACATAAAGAGGAAGCGCATAATGAGAGTGCTGACCACGATCATGAAGGGCATGCACATAATGAAGGAAAAGTTGAAAAAGCAATGGGAGATGCAGGAGAGGCAATTGACAATGCGGCAGAAGCTACTGGTGACGCCGTTGACAACGCAGCTAAAGCTACTGGCGATGCTATTGATAGTTCTGTGGACGCAGTTAAAAAAGCCGGAAAAGATACAGGTGATGCCATAGACAACACCGTAAAGAAAGGCAAAGACAAGGCAGACGACCTTCTTAAAAAAGACAATTAAGCTAAAAAAAAGCCTCAATATGCATTGAGGCTTTTTTTAAATCTATTTATGTTGATTTATAATACTTATCAACTCTTGTTTTTGTAACACTCCTGACTGTCGCCATAGTTGTTTACTGTTTTTAAAGAGTAACATAGTTGGCACTCCTCTAACTTGAAATTTTTCTGCCAAAGGGGCGTTTGAGTCCACGTTTATCTTTACAATTTTTATTTGATCTCCTAATTCTGCTTTCACCTCTTTTAAAATAGGTGATAACATTTTACAAGGCCCACACCAGTCAGCAAAAAAATCGACTAAAACAGGTGTTTCTCCATCAATTATAGTATTAAAATTACTTTTCATTTTTCCGTTTTAAACAAGCGATCAAGGTTGGCTAACAACCTCAATTCCGATTTACTTTTTTTATTATTACACTCACAGATTTGGCATGCTGAATCATACAAATCGGATTCTATTTGTTTTGTAAACAGACTTCTATTTGTCATATAAAATGTTTTAAATTCTATAAAGGCCGATTCTGCGCTAATTCCTTTGTCGTAAAAATCCCGGAAACTTAATTCTAATTGGTTTTGATTTAAATTATACTCCCAAAACTTATTGGCCAGTAAAAATTTAATCTCATCAAATTCTTTTTTAGCAATAGAACCGTCTGTCAACGCAAAGGCATAGACTAAATTTAAAATTGCGAATTCAATTTGATTACTACTTAGTGTCATTCTTATTTCTACTTTCCCAAAATTAACACAACAATCCTAAACTTACTATGACATTATTCAGCTTTTTCATCCTATAAAATTGATTTTTAAGAACAAAGAAATGTTAAAATGCGGAATTATGATAGCCGTCATATTTTAACTACCTATCATAAATTACTTTTGATTTTTAAATCTGGTAAGAATTTAATCTTTGATGGTATGGCAATAGATACAATAGTAGAAAACACGATTTGGGGAAAACTTCAGCAAATTCACAGCCAAACTAAAACTTTAAAATCAGAATTAAGTTTTATTACTGATGAACATAAGTTTTTTCAAGATTTATTAAAACCTGTAGATATGCAGATTTTAAGTAAAGACGATTACAATATATATATTGAGATTATCGATGCTATAAATCGTTCTGAAAAAAAAGCAAAACTATTACTTCATGAAATTTCATTTAATACAGTAAAGCTTTCAAAACAACTCAAATCTGATATCACAAGTGAAGTTCTTAACGAAGCAGTAACACTATATCAAGATTTAAAAGTACGAATCGAATATTTTGAGAAACATTACTCTATAATGAAGGAGCAATTATTCGGTTTGATAACATCTAGAATGAAAGTTAGAAAAGAAGAGTCTATTCAATAACTTAAACCTAACTTCCTTAAGGCGTTTTAATTTATTTTAAAGCGCTTTTTTGTTACCACTCTATTAAAGATACCCCGAAACCAATAGTGGTTTGTTTATGGTTAAAGTCGATCATACTTTCACCGTAACCATGAAAAATTTGAAGTTGTAATTTTACTATATTAGGAATGGTATAGACATAATCAACCTGAACACTACCTCTATTATCACTACCATCATTTAATGAATGCCTACCAAAACAACTTATATTATGTCTTTTTTTGCGATAACTAACTAAGGCATCTGCTCTACCTAAATAATTTGCCATTCCCGGGTTGTCATTAAGTTCGGAATCTTCCGGTAGTCGCCACTGTGCTTTTACAATAAAACTCCAATCCTCCAATTCCCATCCCGTATGCAAAATTACCCGATTCCAGCTTCTTGATATGGGATTAGAACGACCGTTACTTTGATGATTAAATGACAAGCCTGTATACACCCAATTTAAGTTGCCCCACTTAATAGGCATCTCTTTTATGATAATAAACTCAGGTTGGTAATTAGTTTCTCTAAAAGGCCTTGATATGTCTGGACTATACAATTGCCACCAAGAGGTTTGTGTGTAAGCTAACCATAAATCAACCCCTATTGCTCTGGTCCATTCTTTTTTTAAAAACCTTGTTTTAAAACTCACTTGAAATTTTAGCTCAACATCCTCATACGGCAAAGGGTCTCCTACCACATTATTAGGATTATCGCTAGTAGGCTGCACATTTCTGTCACTTGTGTAGTTACCAAACAACATATATACAGGTTTGTAAGGCAATATTTTTAATGGCCCTTTAGTTGGAGTAGAATCCATCTCCCAACGCTCTGTAATACTTTCATAATCTAGGGATAACAATGATGAATTATTATTCTTTTGGTTTTGGTCTTGATCTTGACTCAAGCAAAATCTTGTAAAAAAACAGCAAAACAACAATATCAAATAACTATACTTAATTTTCATCAAAAGGAATTTAAAATTATATCACTCCGAAAATAAACATAAAATTCAAACCAAACTCGTAACCAACTGGTTTTAAGGATTAAAGCCCACTAAATTTAGCCCATTCTGTAATTATGAAAACAGAGATCAATAAAATCTTGGATTCATGGCTAATACTTTAAAAATCAATCTCCTTTATTAATTTCCAACCTAACTGCCTGATGTAGTAAAAGTTAAACACAGCTATAGGAATTTTCTTTTATAAAACTCAAATTTTACGCTACATTCGCACTTCAAAATAAATCGATGAAATCTAAATTACTCCTCCTTACCTTTCTGCTTTTCAATTTTTCACTTACCGCACAAATCTCATTTGAACCGGGTAAAATTGTATTAAACAGTGGCGAAACAATTGCTTGTTTAATCAAAAACTACGATTGGTCCAATAACCCCTCTGAAATTACTATAAAAAAAGAAGACAAAGGAATTGAAGAAAAATTTGCAATAAAAGACATTAAAGCATTTGAAATTACAGAAGTTTCAAAATTTGTTCGAGCAACAGTCGACATAGATAAGTCGAGCAATATGCCAAAAGATATTGATTATGAAAAGCAACCAAAATTCGAAAAAGAACGTGTTTTTCTGAAAGTACTAATCGAAGGAACTGCATCTTTATATTATTACAGAGACGGCAATATGATTAGGTATTTTCATCTTACAAAAAACCAAGTGATTAAGCAGTTGATTCATAAAAAGTACTTAAAGGGTAATGCAGAAGTTTATGAAAACAACCATTACAAACAACAATTATGGAATAGCTTTCAAAATTCGTGCATTAAACAAAATCAAATTGTTAATGCCGATTATCGAAAAAAATCACTTGAAAAACTATTCAACGCTTACAATACATGCGAAGATGCTAATTACGTAATCAAGGAGAATACTCAAAATAAATACAATTTTAATTTGGGTCTAAAAGCTGGAGTTCAATTCAATTCGTTATCAATGAACAATCAGGAATCTGGCCATAATTTTGACACCAATTGGGACAAAGAAACCAGTTTTAGAATAGGATTAGAAGCCGAGTTAGTCTTTCCCTTTAATAAAAATAAATGGGCTGCATTTATTGAACCGACGTACCAATCTTACTCTTCTGAAAAAGAAATTATTTACTACAATAGCTTTTCTATAATTAAGACCGCAATCATGACTATTGATTACAGCTCTATAGAAATTCCTATTGGATTTAGACACTATATGTTCCTAAACGAAAACTCAAAATTATTTTTGAATTTAGGTCTTAAGGCCGACTTAACAATAAAAGGTGACCTACACTCAGATCCAGAAAATTTAGTGGATTTAGACATTTCATCTCAAACCAATATCGTTTTTGGATTTGGTTATAAGTTTAAAGATAAATTTAGTGCAGAAGTAAGAATGCAAACAAATCAAGAGTTACTTGGAGATTATATCTCATGGTACTCTGACTATTCTGGCACAGCAATAATTTTTGGATATCATTTTCTATAAGAAACACTCTTCTATTTAAAATGCAATAGCAGCTAACAAATAACACTAACAAACTATAATGGAAAGATCTCAACAACTTGAATTTTGCAACACATGCACTAAAAGAAAATTAGACCTTAGTCAAGGTGTAATTTGCTCACTAACTGACAGACCCGCACAATTTGAAACAGAATGCACCGACTTCGTAAAAGATGAATCTGTAAATACTGTAATTGTTGATGAAGATGCCGATTTATCATTAGAAGATGCAAAACAACATTTCACAGAAAATGATATTCTTCAATTAAAATCGGAGCAAAATTTTGAGCTCGCTTTAATTACCGGTGCCATAGCCAGTATTTTAGGTGCCGTTTTATGGGCAGCAGTCACCGTAGCTACCGAATATCAAATTGGATATATGGCCATAGCTATAGGTTTTCTTGTTGGTTACTGTATTAGATATTTTGGAAAAGGAATTGATGATAAATTTGGATACGCCGGAGCATTCTTCGCTTTACTTTCTTGTTTACTAGGAAATTTTCTAACAATAATTGGATTTGTAGCGAGCTATGAAGATATTTCATATATAGAAACCTTTACCATTATAGATTATAGCTTAGTCCCTGAAATCTTGGCTGAATCTTTCTCCCCAATTGACCTTTTATTTTATGGATTAGCAGTATATGAAGGTTATAAATTTTCATTTAGAAAGTTTACAGAAGAAGATATTGAAAACCTAAAAAACACAAAACAAACTCAATTATAACCCTAAATTATTTACTATGAATTGGTATATACATGTACTTAAAAATTACGCAAACTTTAACGGACGTGCAAGACGAAAAGAATACTGGATGTTTCTGCTCATTCACCTTATAACCTATTTTTCTCTTGCTATAATACAAACTGTTTCCATTTTAAACAATGGCCCAACACTTCTTTTTAGCCTGTTAACAGCAATCTATCTAATTGGAATTATTATCCCATCTATAGCAGTTGCAGTAAGGCGAATGCATGATGTAGGCAAAAGCGGATGGTATATTTTAATTCCTGTTTATAGTCTCGTTTTAGCGGTGACAGGTGGAGATTCTGGACCAAATAATTATGGAAAAGATCCTAAAGGAAATTCGCAGGATATAGAAGAAATTGGTCAACCACTACAATAGGCAAATTAAATAAAAGTCCAAGCAGTTGCTTGGGCTTTTTTGTTACATTTTATTCGTAAATTTAAGTTTCATTTTATATACGTTTATTATGCAAAAATTTCATGTGTTAGTTTTTATTATATCATCACTATTTTTCTCTTGTGGTGAGGGTCAAAAACAAAAAGTTGAAGTCAAAAAAATAGAAACTATTGATTTAAACGGGGCTACTGTAAAAATATATACCACTGCAAAGGATACCGATTTACGACTTACACAAACTCAAAAAACTAAATTTGAATTTGCTGAACAACCGAGAGAAGATCAAAATTCAATTTTTGTAAATCCCAACCATAAATTTCAAAATTTTATTGGGATAGGAGGTGCAATTACAGATGCTTCTGCTCAGGTATTCGCAAAACTATCACCTGAAAAACAAGAGGAGCTACTAAACGCCTATTTTGGACCATCTGGTAATAATTATTCTATTATCAGAACATCTATACATAGTAGTGATTTTGGCACTGAAAGTTTCACCTATATCGATGAAGGCGATACTGAACTAAAAACATTCTCAATCGCGCATGATCGCACCTACAGGCTACCAATGATTAAACGTGCTATTGCAAATGCTGGCGGAGACATGCTATTTTACATGAGCCCCTGGAGTCCTCCTGCATTTATGAAGGATACAAAAAACATGCTTCAAGGCGGTAAACTACTTCCTGAATTTTATGACAGTTGGGCCATGTACTTTGCTAAAACTATAAAAGCTTATGAAGCCGAAGGTATTCCGGTTTGGGGGGTAACAATTCAAAACGAACCTATGGCAGTGCAACGTTGGGAATCCTGTATTTATACCGCTGAAGAAGAAAGAGATTTTTTAAAAAACCATCTAGGGCCAACATTAGAACAGGAAGGCTTAGGTGATAAAAACATAGTGGTATGGGATCACAACAGAGACTTATTAGCACACAGATCAAACACAATTTTTGACGACCCAGAGGCAGCAAAATATGCTTGGGGTACAGGATTTCACTGGTATGAAAACTGGAGAGGAGGCACTCCCAATTTTCAAGCCTTAGCCAAAGTAAAAGAAGCCTTCCCAGACAAACAACTGCTATTTACAGAGGGTTGTAATGAAGGTTTTAAAACCGAAAAACTTCAATATTGGCCTAATGCAGAACGTTACGGCACATCCATGATACATGACTTTAACAACGGAACTGCTGGCTGGACAGATTGGAACATTCTCTTAGACGAAACTGGAGGCCCAAACCATGTCAACAATCTTTGTTTTTCACCAATTCATGCCGATACAACCTCAGGTGAATTAATTTATACACCATCTTATTATTTTATTGGTCATTTTTCGAAATTTATTAAACCTGGCGCAAAACGCATAAGCACAACTTCAAGTATTTCCTTTTTAGAAAGCACTTCATTCCAAAATGAAGACGGGTCATTCTCGACAGTTGTTTTGAATAAAACAGAATCTGAGTTATCCTATAAGCTGTATATAGGCGTTGATTCTGCAATAAGTATTACCATACCACCAAGAGCCATTCAAACCATAGTTTACTAATCTCCTATGAGTAAGAAGTCATTTCTAATTACAATTGCCGCAATCTCATCGTTGGGAGGATTATTATTTGGGTTTGACACAGGCGTCATTAACGGGGCTCAATTCTATTTAAGTAAGCATTTTGAATTAGATGCTGTAATGAAAGGTTGGGTAGTAGGCAGCGCCCTTTTAGGATGTTTAATTGGCGCATTAATAGCCGCGCCTTTAAGTATTAAATTAGGAAGAAGAAATTCTTTAATTCTATCGGCATTATTGTTTAGTCTTTCGGCTTGGGGTTCTGGATTGCCAAGCTTTTTACCAGAATCGATTAGCTTGCTTGTTGCTTTCAGAATTATTGGTGGCCTAGGCATTGGGATCGCTTCTATGAATACCCCCATGTATATTGCCGAAATTTCTCCTGCCGAGCATAGAGGTCAATTTGTAAGTTATTATCAACTTGCCGTTGTAATTGGATTTTTCGCAGTGTTTTTGGTGACTTACTTTATTGGAAACAGCCTTACCGAAGTAGAAAATATAAGTTTTGGATGGAAACATATGTTTTGGTCTGAATTGGCACCAAGTTTACTTTTTCTCATACTTCTATTTTTTGTACCCAAAAGCCCAAGATGGCTGTGCCTTAAAGGTAAAACAAATGAAGCTTTAAGAATATTAGAAAAACTACATCCAAAAGAACGAGCAAAATTAGAATTAAATGAAATATCAGCATCTTTAGAATCATCAGAGTCTGGAAGTTCTGGCTTAAACCTGACTAAAATAGGAATCACAATTATAGTGATTGGATCTATTTTTTCGGCACTTCAGCAATTTACTGGTATCAACGCAGTATTATA
Organism: Bacteroidetes bacterium MedPE-SWsnd-G2; assembly: GCA_001874335.1. GTDB lineage: Bacteria > Bacteroidota > Bacteroidia > Flavobacteriales > Flavobacteriaceae > MedPE-SWsnd-G2. The sequence continues at coordinate 137,639 of MPDE01000007.1, forward strand.
CTATGGTGCCGATATTTTTGAAAAAGCTTTAGGTTTTGGCAAAGAAGACATACTTCAACAACAAATATTATTAGCCTTCGTAAATTTAATTTTCACTTTTTTAGCTATGTTTACAGTGGATAAAATTGGACGAAAACCTCTTGTATATATTGGTTCTGCGGGAATGATTACAGGCTTTTTATTATTAGGTGTAACCATTCAAACAAATGCAATTGGGGTACTTTCCTTAATTGGCGTATTATTATTTATTGCTTCCTTTGCAATGTCTATGGGGCCTGTTGTATGGATTGTTTTATCCGAAATGTTTCCAAATAAAATTAGAAGTGTAGCTATGTCTGTTGCTGTAGCTGTTCAGTGGGCTGCAAACTATCTTGTAACACAAACTTTTCCTATTGTAACGGATAGCGAATTAAACAATAACCAACCTTGGAATGGCGCTTTACCTTACTATATTTTTATTGTATTTATTATCGTGATTATAGGCTTCACTTATAAGTACATTCCAGAAACTAAAGGAAAATCGTTAGAGGAGTTAGATGACATGTGGGATTCGCGATTAAAAAAGCAATAAACACCCTTACAATTTATTGCATTAAAAAAGGCTATGAACAACGAATTAGTAAATATTTAAAACAAAAAAAGCCTTACATTCCTGTAAGGCTTTCGTACTGAAGGCGGGACTTGAACCCGCACGGGCTAATGCCCATTGGATTTTAAGTCCAACGTGTCTACCAATTCCACCACTTCAGCGCTTTGGTATATTTTTAGGTTTAGAGCGAAAGACGGGATTTGAACCCGCGACCCCCACCTTGGCAAGGTGATGCTCTACCCCTGAGCTACTTTCGCAAAGTATGTATTTTTATGAACGTTTTGTTTCAATTGCGAGTGCAAATTTAATACTATTTCTCATATTCCAAAGCCTTTTTATTAAAAAAATTAATTTTTTTTTAAGCACGCTTCTTTTTCAGTAACATACGTTTTATTTCATTCAATTTCATTAGTGCTTCAACTGGTGTTAAAGTGTCAATATCGGTATTGACAATCTCATCTTTTATCTGTTCTAAAAGCGGATCATCTAGGTTAAAAAAGCTTAATTGCAAGTCTTGATCTAAAGACCTTACCTTATCTGTAAGCTCTTCACTTGAATGAGATTTTTCTAACTGCTTTAAAATTTTATTAGCGCGGTGAATTACTTGTTGGGGCATACCTGCCAACTTCGCTACATGAATACCGAAACTGTGCTCACTTCCACCCGCTACCAATTTTCTTAAAAAGAGAACTTTGTTTTTTAATTCTTTTACTGAAACATTAAAATTCTTGATACGAGCAAATGTTTCTGTCATTTCATTTAACTCATGGTAATGCGTTGCAAATAGAGTTTTGGCATGCGATGGATGTTCGTGCAAATATTCACTAATAGCCCATGCAATGGATATCCCATCATAAGTACTGGTTCCACGACCAATCTCATCTAATAATACTAATGAGCGATCTGAAATATTGTTTAGAATAGAGGCCGTCTCATTCATTTCTACCATAAATGTAGATTCTCCCATCGAAATATTATCACTCGCTCCTACTCGGGTAAATATCTTATCTGTAATTCCAATTTTTGCAGATGCTGCTGGCACAAAACTTCCCATTTGTGCAAGAAGAACAATAATTGCGGTTTGCCTTAAAATGGCCGACTTACCAGACATATTTGGCCCAGTGATCATAATAATCTGTTGAGCCTCGCGATCTAAGTACAAATCGTTAGCTATATATGGTTCTCCAGGAGGTAATTGTCGTTCGATTACAGGGTGTCTACCGTCCTTGATTTCTAATGCAAATTCAGAATTTATTTCTGGTCTTGAATAATTATTATCGATGGCCAATTTTGCGAACCCAGCCAAACAGTCTAATTGAGCAATTAAACTTGCATTTTGTTGTACAGGTTTTATAAATGCCGAAAGCCACTGCACCAACTCTGCAAATAATTGCTGCTCAAGAGCCATTATACGTTCTTCGGCTCCTAATATCTTTTCTTCGTATTCTTTTAATTCTGAAGTAATATAACGCTCTGCATTTACCAAGGTTTGCTTACGCACCCAGGATTCTGGCACTTTATCTTTATGCGCATGTCTTACTTCAATATAATAACCAAAAACATTATTAGAAGCTATTTTTAATGAGGTGATACCTGTTTCTGCACTTTCACGCTCTAACATTTTATCCAAATAATCCTTGCCTGAAAAGGCCAAACCTCTCAATTCTTTTAACTCAGATGAGAATTCTGAAGAAATTGTATTTCCTTTCAAAATGTTTACCGGAGCCTCTTCGTTTAAAGTTGTTTTAATACGCTCTCTTAAATCATTACAATCATTAAGCTTAAGAGCCAAAGCTTTTAGCGTTTCATTCGCACTATTTTCCATAATGGATTTAATTGGCAAAATTACTTCCAAAGCATTTTTTAGCTGAACAACTTCTCTTGGGCTTATTTTAGCTGTAGCCACTTTTGAAATAAGTCGCTCTAAATCCCCAATTTGCTTTATATACCCTCTAACCTCATCCAGTAAAATAGTTTCACTTTTAAAGAAGTCTACAACATCATGACGTTCCTTTATTTGAGGCTCATCAATTAGTGGTAATGCCAACCAGCGTTTTAATAATCTACTCCCCATTGGAGAATACGTTTTATCAATCACATCAATAAGCGTAACCGCATTGTGGTTGGAAGATTGATAAAGCTCTAAGTTTTTTATAGTAAATCGATCCATCCAAACGTGTGCCTCTTGAGAAATACGCTGGATTGATGTGATATGTTGTAATTTATCGTGTCGAGTTTCACCCAAATAATGAAGGATTGCTCCTGCCGCAACAACACCTTCAAACAAATTCTCAATACCAAATCCTTTTAAAGATTTGGTCTCAAAATGCTTAAGTAAAATTTCGTTAGTATAATCGTCTTGAAACACCCAATCTTCAAGGTAAAAGGTATGTAAGTCATCTCCAAAAGCACTATTAAACTCCAATCGTTTAGGTTTGGATATTAGCACTTCACTTGGTCTGAAATTCTGCAATAATTTATCGACATACTCCGTATTTCCCTGTGACACTAAAAACTCTCCTGTGGACACATCTAAAAACGCCACTCCAATATATTTTTTGGTAATATGTACAGCGGCCAAAAAGTTATTGGTTCTTGAATGTAAAATATCATCATTAAGTGCTACACCAGGCGTTACTAATTCTGTCACACCTCTTTTTACAATCTTTTTAGTTTGTTTAGGATCTTCTAATTGGTCGCAAATAGCAACTCTTTGTCCTGCCTTCACCAATTTTGGCAAATAATTATTTAACGAATGATGAGGAAAACCTGCAAGTTCGGTTTCTGTTGCACTCCCGGCACCTCTTTTGGTTAAAATAATATCTAATATTTTTGATGCTTTAATGGCGTCTTCACCAAAGGTTTCATAAAAATCACCTACTCTAAACAACAGCAAAGCATCAGGGTATTTTGCCTTTATACCGTTGTATTGCTTCATTAATGGTGTTTCTTTTTTTATCTTTTTACTCAAGGGAATACTGATATTTAAATATTACTTTTGCGCTTTATGTAAGAACGCTAATGTACTTATTATTTGATTTTTTTTAAAGTGCATGAGTTACAAGTTATCTTTAATTATTCACAGATTTTACGATGAGAAAATTACGCAATATCGAATTGAACCGACTTAGTGTTGATGATTTTAAGTTGACTAAAAAAACGCCAATAATCATTGTTTTAGATAATATTAGAAGCTTGAATAATATTGGATCGGTATTTAGAACCAGTGATGCGTTTTTAATTGAAAAAATCTATTTATGCGGCATTACAGCAACACCACCACATAAGGATATTCACAAAACCGCTTTAGGAAGTACTGATACCGTAGCCTGGGAATATGCCGAAAAAACAATTGATGTCATCACTACACTTAAGTCTAAAAATGTTCATGTTATTTCTGTTGAACAAGCTGAGCAATCAACAAGTTTAGAACAGTTTGAACCACAAGAAAATTTGACTTACGCTTTAGTGTTTGGTAATGAAGTAAAAGGTGTAGCTCAAGATGTGGTTTCGGCAAGTAATACCATAATTGAAATCCCTCAATTTGGCACAAAACACAGTTTAAACATATCAGTAAGTGCGGGTGTAACTATATGGGATCTTTTTTCGAAGCTCAGAAAACTGAATCAATAGTATTAACTACAAATTGATTTTACCAAGTTGGTATAATCCTCTCTATTCTTTACAAAGTCCTTTTCCGAGATATCGATAATTTTCACATTTAGGGCTGTTTGTTCCTTGAGAAATTCCAAATATCCCGAATTGATTTTTTCTAAATAATCATTTTCTATATTTTGCTCATAGGAGCGACCACGCCTTTTAATATTTTCCTGAAGTCTTTCGGTATTTTGATACAAGTATATATAGAGCTCTGGCTTGGCAATATCCTTGTACATTAGATAGAATAGTTTGCGATACAATTTAAATTCGTCTGGAGCCAATGTGATTTTCGAAAAAATTAGAGATTTAAAGACATCATAATCACTAACAATAAAATCCTTAAACAAATCTAACTGCGATAAATCATCACTAATTTGCTGGTATCTATCGGCTAAAAATGACATTTCTAAAGTAAATGCATAACGCTGAGCATCTTCGTAAAATTTTGGTAAAAAGGGATTGTCAGCAAATCGCTCTAAAATCAATTTCCCATTAAACTCTTTTGAAATTTGAGTTGCCAAACTGGTTTTCCCAGCACCAATATTTCCTTCTATTGCAACATAATTGAATTTTGAAATATCAATATTATCTGCAGGATGATTTAGTTTTGAACTGGCAAGACTCACAGGTGAATTATCAATACACCCAACCAATAAATCAGTAGTTGTTTTCTCAAAAACAGGATGCAATACTTCAGCTGCAATATCTTTCAACGGTTGCAAAACAAATTGCCTTTTGTGGATATGAGGGTGAGGCACTATTAATCTTGGCGTATCGATTATATCTGATTCATAATACAAGATATCAATATCAATACAACGTGAAGAATAGCCTTGGCCATCGTTTCTTTTTCGACCTAATTCTGTTTCAATATTGAGTATTTTTTCAATAAGAACCTCTGGTGAGTAGCTTGTCTCAACTTTAACACAAGCATTTAAAAAATCTGGACCGTCAAACCCAACCGATTTCGTTTTGTAAACTTTAGAAATTGCTGAAATCTCACCTATTTTATCAAACAACGCATCAACCGCCATCTGCAAGAACCTCAACGAATTACCTTCATTACTCCCTAATCCAATAAATACACTCTTACAGTTCTCCATAATTATTGCAAAAAAACTAAAAGAAAACCACATTCGGTTATATTTGTAAGAAGTATTTATTCACAACTTATATGACACTCACCGATAAACTTGTTGCACAACGCATCTATCTGTTTTTAGCAGCCTTATTTATTACATCGTTAGTAGTTTCTAATTTAATATTTCAAAAATTCTTCTATTGGTATCCATTAGATATTGAAATATTTGGAACCAAGCTTTTTGAGATTTCGGTTGGGATTTTACCTTACCCTATCACTTTTCTTATTACAGATCTAATCAGTGAAATCTACGGAAAAAAGAAGGCTAATCAGGTTGTGTTTGCGGGCATATTCGCTTCTGCATTTTCCCTTTTAATCATTTATACAGCTAATGCAGTTCCAGCCACAGAATGGTCTCCTGTTCAAAACGATTTATTTTCTAAAGTATTTGGAAGCACGGCCGTAGCAGTATTTGCTAGTATGATGGCCTATCTCATCGCTCAATTTATCGATATCCAAATTTATCATTTTTGGAAACGCCTCACTAAAGGTAAACACTTATGGATTAGAAATAATTTCTCAACCTTTCTCTCTCAATTTGTAGACACCTTTACCGTTTTATTTTTGTTATGCAGTTTTGAAAAAATCTCTTGGGATCTCTTTCCAGGTTTATTAATAGCAGGGTTTATTTTTAAAATAATAATAGCTATTATCGATACACCGTTTTTATATCTTACGGTATACCTTTTTAGAAAACGATTTAACTTAAAAGTAAATGAAGAAATTGAATTAATCTAATTAATTATTTCAATAGAAACAACCAAACCTTCATTGCTTCTCACATTAAAGACTGTATTATCCTCAAAAATTAAATACTGCCCCTTAATTCCTTTAAGTACTCCTGTATAAGATGGCGTCTTTTTTAAGTTTAAGCTTTTAGGCTTTTCAGGATATTGCAATACTGGGAACTGCAAATGTGTTTCACTACCTGATTCTAAAAAATAATCCATGGCCTCTTCAGGAATAAAAGATTTTAGTTTGTCACGGTAATCTGCAAGGTTGGCATCTTCTATATCATTTTTAAGCATTTTACGCCAATTGGTTTTATCTGCAATATGAGCTTTTAAGGCCACCTCTGTCACTCCAGCAAGATATCTATTTGGCACCTCAACAATTTCAATGGCTTCATGAGCCCCTTGGTCAATCCATCTTGTAGGCACCTGAGATTTTCGAGTTACCCCTACTTTTACATTACTTGAATTTGCTAAATAAACTATATGAGGTTTTAATTGCATTGCAGATTCATAGGCCAAATCTCTATCTTCAATACCTAAATGCGCCTTGCTTAACTCTGGTCTCATAATCCAATCGGCCGCCTGAGGCACTTCAAAAAAGCAACTTTTACAAAATCCTTGTCTAAATATTTCTTTCTCTAACCCACAACTTAAGCACTTATATGTGACAAAATCAATCTTTAAGGTTTTACCCAATAATTGGTTCACATTTATAAAATCGGTATCAAAAATTAAATAGTATTGAATTGGTTCTAAAAATTCAGTTTCCATTTTTGTTAAAACCCCTTGGTAAGTCATAAAAAAAAATATTAATTTTAAAGCATTAAAGATAATGCAAATATGCCAATCCCCTTAGTAAATTCTATTGCATCTTGGTTTTTGAAAAGCCGATTTCACCAAATAGAGTTATTCTTAAAATACCCTAACGAAGTGCAGCAGGAATTACTGTTAGACCTGCTTACACTAGCAACAGATACCGAGATAGGTAAGGCATATGACTTTGCTACAATCACCAATTACAAAACGTTTTCAGAGCGCGTACCAATTGTTTCTTATGAAGATATTCATCCACTAATTGAACGCTCAAGATTAGGCGAATCAAATATCTTTTGGCCAACAACTATTAAATGGTTTGCAAAATCAAGCGGTACAACCAATGCAAAAAGTAAGTTTATACCTGTAAGTCAAGAGTCTTTAGAAGAATGTCATTATGCTGCAGGTAAAGATCTGTTATGTATGTACCTCAACAACAACGAAGAGTCGCAGTTGTTTACCGGTAAAAGCTTAAGATTAGGAGGTAGTAAAGAGTTGTACAAGGAGAACGGCACTACTTTTGGCGACTTATCTGCCATACTTATAGACAACATGCCTTTTTGGGCAGAATACAGCAGCACCCCAAGTTCTAAAATTTCTTTAATGAGCGACTGGCAAGACAAAATGCCAGCGATTGTTGAGGAAACGGTAAACGAGAATGTAACGAGCCTGGCTGGTGTCCCATCATGGATGTTGGTGCTTTTAAACAATGCCTTGCAACATACGGGAAAATCGAGTTTATTAGAAATTTGGCCCAATTTAGAAGTATATTTTCACGGTGGCGTTAGCTTTTTGCCATACAAAGAACAATATCAAAACATATTAGCAGATCCCAATTTTAAGTTCTACGAAATTTACAATGCCTCAGAAGGTTTTTTTGCCATTCAGGATTTAAATAATTCATCAGACTTACTCCTAATGTTAGACTATGGGATATTCTATGAATTTATTCCGATGGATAATAACGGAAATGAAAGTGATATCATAATCCCATTAAGCGAGGTTCAATTGCATAAAAATTATGCCATTGTCATAACTACAAATGCTGGATTGTGGCGTTACAAAATTGGAGACACGGTTAGATTTACGTCTTTAAACCCTTATAAAATTAAAGTTTCTGGAAGAACAAAGCATCATATAAATGTCTTTGGTGAAGAATTGATTATTGAAAATGCAGAAGAAGCTTTAAAGGCGACTTGTAAAGCCACAAATTCTGAAATTGTAGAATATACCGCTGCACCTATTTTCATGGAAGGCAAAGAAAAAGGAACACATGAATGGCTTATAGAATTTAAAACTGCACCTCATAATCAAGATGAGTTCATTTATTTATTAGACACCAACCTTCAATCTTTAAATTCTGATTACGAAGCTAAGCGAATGAATAATATGACTTTAAATCCTCCTGTTTTAAACATCGGAAGAAAAGGGGTGTTTTATGACTGGCTAAAAGAAAATGATAAACTTGGAGGGCAACATAAAGTACCTCGATTATCCAACACAAGACAGTATTTAGACAGACTAAAATCACTTAATTTGTAGGAGGTTTACCTATAATTCTGTACACATTATTTCATTTTATCGTTGAAAAATTAAAATTCAACTAATTTAGATGTAAATACATCAAAACTTGAGCTTTAACACCTATTTTTATGGTGTTAATCCATTAATATCCCTTAAAATGAAACAGTACGCCCTCTATTTGTACTCTGCTTTTGTATTTTCTACATTGGTGCTTTACGGGAATTTATCTATTAATTCTTTAAGCAATTCTCAAGATAAAACCCAAGTTAACGATCAGGACAATCTGAACAAAAGCGGAATGAAATTTTTTGTTCATCATTCAAAGATGAATAGCAAATACTCTGAAATTGGATCTGGAGTATTCAGAAATAAATTTATTGTAGTTTCTTCTAAGAAAATTGGAGGTTTAGGAAACGGTGTAGACGAGCGCACGAATCAACCCTACACCGAATTGTTTTGTATGGATTTAGACGGATACGGCACACTTTCAAATCCGTTGTTATATTCTAGAATCATAAACACTAAAAATAACGAAGGCTTAATTGCCTTTACTCCGGACCAGCAAACTATGTATTTCACACGTGCCATGCGTGAGACTTCTAACAATTACCAGTTATACAAAACTAGACTTCAAACAAATTCTGCAGGAAACTGGATTGATCAAGAAAAATTAGCAATTAGCAGTCCAAATTACTCAATAGAATCACCACATGTTAGTGCTGATGGAAAGACATTGTACTTTGCGTCAAATATGGGAGGTACTGTTGGTGGATTTGACATTTACTCTGCCGAAATATTAAGTGATGGCACTTTGGGACAACCTCATAATTTAGGACCAAATGTAAATACTGCTCAAAACGAAAAGTATCCTTACACTTCTCCTGATGGTGAGTCACTTTATTTTTCATCTGAAGGTCACAACTCAATTGGAGGTTACGATGTATTTGTTTCTGCCATTAAAGAGAGTTATTTAGGAACACCTAGACACTTAGGTACAGATATTAACAGTACATCAAATGATATTTCATTTAAATTTATCCAAGAAGACAAAGGCTTTATATCGTCTGACAGGGAAGGAAGCATTGGCAGTTTTGACATTTTTAGATTTAAATCTCAAATTGTTTATCAAGACATTAAAGGTTTAATCGTAGACAATACTAATGCACCAATACCTAATGCCAATATATTTTTGATGGATGGTGAAGACAATATCATAGAACGCCAAATTACGGGAAGCGATTCAGGATACAAATTCAAAATTCAGGCTTACGGTGATTATAAACTTAAGGTAATGAAATTTGGTTTTGAGCCATTGGTTTTTGACATAAATGCTACAGAAAGTAACGGAGGTTTAATTACTGAAAATCTGGAATTAGTTTCAAACGGAGCAACCAGCGTAACCGATAACTAAATTTTATTTTGTAATTATCACCGTTGAATGGAATACTAGTTATACATCACATCGAAAATTAGCAGGATTTTGTCCAAATTGACATAAATTAATTTTTATGTTTTAAAAATGCTTCTATATTTACAAAGCAACACAAAGACAAAAAACATCACATTATAAAATATTATCTTTTTTTGCAATATTTATTAATGATCCAAATAAAAAAAGCCACTCAAAGGAGTGGCTTTTTTTTATAACAATACATCTTGTAACACTTAAGAAACAGCCTTTAGCTTTTTAAGAGTTGTTTTTGTCAATTTTTCTTTAGCGTATGCTTTATCTACAACCAAAGCATCTACATCATCAGAACTTGGCAATTCAAACATTGCATCAGTAAGTATCTCTTCACAAAGGGAACGCAACCCTCTTGCTCCTAACTTATACTCTATGGCCTTTTCAACAATAAACTCTAAAGCATCATCATTAATAGACAGCTTAATATCATCCATTTCAAACAACTTTTTATATTGCTTGATAATCGCGTTTTTAGGCTCCGTTAAAATTGCTCTTAAGGTTTTTGCATCTAAAGGATTCATGTAAGTAAGAACTGGCAAACGACCAATAATTTCAGGAATTAACCCAAAGTCTTTTAAATCTTTAGGAATAATATATTGAAGTAAATTATCTTGATCCACAACCTCTTCAGATTTAGAAGCACTATAACCAACCGCTTGCATATTTAAACGTTTAGATATAATACGCTCAACACCATCAAATGCACCTCCAGCTATAAACAAGATATGCTCTGTGTTAACTTCAATAAATTTCTGATCAGGATGCTTTCTTCCTCCTTTTGGCGGCACATTTACAACTGTACCTTCTAATAACTTTAAAAGCGCTTGTTGCACACCTTCACCAGATACATCTCTTGTTATTGAAGGATTATCACTTTTACGCGCAATCTTATCAATTTCATCAATAAAAACAATTCCCTTTTCAGCTTTCTCTAAATTGTAATCTGCAGCTTGTAATAAACGAGTTAAAATACTCTCTACATCTTCACCAACATAACCTGCCTCAGTAAGTACTGTAGCATCAACTATAGCCAATGGCACATTTAACATGCGGGCTACTGTTTTTGCCATAAGGGTCTTTCCGGTACCCGTTTGGCCCACCATTATGATATTACTTTTTTGAATTTCAATATCATCATCGGTAGCAGGTTGCAATAATCTCTTGTAGTGATTATATACGGCCACAGACATTACTTTTTTAGTATAGTCTTGACCAATAACATACTCGTCTAAAAATGCTTTTATTTGCTGTGGTTTTCTAAGCATTAATTCAGAAGACAACTCTGAGTTACTTCCTTGCTTTGATTCTTCTAATACAATACCATGAGCTTGCTCAATACAACGGTCACAGATATGTGCATCTAAGCCTGCAATTAACAGGTTAGTTTCTGGCTTTTTCCTTCCACAAAACGAACATTCTAATTCTTCCTTTGCCATAATTTAATTCTACTAATTTAAAATTAGTATTTCACTTTATTTTCTTGCTAATACTTCATCAATCATACCGTACTCTAAAGCTTTATCAGCTTTCATCCAGTAATCTCTATCACTATCTTGATATACTTTGTCGTAATCCTGTCCAGAATGTTTACTAATTATTTCGTAAAGTTCTTTTTTAAGAGTTACAATTTCTCGTGCTGTAATCTCGATATCACTTGCTTGACCTTGAGCCCCACCTAATGGTTGGTGAATCATTACACGAGAATGTGTTAATCCGCTACGTTTACCTTTAGCTCCTGCACATAACAAAACAGCTCCCATAGATGCTGCCATACCAGTACAAATTGTAGCCACATCTGGCTTAATAAATTGCATCGTATCATAAATCCCTAATCCTGCATAAACACTTCCTCCTGGAGAATTAATGTAAATCTGAATATCTTTAGTAGCATCTGTACTTTCTAAAAATAATAATTGGGCTTGAATGATATTTGCCACTTGATCATTAATGGCTGTACCCATAAAAATGATACGGTCCATCATTAATCGTGAAAACACATCAAAAATTGCAATATTCATTTGACGCTCTTCAATGATATTAGGCGTTAAATTAGTTGGATACATGCTACTAATAATTTTATTATAGTAGTTACTGTTAATCCCCTGATCTTTTATTGCAAATTTTTCAAATTCTTTTCCGTAATCCATATGATATTTTTTATTCTATTTAATGTTAAAAAAAAGCGCAAAACCAACAGTTTTACGCTTTAAATATAAGGATTTATTCGTAATGATTAACTGTAAAACTCTTTCACAAATTCATCATATGTAATGTCTTTTGAATCGATATTAGCCTCTTCTTTATAAAGACCTAATAACTTTTGACTCATTAACTGGTCAGACAGTCTTTTAACCTCTTCTTGATTAGATAAAATACGCGCTGCGATATCATCTAATTCTTTTTCTGAAGGATCCATTTGACCAAATTGTGCCATTTGAGCTTTGATCATTGTAATAGAATGTGCTTTTAAATCATCAAAAGAAACTTGTAAATTATGATCAGAAATAAGTTTACCTTCTATTAATTGGTAACGCATACTTTTCTCTGACTTCTCATACTCTTCTTTTGCTTGATCAGCATCTAAAGTCTCTTCTCCTGCAGTTTGCATCCAACGTTGTAAGAATTCTGCTGGTAAATCAAATTTTGTTGATTCTACTAAATACTCAGTAACATCATTTAATAATTTTTGATCGCCTTGTTGCGCAAATTGTTTTTCAGAATCAGCTTTAATTCTTTCTTTTAATTCTTCTACAGAAGTAACAACACCTGCACCAAATAATTTATCAAACAACTCTTGATCTAAGTTTGCTAATTCTCTTGAGTTCACCTCAGAAACCGTAAATGTTACTTCAATTTCTAAACCGTGAGCATCATCATGAGATACCTTTAAGAAATTCATTAAATCGTGATCGTCATTAAACAATCCTTTAGTTTTAAGATTTAATACATCTCCAACCTTAGCTCCAACAAATTTCTTAGCATTTGTTTTCCCTTTAATTTTATCTAAAGTAATAGTCGTAGAGTTATTGATTTCTTTTTCTTCGTTTACAAATACACCTGTAACCTCAGAGTCTTCATCAATTGTATCTTGAGAAACTATTTTACCGTATTGTTTTCTTAAATGCACAAGTTGATCTTCGATCATTTTGTCATCAGCAACAATATTGTAAGCAGTTATTGCTTTTTCACTTTTAAGATTCACATCAAATTGAGGCGCTAATCCAAGTTCGAATTCAAAAGAAAAATCTTCTGCATCCCAATCTAAATCATCTTGAGGTTTTGGTAATGGATTACCTAAAACATCTAATTTTTCTTCAGTTAAATATTTACCTAATGAATCTTGAAGCAATTTGTTCACCTCGTCTACCAAAACAGCTTTACCATATTGCTTTTTAACTAAGCTCATTGGCACATGTCCTTTTCTAAATCCAGGGATATTCGCAGATTTACGGTAATCTGTTAATATTTTTTCAACGTTATCGCTATAATCATTCTTTGCGATATCGACTTTTACAACAGCATTTAATGCATCAATGTTTTCTCTTGTAATATTCATTTTAACTGATCTATTGCCGCATTGCGGCATTTAACAAAAAGGTGAGTTTTCACCTCTATTTTATTTAACCAAAATTGGGCTGCAAAAGTACAACTTTTTTGGTGTACATCAAAGTTTTTAAAATGTTGAGATTCAGAGCAGGACTAATCCTCTTTTATTAAAGAATGAAGTAAGGAGCGGATAGCCCATAATAAAAAACTAAAAAGAATAGCGGTTCCTATGCCATCAACATAAAACCCATCAACAAATTTACTTGCTAATAAAATTATTAATGCATTCACTATAATAAGGAACAAACCCATTGTAAACACTGTAATTGGAAGGGTAAAGAAAACTAAAAGCGGCTTTACAAAAGTATTAAGAAGCGCCAAAACTAATGCCACAATAACCGCTGTTCCATAATCGTCTAATACAACACCATCAAGCATCATATCTATCAAAAACACAGCTAAAGCCGTTAACAAAAGTTTAACCAACCACTTCATAAAATATTTCTTTAAATTTTGATTAAGATATAAAATCTAACACAAAGTCAAAAAAGGCTTTTGGGTTTTCGGCATGCAACCAATGCCCTGCATTTGATACCGTATCGATTTTAGATTTAGGAAAATGCATTTGAATTAATTTCTCGTCTTGCGCTCCAATATATTCCGATTTATCTCCTCTTAAAAACAACGTCGGTTTTTCAAATTTTGAAGACACAGGCAAGCTCTCTCCTACTTCTGCAACCTCTTGTTTCAAGACAGGTAAATTTATGCGTAATGCCAACCTCCCCTTTTCAACCCAATACAGGTTTTTCAATAAAAACTGACGCGTTCCCATATCAGAAACATAATTTGCCAAGTGTTGATCTGCCTTAGACCTTGATGCAATAGTATTAAAATCTAAAGATGATAATCCTTCTAAAATAGCATCATGATGAATAGGGTAATACCTTGGAGAAATATCTGCAACAATTAATCTGCTCACTAATTCAGGGTTTTCGCAGGCAAACAACATGGCGGTTTTACCTCCCATACTATGCCCTAAAACAATAGCATCTTCAATTTGATTTACTACAAAATAATGCTTTAAATCTTCAACTAAAATCTCATAGTTAAACGCTTCATCATGAAAACTTCTTCCATGATTTCTTTGATCCACCAAATGCACCTCATAACCTTGCTGAGAAAACTTCATACCTAAAGTTTTCCAGTTATCCCCCATACCTAAAAAACCATGTAAAATCACAAATGGCTTTCCTTCTCCTATAACATTTGAATGTAATACCATTATTTAAGTTTTTGAAGATACATATTCACCACATTTTCTACACCCAAATATAAGCTCTCAGAGATTAAAGCATGCCCAATAGAAACTTCTAATAAGCCAGGGATTTGGTCTTTAAAAAATTTAATATTTTCTAACGACAAATCATGTCCCGCATTTATCCCTAACCCTAATTGATTAGCTAACTCTGCACACTTTACATAAGGGTCAATGCCCGATGTATCTCCCAATCCATATTGATGAGCAAAAGCTTCGGTGTATAATTCAATTCTGTCAGTTCCTGTAGCAAGGGCTCCTTCAATTTGAGCTTCAATTGGATCAACAAAAATACTTGTTCTAATTCCTTTTGATTTAAACTCAGCTATAACATCCTGCAAAAAAGATTTATGGGTAATCGTGTCCCATCCTGCATTTGAGGTTAAAGCATCATCAGCATCAGGCACTAAAGTAACCTGTGTAGGCTCAACTTCTAGCACCATATCAATGAACTGACGAATCGGATTTCCTTCGATATTATACTCTGTATGTACCACTGGTTTTAAATCGTAAACATCGGTATACCTAATATGCCGTTGGTCCGGTCTTGGGTGAATAGTAACACCTTCTGCTCCAAATCCCTGAACATCTTTAGCAAATTGCACTAAATTTGGAACATCACCACCTCTTGAATTTCTTAAAGTAGCTATCTTATTTATGTTTACACTAAGTTTTGTCATACCTAAATTTTAATACAAAAATACGAACTCCTAAACGCAATTTGTAGTAAATTTTAATTAATTTGCGTAGTCAAACAGTAGTGAAAATGCAACTTTCTCAATACATTATAAACGACATAAAGCCACTTAGCATTTTAAGTGAACTAAGCGAATTAAAATTATTTTTTAATGAATTAACCTATTCGCATATTCCAATTCAAAATGATGACCATCAATATTTAGGATGTCTTTCTGAAACTGATGTGCATTGTTTCGAAACAGACAAAACAGTTAAGGATTGTGCATTTGCCATTGAAGGATTTCATGTAAGAGACACCACAAATTGGCTAGACGTTTTAGAAGCCTTCGCTCAAAACTACTCCAACATAATGCCGGTTTTGGATAAAAACAATAATTATTTAGGATACTATGAGCTTAATGATATTATCAACCTTTTTAATGATACCCCTTTCTTTTCTGAAGCTGGAGCTATTATAGTCATAGAAAAAGGCACCAATGATTATTCGTTTAGTGAGATTACTCAAATTGTGGAATCTAACGATGCAAAATTATATGGTATTTTCATCTCTAACATGACAAGTGAGATGGCTCAAATCACGATTAAAATTGGGCATTCTGGTTTAAATGATGTCATCCAAACTTTAAGACGTTACAGTTATAAAATTGTATCTGGTCATGAAGAAGACACTTATATTGAAAACCTTAAAGAACGTTCTGACTATTTGAACAAATATCTAAACATGTAAATCATGAAAATTGCTATTTACGGTCAGTATTACACAGAACGCTCACAAACAAGTATAGATGTACTTATTAATGAGCTCAAAAACAACAATGCAACACTTATAATTAAGGACGCCTATCTGGATTTACTTATAGAAGCCAACGCCATAAATTTTAAATACAAGAATTTACCAACGTACTCAAATTTAGATGAAAGCTTTGATCTTCTAATTAGTATAGGTGGAGACGGTACAATTTTAAGAGCCATTACCGATGTCTTAAAACTTAACATACCAATTGTAGGCATAAACACTGGGAGGCTTGGTTTTTTAGCAACCATCCAGGAAAATGAAATAGAAGATGCTGTAAAAGCCATTTTAAAAGGCGAATACAAAATCTCAGAACGAACAGTGTTAAGTGTAGAAACAACATCAAACACTCAACCCTTAGGCAAATTAAACTTTGCCCTAAATGAAATTGCTGTAAGTAGGAAAAATACAACTTCTATGATAACAGTTGATACACATTTAAATGACGAGTATTTAACCTCTTATTGGGCAGACGGATTGATTATTTCTACTCCTACGGGCTCAACAGGCTATTCGCTGAGTTGTGGTGGCCCGGTTATTACTCCTGGTTCTAACAGTTTGGTTTTAACACCTATTGCTCCTCATAACTTAAATGCTCGACCACTTGTAATTCCTTCAGATACAAAAATCCAACTTAAAGTTAATGGTAGAGAACCCCAATACTTAATGTCTATGGATTCCAGACTTGTAACTTTAAACAATAATGATGAAGTGATTATTAAGGAAGCCGATTTTAATATAAAAATGGTAGAACTTCTTGACGAGAGCTTTATTGATACGCTTAGAAAAAAATTACTCTGGGGTGAAGACAACCGCAATTAAACAATAAAACCAAGCAAATAATGTTAATGTAGAATACTAATCGAATCAAATTCGATTAAAAAAATCTTAATTATTATATTTGCAAACTTTTGAAAACCTATGAGGTACTTAACCATTTTATTGTTTAGCCTGCTTTTTGTCCAAAGTAGCCAGTCTCAGATATACGAGATTGGAGGATTTTTGGGAGGTAGTAATTTTATAGGAGATGTGGGAGCAACCAATTACATTTCACCAAACCAGTTGGCTTTTGGAGGTGTATTTAAATGGAATAGAAGTCCGCGTCACTCTTTTAGGTTTTCATTAATCTATTCAGAATTAGAAGGAAAGGACAGTAAATCTGACGACCCTCGAAGACTGGAAAGAGATTATAGTTTTAGTAATGATATTGTTGAAATGTCAGCAGGAATGGAGTTTACGTTTTTAGATTTTAATTTGCATGATAGCGGTAATAAATTTACACCCTATTTATATTCGGGAGTATCTGCTGCAAAACATGACAATTTTTTTATCGATCAAAATGGGAATAACCTTTCAGAAAACACATCAAGTTGGGCTTGGGGAATACCTATGGCTTTAGGCTTTAAAACTAATATTGGTTACAAATGGGTTTTTGCTCTAGAAGTAGGCGCTCGTTATACTTTTTCTGACGAGATTGATGGAAGTGTACCAGATTCAGAAGAAAGAGAATTAGCCAGTTTTGGAAATACCAATAACAACGATTGGTATGTGTTCTCTGGAGTTACCCTAACGTATACTTTTGGAAGAAAACCATGTTATTGTAATTATTAAGTGGAATTGAAACAACAAATACTTAAAGAAAGACTACCTAAACACGTTGCCATTATTATGGATGGTAATGGGCGTTGGGCAAAACAAAAAGGCTATGTTCGTGCCATTGGACATGAAAATGGTGCAGAATCTGTGCGAGAAGCGGTAGAATCTTGTGCTGAGTTGGGTATTGCCAATTTAACGTTATATGCCTTTTCTACTGAAAATTGGAACAGACCAAAATTAGAGGTGCAACTGCTAATGAAATTATTAGTAAAGTCTCTTAAAAAAGAAATTAAAACCCTTCAAGACAACAATATCAAACTTCAAGCTATAGGTAATTTAGAAGACTTACCGAAAACAGCAAAGAAGGAATTGTTAGAAGTCATAGACAAAACAAAAAATAACAATAAAATGACTCTCACTTTAGCATTAAGCTACGGTTCAAGAGAGGAAATTATTAGTGTTATCAAAGCTTTGAGTGATAAAGTTAAAAATAATATAATTTCTGTTGAAAGTATTGATGAATCAATTATAAATGGGCATCTTTACACGCATAATTTACCAGATGTAGATTTACTAATTCGAACCAGTGGAGAGCAAAGAATTAGCAATTTCTTATTATGGCAAATTGCATATGCAGAATTATATTTCACAAATATTTTGTGGCCTGATTTTAAACGGGAACATTTATATGATGCTTTGATTAATTATCAAAATAGAGAACGACGATTTGGAAAAACAAGTGAACAACTTAGCAAATAGTATGCATAAAAATACTTCTACTATATTAATTGCATTCTTTTTATTTTTTACTGCTGCAGTTACCGCCCAAAACCTAAGCTTTAATTCTGGAAACAAATACACCATTGGTGAGATTACGGTAACTGGAGATTCAAACTTTAGTTCTCAAACGGTAATAACATATTCAGGACTAAGAAAAGGAGATAAAATATTAATCCCTGGTGAACAAATAAGCAACGCCCTTAAAAAGCTATGGAAATCTGGTCTATTTAGCGCCATTGATATTTTTATGACTAAGGCTGAAGGCAATGTAGCTCATTTAGAAATTAACCTAATTGATTTACCAGAACTACAAGAGGTAACAATTACTGGTGTGAAGAAGTCTAAAATTGAAGACATTATTCATGAAAACAAATTGGCTTCAGGTGTTAAGGTTACCGAAAACTTAATCACGACTACCAAAAACTACCTGACCAAAAAATATAAAAAAGAAGGGTATTTTAACACCAATGTTGTCATTACGACTACTGCAGTAAACGATTCAATTCAAAAAAGCCGTGTAAACATGGCTATTGATATTGATAAAGAGAATAAAATTAAAATTGACCAAATAGCTTTTACAGGAAACGAAGACATTAGCTCTAAGCGACTAAAAAGTGCAATGGGTAATACCAAAGAAAAAAGCTTTTTTAGAGTATGGAAACGTTCTAAGTATATTGAAGCCGATTTTCAAGAAGATTTAGAAAAAGTGAAAGACGTTTACAAAAAGAACGGGTATAGAGATGCTCGTATTTTGTCAGACTCTATTACCAAAAATAATGACGATACAATTACACTTCATTTAGACATTGAAGAAGGTGAACAATACAAATTTGGTAAAATTACATTTGTTGGAAACAGTGTTTATACGGATCAACAATTAGCATCTGTATTACGAATTAAAGAAGGTTCAACCTATGATGGTGTCTTCTTAAAAGAGCGAATTGCTGACGACTCTAAACCTGATGCAGACGATTTAACGAACCTTTATCAAAACAATGGTTACCTGTTCTCTTCTATTAACCCTGTAGAGGTTAGTGCAGACGGAAATGTTATTGATTTGGAGATTAGAATCGTAGAAGGTAAACCGGCTTACTTTAAAAACGTAACTGTAGTAGGTAACGATAAAACTAACGACCACGTTATTTATCGCGAACTACGTACCAGACCAGGACAATTGTATAGTAGAGCAAATGTAATGCGTACGATTCGTGAGCTTGGACAATTAGGGTTCTTTGATGCACAGCAAATTGTGCCTAACTTCAAAAACCCAAATCCTAATGATGGGACATTGGACATGGAGTATTCTGTAGTTGAAAAAGGATCAAGTCAAATCGAACTACAAGGGGGTTACGGTGGTGGTGGATTCATCGGTACATTAGGGCTTTCTTTTAACAACTTCGCAATTAAAGATATGTTTAAAAAAGAGGCTTACAAACCTGTACCAATGGGTGATGGACAGCGTCTTGCACTGCGTTTACAAGCAAGTAAATATTTTCAAACCTATAGCTTCTCATTTGCAGAACCATGGTTAGGTGGTAAAAAACCTGTACAATTATCTACATCTATATCTCACACTAAGCAATTTTTGTTTAACCCTACAACAGGTGATGCAGATAGAGACAGAAGATTTAATATTACTGGTGCTTCTGTTGGGTTAGCAAAACGATTAGCTGCTCCAGATGATTACTTTACATTATCACAATCTTTAGGATACCAACATTACGATCTTAAAAACTATAATACAGGTTTATTTACGTTTGGTGACGGTTACTCTAATAACTTATCATACACTATTGCTTTAAGTAGAAATAACACCAGAGTAGATCCTATTTATCCAACTGGTGGATCAAGCTTTAGCGTTAGCGCAAAACTAAGTTTACCTTATTCATTATTTAACAATGTAGATTATGAAGCATTAGCAGATGAAAGAGAATCTTTAGACCCTCTTACTGATTCTGAACGTATTGCTGAAATTGATCAAGAACGTTTTAAATGGTTAGAATTTTATAAATTAAAATTTAAGGGAGACTGGTATACAAGAATTGTTGACAAACTGGTTGTTAAAACTGGTTTAGAAATGGGATACTTAGGAGCTTATAATAACGATAGAGGTGTAATTCCTTTCGAACGTTTCTTCTTAGGAGGTGATGGTTTAGGAAACTACTCTTTAGATGGTCGTGAAGTTATACAGTTAAGAGGTTATCCAAACCAATCGTTATCATCTGAAGATGGATCTTCTATCTACAACAAATTTTCATTAGAATTGAGATACCCTATTACCTTAACTGGACAAGCTAAAATATACGGTTTAGGATTTATAGAAGGTGGAGCTTCCTTTAATAACTTTAGAGATTACAGTCCTTTCGATTTAAAAAGATCGGCTGGATTTGGACTTAGAATTTTTATGCCAGCATTTGGATTATTAGGTATTGATTTCGGACATGGATTTGATCCATTACCAGGGCAAACTGTTAAAAATGGATGGGAAACGCATTTCATAATTGGACAACAATTCTAAGTTTGGCATGATATTTTCATCGAACACTATAAGGTTTTAATCTGAGTCGTAAAATTTTTAGGAATATATTTCGTTAATTTGGAAAATAATAACTCTATTGTAAATAAGAATGATATATTACCGTCTCTAAGCTAATTAGAGTAGAGTTATCTAAATTAAAAAACACAATCGGATGAAAAATAAGGTTCTTTTTTTAGTGGCAATAATCGGCTTATTAAGTTGGACTTCTTATGCTCAAAGGGGTGTTCGTATTGGTTATATTGATACGGAGTACATTTTACAAAACGTACCAGAATACCAAGCAGCAACATCACAACTTGACAAAAAGGTGATACAATGGAAAAACGAAATAGAACAACGTTTAAATGAAGTAGCGCAGAAAAAAAAGCAACTTACAAACGAAAGTGTTTTATTAACCAAAGAACTTTATGAAGAACGTTTGGAAGATATTTCTTTTGAAGAAGCCGATATCTTGGATTACCAACAAAAACGCTTTGGACCTAACGGTGATTTAATGCTTCAAAAGCAACAATTAATTCAACCTATACAAGATCAAATTTTCGCTGCTGTTCAAGAGATAGCAGGAACTAAGAAATACGATTTCATTTTTGATAAATCGGCAGATGTTGTGATGCTATATTCAGCAGAGCGATTTGACATTAGTGAATTGGTTTTACGTAGCATAACGAGGTCATCTAAAAGACAACAGGCACAAACTAAAGCAGACAGAAAAGCCGCAGATAATGAAGAGGTAGTCCCTGTGATAAATGCCGAGCAAGAAGCAAGACAAAAAGCTTTAGACGAAAAAGCTGCAGAACGTCAAAAATTAATTGAAGACCGTCAAAAGGAACAACAAGAAATAAGAGACACAAAAGCCCAAGAAGCTGAAGCAAGACGTCAAAAAATATTAGACGACCGCGCTAAAGCAAAAGCAGAGCGTGATGCTGAAAGGAAACGTAAAACGGATAGCATTGCTGCTTCTCGAGGAGCAAAAGAAACTGGAGCTGCTGGAGCAGCTGCATCAAAATCTTCAAATACCGAGGGTAAAACCAAGGAACAACTATTGGAAGAAAAAAAACAGCAAAAGCTGATAGAAAGAGAAAAAAGAAAACAAGAATTAGAAGCTAGAAAACAAAAAATTCTGGAAGAAAGGGCAAAGGCCAAACAAGAGGCTGAAGAGGCAAGAAAAAAGAAGGACACCCTTAATTAAATAAAATTTAATAATTAAAACACGTAATACAAATTAGAAATGAAACAATTCAAAACACTTTTATTTGCAGCAATACTATTTTTAGGAGCTACTCAGTTTACCACTGCACAGACTAAAGTTGCACACATCAATACTCAGGAGTTAATTGAAAGTATGCCAGAAATGAAAAGTGCTCAAGCCGAGATTGAAAAGTTAGCGAAGACATATGAAGCAGAAATACAAGCTGCAGCAACTGAGTTACAGAATAAAATGAAACAATACGACGCTGAAGCTGGTACTAAAACTGATGAAGAAAATGCAACTCGTGTTCAAGAAGTTCAAGGTATGGAAGCTAGTATTCGTCAATTCCAAGGCCAAGCGCAACAAGACCTTGAAAAAAAGAGATTTGACTTATTAAAGCCTATTACTGAAAAAGCTAAAGCTGCAATTGATAAAGTAGCAAAAGCTCAAGGTATTCAATACGTTTTAGATGCTACTCAAGGTGGTGGTGTTATCGTTGCTGACGGAACAGATTTAATGGCTGCAGTAAAACAAGAATTAGGTATATAATCATCCTATTCAAAAAAATTAAATTAAAGCCACTTTTATAAGTGGCTTTTTTATTTTTGTATCTATGAGTTCGAAACCCATTGGTATTTTTGATTCTGGCGTAGGAGGCACTTCTATATTCAAAGAAATACATAGTCTTCTTCCTAAAGAATCTACCATATACTTGGCGGATAGCAACAATGCTCCTTATGGGCAAAAGCCAAAACAAACTATTATCGACTTATGTGTTAAAAACACAGAGTTACTTTTAGAAAAAGATTGTAAACTTATTGTCGTCGCTTGTAACACAGCAACAACAAATGCCATATCTTTTTTAAGAAGTCAATATGATATTCCTTTTATTGGGATTGAACCGGCAATTAAACCTGCGGCATTAAAAAGTAAAACCAAATCCATTGGAATTTTAGCCACTAAAGGCACCTTATCATCAGAGCTATTTTCAAACACCTCTGAGCTATATGCCAAAGGTATTTCTGTAATTGAACAAGATGGTGAAGGTATTGTTCCTCTTGTTGAGTCAGGGAAAATAGACAGTCCTGAAATGAGACAATTACTGGCATCCTACCTTAAACCAATGTTAGATGCTAATATTGATTATTTGGTTTTAGGATGCACCCATTATCCGTATTTAATTCCTGTTTTAAAAAACATGTTGCCTGAGCATATTACCATAATTGATTCGGGTGAAGCTGTGGCAAGACAAACTAAGGCGATACTAATGGCTAATACATTGGAAAATAATTCTACAAATACGACAAAGCATACCTTTTACACCAATTCAAATAAAACCGTGTTAGAATCGCTTATATCAAATCAATTTGAAGTACAAGAGTTGAAGTTTTAAACTATTACTCTTGAAACCAAGAAGAGTAATGCACATAATTTTCGGCTATTCTATTAATCTCACCTTCAATTAGCTCTTCACTAATATCCTTTACCTTTTTTGCAGGAACACCCGCATAAATTGAACCAGATTCAACTATAGTATTTTTAGTTACTACCGCACCAGCGGCAATTATGCTATTACTTTCAATAATACAATCATCCATGACAATACTGCCCATACCAATCAACACATTATCCTTAATAGTACATCCATGAACAATGGCATTGTGCCCAATCGAAACATTATTTCCAATAGTGGTAGGTGATTTAATATAAGTAGCGTGTATTACTGCGCCATCTTGAACATTTACTTTATCACCCATTTTAATAAAATGTACATCTCCTCTAACTACAGCATTAAACCAAACACTGCACTCACTCCCCATACTTACTTCACCAACAATTGTAGCATTTTCAGCAATAAAACAATCTTCAGGTATACTGGGGGTTTTTCCTCTAACTTCTTTAATAATCATAACTATTTATAATAAGATAATAAATCGGCTTTTTTAGATGCAGACACCATAACCTCTTTTCCGTTACTCAAAATCACACTGCCGCCTTTTCCTTTCACATATTTTACAACTTCATTCACATTGACCAAATATGACTTATGGACCCTTGCAAAGCTAGAGCCTTTCAACAAATCATCAAAATATTTAAGGGTTTTACTAACCACCTTTCGCCTATTATTTGTCAAATAGATTTCGGTATAATTATCATCTGCCTTACAATACAAAATATCTGAAGTATTTAAAATTTCAAACCCGTCTTGCTGAGGGATTGTTAGCTTGCCTTCGATTGGAGTTGTTTTTGGCATCAATACTTCATCTTGTAGGCTATTTTCTTTAGTACGCACTTCAACCACATAATCAACAGCCTTTATCAGTTCATCAATACTAATAGGCTTCATCAAATAATAAGAAGCATGAGCGTTTAAGGCATCCATGGCATATTGATTATAGGCGGTTACAAAAACCGTATCAAAGGTCCTATTCCCAACTTTATCTAATAAATCAAAAGCATTACCAAAAGGCATTTCTACATCAAGAAAAACCAAATCTAACTCCAAGGTCCTAATCAACACTAAGGCTTCATCTACATTTGAAGCCTCTCCTAATAAGTTGACATTAGGGCAATATTTTTCAAGATAATTTCTTAAAATTTTCCGACTTGTTTCCTCGTCTTCAACAAGAATAGCATTTAACTTCATTTAGTCTTTTTTTAAAGTTACAACAACTTTAGTTCCACAATCTTCATCTTTAGAATAATCGTCAATAAAAACATCTACCTTATCCTTATACATGTCGTTTAAAATAGCAACCCGTTTTTTAATGTTACCCATTCCTTTAGAGTTTTGTTTTCTCTGATTATCTGTTTTTAATGCCATCGAATTTTGTCGACCAATGCCATTATCTGTAATTGAGATTACCAGCTCATCCCTACATCTGTTTGAAATATGAATTTTCAAAAACCCTTTTTCCTTTTTATATCGTAATCCATGCCAAACCGCATTTTCAATATAGGGTTGTAAAAGCATTGGCGGAATCACATAGTCCGAAACGACAACATCATCATCAATATCAATAGAGAAATTGAATTTATCCTGGAATCTAAAATGCTCTAATTGCGTATATAAATTTAAGAGTTCAACCTCCTTTTCTAAAGGAATAAAATCTTCTTCACTGTTTTCCAACACGGCACGCATCAGCTTTGAAAAATCGGATAAATAACGATTGGCTGTTCTTTCATCATTTGAAGCAATAAAGCTATTTACAGAGTTTAATGCATTAAATATAAAATGCGGATTCATCTGACTTCTTAGTGATTTTAGAGCCAACAAATTATTTGCTAAACGTTGTTGCTTGATATACTTGTACATGAAATATGCTGTACCCAAAAGCAACAAAACCCCACTCAATAAAGAGTATATTATTATCTGTTGATTTTTATTTTTTTGCTCGGCAAGATCATATTTACTTTTGGTCAATAATCTTTCGCTTTCTAAACTGGTAATCCTATTTTGTTTTTCTGCAATGTTTCTATTAAAAATTGCTGCCTGAGATATCTCTTGTTCCTTTTTAATATAAAGTTCGTCAACAACTTCGGTATAATCTTTATAAGTAGATAAAGCCATTTTATAATCTCCTGCATCATCATAAACATCAGACAGTTTTCGAGTCGCATCTTTTTTAACAACCAGATCTTCACTTTTATCAGCTTCTGCAATACTTTTTTCTAAATAGGGTATGGCATTATCATAATCCTTCTGTAAAAAATATGCCGAACCAATTTTATAGTTCTGCTTTTGGGTAGTCAACGCACTGGTATTGTCAATTATGCTATCTCTACGTATATCCTCAATAACCTCAATAGCCTGTTTTCTCAATTCTATTTCGTCATCATAGGCCATATTTGTATTTTGAAAATCGGCCACTTTGAGTTGCTCTTCAACAGCTCTGGTTTTATTCTCACTAGAAGCTAAGTTCAAAGAATTTGTAAAATAGCCTCTCGCCTGTTCTAATTGCCCAAGGTCATTATAAGCAGTAGCTATTTTAGAATTTAAATCTGTTTCTTTTGGAGAAATAAGATGTGTTTTAGCCACGTTTAACCCCAATTGATACTTGGCGATTGCCGTTTCATAAGATTTAATTGCATAATACGAATCTCCCCATTGTTCAAACAAAACCACCTTTTGCCAATTGCTCAGTGCTTCACTATCTAAAGACTCATAGATACTTATACTTTCTTGATAATTTCTATTTAGCTCATATGCCTTGGCAAGCTTTAATTGTACATTGTTGGTTTCAACATTTTGTAGACTAATCCTGAAATTTGTAATGGCCAAATCAAATTGTTTCCATTGCATATACACATCACCCAAAACCTCATAAGCTTCACTTGCTTGTTTTACAGAAGTACTTTCTTTTAAAGCATCGCCGACATACTGGATACTTTTAGCAGCATCTGTTTTTGTATAAACTGAAGCGGAATCAATTAGCGCATTAAAATTATTGCGTTTTCGTTTTGACTTGAAACTATAGGTGTCCCCACTTTCTTCCGGCTCTACTTCAATCCTGATGCGCTCGTCAGATTCAATTTCATAATAAACCGTTTCAAAATCTTTATGTCTTATAACAATTTGATCTCCAATTTTTGCCTTAATTCTAAATTCACCATCAAGATTAGTAATAGTATAGGCTCCTCCATTTACTTCTACATTAACCCGACTTATTGGCGAGTTATCATCCTTACTAATTACAGATCCTTTTATTGTAAAATAAGCATCCTCCATTAGCTCCATGTCCTGTTGTGCAACAACGGGACTTATAGACAGAGTTGACAGTAAAATGAATAAAAAAAAGTGTATTGAAAAATTTTTCACTATTAAGGTTTAATTAAATGGAGACTAAACATACATACTTTAATCGATTAAATAAAATGAGGAACATGAGTTCTACGCCTTTTAAACATTAAAAAGGCGATGCCAGCTAAACCAAGTGTATCACAAACTAATTGAAGGTACCCGTTCACTCAATACTATTATTAAAACTCTAAAGTTTGTTTCAGATTTACATCATTAATCAAAAAACATAAATCATGAAATTAAAACGCATTGCTTTTGTAGCAATAACATTATGCGCATACCAATTCTATGCGCAACACAAAGGAAATTACAATCAAATAGAACAAACCATTTCACGACAAAATATTGCAATGAAAGGTAATGCTCAAATTTACAATCCGATAACGGCTCCAAACCCTTTTCAGAATCTATCACCTTCTGAACACATTACTATTGACGTAAGAGCTATGCATAATGTGGAAGCAACCAATTATACCGCGGTTTTCAACCTAAGTCAGATTGGTGTTACTGCTGAAGAAGCCAATACACTCATTAATGAACGAATAAATGGAGTCAAGCAGAACCTAAGCGCATTAGGTATTAAGGAAGAAAGTATTGCAGCCGATGTGATTTCTTTTGTACCTGTTTACGATTTAGAAATTGAGAAGAAAATATTCAACACAAAATACGTTGAAGTCCCTAAAGGATTTGAGCTTCAGCAAAATTTACATATTGCATTTACAAAAACCAATCAGTTTGAATCCATTTTAAGTGCATGTGCATCTAATTCAATTTATAACCTAGTAAAAGTAGATTATTTCATTCCCAACATAGCCGAAATATACA
Source organism: Bacteroidetes bacterium MedPE-SWsnd-G2 (assembly GCA_001874335.1). Taxonomy (GTDB): domain Bacteria; phylum Bacteroidota; class Bacteroidia; order Flavobacteriales; family Flavobacteriaceae; genus MedPE-SWsnd-G2. The sequence continues at coordinate 165,648 of MPDE01000007.1, forward strand.
AAGGCCTCCAAACCGAACTATTAGATCTAATTCAAGACAAAAAAGAATACTATAAGCTACTTGGTTTTGATGTCAATGAGTACAAAGCTACGGTTGCAGATGATAAGTTTTGTTACTTCCCAAAAGACTTTTATCAAAGTTACCAAGCCTACAATAGCGTATCATTTGAAGCAATAAAGAAACGTAAAGGCGTAACTCAGGCCAAAAAACAAACATCTTACTATTATCAACCGCTCACTTTTGATTCTTTTGACATAGTAAAGAACCCCAGTATTTTAGAACCCGTAATTCAAATTGGTATGCAAATAAAACTGAATTATTCACCTCTCCCTAAAGAAAAACCAGCTGAACTGCCTAAACCAGAAACCAAGCATAAATATTACATCATTTCCCCTAACGGTACCATTGATGTCAAAGAATTAATAACAACATAAAAAAAACGCTATGAAAACAGTTTTAAATTGCTTTATAATGCTAATTATCTTTAGCATATTTAGCTGTCAAAATCAGAATGAAAAAATTCAAACCAAAGAGTTAGCAGTTGCTATCCCCGTAAACGAAAAACCAAAACTAAAAGCATCCAACATAAAGGTATGTTTGCTATTAGATACCAGCAATAGCATGGACGGCTTAATTGATCAAGCCAAAGCTCAACTATGGAAAATTGTAAACGAATTATCTTATGCCAGTTGTGAAAATATAAGACCAGAATTACAAATTGCTATTTTTGAATATGGTAACGACAATTTACCGGCCTCTGAAGGTCATATCAGGCTAGTACTTCCATTTAGTGGAGATTTAGATACTATATCTAAAGAATTGTTTTCTTTAACCACTAATGGTGGAAACGAATATTGTGGGCAAGTATTACAAAATGCAATGGTGCAATTAGATTGGGGGCAAAATGAAAAGGATTTGAAACTTATTTTTATTGCCGGAAACGAACCTTTTGATCAAGGCCAAGTTCGTTACCAAAATGTAATGGAACACACTCTTAAAAACAACATCGTTGTAAACACTATTTTTTGTGGTGATTACAACCAAGGTGTGGAAACCTATTGGAAAAATGGAGCCGATCTATCTAAAGGCACTTATATGGCCATAAATCATAATTTAAAGACGACACATATCGCGTCACCTTATGACCAAGAAATAATTAATCTCAACAACAAACTAAATAAAACTTATATGGCTTATGGGTATTTTGGAGAAACTAAATTGAAAGAACAAGAGTTACAAGATGAAAATGCAGAATCTTACAGTTTTGCAAATGCTGTAAGTCGATCGGTAAGTAAAAGTAGCCATTTATATAAAAATTCAAAATGGGATTTGATAGATGCTTCTGATGATGCCGAATTTAAAATTGAAGACATTTCTAAGGAGCAATTACCTGACTCTTTAAAAGCATTAAGTACATCCGAATTAAAACAAGTCATTTCGGATAAAAAACAAGAACGAGAAACCATTACAAAGTCAATTCAATCTTTGAATGAAAAGCGCAAACAATTTATAAATTCAAAAGAAAATAATGACAGCAACACATTGGATAATGCATTAATTCAAGCTATAAAAAAACAAGCAAAATTAAAAGGCTACCATTGGGAATAACACCTAAAAGGAAAGCAAAAAAAAGCCTCAAATTATATTTGAGGCTTTTTGTATTAGTTTACTGCTGGACAGTTACATTCAAATTTCTCTCTTCTACAACCAAAATTAAATCCGAGTGTGATTTGGTGATAACCACCGTTATCAAACACTATTGAATTTGATTGGTATGAATAGGTATATGCAAATACAAAGTTATTTACGTTAACACCTACAAATGGTGTAATGTATTGTAGTTTTTGACTACTTGTTCCAGAACCATCTAAAAACTCAGCTCCATCTAAACTTCTTCTGTACGATAATCCACCCCAAACATTACCGAAATCCATAGTTTTATATGCCTTTAAATTGATATCAAAAGAAGATTCTTTTGTAGCGTCTTTATGCATAAACAAGATAGAAGGTTCGAAACTCCAATCACTACCAAACTTACTAAACGTATTACCTACAGATAATAAGTATGTTCTAAGATTGTTATAGCTCAATCCTTGTTCGTTAAAGTTTACGCCGTCATTATTTAATAAATTCTTTACCGTTGCATGGGCATAGAAATCATATAAATGGTAAGAAAAACCAAAATCAACATTAAAGTTAGTTGCACTCTGCTCAACGCCTCCAATAATTGGATCAAATCCATCTTCTAAAAATGACGTTTCATCCAATTTATACTGAATTAAACCAGCACTTAAACCAAACGAAAGCATGTTTAAATCTAACTCATTACGAGAAAACATTAAATGATGTGCATAAGTTAAATACGCACCAGTTTGAGAATGGTATCCATTTTTATCAGTAAATAAAATACCTCCTAATGCTGATGGACTATCTCCCAATCTACCATTAACACTTACCGTTTGTAAGCTTGGTGCATCATCTTGTCCAAACCACTGCTGACGACCAGTTAAACGCACTTTTGCGCAATTAGCAACTCCAGCCATTGATGGGTGAATCAAGTAATAATTATCCGTTAAATAATCTGCATAAATAGGAAGACCTTCTTGGGCTAATCCTACTTTTGTACATAGTGCTACTAAAGCAATTATACAATAATTTTTCAATTTCATAGTATTCTATCTTTTCAGGGTAAAATGGGCTCTAAATTCTCTACGTTCTCCAGTGTTAGGCTCGTCGTATTCTACGGTGA
>MPDE01000008.1 GCA_001874335.1 Bacteroidetes bacterium MedPE-SWsnd-G2
CATTTCCGAATCCATCACCGTCGGAGTCTGCATAAAAAACATCTGTAACACCTTCATCAATTTGTCCATCACAGTTATTGTCAATACCATCACATAGTTCTAAAGCGTTAGGGTAAATAGTACTATTTGTATCATCACAATCGCCTTCACAAATAGAGACCCCGTCTCCATCATTGTCTAATTCATTATTAGGTATTACGCCATCACAGTCATTATCGAGTCCATCACAAAGTTCAGGTGCAGATGGGTAAACTGTATTCTTAGTGTCATCGCAATCAGAATCATTAGAAACATATCCCGGTTGTCCTTCACATGCTTGTATGGCATTAGTGGAATCTCCAAAACCGTCTCCATCAGAATCTAAATACCATAGAGTACTGCATGTTATGGTTAACAAGAAATCTTGTTCAGAATAACAATCTAAGTAAATGCTGTCAAAAATGTACAGAGTAATTGGGTATGAAGGGAAATCAAGATAATTAATAACATCTCCAATATTGTACATCGTACCTGTACCTCCAGGACCTGTGTAATAGGCTTCAGTACCAGATAAGTTAGTACCAGTAATATTTGGTAAAGTATAGCTGTCAACTACAACTTGGTCAGGTTGGTCATCGAGAGTTGAGCCAGCATAACCACCATCTTGTATGAGCCAATTATCACTGGCTATCATGTTTGCTCTGGCAGCTTCCCCAGCGCAATACTGACTAAACCCGCCATCAAAACTAACATTGGAAATTAAATTCTGGGCGTCCCAACCAATAAGCAAACTATCGTAATTTGCCGTTGAAAGCGTTACACCATCAAACATACTAGCAGCAGTAGTAACACTAGTAACATCCCAATTCCCCAAATCTTGGTCGAATGAGGTAGCGTTCCTAAACATGGTACTAAAAAAGGATGTGTTACTGGTGTCCCAATTACCTATATCTTGGTTAAATGCAATAGCTCCCTCAAACATAGAAGTCATTCGTATTGCACCAACTGTATTCCAAGTACTAATATCTTGATTAAATAGAATAGCACCTTGAAACATATTACTCATATTCCAAATATTAGAAACATTCCAATCACCTATACTTTGATTAAAAGCAATGGCATTCAGAAACATACCTGTTGCTATAGTTACACTAGAAGTATTCCAACTTCCTATATCTTGATTAAAAACAGATGCTTCGGCAAACGCAAGACTCATCGAAGTAACATTGGAAACATTCCACCCCCCTATATCCTGATTAAAAACAGATGCTCCATTAAAGGTTTGGGTCAATGTTGTTACGTTTGAAGTATTCCAGCTCCCTATATTTTGATTAAAGCTAGATGCATAATAAAACATGGCTCCCATGTTTATAACACTACTTACATCCCAGTTACCAATATCTTGATTAAATGATGTGGCATTTGAGAACATGGCATATACATCTGTTACATTGCTAGTGTCCCAACTTCCAATATCCTTATTAAAATTTGTGGCATTATCAAACGCTTGTCTCATACTATTAATATTACCAGTGCTCCAATCCCAATTACCTGTACCTCCACCAAGAGAAGTACAGTTTTGAAACATAAAACTCATATCGGTAACATCAGACAAATTAGGTGTGTCGGTAGCATTATTTACCAAATTGCTACATGACGCGAAAGCATAATTCATTGATATCCAAGGGTTGCAACCCCATTGGTCCACAGACAATATTTTTTGTGAAGACGGCGCATTATTAAAATTGATTCTTGGAAAGAAGCCTGTTATTGTAACTTGATATATTCCTGCTGTTGAGTAGTTATGTGTAGCATCACCATTTTCTCCAGTAGTCATATTGCCGTCACCCCAATCTACATTGTAATTATAACCAACTCCGGTTGTTGGGATGGTAATAGATTCATTTGCAGTTGTGGTTTGCCAAGTGGTTATAAAGGCTCCTATTGTACTCGTTTCTGGTATTGATTCATTAATGTATAATGATGTAAGTGGACCAGAAAGACCAGATCCTGCTACTAATACATCTAGATCACTATCGCCATCTACGTCAGCAAAAGCAATAACACCATTACCAGCTCTTTCAAATGGCATTCCTATTACCTCAGAATAATTGCCATAACAATCATTTACATATAATACCGTTGCAGTACCATTTGTTATTAGCAAATCTATGTTGCCATCATTATTAACATCAGCAAATTCAATATCTCCCGAGCTCGAACTTTGTAATGGCTGAATAGCCGCTAATGTAAATAACCCAGTACCATCATTTTCGTATATATTTGAAATTTCACCATTAGCAGCATTGTATCCTGTAATTACAATGTCTTGGTCACCATCATTATTTAAATCCGCAAATCCAACGGCAGCATTAAAACCTCCTCCAAATGTGTCGGAGGATTCTGTGTAATTTCCTAACCCATCGTTGGAGTATAATAAAGTCTGACCTACTGTTTCAAATTGTCCAGATATTAAAATATCCAAATCATTATCACTATCAATATCAGCAAATGCAACATCAGAAAACCCGCCAATTGATGCAAATGGCTGTACAGATAATATAAAATTACCAGAACCATCATTTGTATATAAAGAAGGGCCTGTTGCTGGACCAGAGATTAAAACATCCAGATCATTATCATTATCAACATCGGCAAACGCGCTTCTACCAAATTCTGCGTCGACAAACGGATCTCCAATAACTAATGTAAAATTACCAGAACCATCATTTATATATAATTCAGTGGAGGCTAGGTTATTAGGTAATTTTCCAGTAATTAACACATCTTGATCGTTATCCCCGTCAATATCTGCAAAAGAGATAGAGCTCATATAAACTGGAATAAAAGGCGTTCCAGTTACTTCCGTAAAATTTCCAAGCCCATCATTTAGATAAAGTTTAGCAACTACTGGTGCAGTTCCACCAACAATGAGAGCATCTTGATCACCATCATTGTCAACATCAGCAAAATCAACATCTCCTAATGTAATATTTTCAAAAGGTACTGTAGTATCTACAACAAAATTGATTTGTGCATTTGAATTTGTAGATATAAAAAAGAATAGAATACTTGATAATAGAGCGTAAAATGTTCTCATAATTGTTGGTTATGGTTGATTGAAAAAAACGGCTATTAATCATTTTCACCATAACAAGGAGGATGTTAAGTAGATGGTGAAGGTCTTGAGTAGGGAGAGGTAGTTTGTTGAGCTTAAGCGGCTTTCAATCAGTAAATTACAAAAAATGAGTCAATTTGAAAGCTCATTTCATATTTATTGTTTGAGTATGGAATTAAATTGATGTGGGAATATCGTTGGGGGTTTGTGTTTAATGAATTGGTAATCAGATGTCTAATGTGTTATTGGTCGTAGATGTGGTATAGTTGCTTAAATCATAAATGCGTAATTTAGAATAATTATAAAACTACCAAATACAATAAATATGCTAAACACTAAATATTCTATCTTCCTTCTACTGCTATTGATGTTTCAGTTTTGTTATTCTCAAGAAACAGTCAAAACCAGTGATATTATTACTTATGAGCCTGTAGATAAAACGTTATATGATGAAATACTAGCAATGGATAAAATGTATTTTGATGCCTACAATGCTTGTGATATGAAAACTCAAGAAGCGCTTTATTCAGATTCTATTGAGTTTTTTCATGATAAAGGCGGACTAAGTACTTCAAAACAAGACATTCTTGACGCGATAGAGAAAAATATTTGTGGTAAGGTAACGCGAGCACTGGTTGAAGGTAGTGTTGAGGTTTACCCCATTAAAGATTATGGTGCAGTCGAAATAGGATATCACAAGTTTTATAATAAACAAGAGCCAGATGCTGTTTCTAAAGCTGTTAAGTTTATAGTTGTATGGGAAAATGAGAACGGTAATTGGCTTATCGCTAAGGTGATAAGTCTTCATTGAATTTAGTTGATTCAGTTGTTATACTGTTAAAAAAAGAATACAATCATGATTAAAAATCTATTATGTTTATTGGCTATTATTGGAGGTTTGTCGTCTTGCGTAAATCCTCAAAAACAGAAAGAACAAAAGCTTGCAGATGAAATAGAAAACCCTACAAATAAAGTGGTTTTAAGTTCAGAAATTGTTTGGGAAAAATTAAACCCAGATAGAGGAGCGTTAAGTCCTCAGGCAGGAACGATTTGGGGAGATAGAAATGATAGCGTGCCAACGGGCTTTTTGGCGAAATTTGTTGATGGGTTTTCTTCTCCTCCACATATACACAATGTAACTTATCGTGCTGTTGTGATTAGCGGTTTGATTCATAATGACGACCCAAATGCAGAACAAATGTGGATGAAACCGGGATCCTTTTGGACGCAACCTGTTGGAGAGCCGCATATTACTGCTGCTAAGGGTGAAGAAAATATTGCCTTAGTTGAAATTGATTATGGACCTTATCTTGTTAAACCTCTAACTGAAGCTTTTGATGATGGTGAACGCCCTGTAAATATTGATGGGTCTAATGTGGTTTGGTTGAATAGCGACAAATGTAATTGGGTAAACCCTGATAGTAAAGCCGAATTAAGCTTTCTCTGGAGAAATAAGGAGTATAATGGGCTTTTTATAAAGTTACCTAAGGGGTATGACGGCGTGATTGAAAGTAATGGCATGGTTTTACATGCTGTTGTGATACAGGGAGGATTGGATTATAAAATGCCTCAAAATAAAGATGTTAAGGGTTTAGATGTTGGCAGTTATTTTGGGTCTTCAGATAGGGCTTTTCATTCTATTGTTACTAATTCTGATGTCGAAACCATTTTGTATGTTAGAACAAATGGAAAAGTAAAAGTGGATTAATCTGTTGAGGTGTTGCATGTAAGTTGTTTTTGGTTTGAATTTGATGGGGTTTAAATAAAAGATAAGCAGGTTGCTATTATTCGAATTGAAGTTTTAACGGCATTTTTTTAGACCATATAACATCTAAACTGCAAAAATCAAACTCTTCGGTTACCTTGCCATAGCACGCATATACACCAATACCGTAAATAGGATATTGCTCTACTACATTAGGAAAATGTACGGCATCAAAATAGGCGCCTTCTAAATCTGTAAACGTACTAAATCGCATAATATCACCTTTAGATGTTTTGTGATGTCTGGTGTTTACTAAAATGCCGTATAATAAAATAGGTTTGCCTTTATGTTTGGGCATATCTTTTGCCAGTGCCTGACTTTGAATCTTGTGGTCTATTAGATTAAAATAATTGCTTAAAGGAAACCCTATTAGCTCCATTTGGTCATAAGCCTCTTCTATAGCTGTTATTTCTAACTTAGGCAGTTTGTATGTTTTGTGTTCGGGAGCAAATAATTTGGGCTGTATAGTTTTTTTACCTTGCGCATTGAGTTTAAAAATGGCTTGCCATAGGAGTTCGGTTTTGCCAATATTTAAACTTCTAAACGCATTGATGCGTATGAGTATGGTAAGTTGTTCTATGCTTATGGTAACTCGATCTATGAAGTCGTCAAGACTTTTAAAAGGCCCGTGTAGTTGACGTTCACTTAGCAAACGCTTTATGGTTAGGTGTTCTAAATTTTTTAAACATCCAAATCCCAAGTAAATGGTTTGCCCTTGTATGCTATGCGGATGATCACTTTGGTTAATACAAGGTGCTTCTATTATGCCGCCTTGCATTTTTATTTCATGAATGTAATGCTGCGCACTATAAAATCCGCCACCGTTATTTAAAACAGCTACCATAAACTCTAAAGGAAAATAGCATTTAAGGTATAAGCTCTGGTAGCTTTCTACTGCATAAGACGCAGAGTGTCCTTTGGCAAAGGCATAACCTGCAAAGCTTTTAATTTGATTCCAGATGTCAAATATAGTGTTGTCATTATAGCCTTTTTCGCGACAATTACTTATGAATTTGGCTTCTACAGCCGCAAATTCAGATCGTGATCTAAACTTACCGCTCATTCCGCGTCGTAGCACATCGGCTTCTCCTAAGGTGAGTCCAGCAAAGAGATGCGCTACTTTAAGTACATCTTCTTGATAAACCATGATGCCGTAGGTTTCGGGCATAATCTCTTGTAAAACGGGATGTCCTTCCCTCCTTCTTTCGGGATGTCTGTGGCGTCGTATGTATTCGTTTTTCATTCCCGAACTGGAAACCCCAGGCCTGATAATTGAACTTGCGGCTACTAATCCCAAATAATCCTGGGTTTGTAATTTCTGCATCAACCCTCTCATGGCGGGAGATTCGACATAATAAGCACCAATAGCGCCACCGCTTTTAAGCAAATGATTGATTTTAGGGTCGGTCTTAAATTGTTCTACCTGAGTGATGTCTATAGGTGGGAGTTCTGGCCTGTTTTTGGCAATTATAGCAATGGCATCTTTTATTTTGGCGAGTCCGCGTTGCCCAAGAATATCAAATTTAAAAACCCCTACATCTTCTGCGATAATCATATCAAACTGAACTGTAGGAAAGCCTTTTGGGGGTAAATTGGTGGCCGAATAATAATGTATAGGTCGGTCTAAAATGAGAATCCCGGCCGAGTGCACACTCAAGTGATTAGGGAAGCCTTTAATTAAGTCGCCATATTTTAAAACCAATAGCGCCATACTGTCTAATTGCTGTGGATTGTACCGTCCTGAGCTGAGTTTGTCTATTTCCTCTTTTGGGAGTCCAAATACTTTTCCTAACTCTCTAACAACTGCCCGATATTTAAAGGTGTTGTAAGTCGCTAATAATGCTGTGTGTTTAAATCTTTTAAAAATGTATTGCGTGATATCTTCACGGTCACGCCATGAAAAATCGATGTCAAAATCTGGTGGAGATGCCCGATACGGATTGATAAAACGCTCAAAGTAAAGATCTAACTCAACAGGGTCAACATCTGTAATGCCAATAATATAAGCTACGATACTATTTGCACCACTCCCTCTTCCTACGTGAATATAACCTTGACGTTTGGAGTAAGATATAATATCGTGATTGATTAAAAAATAGGACACAAAATCCATGGCTTTTATGGTTTTGAGTTCGGTGGCTAATCGGGTTTTAACCTTGACTGTAGGGTTTGGGTAGCGTTTAGGAAGACCTTGTTGGCATAGAAGCTCTAAGAGTTTGTAATCTTCAGATTTTGAGTTGCTATAAACACTTTGGTTTTGAGAGCTTCTGGAGGTTCCGAAATCAAAATGAACCTGGCATTGGTTTAAGATGTTTTTGGTGTTTTTAATGAGGTGTGGAGCGTCTTCAAATACTTCTAAAAGAGTCTTAAGTGGAAGCATGCGCTCGGTGTCACGACAGGTTTCGCTACTATCTAACTTGCTTAAGAGGGTGTTGTTGTCTATGGCACGCAATAAACGGTGTGCGTTAAAATCACGTTTTGATCTAATGGTTACAGCTTGTTGTATTACAAGCTTGTCGGTAAACTGGCTGTAATGTGAAAATCGAAGTTTTTTGTAATCTTCTATAGATATACCTATAAATTCATTGGCTTCAAAGTTTTCTTTTTCTAATCTTAACACCTGTTCAAACGGATATATGATATAAGTATCTGTGAGCTGCTCGGGACAATCAGGAATAGGTGTTTTGCTATGGCTAAATCGTGACAGGTAAGTGTTTAGCGCCATAAAACCAGTATTCGTTTTGGCTAAGCCTACAAACTGTTGTTGTGCGCCATTTCTAAAATCAATCCCTATAATGGGTTTGATGTTGAACTCAGTAGCTTTGCGTATAAAGTTAAGGCAGGCCGATGTGTTGTTGATATCGGTAAGCGCGAGAGTTTGAACTCCGTTTTGCTGTGCCATTTTTAAGAGTTCAACTTCAGAAAAGGTGCCAAATCGTAATGAATAATAGCTATGACAATTAAGATACATTACTGTTTACGGTGTGCTAATATTGTTGGCGGATTGCCGTTAAACGGATTACTGAAACGCCCTATGGTTCTTGCGCCCATAGCAGATGCCCTGAGTACACTTAGCTCGCCATAGCGATTTCTAATATGGTCCATAGCGCTGTATAGATTGATCATCTCTTCGGTGTCATCAAAGAGGTTAATTTGGTAGTTTCCGCTCACCAAATGGCTCATTTTTACGCCTACTAATCTTATGAGGAGGCGCCTGTTGTAAAGGCTGTTAAACAGTTCTAAAACTTTAGGAATGATAACATGGTCGGCACTGCTGTAAGGAATTTTGAGTTGTTTTGAGTAGGTGTTAAAATCAGAATATCTAATCTTGACACTCACGCAGCATGCCAGTTTATTACCCCTACGTAATTGAAAGGCTAGGTTTTCTGCCATGGCAAAAATGGTGGTTCTTAGTTTGATAACGTCTATGGTATCTTTGGTAAAGGTGCGTTCTGTAGAAATAGATTTACGCTCATGAAACGGAATGAGTGGCGGATTATCAATGCCGTTGGCGCGTTTCCAAATGGTACGACCGTTAGCGCCCAAAACACTAACCATCATTTCTAAAGGCATTTGCTGGATGTTAAATACTTTTGAAATGCCTAAATGTCTCAGTTTTTGATAGGTCTTCTCTCCTACCGACGGAATTTTTTTTATTGATAACGGTGCTAAAAACGATTTTTCAAAACCTTTGTCTATTTGTAGTTGATTGTTGGGCTTGGCCTCGCCAGTAGCGACCTTAGATACTATTTTATTAGCTGAAAGACCAAAAGATATAGGGAGTCCAGTGTTTTTAATGATATTAGAACGCAGCTCACTAGCGTATTTGTAGCTTCCAAAAAAAGTGTCCATTCCGCTCAAATCGGCATAAAATTCATCGATACTTGCTTTTTCAAATACAGGAACCTGTTCTTTTATAATCTCGGTTACCATATGCGAGTATTTGGTGTAAATAGAAGAGTTTCCTTTAATAATCACAGCTTCTGGGCATAAACGTTTTGCCATTTTCATGGGCATTCCGGAGCTTACACCAAAACGCCGAGTTTCATAACTGCATGCGGCAACCACACCACGATCCCCCGTGCCTCCAACCAAAATGGGGCGTTTTTGTAACCGACTGTCTATTAGTCGTTCACAAGACACAAAAAAGGTGTCTAAATCGAGATGTAAAATATGTTTATTCATACTGCAAATTTAGCTACAATATTTAGCTATTATTGCTTATATTTGTAGCATTATGAAAATGATTTCCAAAAATATTCGTCATTTAAGACGCCTTAAGGGGGTGACACAAGAAGTGCTTGCAGAAGATTTGAATGTGACACGCTCACGTATAAGCTCTTACGAGGAAGGGCGCTCTGCTCCTACGATAGAGATGCTTATAGAGTTATCTGATTATTTTAAACTGCCTATAGATATTTTGTTGAGAAATGACTTGACAAAGGCAAAAGACACCTCGTTTATAGAGGTGGGGAATCAGCGGGTGTTGTTTCCTATTGTTGTAGATGAAAATGAGCAAGATTTGATAGAAGTGGTTCCTGTAAAAGCATCGGCAGGTTATTTGGCGGGCTATGATGATCCAGAATATATCGAGCAATTGGATAAAATAAAACTTCCGTTTTTGCCAACGGGTAAGCATCGTGCCTTCCCTATTAAAGGAGACTCGATGTTGCCTATGAAAAATGGTTCTTATGTTGTGGGACGCTTTGTAGAAAATCGTAGCGATATAAAAAGTGGGCGCACTTATGTTTTGGTAACTCTTAATGATGGCATGGTGTACAAGCGTGTCTATAATCAAATAGAAGCTAATGGCACATTGTTGCTGGTATCAGACAATGCTAATTACACGCCTTATGAGGTGCCGATTAATGAGGTGTTAGAGCTATGGGAGTTTACTTGTAGTATTAACACTCAGGAGTACGATGAGCAAGAGTTAAAAATGAGTAGTATCATAAATATGTTTAATGCTTTAGGCGTAGAGTTAAAAGCTTTGGAGAGAATTATGCAATGATGTATAGTATTATAGATATTGAGACCACAGGTCCAGGGAATAAAATAACCGAAATATCCATTTTTAATTATGATGGCAACCAAATTGTAGATGAATTTACCAGTTTGGTAAATCCGCAAATTCCAATTCCAAACTTTATCACAGCACTCACAGGAATAGATGATGACATGGTTGCTGATGCGCCATTGTTTAGTGGGATTTCAGATCGGGTATCAGCCATGACTGAAGCCAGTATTTTTGTCGCTCATAATGTAAATTTTGATTATAATATCATAAAATCAGAATTTAAAGCTTTAAATCAGGTGTTTAATCGTAAAAAACTATGTACTATACGATTAGCTCGAAAGTTGATGCCGGGTTATCCATCATATAGTTTGGGGAAGTTATGTAAGCAATTAGATATAGAAATAGTAGGAAGACACCGCGCAAAAGGAGATGCTCAGGCCACTGTTGTTTTATTCGAAATGTTGCTAAATACACCAGATTCAGAAACCGTATTTACTCAGTTTTTAAAACGAAATTCTAAAGAAGCGACATTACCCTCTGCACTTCCAAAAGCCGTTTTTGAAGCCTTGCCAGAAGCAGCAGGCATTTATAAGTTTAAAAACAAAAAAGGAAAGATTATTTATGTGGGTAAAGCAAAGAATATTAAAAAGCGGGTATTGAGTCATTTTTATGATACCACAGAGAAGGAAATGAATTTATGCCGGGAAACAGCAGATATCGATTTTGAACCTTCTGGAAGTGAATTGGTGGCGCTGCTCATGGAAGATGCCGCTATTAAACATCATTACCCGCAATACAACGTCTTATCTAAACGCCCAATAAGAGGCTATGGCGTGTTTATGTATCAAGACCGCAATAATGTGATGCATTTGGCTTTTAATGCGCTTAAAAAGGCACCAAACCCACTAATTGTGTTTTATAGTATTACCGCATGTCGTCAATTTTTAGAGCAGCTGTGTTTGAAGTTTGACTTGTGTCCTAAATATTGTCATTTACAGGAGAATGTTGAATCCTGCTCACATTATAAAATTAAAAACTGTAAAGGCGTTTGTAAACAAGAAGAATCGGTAGCGTTGTATAATTTAAGAGTTAAGGATGCGATGACATATATTAAAAGTCAATCTCAAAATATTATCCTCAAGTCAAGCGGTAGGTATGAAACCGAAGAAGGTTTTGTTTGGGTAAAAGACGGTGTGTATCAGGGCTATGGTTTTGTTGATAAAACAGCTACAATAATGCATACAAGTGATTTAGAACCCTATTTAATTCCGCAGAAAGATAATATTGATGTTCAGAAAATTATAAGACAACATATGGCAAAACAAGATGCCAAAGTGTTAATGCCGCAAGAATCAAATCTTGAATAGAACAGTAATAAAAGTACTTACAGCACCACAATGTGTCCTTCGAATGATAGTGCATTGCTTACTCTGCTCGTTACGCTGAGTAAAGTGTTACCATCGCTAAATGTGGTGAAACTCACATAATAAAGCACATCTTGGGAGCGGACCTTATATTTTACTTTTATCTTTTTTGCCTTCGCTTTGACCGTAACTCGGTAATCAAATATGGTGTCTTGAAAGTAAATTTCGGAAGTATTTTGAAGTCCGCCAGTTGAGATTATGCCGTAGTATGGCAAATTTCCAATAGTGTTTTCTTTGTTAACGATAACGTAATTACTGTCTTCTATAAGTTTTACTCGTCTTCCTCCCTGAGAGGTGGCCCATTCCCCATTAAACTTATAAGTTCTATTCTGAATAAGGTTTACAAGTTCATCAAATGAAATAGCATTGTCAGCTGCGACTTGCGACATTGCAAAGCTCATAAAGCAAAAACTCAACAATACAACAAATCCCCAATTTTTTACAGTGTTAATCATCTAAGAATTGTTATTTGGAAGCTTCAATAGCTATAATTTCACCATCATAAGTCATGGTGTTTCTGTAAGTGCTATTAATGTTAACTGAGGCTCTACCACTATGGAATACTGTGATATTTACGTGGTACAATTCAGCTTTAGAACGCACTTTGTATTTGATGTTTATACGGTGCTTTTTCTGATTGATACTCATGGAGTAGTCTGAAATATCATCATCAAATTCAATTCCAGGGCTTAAATTATAACCGCCTCCTGTTACAACTCCAAAAAATGGAAGGTCTGCTTTAGAGTGGCTCCCGTCCATTTTTAATGAATTGGTATTATTGAATATGTTTACTCTACGTCCGCCTTGTGTCGTTGCCCATTCGCCTTCAAATTCATACGATTTGCTTTTGACAACTTTTAAAATGTTTTTAAACTCTTGTGTTGTTAGCAGTTCTTTTTCGGCTTTCTTCTCAGCTTTAGTTTGAGCGTTTCCAATTGTTATTGATAATAAAATCAATCCCAGTCCAATAATATATTTTTTCATTTTGCAATTTTTTATAATCCGTTCAATAGTCGTACCAAATCGACAATAAAACGATTAAAATTAGTATAAATTATACGCTTTGCTTAAAGTTACAATTTATTGCACTATGAAAATGTGATAAAACTCTTAAAAGTTTTAAGCTTTAATTAGTTAGATGCGGTACTTGGGTAATATTTCTCTTTTAGTTTAAAGGCAACTTTTACTAATAGAATTAAAGCTGGGACTTCTACCAATGGACCAATAACTCCCGCAAAAGCTTGCCCAGAGTTTAATCCAAAAACAGCAATAGCAACTGCAATGGCAAGCTCAAAATTGTTTCCTGTTGCTGTAAAAGAAATGGATGCGTTCTTGTCGTATGGAGCGCCTAAAGCTGTGCTGCTAAAGAATGATATTAAAAACATAATGATAAAATACAGTAATAACGGCACTGCAATCAATAATACATCCTGTGGTATTTGCACGATTAATTCGCCTTTTAATGAGAACATCACTACAATTGTAAACAATAATGCAATTAAAGTTAAAGGTGAAATTGCTGGTATAAACTTAGTATTGTACCACGTTTCTCCTTTTAATTTCACTAAGATTAATCGGCTTAATAAACCCATTAAAAAAGGAATACCTAAATAGATACCAACACTTTCTGCAATTGTGCTAATTGGAATATCTACTATTGCGCCCTCAAAACCGAATAATGGCGGTAATTTGGTAATAAATAACCAGGCGTAAAAGCTGTATCCAAATACTTGGAAAATACTGTTTATGGCAACTAATCCAGCGCCATATTCACTGCTGCCTTCTGCTAAGTCATTCCAAACCAAAACCATTGCAATACATCTCGCAAGTCCTATTAAAATAAGACCTACCATATATTCTGGGTAATCATGTAAAAATGTAATGGCAAGAATAAACATTAAAATTGGTCCAACGATCCAATTTAAAACGATGGATAAACTTAAGATTTTGGTGTTTTTAAATACCATTGGTAGTAATTTGTAATCTACTTTGGCTAATGGTGGGTACATCATCAAGATTAAACCAATAGCGATTGGAATGTTTGTAGATCCCTCGCTATAAGATTGAATTAATTCGGGAATACTTGGCATAAAATAACCAAGGCCCACTCCTACTAACATTGCAAGGAAAATCCATAGCGTTAAATTACTATCTAAAAAACTGAGTTTTTTGTTTAATGACATGATTTTTGACTTCTAATTTTTAACATTGCAATATTACGATATTAAATTGAAAAGAAATCAAAATTGTACTTGAAATTAATGTTAAATAAAAATCTATTGATCGTTCATATTTAGAATCTTATTAATGTCACCAAACGGGTTCGGAATCACAAAATTCACTTGAAATCTAACCAGCCAGTCTACACTTGCTTCGGCATTAACAATTCCGGGTATAGGTAGAGTGCCAACAGGTGCCAATAAATTAGGAGAAATCAATCCGTATTGCCCTTCGAGCACAAATTTTACAGGCATTTTACCAAGTTTAGTCAGTTTACCTACGCCTAAACCTATGGGTAAATATAATTTCTCGCCATCAGCAGTCCAATCCACCGTAATATTAGGGTTGTAACGTAACTGCCAATTGTTTTCTAAATTGTAAATGAAATAACAAAGAAAACTGGCGTGATTGGTTTTCTCTCTATCATCATGACCAGCAAACGACCACCATTGTTGGGCTAAGACACCTCCGAGAAACTTCTTTTTTAGATAGAACAACATAAGTGCTGGACCTACTTGGTACTTCCCAGAACCATAAATCGGCTCGCTTGAAGTGGGGAAAATAAATGAAGCTCCACCGCCATAAAGCAATCCTTCAGATTTTTGAGGTCCAATTCCTAAAGCAAAAATCATATCTCCAAAGCCTGTATCGTGACCATTAAAGAAATCTGGTGACATTAAATCGGGTTTTGGTATGGTGATTAAATTAAGTACAGGTCTTGCAAAAAACATTAAGTCATCATTGATTGGAATAGGTAAAATGGGTTGAAAACTCAAGACATTACCTGTATTGCTTTTATCCAAAACGTTATTTCCAATCCAAGCTTGGTTATATTGAAATGCTAAACTCCATATTTGACTTAACGGATTGTCCATGGCTTTTGCTAAGGCTTCCATTTGTTCAGGTGTTAAATCTTGTTCATCGTTTTGAGCGAAACTGTTTTGACTAAAAATAATTAGAGTTACAGCCAAAAGAAAAAACGCCAAGTTTTTTTTAATTGAATTCATAATTAAAATGTTTAAGTCATTAATCTTGATAGGCGCCTGAAGAATAGGTTAATTCGTAGCTATGTGTATAAATTTCAAATACAACGCCAAACGGATCTTCAACATACACCATACGGTATGGCTTTTCGTTTGGATAATAGGTTCTTATTGGCATGCGTTGCTTCCCTCCTGCTTCAACAATTTTATTTGTCAACTCTTCAATATTGGGGTCCTGAATGCAAAAGTGAAACAGGCCTGTTTTAAACGGATTAAATTCTGGAGTCTTTGCTTCTGTGGTGGGAAAAGAAAATAATTCAATACCAATACCATCAGACGTTGCCATATGTGCAATTTCAAAGTTGCCCCAGCCTTCACCAAAGACATCAATGCACATGATTCCTATCGCTGTTTCAGCCTCTTCTTTCACTGGTGATGGAGGCATTATAACGTACCACCCCATAATTTCAGAATAAAACTTAACAGCAGCATGAATATCAGGAACAGTAATGCCAATATGGGAAAATGTTTTTGGATAAGTGTTGTGTTGTGTCATAGTTGTATACTTTTTTATAAATCTACAATAATTTTGTAATACATTGGTATTTAGTTTGTTAGTGAGTTGTGTTGTTGAAATATTTATTTTGGTCTATTTAAGACAATCTCAATGGATAATGATCTTTTAAGGAATTGTTTTTACTTAAATTATTTTCTATATAACTGGATTACTGTATTTTTAATTTATATTTGATTAACCCCCAGTGGGTTATAAATACCAAAAACCACTTAAATAAAAATAGACCATGAAAAAAATAATTGCCCTTTTTACATTTTGCGCCCTAGTATTAAGTTTTGTGTCTTGTTCAACTGTTCGGGTTGTTGACTCTTGGAAAGGAGATAACATTAACTCCTTGCAGGGAAAGAAAATATTAGTTATTGCAAGAACGGCTAATGATCAGGCTCGTATTGCCTTTGAAGAAGAAATTTCAAAAAAGATAAGAGAAGCAGGTTTAGATGCTACAGAGAGTTTTAAAAAATTCCCAAAGCTAACACCCGACAAGCAACTTACTCAAGAGCAATTAGAAATGGTTAAATCTATTATTCAAGGCGAAGGTTTTGATGGTGTTGTGCTAAGTGTTTTAAAAGACGTGCAAGAAGCTACTCGTGTAGAATCTGATGGTGGCTATTATGCTGGTTCTTCTTATGGGATGTATTATCCAATGTATTACGGCGGATTTTATGGATATTATTCTCACCCAATGTCTTACTCATCTTATGGTAATTATGTGCCATCAACTACAACGGTTAGAACCTCTAAAACCTTTGTACTTGAAACTGTAGCTTATAATTTAGATCAACCAGATACCAATCAATTAGTTGCGGTTATTACTTCTAAGGTTGAAGATCCTGATAGTGTATATGATACGGCTGAAGATTACGCAAAAGCTATAGCTAAAGGTATTAAGGATAAAAAATAATGTTTAAAAAAATTAATTCCATTTTAAAATATATAACAACTCATTTTATTATTAAAAAATAGAATCCAATGAAGGTGATCGTAGTTTTGTTTATGATGTTTTGTAGTGCTAGTATGTTTGCGCAAACCTATACAAACAAAGAAGTTAAATTAGATCAAGCTTTTGTGGATAGTATTTCAAAAATAGAATATCCTTATTTGTTACCCATTTGGGGTAAAAAAGTGGCTGAAAAAGGTTTTAAATTACCACTATCAGCTGGTATTGGGGTAAATTATTATTGGCAAGAATCTAAGGTTGTAATTAATGAATTGTATGTTGGGTTTAACAATGGTCAGCAGTATTTCATGGATGACATTGTAAGATTTAATGATGCAGTTGCATCTTCAAATATTGTTAATGTAAGACCTGATTTTTGGATATTACCATTTTTGAATGTATACGGGATTTTTGCGGTATCTGATACCTCTACTCAAATAGATTTAGATATAGTTGTTCCTACCGAAGATGGTTATCGTAATGTACTTCAAATTCAAACATTGCAGGAGTTTGAAGGTGTATCAGCTGGCTTTGGTATTACGCCAACAGTAGGTGTCGGTGGAGGTTGGTTTGCCTTAGATATGAACTTTACTTGGACAGACTTAGACGCCTTAGATAAACCCGCATTCTCCTTTATATTTGGACCAAGAATGGGAAAAACTTTTAAATTTAATAAGCCAGACAGCAATTTAGCGGTGTGGTTTGGAGGATTTAAGGTTGCAATTAATTCTGATACAAACGGAAATTTAGGAGTTTCAGATATCTTTAATTTTGATGGGATTAATGAAAAGTTGGATAATGCAGAAGTGGCATTAGCAGATACTAGAGTTAATTTAGATACGTGGTTTAATAATTTAAGCCCAATAGAACAAATTCAAAATCAAATCAAATATTCAACAGCAACCGCAGCTTTAAATAAAGCAGATCAATTTGTAGATAATTTTTCTGATGCAGTAGATAGTGCAGAAAACTCAACGGTACAATACAGTTTAGAAAAGCGACAAAAGGAAGCGTGGAATTTTCTTTTGGGAACTCAATATCAATTGAATCAAGAATGGATGATTAGAGGAGAATTTGGTTTTCTGGGAAGCAGAAAGCAAATTCTTGTTGGTTTAAATTATCGATTCGGATTATAAATTAAATCAATTTTATGAAAAAATTTGTTTTCACATGCTTGTTGCTTTGTACTTCGGCCACTGTATTTTCTCAGGCGGCTATAATTGCATTAATTTTTGGAGATAAAGTTGCTACCGAAAACTTTAATATTGGTTTAGAAATTGGAGGATCATTTAAAAATGTTTCAAACCTTGAAGGCTCAAATATGTTTCTTGGCATGAACTTCGGGATTAGCGGAAACATTAAGTTTAATGATCATTGGTCCTTACACCCTACGGCTTATTTTTTAAGTCAAAAAGGAGGTAAACTTGATCGCTTTTCTTTAATGACCGATAATCCAGAATTAAATTCAGAATTCCAAAACGTGCCTACCGAGTTGAAATTAGATTATATAGATGTTCCTGTGGTTCTAAACTATAGGTTTACAAATAGTAATTTTAAGATTGGATTGGGGCCTATGGTTTCTTTTTTAACCAAAAGCCATGCGGTTTACGAAAATCAATTTGGTAAGTTTGATCACAATATTAGTCAATGGACGCATAAAACCGAATGGAGTGCTATGTTTAATGTAGGATACATTTACTATTCTAAAAAGAAACAAAAGGAGATTCATTTTTTAGTACAATACGTACACGGTTTTTCTGATGTTTACAGAGATGTTTTATTTTCTGGTGATAATAGAAATCATTACTTCGGAATGACATTAAGTTTTCCATTTATTAAAAAAGATTGAATTAAGAGATTACTATTTATGATTTTATAAAATCAGAAACAAAAAGGACAGCATTTGCTGTCCTTTTATATTTATCAGGACTAGTTTTTGATATTTAATTCAAGCAATTTAAAATAAAATAAACCTTGTGTTGTGTAAATGGTTATTAATCAGTAATTTAATGTCAATAAATGTTAACCAATTTAAAAAATTAACACGCACATGAAAAAAAGTATTTTTTTACTGCTATTTGCAGGCATGATGTTTAGCTCTCATGCACAAAAGAAACCCAATATTTTAATAATTTGGGGAGATGATATTGGGCAATCAAATATTAGTGCCTATACAATGGGGTTAATGGGGTATAGAACACCAAACATAGATCGTATTGCTAACGAAGGATTGATTTTTACCGATTACTATGGCGAGCAGTCATGTACAGCTGGTAGAGCGTCATATATAACTGGACAAAGTGTATATAGAACAGGGTTATCAAAAGTAGGCCTTCCTGGAGCAGATTTAGGGATGCAAATTGAAGATCCAAATATTCCTGGCTTATTAAAACCTCACGGTTATGTCACAGGGCAATTTGGTAAAAACCACTTTGGAGATAAAGATGAGCATTTGCCAACAAACCACGGCTTTGATGTGTTTTTAGGTAATCTATATCACTTAAATGCTGAAGAAGAACCTGAAAACGAAGATTATCCAGACCCAAAAGAGTATCCAAATTTTAGAGAGAATTTTGGACCTCGTGGTGTAATTAGTTCTACCGCAGATGGTCCAGTTAAAGATACAGGACCTTTGACTAAAAAGCGAATGGAAACTATTGATGACGAGACCGTAGCTGCTGCTAAAGCATTTATTAGAAATGCAGTGAAATCAGGAGACCCTTTTTATGTGTGGTGGAATGGTACTCGTATGCACTTTAGAACACATGTAAAAGACGAACACAAAGGAATTTCAGGACAAGATGAATATGGCGATGGAATGGTAGAACATGATATGCACGTTGGAGAACTACTTGATTTATTAGATGAGTTAGGAGTTGCCGACAATACAATTGTACATTATTCAACAGATAATGGGCCACATATGAACACTTGGCCAGATGCAGCGTCGTCTCCATTTTTTGGTGAGAAAAACACCAATTGGGAAGGTGGTTGGAGAGTCCCTTCAATGGTAAGATGGCCTGGAAAAATTAAGGCGGGTAGTGTTTCTAACGAAATTATGCACCATATGGACTGGTTGCCTACGCTATTGGCCGCAGCGGGTGATTCAAATATCAAAGAAAAGCTTAAAAAAGGTGGTGTAAAGGCAATTGGTAGAACATACAAGGTACACTTAGATGGCTACAACTTTTTACCTCATTTAACAGGTCAAACAGCTGAAGGGCCAAGAAAAGAAATCTTCTATTTTGCAGATACGGGAGAGCTAACGGCTTTACGTTATAACGATTGGAAAATGATATTTATGGAGCAAAAAGAATATCAAACGCTACGTGCTTGGATTGAGCCCTGGACACCGTTGCGAATCCCTTTGATTACAAATATAAGAAGAGACCCTTATGAGCGCGCTCATGTCACTTCAAACACCTATTATGATTGGATGATTGATAGGATATTTCTATTAGTTCCAGCTCAAAAATATGTTGGTCAGTTTTTGCAAACCTTTAAAGAGTTTCCGCCAAGACAGAAACCTGCAAGTTTTAGTATAGATCAGGTGATGGAGAAAATGCAAGAAAATTCTCCAGCAAGAAATTAGATTATAATTTAAAAGTAAAAGAAAAGGTGCATTATGTAATGCGCCTTTTTTAGTATCAATATTTAACTTAACTTTAAGTAGTTTGAAATAAGTTAGTTATTCTAAAGTTTCTAATTTTATAAATTAATTGTAGCCTTAGTTTCGAGAGCTACTAAGCATAAAATATTAATTAAAGAATTTCGTTATACAAGCTTAAATTTAAAAACACATTATGAAAAAAGTTCAGCGTCTATTAGTTATATTATTTATAGGTTGTTCATCACTGGCATTACATGCTCAAGTCGGTGGATGGAATCCTGAGTTGGTAAAAGAATCGACAGAAGCATTACAAGCTATGATTAGGGAAACTCCCAAATTAAAATCATTTTATAATAAATGCTATGGTTATGCCATTTTTCCAACGGTTACCAAAGCAGGTGTTGGAGTTGGCGGAGCAATGGGAAAAGGTGTGGTTTATGCCCAAGGTAAAATAACGGGTAAAACAACGCTTAAACAAGCCTCGATAGGTTTACAATTAGGTGGTCAACAATATAGTGAAGTTGTGTTTTTTGAAAATAAAACGGCTTATGAACATTTTAAAAATGGAAATTTGAAATTTGATGCTCAAGCATCTGCTGTTGCCATTACTGAAGGTGCTTCAATCGATTCGGCTTATACAGATGGTGTGGCTGTGTTTACGCAAATTAAAGGCGGCTTAATGTACGAAGCTTCAATAGGTGGGCAACATTTTACCTTTAAACCCATTAAATAATGCTCAAATAATAGTTTTCGTTTATAATTTAAGAAGTAATCCAACCCAAAAGGTTGGATTATTTTTTTGTCCAATTTGAAGTAACTCTTAACATCTTTGTATTGAACCAAGGACTATTGTAAATGATGTTAAGTCTCACCTTGATTGGGTACCAACACTAATATCTGTTGTAGGCAACAATAATGTTTCAGAAAGTCAAACCCTCAAAAAAACGCAATTGATTAAAATTGTTAAAGTGTCCCCCTACAAAACCAATTAAAAACATCTTCTTGTTTAGTTTTTTTTTTTTTTACAAACTCTTAGATGTTTGATTTTCAGTGGTTTTAGTAAGTTAAAATCATTATCTTTAAGTCAATATATATAATTATTATAATCACTTAGTGCCATTAATAATTTACATATCGTTTAATTTAATTTAAAAAACACATGGAAAAACAAAACAAAAAACATGTATTTGGATTCATGCTTTGCATGTTTCTAGGAATAGCATTGACGTTTGGCCAGAAAAAGCCAAACATTTTAGTCATTATGGGCGATGATGTTGGAATTCCAAATATCAGTGTTTACGGACATGGTATGATGGGATATCAAACACCAAACATCGATAAAATTGCTAAAGAAGGAATAATGTTTACTGACTACTATGGAGAACAATCATGCACCGCTGGTAGGTCAGCTTTTATAACAGGACAACATATTATCAGAACAGGTATGTCTAAAGTAGGACTTCCAGGAGCTCCAGTAGGAATTCATGAAGGAACGGCTACACTGGGTGAAATGCTACAATCTTTAGGCTATGCAACTGGACAATTTGGTAAAAACCACTTTGGAGATCAGGATCGTTTCTTACCTACAAATCACGGTTTCGATGAGTTCTTCGGAAATCTTTACCATTTAAATGCTGAAGAAGAACCTGAAAATGTAGACTGGCCAGCAAATGATGACAACGGGCGTGTAGCAAGACCAAGAGGAGTTATGAAAGCATCTGCTGATGGACCAGTACAAGATACAGGGCCATTAACAAAGAAAAGGATGGAAACTGTTGATGATGAATTCATGGCAGCTGCATTTGGTTTTATGGAAAGAAAAACAGCGGAAGGACAACCTTGGTTTACATGGATGAACACTACAGGAATGCACTTCTGGACACATGTTGAGCCAAAATGGCAAGGAAAATCAGGATTGAATTTCTATGCAGATGGAATGTTGAAATTAGACTGGATTGTTGGTGAATTTGATAAAAAGCTTAAAGAATTAGGCGTTGATGATAATACGATAGTAATATTCACAACTGATAACGGTGTTCATCAAGCTACATGGCCTGATGCGGGTGTTACATGGTTCAACAACGAAAAAACTACCAACTATGAAGGTGGATTTAGAGTTCCTGCAATGGCAAAATTCCCTGATAGATATGGAATAGAAGCTGGAACAATCATTAACGATGTTACTTCTCACTTAGACTGGGTTCCAACTTTATTAGCAATGGCTGGTGGAGACAGAATTCCTCAACAACTTTTAGATGGTTCATTTAGTGTGAACGGAAAAACGTTCAAAAACCATTTAGACGGATTTAATATGTTACCATTATGGAAAGGTGATACCGAAGAAAACCCGAGAAAATACTTTATCTACGGTACTGATGCTGGTGAAATTTCAGCAATCCGTTTCCAAGACAGATGGAAGTTATTATACATGGAACAAAAACATTATGGTCAAGAGGTCTGGATGTATAAACTAGAACCACTAAAAGCGCCTTTTATGTACGACCTTAGAATGGATCCATTTGAAAAAGCAAGAGAAACAAATACATACCAAGATTTTTGGGCACGACATGTATTCTTGCTTGGTTGGGGAGGAAGTTATGTAGTAGACTTTAAAAACACATTTAAAGAATACCCTCAAATTCAAAAACCAGCAACTTGGAATGTAACTGAGATAGATTAATATACACTATTTTAAAAATAAAAAGATGGCTTCGGCCATCTTTTTTCATTCCATTGGAATTCAAAACATTTCGAATTTTAGATAAACGTTATTACGTACTAAGAATGGCAATTTATTACCTAAATCACACTTCATCATTTTTGCAGTCTTAAATGCATAGACTTGAATCTAAGATTGTGTTCAAATATAGCATCATTAAAAAATGTCAAATGAGAAAGAGCCTTAAATTATGGCTCTTTTATTATTTACGTTTTAATTTTTTTTCTATTTTTTTGGAACATAAGGATCAGGTGTTCCTTCCTTAATTGGTGGTTCTGCAGCCAGAGATTTTGCATGGTCAATTAATACTTGACTCGCAGGATAACGCACCCATAAATTTTCAGGAGTTAAACGAACTGGGCGCTCTTCTTTCGGGTCTTGAAGTAAGTTATAAAACTTAGGTAACGCACTTGGTGCAACTTGAGCAAACATATCATTAATTTCTTTTACCATCATTTTCCAGTTTCTCCACTTCACCCCATATACATCTGTTCCGTTGTAAATGACCACAGATTCACGGCCTGATTTTTCAGTCTTTCCTGTTAAGAAGTCGGTTAAATCAACACTGTCCATAATACGGTCAGTAGGCACTTTACCGCCAGCAATGTTAGCTAGTGTTGCGTACACGTCCATTTCATGAGTAATTTCGTTAGAAACACTTCTTGCAGGAATTTTACCTGGCCATTTTATTAAGAATGGTACACGTAATGAGCCTTCTAAACCTGTAAAGTAGGTTCCGCGCCATGGGCCAGAGAAACCTTCATGTGGCTCCATACCTTCTGGACCATTATCTGATGAGAATACAAAAATGGTATTGTCTTCTTGACCAGAGTCTTTAACCGCTTTTTGCAATTTACCAACGTAATGGTCAAGCTGTGCTAAAACATCAGCATAACCACCATTTCCTGTTTTACCTTTAAATTCAGGACTTGGCTCCACAGGTAAGTGGGTTTGCACGTAAGGAATGTATAAGAAGAATGGTTTGTCTTCTTTTGCTTTACGTTTAATAAAATCGACTGATTTATCAGTAATTTCACCATCAAGTCGTGCTTTAGCTTCAAGGTCGTACACGCCAATTTTAGTAGGTGTTTCTCCTTTTTTCGCTTCCATTAGATAGGCAAACTTTACTTGAGGATGCACACCTTCACGGTACAAGTCATTGGTTGGCCAAAATGCTTCATCCGATGTATTTGGAATACCATACCACTCATCAAAGCCTTGATCTGTTGGGTAACGACCTTTTGAGTCTCCTAAATGCCATTTACCAAACATACCGGTTGTGTAACCCGCATCTGATAACATTTCTGCTAAGGTGTATTCCCACTGAGTCATACCGTATAAACCGGAACCTAATGGCACCTTAGACGTGCCAGAACGAATAGCATAGCGACCTGTCATTAGTGCAGAGCGACTAGGTACACATTGCGATTCTACATTAAAATTTAAAAGCTTCATGCCTTCATCAGCAATGCTGTCTATGTTTGGTGTTGGAGCTCCTCTAAGTATTCCTCCACCATAAGCACCTATTTCTCCCCAACCAAAATTGTCCATAAATATGAACACGATATTAGGTTTTTCTTGAGAATGTAAATTTTGACTAAAACAATTGAAAACTAAGATAAGGCAAATGGCTCTTATAATTTGTATCTTATTCATAATTAACTAATTAGTGTTTGGTTTAAAGATATGAAATTTTGAATGGTTAAAATTATTGTCATTTCGTGATAAATGAAAAAAAGCTCAAGTTTATACGAGTTGAGCTGTGATGTAGAAATTGAAGGTTTAGGCAAATTGCCTAATGCCAAAAATTAGGTAAATGGCTTAAATTCAGTAATCAAACTTAATAGATATTTGACAAAGGAAACAGCAAAGAGTTGAAAAGAGCTAGTAAATTAGAATAAAAACAATTATATTTAAGTAATAAATTGATAGCGAGTACTTTAGTGTTGATTAGTAAAAAAAAGATAAAATAGAATGAGTGATAATTTTTCAAAGATTCAAGAGTTAAAATCTCGAATGTCAGAATCTATAATTGGTCAGAAAGATTTAATAGATAGGTTGGTTTTAGTATTATTAGCGAATGGTAATTTACTTTTAGAAGGTTTACCTGGGTTAGCTAAAACGAGAGCAATTAAGGCACTTTCAAAAGAATTGGATTGTGGACTTAGCAGAATTCAATTTACACCCGATTTACTGCCTTCCGATATTACGGGAACCGAAATTTATCAGCCAGAAACCGACGAGAAATTTATTTTTCAGGAAGGTCCAATTTTTAATAATCTGATTTTGGCCGATGAGATTAATAGAGCGCCAGCTAAAGTGCAATCGGCACTTTTGGAAGCCATGGAAGAACGTCAAGTTTCTGTGGCTGGAAAAACATACAAAATGGACCCCTTATTTATGGTAATGGCAACTCAAAACCCTGTAGAACAGGAAGGAACCTATCCCCTACCTGAAGCACAAATGGATAGATTTTTAATGCATGTTTTAATTGACTATCCAGATGATAGCTCAGAATTAGAAATTATAAGACTAAACAGAAACGAGCAAAATAAATCGAAATCTAAGAAAAAAGAGCGTGAGCTTTTAACTCCACAAATAATATTTAATGCACGAGAAGAAATTGCTAACGTGACTATTAATGAAAATATGGAGAAATATATAGTTGATATCATTTCTGCTACGAGATATCCTGATAAATTTAGTGAGCAATTAGATGCTTGGTTAGATTTTGGAGCAAGTCCAAGAGGTAGTATTGGTATTGATAGAGCCGCGAGAACACATGCTTGGATGAGTGGTAATGACTTTGTTGCACCTGATAACATTAGAGCTGTAGTGCATGATTGCTTAAGACACCGTTTAATATT
This sequence comes from Bacteroidetes bacterium MedPE-SWsnd-G2, assembly GCA_001874335.1. GTDB lineage: Bacteria > Bacteroidota > Bacteroidia > Flavobacteriales > Flavobacteriaceae > MedPE-SWsnd-G2. The sequence goes on from MPDE01000008.1 coordinate 25,217, forward strand.
GAGTTATGAAGCAAATGCAGAAGGTGTATCTACAAACCATGTTATTGATGAAATCTTAAAGCAGGTGGCTGTAATAGGATAAACTTAGAGTTGATCTTTACTATGAAAAACAAAGAAACGTATCCTAAAAATATTTTTGTATCACTCAAAGATTTGCTGGATTTAGAACATGTAGCCCGGGGCTTTAGCTTTAATGCAAAAAAGCAAAAAGTGAAAAGCATATTAGGTGGTAAGCATGCGTCTAAACTGAGAGGTCGAGGTTTAGATTTTGAGGAAGTAAGAAATTATGTGCCTGGAGATGATATTAGAAATATTGATTGGAAGGTTACCGCACGAACTAAAAAAACGCATACACGTGTTTATAGTGAAGAAAAGGAAAAGCCTGCGTTGATTTTGGTAGATCAATCTAAATCAATGTTTTTTGGCTCTCAACTTAAAACTAAATCGGTGGTTGCTGCAGAATTTGCTGCAATCGCTGCTTTTAAAATCTCAAAAGAAGGAGACCGTGTAGGTGGAGTCGTTATGGGTGATGAAGGTATTGATATTTTGAAACCTAAACGTTCAAAGAAAAATATTTTCAGGTTTTTTGATAAACTGGTAGAAAGAAACAGGGCCTTAGGTACCTCAAAAAAATTGAATTTTGAGAATAGCTTCAAAGAGGTGATGCAAAAGGTAAATAACATTGTTTCTCATGATTATTTAATAATTCTAATAAGTGATTATTTTAGGTATTCTGATCAAGTGATTAAGAGTATTTCACGTTTGGGTCAACATAACGATGTTATTGTTGTGAAAGTTTATGACCCTATGGAGCGTTCAATACCTAACACAAAATTAGTTGCAAGTCAGGAAGGTCAGCAAATTGTAATTGATGGTTCTAATAAAGAGTTGTCTAACAAATTTGAGGAAGGTTTTGATGAGGATTATAATGCATTCGAAAAAACACTGCAAAAACACCGAATCCCATTGATAAAGGTGGATACTGTGCGACCAATTGAAGAGCAAATCAAAGAAATATTTAAAAAAACAAGATGAGTATTTCTATTAATTATATAGATGTTTTAGCCATTCAGGATACCGTTGAAAATCCTGAGATACAATTAGCACCGCTGAGTGAACCTGCTCCAATAGAGTTTACAATGGAGACACCAGGATGGTATGTAGTGGCTATTATCGTTTTAATCCTTTTAGTTTGGGTTATTATAAAAAGTGTTGAGCGTTATAAAGCTAATGCCTATCGTAGAGATGCGGTTAATCAAATAAATGAAATTGAAAAATCATTTAGCAATATAAAGAACCCTTTATATCAGGTATCTGTAGTGTTGAAGCAAGTATCCATCATAAGTTACGGTAGAGCATTGACTGCCGATTTATATGGCGACCAATGGCTAGAGTTTTTAGAGTCTAAGTGTAAACACACGCCATTTGCAAATTATAAAACTCAATTAAAAGACGGATTGTATAAAGATATTAATGTTGACAAAGCTGAAGTAAAACATATATTCTCATTGTCTAAAAAATGGATAAAACATCATGCCTGAAAATTTTGAAATAGCAAATATGTGGGTGTTTTTTCTAATACCTCTCCCCCTTATTATATACTTTCTATTACCTCCAGTTAGGCAAAAAAGTAGTGCCCTTATTACACCTAATCTAGCTAAGGCTGCTGAATATACAGGTGAAAAACCGAGAACATCGGCGTTAGTGAAACGAAAAAACGCAGTTCTATGGTTGGGTTTAATCCTAATTTGGATATTTATAATCGGCGCCTTATCATCTCCTCGTTTGGTTGCCAAACCAGAGATGAAGGTTAAAACCTCTCGTAACTTTTTAATAGCTGCCGATATTTCATTTAGTATGGCCGAAAAAGATTGGTTGGTAAATAATAAACGTTCTACACGTTGGGAAGGTGTAAAATCTGTAATGCATGAGTTTATAAAGAAACGTGAAGGCGACCGAATGGGGTTAATTCTATTTGGTAGCAACGCCTATATTCAAGCACCTTTTACACCAGATTTGGAGACCGTAGATGTGATGTTAGAAGAAGCTGATGTCGGTATGGCTGGTCAAATGACTAATATAGGGAAAGCTATTGTTAAGGGGATATCAATGTTTGAAAATGATACGATTAAAACAAAGGTGATGCTTGTGTTAACAGATGGTGTTGATGGCGGTTCCGAAATATTACCATTAGATGCTGCAAACCTTGCTAAAAAAGATTCAGTTCAGATTTATACTATAGGAATTGGAGATCCTTCTTCCGGAAATTCTGATTTAGATGAAAGGACACTTGAAGAAATTGCAGATATGACTGGCGGTCAATATTTTAGGGCAAATGATGAAAATAGGTTGAATGAAATATATGAGGAGTTAGATCGCTTAGAGCCTATTGAATATGAAGAGGAAGAGTTTAAGCCAGTGACATTACTTTATCACTATCCGCTAGGATTGGCTTTAGCCTTATCAATTTTTATTTTATCGATCCTTAATTTAAACGGATTAGTGCGAAAACTTAAAACCAAATCTCATGATTGAAACTATCGAAAATATTGATTGGGAGGTATTTCACTTTTTACGACCTGAGTTGTTATGGTTAATTGCACCTTTAGTTGTAATTCTAATAGTTGGTTTATTAAGTATTAAAGATGACGCCAAATGGAAATCGGCTATTGCACCTCACCTGCGTCCTTATATGATTCAAAAAGGAAGCGAATCTTTTAGAAGATGGTCACAAGTATTTCTGTTCGTGATTTTAAGTATTGGTGTGCTTGGTTTAGCTGGTCCGACTTGGAAAAAAATAGAAATGCCTGATAAAATTCTTGAAACGCCTTTGGTGATAGCCCTAGACTTGTCCCAAAGTATGTTGACCAAAGATATTCAGCCAAATCGGTTAGAACGTGCTAAATTTAAAATCAATGATTTCCTAGATGCAAATCCAAGATCTCGAATTGGTTTCATCGCCTATGCAGGGACGGCTCATACAATTATTCCGTTAACTCGAGATTATAATATAATTAAATCACATATAAGCGGAATCGGCCCACATATCATGCCATTTAGAGGTTCTGATTTAGAAAGCGCCTTGGTTTTAAATGATTCTATGACAAAATCTATAGAAGCTCCGGGAACCTTATTATTAATCACTGATGATTTCTCTGAGCGTAATTTTCAATTGATGAGAAATTTTGTGTTGAATGGTAATACCAAACTTGAAATTATGGCTATGAATACACCAGGTGGTGGAAAAGTCCCGAATTTTAATGGTAGAGGAAATTTAAAAGATACGGATGCAGAAACACGTTTAAATATAGACGTTATCAATAAACTAAGAGCGATTGAAAATATTAATGTCAATGATTTGACATTAGACAATAGTGATATGGTATTATTGGCTAACAAAATTAGTGCAGATTTAGAGTTTAGAGAGAAACAAGAATTAAATAAGGAAGATTGGCAAGATGAAGGTTTATTATTAGTTGTGCCATTGGCTATTGGTATGTTGCTATGGTTTAGAAAAGGTTGGGTTGTGTATTTCTTTGTCATGGGATTCATGATAACCTCTTGTTCACAAGTGAATGAAGGAACTTTTGATGAAGCCAAAGAAATGACGGCAGACGACTGGTGGTATACAAAGAGCTATCAAGGTCAGAAAAAATATGATAATGGCGATTATGCTGAAGCAGCCAAGCTATATGAAGATCCAATGCATAAGGGTGTTGCATATTATAAATCTGGGAACTACACTCAAGCAATTAATGAATTTTCCAAAGATACCACGGCGCAAGGCGCTTATAATTTGGGATTGGCTTATTACGAAAACGGAGATTATTTGTCAGCAGAACGCGCTTTTGAAAAAGCCGAGGAGTTAGATAGTAATTTTGAAGCTGCTACAAATAATAAAAATAGGGTTTCTCAAATTTTACAGGAAACAAGTGAAGCCAATTTAGACGATGCAACCGAGGTTATGCCTGAAGAACGCGCTCAGAATATGGAGAATGATTCAAGTGAAGATTTTTCTGGAGGTGGTCAAGAGGCTACAGAAGAAGACATGAAAAAAGAGCGACTTGAGGAGGAAACCGAAACAGATATTAGAAAGGCTGAAGAATTAGAGGAATTACCAGAAGATTTTGAAGGTGGTCCTAATGATCCTTCCCAGAAATTCTTAATGCGAAAAATTGATGATGACCCTGCCCTATTTATTAAACGAAAATTTAGACATCAAGTAAAAAAGAATAAAATGAACCCAAAATCTAATTTGAAAAAATGGTAAAACTATTTAAAGTCATATGGATAGGATTAATTTTAGTTTTTGTTGCTCAAAATGCTAATGCTCAGGGTGTATTTGCTTCAACAACAGTAAGTAAATCAAATTGCTATTTGGGCGAGCCTGTAGTGATTACTGTTAGTGTATATACGTCAACTTTTTTTACATCGGGAGTTAAAATTGGTAATATTAAAGTTGAAGGCGGTTTTGTTGTTTTTTTTAATTCTATAAGTTTAAGTAAAGTAATTAATGGTCAAACTTATGCGGGAGTCGTAAAAAAGTTTAATGTGTTTCCTTATGAGCCAGGAACATTAGTTATCCCTGCAATGGGTATAACGGTTGAAACACCAAAGCCTGGAGATTATAAAGGTGTGTCTCAAACAGTGAGCACAAAAGAACGTACAGTTAAAGTGTTACCTGTACCAATGGGCTATGATCAAGATGAATGGTTGGTAGCTTCAAATTTGAGAGTGACCGAAAATTGGTCTAATAACACTGGAGAAATTAAAGTTGGAGAAGTTTTAGAACGTAGTATAACAAGACGTGCATCGGGAACAGTCTCAGAAATGATTCCTCCTTTTATATGGGATTCCTTGACAGGTGTGAGTAATTATCCGAAACGCTCAACGGTTGAGAATATTAAAAGTAAAACTTCAATTAGTTCTAAACGCTCTGAGAGTGTGAGGTATTTGTTTGAAAAGGAAGGTGTTTATGAGTTTCCTGAACGTGAATTAATGTGGTTTAACCCGTATCAAAAAAAGTTGTTTAAACGCACTCTAAAAGCATATAAGGTGAAAGTGTTGCCTAATCCTGATTTAGGGATGTTAGAATCGGTTAGGGATTCTCTAAAATTAGAAAAGCAAAAAATTGAAGAGCCTAGCGAAGGTGAAAAGGAACCCTTGACTATTTTAGGGTTAAGTCCTAGAGATTTTATTATTGCCGCACTTGTTTTATTAGTAGTTGGTCGTATTGTTTTAAAGTATGCAAAGCTGTTCTATGCTAAATACAAGATTAAAAAAGAAAACTATCTCAATTCTGAATTATACTTTTTTAATTCATTTGTAAAAGAAAGTAACTCTAAACCAGAACAGAAGTTATCAAAACTTTATTTGTGGATTGACCACCTTCATCTAACCTACCCTACGGTCGAGTGCTTAAATAGGACTATAAAATACAAAGGTTTAGAAGACGAGGCGAATAATATTTCGGCATATGTTGATCATGGAGAGAAACTAAATTTGAATGCAAAACATTGGATTAAAGCAAGAAACTTAATCCTGAAGTTAGAACAACCAAAAGAGACATCTTCTACTTGGGTTAACCCAACCTTTTCAAAATCAAAATCTTAATTTGTTATATTTTTTATAAAGTACTTTGTCTTGATAGTTGAATATGAGTACCTTCATACTAAAATTGAATAATGAGATTTAAAGGATTAATAGCAGGGGTTGTATTATTACTTTTTATGGGGTGTTCGTCGACCATGAAATATACCTGGACAAAAGACGGGTTTTCAGGAAAACATTATGAGAAAATTTTGATTGTTGCATTGACCGATAATCAAGAATCCCGTACAACTTTCGAAAACACTATGGTTAAGGATTTAGAGGAACAAGGTATTGTTGCGGAAAATAGTATGACCTTACTACCACCGTTTAAAAATGCAAAAAGGCCATCGGAATCTGAAATTCACGAACTCATTGTCAATAATGGTTTTGATGCAGTCATTGTATCTTCATTATTAGATGTAGAATCGCAAGAAGTTTTTGAGTATAACGACAATATGTATAATCCCGTATATTATAGGCACGGTCGTTATATCTATTCGCATTACAATTATATGAGTAATTCGGGCTATTACAAAGAAGAGAAATCGTATGTAATAGAATCTCGGTTATTTGATGTGTCAGCAAAAAGTAAAGAAGATGCGGTAGTATGGTCAGGCCAATCAACATTAACAGATCCTACCTCCTATTATTCTGCTTCTCGGCAATATGCCAAACGATTGGCAAAGACTTTAATAGAAAATAAAATAATCAACTAATAATATATTTATATGAAACGCATTTTAGTACTTATCATCTTTTGCTTAACTACCCAATTTTCACAAGGGCAAAAGTTAACAGAATTGTATAAGAAGGTAAATTCGTCTGTAGTCATAATCAAAACCATAAGTAAATCAAGTGCAGGCTCAGGAGATAAGGTTAAAGTGAAAAGTGAAGGCGGACAAGGTTCAGGTGTTCTTATTTCTGAAGAAGGATTGATATGGACTGCCTCGCACGTGGTGCATACTGCCGAAAAAATAGCTGTAAAATTTACGGATGGAGAGGTTTACGAAGCTGAGGTTTTGAGTTCAGATCAATTAGCAGATGTGGCTTTAATTAAAATTATAGGAAATTTTGATGTCGGTGATAGACATGTTGCAGAAATAGGAGATTCTGATAAAGTTGAAATTGGTTCTGATGTGTTTTTAATTGGTGCACCATTAGGAATAGAACAAACAGTATCTAAAGGTATTATTAGTGGAAGAATGACTTCTGAAGGCATGGGAGGACATTTTCTGCCCGTAGAATATCTTCAAACTGATGCATCAATAAATCCGGGGAATTCTGGAGGACCATTCTTTTCAATGAAGGGGGAAGTAATTGGAATTGCTAGTTTTATTTTGTCTGAGTCAGGTGGGTTTGAAGGTATTGGTTTTGGAGCGACTTCAAACGTTGCAAAAAAATTACTGATGGAGACGAATAATGTTTGGAGCGGAATGGAATTTGTTTACCTCAATAGTACACTTTCCGAAATTTTTAATTTACCTCAATCTGGAGGGTTTTTAGTAGTGTCTGTTTCTTCTAAAGGAAGTGGCGCCGAAGCTGGATTGCAAGGTGGTTACATCAATGCTGTTATTGAAGGTACTAGTATTTTGCTCGGTGGAGATGTTATTTTAGAAGTTGCAGGAATTAAAATGACTAATCCAGCAGCGGCTTTAGAGGCAAGAGAGAAAATGGCACAACTTCCTGTCGGCGAAACATTTTTTATTAAATATTTTAGAGCTGGAGAAACCAAATTAAAAATTATAACTATCAAATAGGAATGGTTGTTGATAATTGAATGTAATTGATACCCAAAACAAAATATTATGAGAGGAGTTTTATTAGTTTTTTTGCTTAGCATTAGCCATCTATTAATTGGGCAAACTAATGTTGAGTCTGTGAAATGGCCGAGAGAGATAAGTACTGGTAAACACATTATTACGTTGTATCAGCCTCAATTAGAATCACTAAAAGATGATTTACTAAGTGGTAGAATGGCCATTTCTGTTGGAAAAGAAAATAAAGATGATTTAATCTTTGGTGCCTTATGGTTTGAGATGCGATTATTCACTGATATGGATACAAGAATTGCTGTCTGTGATGAGATTAAAATTTCGAAGGTTGTATTTCCTGATATTGAAGATGATAAAAATATTGAAAAGTTAAAAAGTGTGGTTCAAACCTATATTGAAAACTCAAATATTCAATTGTCAATTGATAATATTATTGCAGATATAGAAACTGAATCAGCAGCATCAGCATTAGAAAGTGTAATCAACAACGAAGCTCCTGAGGTTTTTGTGAGAACAGAAGAAACGGTGTTAGTAATTATTGATGGAGAGCCAAAGTTTAAAACTATAGAGAATTCTTCAATTGAGTATGTTGTAAACACACCATTTTTTATTGTTAGAAAAAACGGTATTAATTATTTAAAAGGTGGCGAATATTGGTATAGTTCTAAAACAATAGTAGGTTCAACTTGGGTGTTGACTCCAACGGTACCTAATGATATTGTTGAGATTGCAAAACAAAATGTAGATCAGGAAAAACAAGAAGCCGAATCTTTAAAGGACGACGGGCCTGCAAAAATTATTGTATCAGTTAAACCTGCGGAGTTGATTTTAATTTCTGGAAAAGCAGATTTGAAGGATATTAAAGGAGTTGATTTAGCTTATGTTTCTAATTCTGAAAGTGATATTATTTTCGATAAATCATCTAAGCAATATTTTATTTTATTAAACGGGAGATGGTATAAATCAAATAACTTAAGTGATGGTAATTGGGATTTTGTTGAGCCAAAAGATTTACCTAGTTCTTTTGCTTCAATTCCTTCAGGAGAAGAAGATGCAATATCTTCGGTTAAGGTAAGTGTTCCGGGGACAGAAGAGGCTAAAAATGCAGAATATGAGCAGTATATTCCTCAAACAGCAGTTGTAGATCGAAAAACGGCAACTGTTGAGGTGAAATATGATGGAGATCCAAAATTTGAAAAAATAGAAGGCACTGCAATGTCATATGCAGTGAATACGGAAAAGACTGTTTTATTTGCAGAAGGGAAATTTTTCTGTGTAGATGACGGTATTTGGTTTGAATCAACAGATGCTAAAGGACCATGGAAGGTGGCAGATTCAAGACCATCTGAAGTAGAGAAAATACCACCAAGTGTACCTGTTTATAATATAAAATATGTTTATATATATGACTCCACTCCTACTGTGGTTTATGTAGGTTATACGCCTGGGTATTATCATTCCTATTACTACCGCGGTGTGGTTGTGTACGGTACAGGGTATTATTATAGACCTTGGTATGGTTATTACTATTATCCAAGACCAGTTACTTATGGTTTTGGAGTTCATTATAATCCATATACTGGTTGGGGGTTTCATGTTGGTATAAGTTATGGCTGGTTTAATATGTCTTTTCATAATCACTACCATCATTATTGGGGGCCTGCAGGTTATCGTCATGGTTATCGTCATGGCTATCACAACGGGTATCATCATGGCTATCACAATGGTTATAGAGCAGGCTATGCTAGAGGTAGGTATGATGCCAACAATCTATATAAAAACAGAAGAGCTGGAATTCAACGTACTGGTAATGTAAATAGAGCTCAAGTGACAAATAGAACGAGAACACAAACAAGACCTTCGTCGAGGCCAAACAATGTTTATGCGGATAAAAACGGAAACATCCATGTAAGGGATAAAAATGGTAACTGGTCTCAGAAAAATAACAAGTCTAAAAACAGGTCAAATAATAGAGGAACAACAACCAGAACGCCTAATAAACAAACAAGACCAAGTACACAAAAACCTCGAACTTCTACTCCAAGGACAACAACACCTAGAACGTCGACACCGAGAACGTCGACTCCTAGAACTACTAACCCAAGCAGAGCTCAGTTAGAAAAACAATATCAAAACAGAAATAGAGGAAATTCAAATTATAATAAATACAAAAACAGAACGCCGCAAACACGTTCAGCTCCAAGAAGTACACCAAGGCAAATGCCACGTTCTAGTGGAGGTGTGCGGAGAAGAGGCTAGTATTTTACTGAGCTTTATGTAATTATTTTAATGTTTGTTAGTGTGCAACAGCTTGACTATCAGATAAAAATGTATTGATTCATTTTAAGAAGTCATTAAGATTTGATAAATTTAAGTACGAATAATAGTATTTAGTAACCAATTAATAATAATTATATGAGTTTAGTATCAGATGTAAAAAACACCATTCAATATTGGTGGATGTACACGCTAATGGGTGTATTGTTTGTTGTCACAGGAATTTACGTATTGACTTCTCCTGAGGAATCCTATTTTACTTTGGCAATGTTTTTCAGTATAATGGTATTGATAAACGGGTTATTTAATATCGCCTTTTCAATTTCAAGTAGAAAGATTTTAAGTGGATGGGGATGGTATTTAGCTGGTGGTATACTGCAAGTAGCTTTAGGGATAATTTTAATGAAGCATCCTGGTATTACCGAAACTGTAATGCCATTAATCCTTGGGTTTTGGTTGATGTTTGGAGGAATGTCAACGATATCTATGGGGTTAGATATTAAATCATTTGACATAAAAGGCTGGGGCTGGATAGTTTTCTTTGGAGTATTGTTAATGATTCTTAGTTTCATAGTCATCATGGATCCTCAATTTGGAGCATCATCTATTTTGGTGTTGACAAGTATAGCTTTTATTATTTATGGTATTGGATATATCATGTTGTCATTAAAACTTAAAAAAGTAAAACATTTTACCTTAGATAAGTTTAAAAGTTTTAAAAAAGATTTCTCTAAGAAATTTGATGATTTAAAAAATCAAATTGTAGATGAAATGAAAAAGGCTGAGGCTAGTGGAGGTGCAAAATCAAGTGACGTTGAACAAAAATTTAACGATTTGAAAAAAGATTTGGAGGCAGATAGTTAAAATCGACTCTATTTTTTATTAGCACTAAATCTTCGTTATATAATTAGAAATATGAGTAAGGTTTAGTGCTATTTGTTTTTATAATTAATTAAAATATAGTTTATGAGCAAAGCAGGTGATATTATAAACCAAATTAGAAATACTATCAAATATTGGTGGTTATTTCTTGTTATGGGGGGCTTTCTTATTTTAGGAGGTATTTGGGTGTTATTATCACCGGAAGATAATTATTTGGATCTTACCTATCTATTTGGAGGGATAGTATTTGTAAATGGTGTTTTTGATATAATTTTTGCGGTATCAAATAGGAAGATTTTATTAGGTTGGGGAAGGTATTTGTTTGGGGGTATAATGGAAGTACTTTTAAGTATTGTTTTATTGACTCATCCAGATTTATCCCTTACTGTATTGCCGCTTATTGTAGGTTTTTGGTTGCTATTTAGTTCAATGTCAATAATGTCTTCTGCTTTAGATTTGAAATTGTTTTTTATTAATGGTTGGGAGTATATTTTGATATTTGGAATTACTCTAATGCTTTTTAGTATGGCAATTATTTTTAGCCCTTCATTTGGTTTTAAATCTTTAGTTGCTATAACAGGAGTTTCAATGATTTTTTATGGCTTTTCATATGTAGCATTATCAATTAAATTAAAGCATGTAAAAGACTATATAAACAAGCGAATTAATGATTTTAAAAACAGTGTAATAGGTAAGTTTGGATTGTTGAAATCTAATGTTCTTGAAGAAATTATTAAATCTAAAGGGGAAAGTGCTCAAGAGTTAATAGATAAGCTAAAAACTAAGTTTGAAAATTTTGAAAAGCACATTTCAAAAAAAGAAAATACAGATCACTAATTCAATTTTATTAGAAAGTAGTTAATGCAGTTTAGGAGTAAATTCGTTTTATTTATTGTTCTTATAGGTGTCTATGGCACTTGTTCTGCCCAAGATTATTTTGGGGAAATTACATTTCGTAAAAATTTAATGAATAAGGAAAAATGGACCATTCATACTGAAGGGAAATTTAAAAACTCCTTCCAAAGTCCTGTTTGGTCTGGTATTGCATTGGATATGGTTGGTGTTTTTAGGCATAAAAAATGGAAGATTGATGGTGGTTTATTAATTTTATTTGTGGATGATACCGAATCTATTAATTTTTTCGAATTAAGACCAAGGGTACGTGTAGCCTATACAATCCCTATAAAAAAACGATTTAAATTACTGCCAAGTGCAAGAATAGAAAGTAGAAATTTTCTCTATACCACCTCAGGAATTGCTAATAGGTCTTTTTGGAGGCCAAGATTGAAGCTTGAATTAGATATTGATGTCACAAAGAAATCTAATTTAGAGACCCGCTGGGGTACTAATATAAGTTATGAGTGGTATTACAAAACAAATACTAGAACTGCCGAGAGATATGCCTCTTCACAAGAAATGGGAGCTGAATTAATATATTATGACAAAGCAAATCATAAATTTAAATTTGGTGTCTACTATCAATCTGTAAGAGATAATTTTGGTAGTAGTAGTAATACAATAACTAACTTTAGATTAAAGTGTTACATTTGGTAAACAATCACGTTGAAAATTGAAGAAGATTACTTTTTTATATACTCTATTATTTGTTTTAGGCTCATCAATTTTGTGTGTTGGGCAGAACGATACCATTAGATTACGAAATAATGATGTTTTAGTTGGTGAAGTGAAATCTCTAACAACTGGTGTTTTGGTTATGGAAACCAGTTATAGTGATGATGATTTTAATATTGATTTTTCTGAAGTAGTTGGATTAGAATTAGAACACAATTTTATAATACGCACGTCTCAAGGTATTCGGCTATTTGGAAAAATAAAAACTAAAAGACCAGGCGAGGTCATTGTGACCGATGAAAATGGAGCATTACACATGTTATCCATAATTAACATTATTGGGTTAGACGCAGTTGAAGGTTCGTTTTGGAGTCGGTTTAGTGGAGGTTTTGATGTCGGGTATAATTTTACAAAGGCTAAAAACAATAGTCAATTAACTCTTGGATCTGCTATTTATCACAATAGTGAATTATGGAAATTTGCTTTTACAATGGATATGCTAAGATCCTTACAAGATGATGTCGAAAGGATTATAAGGGATGATATTAAATTAGAACTTAGACGTGTTCTCAAAAAGGAATGGTATATCATTTCTGACATCTCTTATCTGGCAAATACCGAGCAATCTATTAAAAGTAGGTATAGCCCAAGTTTAGGTTTTGGTAAGTATCTTATTACGACCAATAAGTTATATTTAGGGTTAACAACAGGTTTTACATATAATATTGAAAACTATGTTCAAGATACCTTAGATAAAGAATCCTCAGAGCTATTTGTGACCTTACAATTTAATATGTTTGATTTTAAAGATATTGATGTAAATACAGGTATAAGTTTGCATCCAAGTTTATCAGAAAGTAAGCGTTATCGTGTAGATTATGATTTGAAGTTTAAAATAGATTTACCATATGATTTTTATATAAAGCTTGGTTTTACACTTAATTATGACAACCAACCGGCGGTAGAAGGAACCGATACCGATTATGTGTTTACAAGCGGGATTGGTTGGGATATAGATTAACAAAAAAGCGCCTCTTAAAAAGTGGCGCTTTTTTATATTATATAATGAGATTTTACATTTTATCCTTAAAAAATCTTTTTTCTGCAGCTTCAGTCAATTTCCCCCAATTTTTTAAATGCATTGCATATTGTTCTTCGGTTAAAATTTCTTTACACTCGCTGTTTACTTCTTTAATTTGCTTAGTAAATGCTCTTTTCTGTTCATCAACAGCTAAGTCACTGTCCTTGTCGTTAATGCGTTTAACTTTCACTACGTGATGAATAATGATATCTAAATACTGTTCTTCGACTTCATTAGTTAATTTCATCTTTTCCACTTCATTAGCAAACCACATTTGCATGTTATCCCTTTCAGCAGAAGTAAAAACTTCAACTTTATTTTCTTCTATTTTTTGTTGCACAGGAGTAAGTGTTTGTGCAGATACAACTGGAGCTAATGCTAGCGCTATTATTAGGGCTATTTGTTTGATTGGTTTCATATATTATAATTTGTTTTTATTGTTCTTAATTTCAAATAACTCAAAAAATGTAAACAATAACAAGTTTTAAATACCTTAATTATTCTCTAATTGATTGGTTATGAAACTCTTTTATCAATATTTGTGCCAAATTAGCATTTGAATTAATAGTGTAAATAATTTGACCTTAGATTAAAAATGAATTCAATTTTAATCTAAGGTCAAGTAAAAGCAAACTCCTTTTAAAATTTTGGAATAAAAGTAGTTCAAATATTAGAAATTAATCTTCAGGAGGATAGCCGTGAATATCTTCAAAAACTGTATCAAAGTTTTCTCTAATATAAGCTCTTAATTTTTTACGATAATCTTCATTTAACCAATTCACAAAATTGTAAGTGCTCTTACTTATGCATTTTGTGTAACGATCAATTCTATGAGTGATATCGTCATTTAAGAGTTTAGATAAGGCGTAGGCATCGTATATGTCTTCACTGTTTTCAATACAAATATAAGCTTGTTGTTGAATAGAGCGTTCTAATACTACTTTAGAGGATTCGCCACTGTTAACAGCGTTGATATAAGTTTTTTTAATATCAAAAGAAACATCTTTTGATTTTTCAAACTCAACTCTAATTTTAGGAGGCATCTCATAGGTGAAATTGCTTTCAAGATCCTCATCATTAATAAGGTTGTCTAAATAGTAATTTGGTGATTTAAATATTTTTTGCCAGTCAATATCTGCGCCCCAAGGTCCAAATCTGTGCAAGTTATTACCTAAATCAATAATTGTAAACTTGCGTTTATCTTTTAATATACGTGATCCTCTACCAACCATTTGGTAGTAAAGTGCGAGGGATTTTGTAGCTCTGTTAAGTATGATGGTGTCTACTGTAGGCTCATCAAATCCAGTAGTTAAAATACTTACCGAAGTTAAAATGGCATTAGGTGTTTCCTTAAACCATTGTAATATTTTTTGGCGATCTTTTTTACTAGCAGTATTGTCTAAATGTGCGATTGGGTAACCGGCACTTTTAAAGGTGTCATAAACAAATAATGATGTATTAATTCCATTATTAAAAATTAGGGTCTTTTTGCCTTTGGAATGTTGTTCATAGGCATACACTAATTTTTTTAGCATATCCGTATTGGTATATAAATCTTCAGAAGACTTTACAGTATAATCTCCGTTAGATCCAACTTCTAATGTTGTTAGCCCAACGTTATAAGAATACGTTTCGGCAGTGGCCAAAAACTCATTTAAAATTAAAGATTCAATGGTCTCTCCTACTATTAGTTCGTCGTAGTTACCTTTCATAGGTAAGTCTTTATTTGAACTTAATGGCGTTGCTGTTACACCTAAAATAAAGGAGTTGCTAAAAAATTTAAAAAGTTTAGTAAAAGAGTTGTAGTGCGCCTCATCAATAATAACCAATCCAATATCAGAAATATCAAGTTTGTCTTCTTGAAGCCTATTATTTAAGGTTTCTACCATGGCAACAAAACAACTGTAATTTTGTTGGTCGTCAAGCTTAGCTTTACTATCAACTACCTTATTGCTAACATTAAACTCGTTTAGCATTTTAGAGGTTTGTTTACACAACTCAATTCTGTGTGTAAGAACTAATACTTTTTTTTGGTGATGTTTTAAATACTGTCTAACAATTTCAGAAAAGATTACAGTTTTACCACCTCCAGTTGGAAGTTGATAAAGTAAATGGTAGTCAGCTGGTTTTTCTTCAAAGCTTTTAAATACTTTGTTGATGGCTTCCTTTTGATAGTTATAAAGATCTTTTCCTTGTTTGCGGTCTACCGCTTCTGTTACAGCTAATTCTGACATATAAGTGTTCCTCTTTTTGAGCGCACAAAATTACTGAATTTTGTACGTTTTATAGTTTGATTTTGGTTATAAAATTTGATGAAAATTCAAATTTTAACTTACATTCTTACCACTTTAAACTTGATTCCAAGTGCTTTCTCAATCTCATGTAGTTTTTGTCCTTCACCTGCAACCGTAAGTGCTATAGACATGCCCCTTTTGCCTGCTCTACCTGTCCTACCACTTCTATGCGTATAATACTCTAAATGTTCAGGTAATTGGTGGTGAATCACAAATTCTAAATCTTTTACGTCTATTCCTCGCGCAGAAACATCGGTAGACACTAATACCTTTAAAGATTCATTTCTAAAGGCACGCATAACCTTGTCTCTTTCCTTTTGAGTCATATCGCCTTCTAATGCACCGACCTCAAATCCTTCATCTTGCAATTGTTCGGCTAAAGTTTTGACTCCTGCTTTTGTACGACTAAAAATGATACCTCTTTTAAAATCTTTTCGATCCAAAAGTTGACAGATCACACCTAACTTTTCATTAATAGATGTCGGTATATTATGATGGGAAATATTCTTGTTAACAAGTGATTCTTTGTCAATCTCTACCTTAATGGCAGTATCAGACATATAGGTCTTTACTATTTTTTTAATCCCTTCAGGAAAAGTTGCAGAAAACAACCAAGTTTGACGTCTATTAGGTGTAAACTCAAGAATTTTATTCAGCTCCTTTTTAAAGCCCATACTAAGCATTTCGTCAGCTTCATCTAACACAACAGTGTCTACTTCAGAGATATTTAAATGGTTTTGTTCAATGAGTTCTATCAATCTACCAGGAGTAGCCACAACCACATGAGTTGCACGTTTTAAGGCTTTAACTTGCTTGTCTATTTTTTCGCCTCCAAATACACCTTCCACAAATATTTTATTGTCATTGTATTTTGTGAATTTGAATAGTTGCTTTTTAATTTGCTGAACCAATTCTCTTGTAGGTGCCAAAATTAAAGCTTGAACATTTGAGTTTTCTGAATTAACATTTGCAAGTACAGGCAATCCAAAAGCAGCAGTTTTTCCAGTACCTGTTTGCGCTAAGCCAATAAAATCTCTATTAGATTTTAATAAAGTAGGTATTGCTTTTTCTTGAATTTCTGTAGGAGTTGTAATTCCTAATTCCTTTAAACTTTTTATGTAGTTCTTTTTTATTCCTAAATCAGAAAATGTGGCCATTATTAGTAATTTTGAAATGCAAAGATAATCCTTCTGCATGGCACTATTAAATTTATATGAAACCAATTTGTACTCTTCAATATGCATAAACCATCTGATAAAATAACTCGTCAATTTGAAGGCTGTATTAAAACTCCTAATTTGTGGGTTGGATTAGGCCCAAATCAATTGGAGCAATTTCAACTTGATACACGAGTTCAAAAACGATTTGATTCTGAAAATTTAAATTTAAAGGGGCTTCGCTTAGGAAAATTAGTTGAGCAATTTTTAGCCTTTCAAATTTCAAATTCAAATCGGCCTTTTGAAGTTTTAGATGCAAACATGCAAATTCAAAATGGAAAGCAAACTATTGGGGAAATTGATTTGTTATTGAAGAATAGTTCAGAAACAATTCATCTGGAAATTGTTTATAAATTTTATTTGTATTCAGAGGAAACTGGAAACTCCCAATTAGAGCATTGGATTGGTCCTAATAATAAAGATAGTCTATATAAAAAAGTAGATAAATTAACTCATAAACAGCTGCCGCTATTGTTTAAAGAGGAAGTGAGGCCTTGGCTTGAAAAGTACAACCTTAATTGTAATGACATTAAGCAGCAAGTACTTTTTAAAGGTCAATTGTTTTTACCATATAATAGAACTATAATACTTGAGCCTTGGATTAATAAAAACAGTGTTTCTGGTTTTTATTTAAACTTTTCTAAGATAGAGTTGTTAGGTCAATGTAAATTCTACATCCCCGAAAAATTAGATTGGTTGAGTGAACTTCATGTTCAAGTAGACTGGATGACTTTTGAAGTAGCAAAAGAAAAGCTTCAAAGTTTTATGGAGAAACAAATTTCACCAATGTGTTGGATAAAATATAAAACTGGGGTTCTTAAAAAATGTTTTATTGTGTGGTGGTAATTTCAATTCCGTTATTTTTGCGCACGACTTTATTCTCAATTCATGACTGATAACTATTCTAAAGAAACGCTTCTAAAAACTCTAAAATCTCAATTTGGTTATGATGCATTTCGCGGGCAACAGGAGGTTATAATTAATAATGTTTTAGAACGAAAAGATAGTTTGGTTATTATGCCAACTGGTGGCGGTAAATCTATATGTTTTCAATTGCCATCATTGTTTTTAAAAGGCGTAACACTTGTAATTTCGCCATTAATTGCTCTGATGAAAGATCAGGTAGATGGTTTGAAAAGTAATGGTATTGCAGCAGCGTTTTTAAATAGCAGTCAATCTTCTGAAGAACATAATTTAATCTTAGAAAAAATATCTAAGCATGAATTACAACTTATATATGTAGCACCTGAAAGTTTGGCTTTTTTACAGCCCGTAATGAGTGAAGAGTACATATCTCTTATTGCAATTGATGAAGCGCATTGCATTTCATCATGGGGTCATGATTTTAGACCTGCATACCAGCAATTGGGCTTTTTAAAATCTTCTTTACCTCATACTCCAATCATTGCACTTACGGCCACAGCAGATAAGGCTACTCGGCTTGATATTTTAAAACAACTTAAAATTGAATCCGCTAAAACCTTCATTAGTTCATTTGATAGGAAAAACATTCAATTGGATGTGCGATTGGCAAATAATAGGGTTGAACAAATATTTCAATTTTTAGATAATCATGAAGATGAATCTGGTATTATATATTGTTTAAGTCGAAAAACAACCGAGCAAATAGCAACAAAGCTGAAAGCCAAAGGGATTTCGGCTATGAGCTACCATGCAGGATTAAGTTTTGATGAACGTAATAGGGCACAAGAAGATTTTATCCATGACAAAATACAAGTGGTATGCGCTACTATTGCATTTGGAATGGGGATTGATAAATCTAATGTGAGATGGATTATCCATTATAACATGCCTAAAAATATTGAAGGTTATTATCAAGAAATTGGACGTTCGGGACGAGACGGATTAAAAGCGCATGCACTAATGTTTCACAGTTATGCCGATGTTATTCAATTAAAGAAATTTGCATCAGGTAGTAGTAATGAAGCTGTTCAATTGGCAAAATTAGATAGAATTAAACAATTCTCAGAAGCGACGTCTTGCCGGAGACGCGTATTATTGGGTTATTTTGGAGAAGAGTTAAAAGAGGATTGTGGAAATTGCGATGTCTGTAAACATCCTCCAATATTTTTTGATGGCACGATTATCGCTCAAAAGTTTTTATCAGCCGTTACTCGATTAAAAGAATCGGAGCCATTGGGAGTTGTCGTTGATGTGCTAAGAGGTGCTCAAAATGCCAACGTTTTAAATAATAATTACCAAGTATTGAAATGTTATGGCATCGGAAAAGATATTTCTTGGGTGCATTGGCAACAATATGCCGTACAAGTTTTAAACCAAGGGTATTGTGAAATTGCATTTCATGAGAACAATGCTCTCCGATTAACTAATATGGCTAAGGAGGTTTTATTTAATGGAAAAAAAGTGCTTTTAACAGAAGCCAAAGATAGAACGACTGCAAGTCCTAAAACACCTAAACCCAAACAGAAAACCGCAAAGAGCACCGGATTGTTTGAGCGTTTAAAAAAGGTACGTTATACTATAGCTTTAGAAGAAGGCATACCAGCATATTTAGTTTTTAATGATGCAACATTAAAGGAAATTGAACGTGTTAGACCTGAATCGGACGAAGAGTTTTTGAGTATTAGTGGTGTCGGTCAACGAAAATTAGAAGTTTATGGTGATGAGTTTTTAGAGGAAGTGAGAAGCTTTGTGAGGTCTAAACCTAAAAAGGTAAAAAAGACTGAAACCCATATAGAAACCTATAATTTATACCAACAAGGCTTGTCTATTGATGAGATTTCCATTCAAAGAAAACTAAAGCCAACAACCATTTATTCTCACATCGCAAAACTTTATAGTGATGGCAAAAAAATAAACATTAATGATTTTGTTAGTAATTCTGAAATTGAAGCTGTAAAGCGCGCTAAATCGGAATTGGATAAACCAAATTCGTTAAAACCGTATTTCGAATATTTGAATGAAGAAGTTGATTATTTTAAAATTAGACTAGCGCTTAGTGTTATTGACAAAAACTCTTAATAAGTTTCATTAAAATGCTATACTAATTTTGGCTGATTTAAGTATTTTGTCCTTTAATTAAGATTTGTAAAACACAATTTATATTGAAAGTTTGTATTGCCGAGAAGCCAAGTGTGGCAAGAGAAATTGCCCAAATATTAGGCGCTAACACCAAACATGATGGCTATTTTGAAGGTAATGGCTACCAAGTCACCTATACCTTTGGACATTTGTGTACGTTGTTTGAACCAAATGACTACAAACCGTATTGGAAAAGTTGGGATTTAAATAATCTACCAATGCTGCCCGAAAAGTTTAAAACTAAGGTGGTGAGTAATGACGGAGTTCAGAAGCAATTCAATATTATAAAGCGATTATTTGATCAAGCAAATTTGATTATAAACTGTGGGGATGCGGGTCAAGAAGGAGAACTTATTCAACGTTGGGTTTTAAATCAAGCGGGTTATACAGGAGAGGTGAAACGCTTATGGATTTCTTCTCTTACTTCGGAAGCGATTAAGGAAGGTTTCGAAAACTTAAAACCAGCTTCAGATTATGATAATTTGTACTATGCCGGATTCTCTAGAGCAATTGGGGATTGGCTTTTAGGTATGAATGCTACAAGACTTTATACGGTTAAGCATGGCGGATATAAACAGGTGCTTTCTGTTGGAAGAGTGCAAACCCCTACTCTTGCTATGGTGGTGAATAGATTTAAATCCATTCAGAATTTTAAACCACAACCTTATTGGGAGTTGCAAACAAAGTATAAAGAGACCTTGTTTAGTTATGAAGATGGCCGATTTCTAAAAATGGAAGACGGACAATTACTGGCAGATAGGGTTGCTAAAAGTGATTTTGAAGTTATAAAAGTTACTAAAAAGAAAGGCAAGGAATATGCGCCTAAATTGTTTGATTTAACGGGTTTACAGGTGTATTGTAATACTAAGTTTGGGTTTTCTGCTGATGAAACTTTAAAATTGGTTCAGAAACTATACGAACAAAAAGTGGTGACTTACCCAAGAGTGGATACAACATTCTTACCTAACGATATTTACCCGAAGGTTTCAGGGATTTTAAATGGATTGAAAGCGTATTCAGAGTTAACTGCCGAGATCATTTCAAAACCTATTAAAAAATCATCTAAAGTTTTTAATGATAAAAAAGTAACCGATCACCACGCTATAATTCCAACAGGGGTTGAAATTCAATTACCGTTTAATCAGAAGCAGGTGTATGATATCATTGTCAAACGATTTATAGCTGCGTTCTACCCAGAATGTTTAGTGTCTAACACTCTAGTATTAGGACAGGCCGAACAAGTGAAGTTTAAAACTACGGGTAAGGAAATATTAGATAAAGGTTGGCGAGTTGTATTTGAATTTGGAGCCAAAATTTCAACAAAAGAAGCGGGCGTTTTACCAAGTTTTGTTGAGGGAGAAAAAGGGCCTCATGAGCCATCATTCTTAGAAAAAGAAACAAAACCTCCTAATCAATTTACAGAAGCTTCCCTCCTACGTGCAATGGAAACCGCAGGGAAAGAAGTAGATGATGACGAAATGCGAGAGCTGATGAAGGAAAATGGAATTGGAAGACCTTCTACTCGTGCAAATATTATTGAAACTCTGTTTAAGAGAAAATATATTATTAGAAATAAAAAGCAAATATTACCTACATCAACAGGTATTGCACTGATTGATACGATACAAAATGAGATCCTAAAATCAGCTGAGTTAACGGGGTCTTGGGAGAAGCAACTAAAAGAAATTGAAAAAGGTGAATTTAGTGCTTCTCGTTTTATAAAGAACATGAAACTCATGGTTGATCAGTTAGTGTATGAGGTAAGAAGTGAGCAACGTAAAGCTAACATTTCCCACACTAATGATATAAAACCTAAAGTGACTAAGGTTAAAAAAGAGAAAAAAGGGCTCTTAGCCTTAAATTGCCCAAAATGTAAATCGGGTAAGGTTTTAAAAGGTAAATCGGCTTATGGCTGCTCCAATTTTAAATCGAATTGCGATTTTGTTTTACCTTTTAAGTTTATGTCCAAGAAAATTTCTGAGACTCAATATAAACGGTTGATAGAAAAAGACTGCACGGTTAACATGAAGGGCTTCAAAAATGATAGTGGTAATGTTGAAGGCTTAATTAGGTTTGATGAAAATTTTAAACTGGTTTTTGAGCCAAAGGTTAAAAGTGAACCGTCAGATGAGCTAATCTGTCCAAAGTGTAACAAGGGTAAAATTTTAAAAGGAAAATCGGCTTACGGTTGCTCTGCTTATAAGGCTGGCTGTACATTTAATGTAAGTTTTGATTCGATTAGAGCGGCCGCTAATGGAGAACAATTAACAAAAGAAAATGTTTGGTCTATAATTAAATCTAAAGCCTAAATTATGGAAAATCATTATCACTTTATTATATATAAGCCATTTGGTTATTTGAGCCAATTTGTAAATAACGGTCCCAAAAAACGTACTAAAAAACTACTTGGCGAATTAGGTGATTTCCCTGAAGGTACCATGGCCGTTGGTCGATTAGATGAAGCTTCTGAGGGCTTATTGTTCTTAACCACAAATGGGAAAGTTAGTAATGCCATTTGTAGTGGAAAATACGAGAAAGAGTATTACGCCCAGGTTGATGGCGATATTAATGAAGATGCTGTATTAAAATTGCAACAAGGTGTAGAGATTGGGTTTTCAGGAAAAAAATACATGACCAAGCCTTGTAAAGCCTTTAAACTAAAAAACAGCCCTAATTTTCCTGACCGAGGTAGAAAAATTAGAGATGATCGACATGGCCCAACTTCTTGGGTGTCTATTATTTTAAATGAAGGAAAATTTCGTCAAGTTAGAAAAATGACAGCTGCTGTAGGGTTTCCTACATTAAGACTTGTTCGTGTTAGAATAGGCGATTGCTTATTAGATGGAATGGCGCCATCTGAGATAAAGCAAACCGAGCAGCTTTTAAATGTCGATAACTTAGATTAGTTTCACTCTTACGGCATTCATACCTTTCATACCTCTTTCAAGCTCGAAACTTACTTTGTCATTCTCTTGAATTTTATCAATCAAACCACTGATGTGACAAAAGTGTTTTTCTTGAGAATCGCTATCGATAATAAATCCAAATCCTTTTGAATTATCAAAAAATGAAACTTTTCCTTTACGTACAGGGTCAATTTCTTCTTTATCAGACTCTAATTGTTTTGGGATTCCAATTTCAATACTTTCAATATCAATCTCTTCTCTCTCTGTTGGATCTGGTGGTGTATCTGTAAGATTTCCAAATTGATCTACATAGGCAAATTGGATACCTCCTTTGCCATCTTTAGATTCCGCTTTACGAGCTTCTTTTTTCTTCTTTTTTTCTTCTCTCTTTTTTTGCTTAAGCTTTTCTTTTTCGATTTTATTAAAAGCTTGCTGTGATTTAGCCATTATTTAAAATATTTATGGAATATGAAATTAATCTAATTATTATTCAAGGTATTTTTTCAGCAAACTTTGTTTAAGCTATACAAATCAGAAATAAATGCCTTTTGTAGAACAAATATATGATATAGATTTTAAAATTCTTGAAAATGAACTTGGTATATTTTTATAAGGACTTAAGGTTTGTCCTTAATTACTATTATTGTGGCTTTTACTCCAGTGGTCAAATTCCATTGATTTGAAGAAACAAGGTTACCTTCGTCATCGTAAACTTGAAATTCTGCAGTGTTTGGCCCAGAAGTTCCTTGATTTAAAGCTAAAAAATCAATTTTATTAAAGCCTTCTACAAGGTCTATTTGAAAAGTCTTGTACCCTCCTGTTAATAGTAAATTAGGTAAAAACACCTCTTCGTTTACCGAAACTTTAACGCGGTCTCCATCAGGATATTCATGGTCTCGGCAAATAATGTTTACAAATTCGCCATTACTTTTAAAGTCACCAAGATATTGGTCACTCATATACTCGTCTCTAATATCCTTGTCTTTGTACTTGTCTTCTAATCGTTTTTGAAACAATACACCTGGGTCAATTAAATTACTATTGTCAATCATTGAAAACTCACTTTTAGGCTTGTTTACAATCTTTACTTTATTATTTACTGTAATATTATTAATGGTGGTATTGTTGTTTTTAGAAAGACTTGCTGGTGTTTCCGGTAGAATGACTTTTGGGTCTGATTTCGTCTTTTCTTCGGTTTCAACAGCAGGAATACTTTTTGAACCCTTTGGTAAATCTTCTTGGGCAAAAGTGAATGCAGGCGATAGTAATAGAATGAATCCTATTAATACTTTCAATTTTATATGTGGGTTTAATTTCAATTTATATGGTTTGAGGTACAAATATCTTAAAAATAGTAAATCAAAAACTATACCTTAATGGCTTTAACACCTTATTTACAATTTTATTGTTTAAAACTTGCCGTTAAAACTGAGTCTGAGTTTTCTATTATATTCCTCAAATAGCCAATCTTTATAGTTTTGAGTACTGTTCATTATGCAATATGAATATTGTTTGATTCGATATGCAATATCGTCTTGCAGGTACTTTGTAATTTCTCTAGCTTCAAAAATATCATTAGAGTTATCAATGCACATTTTAGAATGTTGTTCTATAGAACGTTCTAAAGCCGTAATTGATTTCACACCCAATCGCATCGCCTCTTTGTATTCGGCCTTCATATCAAAATCTACATGAAGTGATTTTTTAAAACGATCTCTAATCATTTCTGGCATGATATAAATAAAATCACGTTCTATATCTTCATCATTTCTGATATTTTCAAGATATAAGTCGGGATACTTATAAATGTGTTGCCAATCTACAATTTGATCCCAAGGACCAAAACGTGCAACATTGTTACCTAGATCCAATACCATAAAAGAGGTCTTATTTCCAAAAATACGTGAGCCCCTTCCTATCATTTGAAAATATAAGGTTAAGGATCTTGTAGCTCTATTTAAAATAACAGATTCTACAGAAGGTTCATCAAAACCAGTAGTCAATATACTAACCGAGGTTAAAATTGCATCAGGTGTTTCTTTAAACCATTGTAATATGTCTTTTCGCTCTTGTTTACTACATGTATTATCTAAATGCCTTACGTTGTATCCTCCTTTTTTAAATGAATAGTAGACTTCTTTTGAGGTATTAATTCCGTTATTAAAAATTAGTGTTTTCTTGCCTTTAGACATTTCTTCATAGGAATACATGAGTTTTCCTAGCATAACAGAGTTTGTATATAACGCTTCAGAAGATTTTACAGTGTAATCACCATTAACTCCAATTTTTAGTGAATTTAGTGACACATCGAAATTGTACATTTCGGCCTTTGACAAAAACCCATTTTTAATTAGTGTGGGTATATCGTTACCAACAATCAATGATTGATAGTTATCTTTCATTGGTAGTTTAATGTTCGAACTTAAAGGCGTTGCTGTTACACCAAGAATAAAACAGTGATCAAAGAATTTAAACAATTTTCTAAACGAATTGTAATGTGCTTCATCAATAATAACCAAGCCAATATCATCTAAAACCAGTTTATTATCTGTCAACCTATTGTTTAAGGTCTCAACCATGGCCACAAAACACATGTATTGATCCTGATCTGGAAGTTCTTGAACTTGACTGTTTATAACCTTGTTCTTGACATCGAAACTCGATAGTACGTTTGAAGTTTGTTTACAAAGTTCAATACGGTGTGTTAGTATAACAACCTTTTTTTTATATGTATTTATATACTGTCTAACAATTTCTGAAAACACTACTGTTTTACCTCCACCGGTTGGCAACTGGTATAATAGATTGTAGTTTTTAGGTGAGGTTGCAAAAACTTCGAAAATGCGCTTTAAATCTGATAATTGATAGTCATAAAGCTGTTTCCCTGAATTTTGCGAATTGTTAGTACGAAGTTCTAATGCCATATAAATTTGAAAGTTAATCTATCAAAAATAAGTTTTCTACTGACTTATGAAAGCATATCCATAAAAAAATATTCATTATAAATAAGGGGGTTATGATATGCTAGTGTCTCTAATAGTAATCTCTAAACACTTTGTTAAAACTGTTAAAAATATGTTAGTTAATGAGTTAAGCCGTAACAAAACAAAATAAGCGTCGTCTATTATGTATAACCAAACAATTAAAATCAATTATTATGAGAACTTTAAACAACAATCAATTATCATCAAATTCTGAATCAGCAAAAAGTTATACTTGGAATAGTAAACGTAGATTTAGATAATCAAAACACAATTAACGAATCATCAATCAAAATCAAATATTATGAGAACTTTACACAACAATCAATTATCAGCAAAATCTGAAACAGCAAAAAGTTATACTTGGAATAGTAAAAGGCGTTTTAGATAATTAAAATTATCATCAATCAATTAATCACTCATCAATCATGAAATCATTTATCAATATTATAAAACACAGTAAGCATCTTAAAAGAGAACTTATTATAGACGAAAAAAGACCGGTAATGCAGTTTAGTCTATCAAGAGATGCTGTATGGAATGTTAATGAAAGAATCGCATATTAAAAATTAATATGAATCTACATAAATCAAAAAAGACACCAATTTGGTGTCTTTTTTTGTTTAATAATTTATAAGTTTTAAGAGTTCGTCTTCAAATTTACCTTTTGCTAAATACTGGTTTTCCAGCGCACTGATAAAAGGTATTGGAGTTTCTAAACTGGCCACTCGTTTTACTGGAGCGTCTAATTGTTCAAAACAGTCTTCCATAATCATTGCCGAAATATCACTTGCAATCCCTCCAAATAGAGAATCTTCTTGTAAAATAATAGCTTTTCCAGTTTTCTTTACAGAATTGAGGATTGCTTCCTTGTCTAAAGGTTGTAGAGATCTTAAATCAATAAGGTCTGCGTTGATATCTGAATGCGAATTTAAAGTTTCTAAAGCCCAGTGTACTCCAGCGCCATATGTAATAATACTTATTTCATTTCCTTCTTTTAAAAGAGACGCTTTTCCAAGAGGAAGGGTGTAATAATCTTGAGGCACTTCTTGCTTAATACTTCTGTATAACGCTTTGTGTTCAAAGAATAAAACTGGATTTGGATCATTAATAGCTGTACAAAGTAAACCTTTGGCATCATAAGGAAACGCTGGATAGATTACTTTTAACCCAGGCGTTTTTGTAAACCAAGCTTCATTTGTTTGAGAATGAAATGGTCCTGCAGCAACACCTGCCCCGCATGGCATTCTAACTACAACATCAGCTTTTTGTCCCCATCTGTAATGCGATTTAGCCAAATAATTTACAATGGGGTTAAATCCTGAACTCACAAAATCAGCAAATTGCATTTCAACAACATTCTTGATTCCAGAAATACTTAGTCCCATACCTACTTCAACTATTGAAGATTCACAGATAGGTGTATTTCGTATACGATCTTTTCCAAATTGCTCTAAAAACCCATCAGTAATTTTAAAAACTCCGCCATACTCAGCAACATCTTGCCCCATTATAACTAAATCGTCATGTTTTTTCATAGACTGCCTTAAGCCATCAGAAATGGCATCTACAAGTCTAATGGTTTTAGATTCACCTTTGGCATGAGTTTCTTGATAATTGAAAGGCGCATAAACGTCATCTAATTCTTTTTGTTGATTAGGGATTATTTCTGGCTCTGCATAGGCTTCCTTTAAAGCGATATCAATTTCACTTTTAATTTCGGTTTCTAAGGTTTGAGCATACGACTCACCTAAAATACCTTCATTGATTAAAAATTCTTTGAAATTTAAAAGTGGGTCTTTTGTACCCCATTCGGCCATAAGTTCTTGAGGTACGTACTTGGTACCACTCGCCTCTTCGTGACCTCGCATTCTAAACGTTTTAAATTCAATTAAAATTGGTCTTGGACGTTTTCTAATACTCTCAGCAAGCTTAGATAATTTTTGGTAAACTTCTAATATGTTATTACCATCTAAAATAAATCCTTCCATCCCGTAGCCTTTAGCACGGTCTGCAATATGCTTACAGTTGTACTGTTCTGAAGTAGGTGTTGAAAGTCCGTAACCGTTGTTTTCTATGCAAAAAATAACAGGTAATTGCCAAACCGAGGCGACGTTTAATGCTTCATGAAAATCCCCTTCACTAGTTCCGCCTTCACCAGAGAAAACAGCGGTAACCGCCTTTTTCTTTTGCAATTTGTTAGCTAAGGCAATTCCGTCAGCAACACCTAATTGCGGACCAAGGTGAGAAATCATACCTACAATATTATAGTCTTGAGTCCCAAAGTGAAACGATCTATCTCTACCATTTGTAAAGCCACTTGCCTTACCTTGCCATTGACAAAATAATCGTTTTAGGGGTATTTCTCTAGTTGTAAAAACACCGAGGTTGCGGTGCATTGGTAAAATATATTCAGAATCTTTAAGAGCCATTGTAACTCCCACCGATATAGCTTCTTGACCTATGCCAGAAAACCATTTTGAGATTTTACCTTGGCGCAATAAAATCAACATTTTTTCCTCAATTAATCGAGGCTTAAGCATGTTTTTATATAGGCTTAATAATGTTTTATTATCAAGATTTTTTTTATCGAATTTTATAGTGGGTTGTGTTTTGGTAGGCATGTTGGTTTTATTCCATTAATCGTCCAAATGTAAATAAATTTTAAATGATTAATAATGAAAGGCTTCTTTTTTTATGACTACCGCAATATCTGGGCTTTTATTATAGTTTTCGTTACATTTGTAATACTAAATAAATTTAATATTCTTTAAGATGAAGGTAATACCAAGTGTTAATCTTCAGGATTTTATTTCTGGAGATTCTCAAAAGAAACAGGATTTTGTAAATGCTATTGGTGCGGCTTATGAAGAAATAGGGTTTGTAGCACTAAGCGGTCATTTTTTAGATGAGGCTTTGGTTGAAGAATTATATTCAGAGATAAAATCGTTCTTTGAGCTACCTGTTGATGTCAAACAGAAATATGAGATTCCTGGTATTGGTGGTCAACGGGGTTACGTCTCTTTCGGTAAAGAAAGTGCAAAAGGAAAAAAAGAAGGTGATTTAAAAGAGTTTTGGCATTTTGGGCAGTATGTCGAAAATAATCCAGAATTAGAAAAGGAATATCCTGAAAATGTATTGGTTGATGAATTACCAGCTTTTAATGAAGTGGGTAAAAAGACGTACCGCATGCTCGAAAAAACTGCAAAGTATGTTTTAAGAGCCTTGGCATTACATTTGAAATTAGAAGAAACTTATTTTGACCAATATATTTATAATGGTAATTCTATTTTAAGACCTATTCATTACCCTCCAATCACATCAGAGCCTAAAGATGCTGTTAGAGCAGCTGCTCATGGTGATATAAATTTAATCACATTGTTGATGGGGGCTCAAGGAAAAGGGTTGCAAGTGCAAAATCATGAAGGAGAATGGATAGATGCTATTGCTCAACCAGATGAATTAATGATTAATGTTGGTGATATGTTATCAAGACATTCAAATAATAAATTGAAATCCACAATACATAGGGTTGTTAATCCACCTAAAGAATTATGGGGAACCTCAAGATATTCAATTCCATTTTTTATGCACCCAATTAGTGCTATGAAATTAGATGTACTTGATGGATGTATTGATGAAAATAATCCAAAAAAATTCGACGATATTACAGCTGGAGAATTTTTAAACGAAAGACTTCGAGAATTAGGATTAATTAAAAAATAAGTTGACATGGATTTAAAAGATCAACTTAAAAACCTATTCCCTGATCATGAAGAAAAGGATGTAGAGGTTAAAAAAGAGGATACAAATAGTGTTTGGAAACAAGAGGATCCTATAATTTGTAAATATGAAAAGCGAAAAGGAAAACCAATTACCATATTAGAAGGATATACTGGCGCCACTTCAGATTTTAAAGCTTTAGCAAAACAAATCAAAAAAAAGCTTAGTGTTGGAGGAAGTTTTAAAGATGAAAAAATAATAATTCAAGGGGATTACCGAGATAAAATTATGGAACTTTTAAAAGATGAGGGATTTAATGTTAAGCGCGTCGGTGGATAGATGGTAGCCAAAACTTTACATATTACAAATGGCGAAAATTTATCAAATTACTTTGGTGAATTAAATATTGAAGGCGATGTTTTTACTTGGCAAGAAATGCTTTGTGAAGGACCAACATTAGAACTTTTGGAAACTGAAGAATTTCTTAAAACACGAAAGGACTTTCTAAATTCATCTTATCAAGCCGATATTGATCGCTATGAGCTTGAACAAGAATTTCAACTGTTACAAGATTGGCAAAATTACACCGAAATCATTTTATGGTTTGAATACGATTTGTTTTGTCATATAAATTTAGTAGCCATTATTAGTTTATTGGTTCAGAAAAAAGTGGATTTACCACTATATTTGGTTTGTAGCGGACGTATTGAGCATGAATCTCAATTAAAGGGACTGTCAGAATTAAGTCCGGCATTACTTTATAAACATTACAATAATAAAAAGAGATTACTAGCTTCAGATATTGATTTGGCACATACTATTTGGGCTATCTATTGCGGTTGTGATCATAGTCTTTTAAAACCTTTTATAACGACACCCTCTTCCTTTGATTATTTATCAAATTGCCTAAAAGCCCATTTAGAGCGATTCCCTGATTCTAAAAGCGGCTTGAGCAGATTGGAAGAGAATATTTTACAGATTATTAGAGATAATAAAATAAATTCTAAACATCATTTGTTAGGATATGCTTTAAATTATCAAGGCTATTATGGCTTTGGTGATTTACAATTAGAACGAATTATAAATCTCTTGTCTATTTTTTATGATACTACAGAAGAAGCTATTACATTAAATAGAAAGGGGCATGAAGCATTATTGGGGCAAGCCAATTTTGCAGTAGAGTTGAACAATGACATGAGCTATGGAGGTGTCAAAAGATTAAACTTCCAATTTAGCAGAAAAGAAAACAAACTTATTAAAACAAACATCAATGCCTATTAAACCATCAGAGTTAATTATAAATCCCGATGGTAGTGTATATCATCTAAATTTAAAACCAGAACATATTGCAAAGGATATTTTCTTTGTTGGGGATCAAGATCGTGTTGAGTTAATTACCAAACACTTTGATTCTATTGAGTTTTCAATTCAAAAGAGAGAATTTAAAACTCAAACTGGTACTTACAAAGGAAAACGTCTTACAGTAATGTCAACTGGTATTGGACCTGACAATATAGATATTGTCATGAATGAGTTAGACGCCTTGGCGAATATTGATTTAGAAACCAGAGAAATTAAATCAGAATTAACAAGTTTAAATATTGTTAGAATCGGAACTTCTGGTTCTTTGCAACCTGATATTCCAGTAGATTCATTTGTGTTAAGCACACATGGCTTAGATTTAAACGGGAATTTACATTACTACGAATTAAAGGATATCTGTTTAACTAATGTAGAAGATGCGTTTATTGAGCATACCAGTTGGGATTCAAAAAAAGCACGACCTTTAATCATTGCAAATAGTAAAACTTTAGAAGCTAAGTTTGAAAGTGATCAAACTTTCAAAGGCGTTACAGCAACTGCTGGTGGATTTTATGGCCCACAAGGTCGTGTGTTGAGATTAGCCGTAAAAGATTCTAAGTTAAATACTAAAATAGATTCGTTTAGGTATGAAGAATTTAGAGTGACTAATCTGGAAATGGAAACCTCAGTGATTTTTGGACTTTCAAAGTTATTGGGGCATCATGCATTGGCTCTAAATGCCATTGTAGCTAACCGAGCTAATAGAACATTTAGTGAGCACCCAAGACAAACTGTTGAGCGATTAATTACTTATGCTTTAGAACGAGTTTAAGAAGAGGATTTTACATGAAAACAATAAAAATTGGAGGTGTTCCAGAGCATTTCAATTACCCTTGGTACTTGGGTTTAAAAAATGGTGATTTTAAATCTGAAGGCATTAATTTACGTTGGCGAGACTATTTTGGCGGTACTGGCGAAATGACATTAGCACTTAGAAATGGTGAAATAGATTTAGCTGTTATTTTAACTGAAGGTATAGTAAAAGATATAGTTGAAGGTAATGACTGCAAAATAGTTCAGGTATTTGTGAATTCGCCATTAATTTGGGGCGTGCACGTTGCAAATGATTCAAATTATAAATCGATCACTGAAGTTAAAGGACAAAAAGCTGCAATTAGTAGGTACGGTTCAGGCTCTCATCTAATGGCTTATATTCATGCTCAGAATAATGGTTGGGATTTAGAAAAAGATTTAAATTTTGAAGTAGTCAAAGACCTTAAAGGAGCCGTTGCAAGCTTAACTCAAGGAGAATCAGATTATTTTCTATGGGAGAAATTCACAACTAAACCCATTGTAGATGACGGTGTTTTTAGAATTATTGACCACTGCCCTACACCATGG
Organism: Bacteroidetes bacterium MedPE-SWsnd-G2; assembly: GCA_001874335.1. Lineage (GTDB taxonomy): Bacteria > Bacteroidota > Bacteroidia > Flavobacteriales > Flavobacteriaceae > MedPE-SWsnd-G2. Next base: position 57,280 of record MPDE01000008.1, read on the forward strand.
CCTTGTTTTGTTATTGCTGTTAGGAATGAAATATTGCAATCCGATCCCGATTGTATCCAAACTATACTTGAGTTGATAAATGCGCAAACATTAAATTTTAAATCTATAAATGATATTGATTTTATGTTAGCAAGTAGGTATGATCAAAAGCTAGAAGATATTAGAGAATGGCTAAGTTTGACCGAGTGGTCTCAAAAAAATATTGATATAAATCAATTAAATTCAATTCAAGACGAATTATTGGCCTTGAATATTATTTCTAATACACTACCTTCTGAGGAATTTGTGTTTAATTTCTGATAAAAATGTAAATACTTGTAAGGATGTATTCCATTGATTATCAATGTGTGAAAATATGCTGTGAATTTCTGTTTTTTTAGTAAAAATTGCTTGTAAATACCTACGTTTCAAAAATTTAACTATATTTGGTGATACCAAATCGTCAATTAATTTTGACTTAACACTCAAATTATGGTAGTAACAATTACTCTAATTATAGTATCACTTGTAATAATTAACTTTCTGCTTTTAGCGTTTAGTTGTAATAAAGTGCCAAGAAAAATTAAATCACCTAAACCTCACATTGTCAGAGTTAAGAGTCCGCTATTAACGACCAATTAATAGGTTTCAAACCTTGATTTATTAGAATTTTATTGGTGGAACTAAAATGTTTATTTCCAAACCAAAGTCCTCTATTTGCACTTAATGGAGATGGGTGTCCTGTTTTCAAAACAAAATGATGTTTTGAAGTAATTAATTTCTCCTTCTTTTTTGCATAATGACCCCAAAGCAAGAATGTTACAGGTTCAGGTTTGTTGTTTACAATAGAAATAACTGCATCTGTAAATGTTTCCCAGCCTTTTTTAGCATGGCTTCCTGCCTGTTTTTCTTTTACAGTTAATACTGCGTTTAGCATGAGCACGCCTTGATCTGCCCAAGGTTTTAAATAACCATTTTTAGGTTCAGCTATAGACAAATCGTTTGTTAGTTCTTTAAAAATGTTTTTAAGTGAGGGCGGAATAGTAACCCCTTTGTTGACTGAATAACACAAGCCATGGGCTTGGTTTTCTCCATGGTAAGGATCCTGCCCAATAATAACAACCTTTACATCTTCTAAATTGCAAGCTGTAAATGCTTGAAATATATCTTTTTCTTTAGGGAAACAAGTTTCTTGAGCATATTGCTCATCAACAAATTGTTTTAAGGAATTAAAGTATGGTTTTGAAAATTCTTCAGAAAGTGCGGTATTCCAAGACCGATTAATATTGGTATTCATTTCATCTACAAAAAAAATCAACTTGGCTAATATATGATTTTTGTCAGTATTCAATACCGTGAAATGTATTATATTGAATTCCATTTAATTATGTAATTACCATGTCTCAAGAACTTCGTCAAAGAATACAAGCATTATTGGATAAGCCATTATTGGATTTGGAAACAGTGGATAATATTAGTCATTCAGATTTCTATAATAACTATGTAAAGAAGGGAAAGCCTGTTAAAATGACCAATATGATGAATGACTGGGAGGCCACTAAATCATGGAGCTTAGATTATTTTGAAGATATAGGAAAAGACAAAGAAACCTATATTTCTAAGGGTAATATTAGACAGCAAGAAACAAAATGGGAATATGGTAGTTTCTTGGAGTACATTAAAAAAATAAAGGCTCCTACTTCTGAAAATGAACAAACGTATTTGTCTAATCTATCCATAATGAAACTCTTCCCTGAGTTGGAAAACGATGTAGATTTTTCAATTTTATCCGACCATAAAGTGAAAGATTCAAAGTCTATTTGGATTGGTCCTAAAGGTACTATAACGGGGTTTCATCAAGATAGAGCTGATAATATTTTAGCTCAGGTTAAGGGCAGTAAGGTTTGGTTGATTGTTGATAATAAGCAATCTCATTTAATGTATGAGAGTGACAAATATGAACCGGGATCAATTTTGAGTGAGATAGACCTTGAAAACTTTGATCGTGAAAAGTATCCCCTTTTTCAAGAAGCAGATATTTACTTTGTAGAAATTAACGAAGGAGATATGGTGTTCAATCCAAAGAATTTTTGGCATTGTGTGTACTCCACAGATAAGTCGATAAGTGTGAACTGTTTTTCCTACTCAAATTTAGACTATATAGGAGGGAAACTAAAAAGTTTTGCTCAAGTTAAACTTCATAATATGGGTTTATATCGTCCTAAAAATTGCGTTTGTCATTACAATGATGATAATGGCGTACGCCGTCGACGTTAATTTTCCTATTTTTTAAGTACTTTAGAATCTTTATTACCAACCAACGATTCTAAATCATGAAATTATTCAAACTACCTTCTGCTCAAACCATTTTAATTATAATAGCAGCGGCAGTAGCCCTTTTGACCTGGGTAATTCCAGCTGGAAAGTTTGATACCTTGTTTTATGACAAAGATGATGTTGCTTTTGTATTAAACTCAAAAGGAGAGTCAATTCGGTTAAATGCAAACCAAACAACATTAGACTCCTTAAACATTAAGATTCCATTTTCTAAATTCAGTAATGGAGATATCTGGAAACCAATTGCTGTTCCGGGTACTTATATGGAAGTTGAAGGTTCTCCTCAAGGGTTTGCAGAATTTGTTAAGTCTCCAGTAAAAGGGATAATTGCTGCTGCAGACATCATCTTTTTAATTCTAATTATCGGTGGATTAATTGGTGTTATGAATCTTACAGGGGCATTTAATGCAGGAATTTCTTGGTTAGCACATGCCTTAAAAGGACGAGAATTTATTCTCATTGTATTAGTAACTACGCTTATTGCTCTTGGAGGCACAACCTTTGGTTTGGCTGAGGAAACAATTGCCTTCTTCCCTATTTTAATTCCAGTGTTTATTGCAGCAAAATACGATGCTCTTGTCGGCTTGGCCTGTATTTATTTAGGGTCAAGTATAGGGACTATGTGTTCTACGACAAACCCGTTTAGTACAATAATAGCTTCTGACGCTGCTGGTATAAATTGGACTACGGGATTAACAGGAAGAGTAATAATGTTAGTGGTTTGTTTAGTTATAACTATTATCTATATAATAAGATATGCTAATAAGGTAAAGAAAAACCCTGAAGCGTCTTTAATTTTTGACCAAAAGGAAGAAATTGAAAATCTTTTTGGCGACTTGTTTTCTCAAGAATCTCAAAAATTGACAACAAGGTTGCGCCTTATTTTAGCAGTGTTTTCACTATGCTTTATAGTAATGATTTATGGTGTTTCCCAATTGGAATGGTGGTTTGCTGAAATGACAACCATTTTCTTGGTAGGAGCTGTATTAGTTGCTTTTATTGGCCGAATTAAAGAAACACAATTTTTAAAAGCTTTTATGGGTGGCGCTAGTGATTTGTTAGGTGTAGCTTTTATTGTTGGAATTGCCAGAGGAATTACAATTTTAATGGAAGATGGGATGATTAGCGATACCTTGTTATTCTATGCAAGTAATACCACAGAAGGCATGAACAAGGGGCTGTTTGTAAATACAATGCTGTATGTGTATTCTGGATTGTCATTCTTTATCCCGTCATCTTCAGGAATGGCTGTTCTTACAATGCCAATAATGTCTCCGTTAGCAGATACCGTTGGACTGGGTAGAGAAACCATTGTGAATTGCTATCAATATGGAATGGGAATCTTTAATTTAATCAACCCTACAGGTTTAATACTGGCTTCTTTAGCAATCGTAAATATTGGATATAATAAGTGGTTGAAGTTTATTTTTCCGCTTATGATTATTTTGGCCGTTTTAATTATGATTGTATTGACCGCTTTGGCTTATTATTAAAGGTATTTGCAGGCTTTTTTACTAATTTAGCAGTCCAATTTTTATGATAGAATGATTAATATTCCCAAAAAGACACTTCAGGATATAGAATTTGATACTGTATTAGAGCAGGTGTCAGAATATTGTATAACAGATTTAGGTCGAAAAGAGACATTAAATATAGAACCATTCCCTACTAAGGAACGATTGGTTCAGCAGTTAAATTACACCAATGAGTTTTTAAGCTCATTTTACAATGAAAATAGAATCCCTAATCATGGTTTTGAGCCAATTACTGACGAGTTAAAATTTTTAGGAATAGAAAATTCGGTATTAACAACATCCTCCTTTAAGAAGATTGCGTCTATATCTCAAAACAGTAATGATTTGGCATTGTTTTTTAAGAAGTTTAAAATCTATTATCCTAATCTATATCAATTAAGTTCGGATATAGAGGTTACCAATGTTATCATTTCAGAAATTGAAATGCTAATTGATAGATTTGGTGAGGTTAAAGACAAGGCTTCTCCGGTTTTATATGGTATCCGAAAGGATATCAATCTCATACGAGGGAAAATAAATCAAAGTTTTACTTCGGCATTATCCACCTATTCTGGCTTAGATTATCTGGACGATATAAGGGAGTCTGTTCTTGAGAATAAGCGAGTGCTTGCCGTTAAATCGATGTACCGTAGAAAAGTTAAAGGTGCGCTTTTGGGAAGTAGTAAAACTGGTAGTATTGTCTATATAGAGCCAGAAGCTACTTTAAGATACTCGAGAGAATTGAATAATCTTCAGTTTGAAGAAAAGGAAGAAGTTGAACGCATATTAAAAGGTTTAACAGATAAGATTAGACCGTTTAGATTATTGTTGGAGAAATATCAAAATTTCCTAACTCTAATTGATGGGATTTACGCTAAAGCAAAGCATGCAGAATCCATAAATGCGATTCTACCCAAGATTAATGATAATAAGGAATACGAGCTTATCGATGCCTATCACCCGTTGCTTTTAAAATCTAATAAATTAAATGGATTAAAGACTTATCCGCAGTCGGTAATGCTTAATAATTCAAATAGAATTATTGTTATTTCTGGTCCAAATGCTGGAGGTAAAAGTATCACGCTTAAAACAATTGGTTTATTGCAGTCTATGTTGCAATGTGGGATGTTGATCCCCGTGCATGAGCGCAGTAAAGTTTGTGTCTTTGATAGAATTTTAAGCGATATAGGAGATAACCAATCTATTGAAAATCATTTGAGCACCTATAGTTATAGGTTGAAGCAAATGAATTATTTCTTGAAGAAATGTAATAAGAATACGTTATTTTTAATTGATGAATTTGGTACAGGAAGTGATCCTGAATTAGGTGGCGCTTTAGCCGAAACATTTTTAGAGGAGTTTTACGATAGAGAAGCTTTCGGTATTATTACTACACATTATTCAAATTTAAAGGTCTTAGCTAATGAGTTGCCTTATATGCAAAATGCAAACATGATGTTTGATGAGCGTAGTCTTGAGCCTATGTTTAAGCTGGCACTTGGGCAAGCAGGTAGCTCCTTTACGTTTGAAGTCGCTCAGAAAAACGGAATACCATATAGCTTGATAAATAGAGCTAAAAAGAAAATTGAGCGGGGCAAAGTAAGATTTGATGCAACTATTGCAAAACTGCAAAAAGAGCGTTCAAAATTGGAGAAAACGGAGCGATCACTAAAAGAAAATGAAAAAAGAAAATTAGACGAAGCTGAAAAATTAGAATTCATAAATCAGAAGGTTCAGAAAAAACTTGAAGGTTTTCAGGAGTTGTATGATAGTAATCAAAGGTTAATTTATATTGGTCAAAAAGTGTCCGATTTAGCGGAGTCTTATGCCAACAATAAAAAGAAAGGCGCTTTGATGTCTGAATTGTTTAAATTAGTACAGATTGAAAACTCTAAACGGAAAAAGCTTAATTCTAAGCAAAAGAAAATTCAGAAGCAAAAGGAAGAAACGATAAAGAAAGAGGCTGAGAAAAAAGTAGCGGTAATACGTAAAAAGAAAAAGGAAGCAAAGAAAAAGGAAATAGCAAAACCTGTTGTAAGGCCTGTATTTAAAGTTGGGGACCGAGTGCGGTTAAAAGATGGGAAGGCCGTAGGAAGTATTGATAAAATCGAAAAAAACAAGGTTATTATTAACTATGGTATCTTTACGACTAACGCAAGTGAAGAGCAATTAGATCTCGTAGAATCAAAAAAATAGAAAATGTCTGTCTTAACGGAATCTAAAATTATATTTTTTGATGGAGTTTGCAACTTATGTAATACTTCCGTGCAATATGTAATACGGCATGATTCTGATAATGTATTTAAATTTGCACCACTTCAAAGTGAATTGGCAAAAGAGCTTTTAAGTCCCTATGGTGTTAATGTATCAGAACTGAATTCAATAGTGTATTATGATTCCGGAATAGCTGTTTATGAAAATTCTGATGCGGCTATCAAAATAGCATCTCAGTTGGATGGAGCAGTTTCAATGCTCAAATATTTTTGGTGGATACCACGTTTTTTAAGAGATCCTATTTATAAATTTATTGCAAAAAATAGATATCGATGGTTCGGTAAAAAGGATGCCTGTATGATTCCAACGCCTGCAATGAAATCAAAATTCATAGCATAAAAAAATCCCTTATAAAGGGATTTTTATTGTATTAAATAAACTTAACTAATAGGGAAAAAGTTTATAATTAATAGCACATTTATATTGACTACCATAAAACTAAACGAATTCTTTCGTCTTGTTTGGGTTTTTCGATAAACCTCATTATTAATTAGTTAAAGGTTTGTGTTTTGTGTAAATGTTCTATGAAATACAACGCCATCAAATTTTTTAAACTCATTATACAAGGGCGTTCACTCATTGAAAAATGGCGATGCCTCAATATGACTTTGTTTTGTCTTAAAATCTACTGAAATTCATACTTGTAATAAATAGTTGGTTATTTTATGTAACTAAAAGTTGAATTAGGAGTCTTTTTTATAGAAGTGTTGTTGAAGGTGTTTTTATAATGTTGAAGAATACCTCTATAAATTGATTTACAAACCTCAGGGCAAGTCAAAACAGCTTAACCCCTACTTCGGTTAGTTGGGAATGAGTTAAGTTTCTATGACACGCATGTCAAACGTGTTATTAGATGATTCCATTTTATTGGAAGGAGTATTAGGATTGCTTTGAGGTTTAACTTTTAGTGTTAGAAGTTAATGTGGCATATTCCGTCCAAGATCCATCATATACCGTAAGATTTTTGTATCCGCACAAATCTGCACCTAATACCAAAATACAAGCTGTAATTCCTGACCCACAACTAAAAATTGTAGCAGTATCATTATTAGGAATTAACTGATTATAGATCGCTGTCAATTGCGATTTTGGTTTAAAACAGTTTTCTTCAAACAAAGTTGTAAATGGAAGATTTTTTGAATTGGGTATGTGACCGCTTTTTAATTCCTTTCGTGGTTCTGGAGATGTGCCTTTAAATCGGCCTTCCGATCTTGCATCTAAAATTAAAGGTGACTTTAAGATAGAAGCATTTAATACGGTATCAAAATTTACAAAATAATCAGGATTATAAGTAGCCTTAAAATTACCTGGCGTTTCTAGCGTGGAATACGTTGTATTAGTTTTAAACTTCTTGTTATTCCATTCTGGTAAACCGCCATTTAATACCATAACATTTTGGTGTCCCATAGCTTTGAATAACCACCATACTCTTGCCGAAGAATAAACCCCTTTGTTATCATAAACAACTATAATTGAATTGTTGTTGATTCCTAATCGTTGTGCCTCTAACTCAAATTGAGTTTTGGTTGGTAAGCTGTTAGGAAAAATACTTGATGTGTCCGCAAATTTGTATTTAAGGTCAAAAAATAAGGCTCCAGGAATACAGTGTAAATTAGTTTCAGACTTTGTGTTTCCCGCTTTAGCAATTGTAGCATCCAGTACAATTAAGTTGGGATGAGAAAGATTGTTAGAAAGCCAATCAACCGAAACCAAATTAGCAGGGAAATTACCTTTATTCATATATCTAAAACATATTATTTCTTATAGTTGTCATCCCAATTTTTAATCTTGGGTTCACCTAATTTATCAACCGATTTGGCGACAAGCATAGATACGGCAGCATCACCAGTTACATTAACTACTGTACGGCACATATCTAAAGGCCTATCTATTGCGAATATTAGAGCTAATCCAGCTTCAGGGATTCCAGCTTGGCCTAAAACGATAACCAGCATAACCATTCCAGCACCAGGGACAGCGGCGCTACCAATAGAAGCTAATGTGGCTGTAACTATAATTGCTAGTTGGGCTTCAATTCCTAAGTTCATCCCAAAAGCTTGTGCAATAAATACCGCAGCTACAGCTTGGTATAGACTTGTACCATCCATATTAATAGTAGCACCAATTGGCAATACAAAACTTGTGACTTCTTCTTCAACACCCATATGTTCTTCAACACGCTCCATAGTCACTGGTAAGGTAGCGGCACTACTACTTGTTGAAAATGCTAATAACTGAGCAGGTGCAATTCCTTCAAAGAAAAATTTAGGTGTTCTTTTAGTGAAAATATAAACGATAAATGAATAGATTATCATCATTAAACCTAAGCCTAATAAAACACATATTGCATACCAAGCAAGGGCTTTGAATAGATCAGCACTAGGTGATTCAACTACGAGTGCAGCAAGTAATGCAAATACACCATATGGGGCAGCAAGCATAATCAGGTCAATGAGTTTTAGAATTACTTCATTAAAGGAATCGAAAAAAGCCTTGGCGGGTTTTGCTTTTTCTTCAGGAATTAGGATCAGACCAATACCAAAGAATATGGCAAAAAAGATAACTTGTAACATGTTTCCGTTATCACTGGCAGCTTTAAAAATATTACTTGGTACAAGGTCAACAAGAGCTTGTAATTTACCTGCTTTTTTCTGTTCGGCGGCAGCTGCAATTTTGGCATCTGCAGCAGTACTATAACTTTCAACTAATTCCGCTCTGGTTTCTTCAGATATAGTTTCTCCGGGTTTAACGATATTTACTATAGTTAATCCTATAGTTACTGCTATAATTGTTGTTATAATATAAGTAACAATGGTCCTTCCTCCCATTTGAGAAAGTTTAGAGATATCTTTTAAATCGGAAATTCCTTTTATTAAAGATGCGAGAATTAAAGGGACTGCAATTAATTTTAATGAATTAATAAATATAGTTCCAAATGGTTTAATAAATTCAACCACAAAATCTTTACCCCAATCAAAATTAATCATTAATAAAGCGAAAATAATACCGAGAGCCATTCCGATTAGTATTTTCCAATGTAAGGCAAGATTTTTCATGTTGTATAGTCGTTATTTAGTTGAATAATTTAGCAATCCACTTTCGAAATGCAATAGTTAGAGTGCCAACAAAAATATATAAAATGCTTAAATATAAAGCATACTCATCAGAGATATATTGCTCCGCATGGTTTAATGTTGAAGCATTAAATCTAAAATAGAAATATAGCTCGATTAAAACTTGAGGTAAATTTTTAAGTACAAAAAACAATCCTACTACTCCTGCTCCAATTTCAATAAACAAAGAGGTTTTGTTGGATGTGAAATTAAAGGTTTCAGAATCAAATCCTTTGTCAAGTTTTAAGGTGTTTAACACCCAATCGGTTTTGAAGATTAATGCGTAAATGACGCATAAAACTATGATAATAGTTAAAACAAGAAATATTACGGAGGTCAAATCTGTATTAAGCCATTCTACAAGATTTATAAAAGCAGGTACTACGCCGTTGAACAATAGTAATAGTCCTATAAGTTTTAAAATGACTCTGAATAAATCTCTTGGTTTCATTTAAATTTTACTATTTGAGTTTTGAAGCATAAAGTCGGCAATTACCAATGCCGCCATAGCTTCTACAATAGGTACCGCTCTTGGGACAACGCAAGGATCATGTCTACCTTTGCCTTCCATAACAACTTTATTTCCAAATTTATCGATGGTGTCTTGTTTCTGAATTACTGTCGCTACTGGTTTAAACGCTACTCTAAAGTATATGTCCATCCCATTGCTAATTCCACCTTGAATTCCTCCAGATAGGTTAGTTATTGTTGAGCCATTTACATTAAAAATATCGTTATGCTCAGATCCTTTCATTTTGGCACCACAAAAACCACTACCATATTCAAAGCCTTTAACGGCATTTATGGATAGCATAGCCTTACCTAATTCGGCATGTAATTTGTCAAAAACAGGTTCGCCTAAGCCTACAGGTACATTTTTAATGACACAAGTCACGGTCCCACCAATGGTGTCTCCTTCTTTTCTTATGGCTTTAATTTTTTCAATCATTTTATGAGCAACATCCAAATCTGGACATCTCACAGCTGTAGATTCTGTTAAACTAAAATCTAAATCTTGATAGGGTTTATTGATAAACAAATCCCCTACTGAAGATGTGAACGCATGAAAAGAAATTTTGCCTAAAAACTGCTTTGCAATTGCTCCAGCAACCACTCTACAAGCCGTTTCTCTTGCCGAACTTCGTCCTCCTCCTCTATAATCTCTGATACCATATTTCTTTTCGTATGTGAAATCGGCATGACTCGGCCTAAACACATCCTTAATATGTGAATAGTCTTTTGATTTTTGATTGGTGTTTTTAATGATAAAACCAATAGAGGTTCCGGTTGTTTTACCTTCGAAAATTCCTGATAAAAATTCTACTTTATCGTCTTCCTTTCGTTGGGTAACAATAGCTGACTGACCGGGTTTTCTTTTGTCTAATTCGTTTTGAATTTCTTCTAAATCTATTGTTAACCCTGCCGGGCAACCATCAATAACACCACCTATTGCTTGTCCATGGGATTCACCGAAAGTGGTTAGTTTAAAAAGAGTTCCGAAAGTATTTCCAGCCATTGTAGTTATTTTATGCTAATGTAATTGTATTATTTGTGAATCAAAAGCACATTAAGTCTTAATTGATTGTATTGAAAAGGGTTTTCTGAATGCATCAATATAACCTGCCAAAGCAACCAAAAATGACTTCTCCTTCTATAATAAAGCATCTAACAACAGCTCTATGGGGTGAAATGCTTTTTTGTTTGCTCCGTCTTTTATTTGATGTCGACAACTTGTTCCGTTTGCAGATACAATAGTTTCTGCCTCTGTTTGTCTTATAGTAGGAAAAAGAGTTTGTTCTCCAATAGCCATGCTTATATGGTATTTGTCTTTTTCGTATCCAAATGACCCAGCCATACCACAGCATCCACTGTTAATCTCTTTGGCTGAAAAGTTACTTGGAAAATTGAGAAGGTCTAAACTGTATTTTGTAGTTGATAATGCCTTTTGATGACAATGCCCGTGAAAAATAATATCTTTCTTTAAATCTGAAAATTGTTCACTCTTAATATGGTCTAATTCTATTTCTCGAATTAGAAATTCTTCAATTAAATAGGTGTGCTTAGCTATGTTTTTAGAGTGTTCAATAAGCTCGGTATCCACTAATTTTGGATATTCATCTTTAAAGCTAAAAATAGCTGATGGTTCTATGCCTAATAACACCGATTTTTCAGAAATTAAATCTTGGTACAACCTAACGTTGAAATTTGCTAATTGTTTAGCTGTTTTAAGAAATCCTTTTGAAATATATGCTCTTCCTGATTCCTTGTTATTTATGATTTTTACGTTGTAGTTTAAGCCTTGTAGCAACGAAATTGTTGCAATGCCTATTTCTGTGTCTAATCGATTTGTAAATTCATCGTTAAATAAGTATATTGTTTTAACGCTGTTGTTATTAGTCTTATTTTTAGGGTCTTGGCAGTGTTTATTTAAAGTTTTACTTGATATTAATGGAATTGATCTTTGTTGAGAAATTCCGATTAGGTTTTTGATAAATCGGCTACTAACTTTGTTTTGATACCCCCAATTTGTTATTCTTGGAAATAGCCCTAAAACAGAATTTATTCTATTGTTATGAGCTAACAATATATTTTTAAGACTTGTTCCGTTTACAGATTGATATTGGTGTAAAAACTCTGATTTTAATGCTGCAACATTTACACTACTTGGACATTCCGATGAACAGGCTTTACAACTCAAACACAGGTCAAATACTTCAAGTAATTCGGGGTGATTAAATGCATTTTTTGAATTGGGTTTAGAGAGAAATTCTCTTAGGGCATTAGCTCTTGCTCTTGTGGTGTCTTTTTCATTTCGAGTAGCACGATAACTTGGACACATTGTTCCTCCAAATTCGCTTAACTTTCGGCAATCTCCAGAACCGTTACATTTTTCAGTAGCACGAAGTATACCTTTTGAATCAGAAAAGTCTAAAGTGGTTTTTATTGCGGTTACTTCTTTGGTAATGTCGGTCCTAAAGTTTTCATCCATCGGTAAAGAATCTACTATTTTACCGGGGTTAAGTATGCCTTTTGCATCGAACGCCCGTTTTATAGTTTTAAAGAATTGATAATTCTTCTCGCCTACCATAAATGGGATAAATTCGGCCCTTACTATACCATCTCCATGTTCGCCTGAAAATGAACCACGATATGATTTTACCAACTTTGCAATTTCTGTGGTAATGCTCCTAAAACGTTTTACATCGGTAGTTTCTTTTAGGTTTAAAATTGGTCTTAAATGGAGTTCTCCTGCACCAGCATGGGCGTAATACACTATATCTTGGTTGTTTTTTTCCATTAAGGCTGCAAAATCCGAAATGTAATTAGGTAAATCAGAAAGGGCTACTGCTGTATCTTCAATGCATGCCACAGCTTTCTTGTCTCCAATTAAATTACCTAATAATCCGAGCCCAGCTTTTCTTAATTCAAAAGCTTTATTGACGTTGATGCCTTCTAATACAGCGCTGGCATAGCTTAATTTAGAAGCTTCGATTGCTTTAAGAAACTTCTCAATTTGTTGGGTTAAGGTTTTAGGGTTGTCCGATCTTAATTCGCAAAGTAATAAGGCTTTGGGGTCACCCGAAATGAAATTTCTATTTTTTTGTTGTGTCTTGTTTTGTTTGGTGCAATCTAATATGGTTTTATCCATCATTTCGCACATATACAAATCAAATGACATGGCGATTTGAGTTGCCAGTAAACATGATTTGATACTGTCAAAATGTGAAGCAATAATAACGCTTTGTGGAGGTGGTAGTTGGTCTAAGCGTAATGTAATAGATTTAGAAAACGCTAAGGTTCCCTCTGAGCCACAAAGCAGCTGAGCAATATTAATAGGAGTACCTGAAGGATTATATTGTTTAGAATCAGACAAAACATCTAATGCGTATCCTGTATTTCTTCTATGAATTTCTTTTTTAGGAAATTTTGATTCAATTTCAGTTCTGTTTTGTGGATCTGAAAGAATTTCATGTATCGAATTATAAATTTCTCCTTCTAACGAATCTAATTCTAATTTGGAGTTAAACTCGGCAGGTTGTAATACTGAAAAAACAGCTTCGCTTCCATTTGAAAGTATAGCGTCAATACGTACTATTTTATCTCGGGTGGTTCCATATTTTATAGAAGTAGTGCCTGATGAGTTGTTACCAACCATGCCTCCTATCATGCATCTGTTGGATGTGGAAGTGTTTGGTCCAAAAAATAAGCCGTAAGGTTTTAGGAAATTATTTAGTTCATCTCTTACAACACCAGGTTGCACAGTGATAGTTCTTTCTTTTTTATTAAAATGTAATATCTTATTCAGGTATTTAGAAACATCAATTACAATCCCATCACCCACACACTGCCCAGCTAAGGAGGTTCCTGCAGTTCTAAAAATTACAGAGGTATCATTGGATTTGGCAAAGGTCAAAATTAACCTTACATCCAAATAAGATTTTGGAAAGGCAACAGCTAAAGGTAAAATCCTATATACAGAAGCATCTGTGGCAAATAGAGATCGATGCAAATCATCGAAAAATAATTCGCCTTCTAATTGATTTTTAAGCTGGTATAGATGTTCCTGCTGATTTTTAGCCATTTAATTCCTAAATTAGAAACTAAAATTAATGTAAGTCAACCAATTTTTAATTGATGTTGCCGTTATATTTTTTAAGAATTTTAAACTAATGATGATTATGAAAAAAGTGGTTTTAAGTTGTTTGTTTGGTTTTTTAGTGATGTTTAGTGTGCAATCTCAGGATATTGCAGAAAATGCGATTGGATTGAGGTTGGGTGATAGTGATGGTTTTGGAGCGGAAATCACTTATCAACGATTCATTGCAAATAATAATCGTGTGGAGTTTGATTTGGGATGGCGAAGTGGAAATAACTCAGACGGATTTAAACTTGCAGCTTTATATCAATGGGTTTGGTTGTTAGATGGCAGTTTTAATTGGTACGCAGGTGTTGGTGGAGGTTTGACGTCTTATAATTTTGATAATGTTCCTGCCGGTCAGGATGATAGTGATACTTTTGTGTTTGTAGCTGGAGATATCGGGATTGAATATAGTTTTGATATCCCCTTGTTGTTGTCGTTAGATTTTAGACCGGAAATTGGTTTTGGTAGCGATGCTTTTGATAATAATGATTTAGATTTTGATATAGGGATTGGTGTTAAGTATCAATTTTGAAAACAGAGTTGTAATCTGTTAAATTTCAGATTATTATTATATCTTGGATGAGTTAATTTAAATTCAAATTATGAATATTTCATCCAAAAACAATAGAAGACAGTTCTTAAAATCTACAATGGCATTATCTTCTGCCTTAGTTTTAACGCCAAGTTTAATGGCATTTCCTGAAACTGATTATGCTGATTCAGAAAAGTATATGTTGGGACCACAAAAGGGGTTTTCTCCCCAAGTTGGGCAGTTATTATCTACAATGACAATGATGCGCGAGTGGGTAATGGATACCGTAAAAGATTTGTCTGTAGACGAATTAGATTTTCAGATTGACGATCAATCAAATTCGATTGGTGCGATGCTGCTGCATCTGGCAGCTACCGAACGCTACTATCAATTAAACACATTTGATAATGTAGAATGGGGGTCTTGGGATCAATCTATTAAAGACGAATGGGATTTAGGTATGAATTTGGGAGAAAAAGGGAGAGAAGAAATTAAAGGTCATAAAGTATCCTATTATTTGAAAAAATTAAAAACTGTTCGTGCTCATACTATCGAAGAATTTGCAAAAAGGGATGATAAATGGATTCAAGAATCGGAGCCATTTTTTGAAAATAAGCCTACTAATAACTACTGTAAATGGTTTCATGTTTGTGAACATGAATCCAATCATAGGGGTCAGATGAAATTTGTAATAAAGCGTTTGCCTAAATAGTTATAGGTTTAGGCATTTAGAGGTCGTTCGTTTATAAATGTCCTCATACACGGGTACAATTGAATGAATATCAAACTTTGAAGCTTCAAGTTTCGCACTTGCTTTAAACAGCTTTAATCGCTCACTATTTTCTAAAATATGAATGGCATTTTTACTCATGTCTTCAATGTCATTCACATCACTAAGAAAACCAGAGACTCCATGTTTGTTGACTTCTGGTATACCTCCAGTGTTACTTGAGATAACAGGAACGCCTGAGGCCATTGCTTCTAAGGCTGCAAGACCAAAACTTTCTGTTGTAGATGGTAATAAAAACAAGTCACTAAAACATAAAATTTTGTCAATTTCATTACTGTTTCCGAAGAATACAACCTTGTCTTCGATCCCGAGAGTTGCACAAAGTTCCTCTGCGGCTTCTCTTTCAGGGCCCTCTCCTACCATCATTAATTTTGCGGGTAAAACTTTTTGAACAGTATTAAAAATGTTGATGACATCAGGTATTTGTTTAACTTCTCTAAAGTTACTAATGTGTGTAATGATTACTTCATTTTCATTTGCCATCATTGCACGCTGACAATCGGTAAAATCTTTTTTATGTTTATCCATGTCAATAAAATTGGGAACAACATCAATTTCATTGGTAATATTAAATAATCTAAGAGTGTCATCTTTTAAACTTTGAGAAACCGAAGTCACGGCATCCGATTTGTTTATACTGAAGGTTACTGCCGTTTTGTAAAACGGATGACTTCCAACTAAAGTGATATCAGTACCATGTAAGGTTGTAACAAAGGGAACATAAATACCTTCTTCTTGAAGCATTTTTTGAGCCATATAAGCGGCATAAGCATGCGGAATGGCATAATGTACATGAAGTACTTCGATATCATGTAATTTCACCATATCAACCAATTTACTGGATAGTGCTAGTTCATAGGGTTGATAATGAAATAAGGGATATTCAGGAACGTGAACCTCGTGAAAGTGAACATTTGAACTTAACAACTCTAATCTCACAGGTTGATTATAGGTGATAAAATGAATTTCATGCCCTTTTTTAGATAATTCTAAACCTAATTCGGTCGCTACGACTCCAGACCCGCCAAAAGTGGGGTAACACACTATTCCTATTCGCATATTATTCTAGTATTGCTTCATAAATTAATCGTTGTATTTCAGTGCGTACATTTTCTCTTAATAAGCTATTATTAGAAGCTGATGGATATGTACGATTAGAAAGAAATATATATACTATTTCTTCCTCTGGGTCTGCCCAAGCATAAGTACCTGTAAACCCTGAGTGTCCAAAACTTGTCATTGAAATACAGCCACAAGTTGGGCCTTTGTCTCCTAATTGAGGTTTATCAAAACCTACACCTCTCCTATTATCCTTTTCGCAATAATAACAGGTGTTAAATTTATTTATAGTTTCTGTTTGAAAATATCGTCTTCCGCCATAAAAGCCTTTTTGAAGGTACATTTGCATAATTTTTGCCAAATCGTTAGCGTTACTAAAAATTCCAGCATGACCACCTACTCCATTTTGCATTGCAGCACCCATATCATGAACGTAGCCCTGCACAGTAGTATCTCTATAGTAATCATCTTCTTCGGTTGGAGGAATTTGAGAATTACTAAATATAGAACTCGGATTGTAAGTTGTATAATTAGCACCTAAAGGCTTGTAAAAATGATTCTGAACTAATTGATCCAAACCCTGTTTGTAATGTTCTTCTATGTATGTTTTTAGAATATAGTAAGGCATATCGCTGTAACGATATCTCAACCTATCTAATAAGTCTGAAGACTTAATAATATTGTACATACTATCCTTATACACCGTTTTTAAATATAGGTTTTCTGAAACTTTTATACTATAGTCGTTACTATATGCTTTTCTATACCACGTTGAATCAGTTTTTTTTGTCACCGAATCTAATGTTGCGGTATAAAAGGGAATCCAAGGTTTTAATTTGGCATAATGAGAAAGCATTTGTTTTACCGTAATATGTGCCTTATTCGAATTACGGTAATCCGGAATTAATTCTTGTAATTTGGAATCTAACGAAACTGCTTTAGCTTCTTCAAGCTCCATTAACAAGGGTAATGTTGCTACAATTTTTGTAATTGAAGCAATATCGTAAATGTCTGAATTTTTGGTTGTTATCTTTTTATTGAACGTGTGGTGACCAAAACTTTTATTGTAGATCACCTTGCCTTTTCGTGCTACAAGCAGCTGTAGACCAGGTGTGGTTTTTTTTTTTACTGCCCAAAGGGATAAGGAATCTAATTTTTTGAGTTTTTCAGAACTCATCCCTACCCGCTCTGGGATGCCATAACTCAAGGTTTTTAATTCATTAAAAGTGACTCCGTCTCCGGCTTTAAAATTATGTCCAATTGAAACTGGAAGTTTGCCTTTTGCAGAAAGTGCCCCAAAAATGATTTGCGCTGCCTTTTGTTGCGCAATAGCACTATTTTGATAGCTTACCATTATTGCTTCTAAATTAGCGGTGGTGTGCATGTTTTGCAAAGCATATGGCTTTGTGAAAACATTGACTATCACTTTATGCTTTCTTGAAATTTCATGTAACCAAACTAATTCTCGTTCAGTGAAATTGTAGGATTTCCAAGGATTTGCGTTTGATCGATGTAGGCTTATTATAACAGTGTTATAATTATCTAATTTTCTTAGCATTTCATCCAATTGATTAGATTTTACCTGGTGTACTTTTGTGTACTTTTTCAATTCATTATAAAACACCGAACCATCCGCATCACCAAACTTTACAAAGGCTACCTTTTGAGAATCTAATCGTCTTAATGGTAAAATTTGATCTGCATTCTTAACAATAGTAATGGCGTTTTCGATAAGCTCGCCATATAGTGCCTTGTCCTTAATTCGGTTTAAATCTTCAACAAGATTTTTAGTTTCTATGGGTTGATAATTGTTCAATCCCACCTTGTATTTAGACTTCAATATTTTTTTTACTGAATGCTCTAAACGGTCTTCTGTAATTTTTCCTTCATTGTAGGCTGTAATAATCTTTGAAATTCCCCTTGGTGTATCTTCAGATATAAGTAACACATCATTTCCTGCAAGAAAGGCCTCTAAGTCGGCATCTCCCGGTTCTCCAATGTTCGCAACACCTTTCATTTCTAAAGCATCTGTAAATATTAGTCCTTTAAAGTTTAGTGAGTCTTTAAGAATATCTGAAACAATATGATGAGAAATAGATGATGGATAGCCACTTCGTTTTTCTAAACTCGGAACGTTAAGATGTCCCACCATTACACTTGCTAATCCTTCATCAATTAGCCTTCTGTAAGGATATAATTCAATAGAGTCTATACGTTCTTTACTAAAGCTTATGGTTGGAAGTGTTTTATGCGAGTCACTATCTGTGTCACCATGGCCTGGAAAATGCTTGGCATTTGCTAAAACGCCGGCATCTTGCATGCCTTTCATAAAAGCTAAGGCTTTTTCTGTGACATTGTCTCTTTCTTCTCCAAAAGATCTGTTCCCGATTATTGGGTTTTTGGGATTGGTGTTAATATCTACAACAGGAGCGAAATTATAATGTACCCCAATACGTTTGCAGTGTTCTCCTAGTTGTCTGCCGGTTTGCTCAATGAGTTTATTATCGGTAATAGCGCCTAAGGTCATATTCCAAGGAAAACTAAATGTAGAATCTAAGCGCATGCTCAATCCCCATTCGGCATCCATCCCTATTAGAAGTGGTGTTTTTGATAAATTTTGAAGTTTGTTATTGAGCTTTGCTTGAGCTACTGGTCCGCCTTTTGAATAAATTATGCCACCAATATGATACGACTTTATTAAATTATAAACTTGGTTTTCATGAGCATCACCTTTGTTGGAATAGGCTCTAACCATAAATAATTGACCAACCTTTTCATTTAAGGACATTCCCCCATAAATGCTATCAACCCATTTGGTTTGTGCTACATTATCTTTTTGGTCTAATGGGAAGTTTTGAGCATAAAAAGAACTGCTAAATAACAAGGCCACAACCGTTAATGATAACAAATTTTTGAGCATATATTAAGGTTTAATATTGATTGAAAAGGATAAAGCAAATTACCCAATTAAAATACAATTATTCTAAGTTTTAAGATAGTTTTATCATCTTAAAATTATATAATTTCCTTCGCCATATTATAGCGATTATTTAGTCTAAACGCAATTAATTGTCGAATGTTATTTGGTTTAAAAAAATCGGCTATGCCAACTCTCACTTGCAGGTACTTCCCAATTTTCTTTAAACTCAGCCACATTTGTAACTAAATTATTAAATACGATGGTTTTGTCGTTAACAGATTTTTGTTTTACCATTTTTCTGAAATCCGAAAGAGGTTTATAGGCAACAAATTCACCTTGCTTGAAAGAGACATTCATTTTGTCCATTAAATCGACATTGTATTCCTTCTCTAACTGTTGAATAAATTGAACAGATGAATCTATAGAGCATCCTGTTGCTGTATTAATGCTTTGGTTTAATCCAATAACTATAAATCGCTTATATTTAATGGTGTAGCCCGCGTTCAAATCTGAGCCATGAGCCGCCCAATTAGTTAAAAAAGTCTCAACTTGATTTTCAATTCTATCCAATTCTTCTACCGAAAACGACCTATTTGCTTGATAAATCCAAACTCGTGATTCGTCAGGTAATTCATTAAAATCTACTAACATAAAATTGTATTATTATAGAATTATAAGTCTTGAGCGTTAGCTATTAATTCAGCAACGTCCATAACTTCTACTGCATTTTCTTTTTCTTTAGCCTTAACACCATCAGTAATCATAGTGTTGCAAAATGGACAACCTGCAGCAATTATTTCAGGTTTTGTATCCAAAGCCTGTTCTGTACGTTCTACATTAATGTCCTTATCTCCTTGTTCAGGTTCTTTAAACATTTGCGCACCTCCAGCACCACAACACAGCCCTTTTTTGCGGCAATTTTTCATTTCTACTAATTCGGCTTCAAGCTTAGTAATTAACTCTCTTGGTGCCTCGTAAACATCATTAGCGCGACCTAAATAACAAGGGTCATGAAACGTGATGCGTTTGCCTTTAAATTTACCGCCTTCAATGGTTAACCTCCCATCGTCTAAAAGTGATTTTAAAAACTGAGTATGATGCATCACTTGGTAGGTTCCACCAAGTTCAGGGTATTCATTTTTTATTGTATTGAAACAGTGCGGACAAGCAGTTACAATTTTTTTAACTTCATAGGCATTAAGTACTTCTATGTTTGTTACGGCCTGCATCTGAAACAAAAATTCGTTACCAGAACGTTTTGCAGGATCACCAGTACAGCTTTCTTCTGTACCTAATACTGCAAATTCTACATTAGCTTTATTTAGAAGTTTTACAAATGCCTTTGTTATTTTTTTAGCTCTATCGTCAAAACTACCTGCGCAACCAACCCAAAACAACACTTCAGGTTGTTTTCCTTGGGCCATATATTCTGCCATTGTAGGCACTTTAAGTAATTCGCTCATCTTCCGTTTTTGAGTTTTATTATTTTGAATTTGGACCATCATCAAACACTTGAATGGTCACTTTTTTATCAACTAAATCTGTAAATTTCCCTTTATATCTTGTTGCTTTTACCAAGTGATTATCTATCCAATGGTAGTTTCCTCCACGAGGTTTTCCCATTAATAAACTATGATATTTAAAGCCGTGCTTAGTAAGCCAATCTTGAGTAACAGCTCTGTGGTCTTCTGTTCTAGACGTAAAGAAACAAATCATATGTCCTTCGTCAAACCATTTGTTACAAGTTGCAAGAGCGTCTAAATATGGCTCACACGTTGCCATTCGCTCGGGTTCTTCATTAGGAACATCCTCTGTAATTGTACCATCAATGTCAATTAAATAATTTTTAATGCCATCTGGTAAAATTGGGCTTACTTTCTCACCTTGTTCTACTTTTTCATGTAATAATTTGTCTGCGTCTTCTCTTTTCATAAGTGATTAAGGTAATAGGTTGTTATTCGTCTTTCCAGTTTAAACGATCCATTTGGTTGTACGGCCAAGGGGCTCCATTGTTTTCTATATTGGTCATCATATTATTTAGTTCCATTGGAGCTGCCGATTGTTCCATGACTAAATATCGTCTCATTTCTAATATAATAGAAAGCGGATCAATACTTACAGGACAAGCTTCGGTACATGCGTTACATGATGTACAAGCCCAAAGTTCTTCGGGAGTGATATAGTCATTCAATAATTGTTTACCATCTTCTTTAAACTCTCCGTTATTTTTATCTATGTTTTTACCAACTTCTTCAAGCCTATCTCTGGTATCCATCATCACTTTACGAGGTGATAATTTTTTACCTGTTTGGTTTGCTGGGCATTCGCTTGTACATCTACCACACTCGGTACAGGTATAAGCGTTTAATAAACTCACCCAGCTTAAATCTTGCACATCACTTGCGCCAAATTTTTCAGGGTCCTCATCCATTTCTCCTTCTGCTGGTGCTGCAAATGGATCGGCATTTGGATCCATCATCATCATTACTTCTTTGGTTACAGCTTCAACATTATTGAATTGTCCTTTAGGTTTAACACTGCCATAAAAGGTATTAGGAAATGCTAATAAGATGTGTAAATGCTTAGAATAATAGAGGTAATTTAAAAATATTAAAATGCCCATAATGTGTAGCCACCATGCTGTGCGCTCAACGATAACCAAGCTTCCATAAGTCATACCTTCAAATAAAGGAGATATAAATTGGCTAATTGGGTAAGAACCCGCTGCTATATAAGGATTGTTTTCAGGTGCTCCAGGCATAGTTTGTAATTGTAGATCGGCAGCATTCATGACCAAAAACAAAGTCATTAGTACCATTTCGAAATAAAGGATAATGTTACCATCATTTTTTGGCCAATCTTTCATTTCTGGTTTCCAGAATCGTTGAATTTTAACAACATTACGTCTAAACCAAAAAATGATAACTGCTACTAATACTAAGAAAGCAAGAATTTCAAAAGACCCGATCAACACGTTATAAAATCCGCCCATAAAGGCAAACAGTCTGTGTGTACCAAATAATCCATCAAAAACAATTTCTAAAACTTCAATGTTTATGATAACAAAACCAATGTAAACTACAATATGTAGAAGTCCTGCTATTGGGCGCTTAACCATTTTTGATTGTCCAAGCGCGATGTTGATCATGTTTTTCCAGCGTTCAGAATTGTTATCGCTGACATCAACATCTTTTCCAAGTTTTATGTTCCGTATTAATTTTTTGACATTCTTAGCAAAATAACCAACTCCAGCTATAAGTAGGATGGCAAAAAGAATGTTTGGTAGGTAATTCATGTTAGTTTAGTTTCCTAATTATCAATTTCAACTTCGTTTCCTTCGGCGTCTTTAATTTTTACTTTTCTTCCAAAAAGCGAAAAGTGAACATAACGTTTTGGGTTAAGCTTCATATCTTCAAAAAGTGCTTCAAGTTGTTTTGTTGCACCTTCAATATTTACATATAACCCATCATCCTTGAGTAATTTACCCATGGTTCCCTCTCCGTTTTCTAATCCTTTTAAAATGCTATTAAAACTAGCAATAGAACCTTCAAGATTGTGTAATGTTTCTTTTAAATTAGCTTGAGCTATAGAATCTGTGATTTGCTCCATATTAGAAGTTACACCTTCCATGTTATCTAATGAGTTGTTTAATTTTCCTTTGTTATCTGATAGCCAGTCATTAATAGCATAAGAGGTCTGTTTAAACGCGACTATGGTTTCGTTTAAATTTGCTACGCTACTTTTTAGATTAGCTTTTGTTTGATCATCAAAGGTTTCGTTTATGTTTTTTGCTAGTAATTCAACTTGGGTTAAAGTAGCTTCAATTTTAGCTTGTACCGGATTTAATTTTTGTACCAAAGCATCAGTGATTCCCACTTTGGATTCTGAGCTTAAGTAAGCTCCGTTTTGTGCAATTGGTGCACCATCGTTTGCAGGGATAATTTCAATTCCCTTTCCTCCTATAATACTTGTTTGAAATAATTGAACTTGACTGTTCTCAGAAAACTCTATAGGATTAGAAATTTGAATGTTTACTTCTAATTTACCAGGGTGTTTTTCACTAAAATAGATTTTATGAACACGTCCAACATTTAGGCCAGAAATAGTGACAGGCGTAGATGGTGTAAGACCTCCAACATTGTCATACAGCGCATAAAATGTTCGTGATGATGTTAGTAAATTTTCACCTTTTAAATAATTAAATAAATAGATGAAAAGTAAAATTCCTGAAATAACAAGAATTGCGGTTTTAACTTCTCTTGTAATCTTCAATTGATTTCATATTTGGTTGCACACAAAATTAGGGATAAATATATAAAGAAAGTAATTAATTTGGGCTTGTTTTAAGGGCTTCTGATAGGTTTATTTTTTCTCCATCTTTAAAGGCAACAACAAAGCAAGAATCATATCCTTTCTCTTTGGCTTCAATTTGCATTCGTTTTATTAATGCATAATCTGAGGTTTCACCGTAATAATATTTAAAAACGCTTCCTACTTTCGATCTCGAAATTTGCGGTAATCCTTTAAAATTATACGATTTTGTAGCGAGTTTTCTTTTACTCGCTGCTAATTGTACCATAAATGTAATATCCTCATAAATTTCTGAGGGATCTCCGGATTCTATTGGCGATTCAGGTTCTGAAGATTCAAATGCCATTGTACCAACATTTTGATCTAAACTTTTTTTGTAGTCTAAAACAGCTTTAGTAATAGATTTAGACATTCCCTCCTGGCCATTGTTAGAATTTAGATATGCACCTTCCTTTTTATAGGTTAAAAATCCAGTTTCAACCAATATACTTGGCATATACGTATTGTGTAGCACCCAAAAACCAGCTTGCTTTACGCCTCTGTTTTTTCGTTTTAAATTGTTTGTAAAGTTCTTTTGAACATACGATGCTAATAAGGTGCTTTGGTCAAGATATTCTTCTTGCATTAGTGTTAAAGCAATAACATCCTCTACTGAATTTGGGTCAAAACCTTCATAATCTGCTTGGTGGTTGTCCTCTAAAAAGATTACTTCATTTTCTCTTTTAGCAACCTCAAAATTTCTTTGGTTAGCATGCAAACCAAGAACAAATGTTTCCGTTCCATTTGCCGCAGAGTTATGTGCATTACAGTGGACAGACACAAATAAATCGGCATCAGCGTTATTCGCAATTTTAGCTCTATCCTTTAGCTTAATGAAAACGTCTGTCTTTCTAGTGTAAATGACTTTGATGTCAGGATTCTTCTCAAGTGCTTTACCTACTTTTAGTATGATTTTTAAAGCAATATCCTTTTCTTTATAACCATTTCCTGTATTACCAGGATCATTACCACCATGCCCAGCATCTAAAACGACTACAAACTTATTACTAGAGTTTTGAGCAATAGAAGGCGTTAAAAAAAGTGTTAATAAAAGGAATGCTAATACGAAGTGGGGTTTGAGTATCGTTTTCATAATTGTTATAACGGCTAATTTTGTGCTTATATTTTATTTAGAAATTTTAAACGAATAATAAATTATTCCCAAAAAAATATATGTAATTTTGACTTTTCAAAAACCGAGCCATACTTTTACAAAAATACATTTAAAAGCATTGCGTACAAACATACTTCAAATACTTTTTACTCTAAGTTTTACAGTGTTTATTAACATAAGTGGGGTGGCGCAAGAGCGTCCTGTTACGACTGCTAATATTAAACCTGAAAGACAAAAGGAATCTAAGACTATTACCCCAGAATCCAAACCGATAAATCTGACGGAAAATGACTCTATTGAATTTGATACCATTATAAAACCACCTCAAATGATAACTGATGTGGTGACTTATAAGGCAAAGGATTATGTGTCAATGAATCAGAAAACAGGTAAAATAACCTTGTATAATGAAGCTTTGGTGTTGTATCAAGACATGGAAATTACATCTGGTACTATAGTAATTGATAACAATACCAATTTAGTTTACGCAGGAAGAATTAAAGATACTGCTGGAAATTATTCTCAAAAACCAGTGTTTAAACAAGGGCAAAATGTAATCGAACCAGATTCTATTGTCTTTAATATGAAATCTCAAAAGGCTTTGATTTTTAACTCGAGGTCTGAGCAAAGTGGCGGATATATCAGCTCCGAAGTGGCTAAGAAAGAAAACGATTCAGTCTATTTCTTATCTAATATGCGATTTACAACAGCAGAAGATGAAGAAGATCCTGAATATTGGATTCAAACACGAAAGGCAAAAGTTGTTCCTAATAAAAAGGTAGTAACAGGTTCATCAAACATGTACTTTTATGGTGTCCCTACTCCTATTTATGTGCCCTTTGCGTTTTTTCCGCTCACAAAAAAACAAACTTCAGGGATTATATTTCCGTCCTTTGGAGAAGAGACGTCTAACGATAGAGGTTACTTTATTCAAAATGGTGGTTATTATTTTGCGATAAGTGATTATGTTGATTTGGCTGTATTAGGAGATTATTATACTAATGGCAGTTATGGATTGAGATTAGAATCAAATTATGCCTTGCGCTATAAGTTTAGAGGAAATTTAAGTTTTAGGTATGAAAACCTAATAACTAGCGAGCGTGGGTTCCCTGATTATGCAACCTCTTCTGTTTATAACTTAAGATGGTCACATAATCAAGATGCTAAAGCTAATCCTAACTCAAGATTCTCAGCATCTGTCAATTTAGGTAGTAGTAGTTATTATCAAGATTCTGCCAACCAATTAAATCAGTCAAACTTTTTAAATAATACCTTATCTTCTTCTGTATCTTATTCAAAAACATTTGAAGGTGATCCCGTAGTGAATTTAAATATATCTGCCACGCATACGCAGAATACAAATACAGAAACCATTAATATGACCTTGCCAACCTTGCAAGGTAGTATGGGAAGGGTTTTTCCGTTTGAGCCTAAAGTGGGGGCTAAAAAAGGGATTATTCAAAATATTAATTTTCAATATAACCTAAGAGGAGAAAATAGAATTGAAACTACAGATTCATTATTCTTTAAAAGTGAAATGTTTGACGAAGCACGATTAGGTATGCAACACAGTATTCCTATTAGTACCAATTTCAAAGTGTTCAAATATTTTAGTGTTAGTGCAAACGCCAATTTTGAAGAAAATTGGACCTTTAACACTGTTGAAAAGTACTACGATACTGAGGAGGAAGAAGAAGTAACAGAAGATAAATCAGGTTTTGATAGGTTTAGTACCTATAACTTTAATGCGAGTATTGGTACCACAATTTATGGTATGTTCCCGTTCAAAAAGGAAGGCACAGATCCTAAAATACAAGCTATAAGGCATGTGATGAGACCTTCGTTAAGTTATAATATCAATCCGTCGTTTGATGAGTATTATGATACTTTTGAAATCATTGATGCAGACGGCACTACACTTGAAGAATATACCCGCTTTGAAGAGTTTATGTTTGGTTCTCCCGGACAGAATTACTCCAGTTCAATTGGTATGACTTTGGGTAATAATTTTGAAGCTAAGGTAAGAGATAAAGATTCTACAGCTACAGAACCTAAGAAAATACAACTGCTTAATAATTTAAATTTCTCGACGTCATACAATATAGCCGGTGACTCTTTAAACTGGAGTCCTGTTCGAATTTCTGGCGGAACTCAAATATTAAATGACAAGATGAATATTAATTTTGGAATGGTGTTAGATCCTTATGCTTTGGATAATAACAATACCAGAATTGATAAATTTAACATAGATAACGGCGGTAGCTTATTTAGAATGACTTCTGCCAATATGAATATTAGCTACAATCTTTCAAGTGATAGTTTTAAAGAGACAGGAAAAGATAAACGCGGTAAGAATGAATCTTTAAGAAGTGGTGGTCGTGCAGATGATTTATTTGGGAAAACCGAAGACTTTGCAGATCGAAGATTAGGAGATGATGATCAAGATGAAGAAGATAAAGGCCCTATTGATGCTTATAATTATAAAATCCCTTGGAGTTTAAGATTGGCATATGCTGTGAATTATTCTAACTCTGCACGTCAAAACGAAATATCATCACACTCCTTAATGTTTTCTGGAGATATTGAGATTGCACCTCGTTGGAAAGTTGGAGCTTCTTCTGGATATGATTTCAAAAATCAAGGCTTTACTTATACGCAATTACGTTTTGAAAGAGATTTATTAAGTTGGCGAATGAATTTCACTTGGGTGCCTTTTAGTGATAGAAGTTCATGGAATTTCTTTATCGGAATTAAATCAAGTTTACTTAAAGATTTAAAATACGACAAACGTAAGCAGCCAGATCAAAGTTTATAATTTTATACTTTTTTATGAAAACTATTATACATACTTCAGATGCTCCTGCTCCTATCGGGCCATATAGTCAAGCTGTAAAAGTTGGAAACACACTTTATACTTCGGGACAAATTGCACTTCATCCGGTTTCAGGAGAATTGGTAATGGATACGATTGCAAAGGAAACTACTCAAGTTATGGAAAATATGAAAGCGGTTTTAGCTGCTGCTGATATGGATTTTGAGAATGTAATTAAGTCAACGATTTTCATAAGTGATATGAATAACTTTAATGCAATTAATGCTGTTTATGCTCAGTATTTTAATGAAGCCACTGCTCCCGCTAGAGAAACTGTAGAAGTTGCTAATCTGCCTAAGTTTGTTAATGTTGAAATTAGTATGATTGCTGTAAAGTAGTTGTATCTCTCCTTTAGTCTTTTCCTCAATTATTGCTTAACTTTACGATACAAGTAATTATAATTTAATGCTTGATTTAACCTGTTAATCTGATTGTTATGAGGATAGAAAGTGATATTAAATTAGGGTTTAAAGATGTAATGTTTAGGCCTAAGCGTTCTACATTAAAAAGTAGATCTGAAGTAAGTTTAAATAGAACTTTTAAATTTATGCACTCCTCTCATTCTTGGACGGGTGTGCCAATAATGGCTGCAAATATGGATACAGTTGGGACTTTTAGTATGGCTGAAAAACTAGCCAATCACGGTTTATTTACAACAATCCATAAACATTATAGCCTCCAAGAATGGTCAGAATTTTTAAAAGACGCCTCCACATCCCTTTACAACTTTATAGCCTTAAGTACTGGTACAGGCCCCAAAGATTCTGAAAAAACGGAACTCATATTAAATAATCACCCTGAGTTAAAATACGTTTGCATTGATGTAGCAAATGGCTATTCCGAACATTTTGTCAATTATGTAAGAGCTACACGCGAAAAATTCCCCGACAAAGTAATTATAGCTGGCAACGTGGTAACTGGTGAAATGGTTGAGGAATTATTGATTTCTGGAGCGGATATTATTAAAGTGGGTATTGGTCCTGGTTCAGTTTGTACGACTAGAGTGAAAACGGGAGTTGGTTATCCTCAAATTAGCGCTATTATAGAATGCGCTGATGCTGCACACGGTTTAGGAGGTCAAATAATTAGTGATGGTGGTTGTGCTGTTCCTGGTGATATTTCTAAAGCCTTTGGCGCTGGAGCAGATTTTGTAATGCTTGGAGGCATGTTAGCTGGTCATGATGAAAGTGGTGGGGAAACAATAGAAAGAGACGGATTAAAGTATAAACAGTTTTATGGAATGAGCTCAGAGACTGCCATGAATAAACACGTTGGTGGATTAGCAAACTACCGCGCAAGTGAAGGAAAAACTGTAGAAGTGCCATACAGAGGAAGTGTGGATCAAACTGTAAACGACTTTTTAGGAGGCATTAGAAGTACCTGTACTTATGTTGGTGCCTCAAGATTAAAGGAACTAACTAAAAGAACTACTTTTATTCGAGTAAACGAGCAAGAAAATAGAGTATATACCAAATAAAAATAGAGCCTTTTAAACTAAAGACTCTATTAATATATCTGCAGAAGCAACATTGGTTGCTAATGGAATATTGTGAACGTCACATAATCTTAATAGCATAAGTACATCGGGTTCGTGCGGGTGTTTTTCTAGAGGATCTCTAAAAAATATCACCATTTTACATTTCCCTTCAGCCACTCGCGCAGCAATTTGAGCATCCCCACCTAATGGTCCGGATAACTGTTTGTTCACTTTAAATCCAGCTTTTTCAGCTTGACTCCCGGTAGTGCCAGTTGCAATTAAAGTTGCATTGGCCGCAATGAGTTTTGATTTATGCTCATTTAAAAATTGAACCATTTCGGCCTTTTTTCCGTCATGAGCAATAATTGCTATTTCCATAAGTGATGAGTGTTGTGGGAATTATTAATCTGTGTGGTATTTTACAAGACCTTCAATTGGACGTCTTACAAAATTCCCAGTCTTATAACCAAATTCTTCGGCTACCTTGTTGATTTCATTTTGAGAAAAATAAGCTATAGACCCCGCAAAATGTAAGGGTACATTCTTCAATTCCTCATCAAACTGAAATACCATGTTAGTCATAAACAATCTAATTCCAGAGGTAATGACTTCTTGAATATATTCAGAATCTTTATTTAAAAACATAAATTCAGCAAAATTTGCCAAATAAGCATTTGGGTTGGGTTGCTTGTACAACCTACTTTTAATAACGTCTGCTTCTAAATCATATTTTGATGCAAATGCAACTCTTATATCTTCAGGCATTTTATCAAAATAATAATCCCTTATAAGTTGTTTGCCAAAATAATTTCCAGACGCATCGTCCATTAAGGTATAGCCCAACGATTTTACACGTTGATGAAGAAATTCGCCATCAAAATAGCTACAATTAGATCCCGTACCTAAAATACAAACTACAGCGGCTTCTGTAATTGAATTTTGAGTAGCTCTAACGGCTGCCATAGTGTCTTCCTGCACATCTACATAAGCTTTCGGGAATATTTCTCCCAATACTCCTTCAAGTAATTCTCTAGGTTTATCGGTGCCACATCCAGCGCCGTAAAAGTAAAGGTGAGACACCTTGTCTTTATGTTCAGAAAGTTCGGGGCTTTCCAATATTATCGATCTTAATTCATCCTGAGATAATATAGCAGGGTTAAGACCATTGGTTCTAATTTTCTCCAATAATTGATTGCCTTCTGTATCTACAGAAATCCAATCGCATTTGGTAGAACCGCTATCTACGATTAATATCATAATAATAGAATAAAGAAATCCGTAATGTAAACCGAAGCATACCTTCCTATTACATTACGGATTATATTGATATTATAAGCTGTTTACACGTACAGCTAAATCTACTAATTTGTTTGAATAACCAAATTCGTTATCGTACCAAGATACAATTTTGAAGAATTTTGGGCTTAATTCAATTCCTGCACCAGCATCAAAGATACTTGTACGTGCATCGCTTACGAAGTCTTGAGATACTACAGCTTCATCAGTATATCCTAATACACCAGCCATTTCTCCTTCAGATGCAGCTTTGAAAGCTTCTTTAATAGCTTCGTATGAAGTTTCTTTTTCTAATCTTACTGTTAAATCTACAACTGATACGTTAGCGGTAGGCACTCTAAAGGCCATACCTGTAAGTTTTCCATCCATATGAGGGATTACTTTGCCAACAGCTTTAGCAGCACCAGTTGAACTTGGGATTATGTTAACTAAAGCACTACGTCCACCTCTCCAATCTTTTCTTGAAGGTCCATCAACTGTCATTTGTGTTGCAGTTGTTGCGTGTACAGTAGTCATTAATCCTTCGTCAATTCCGAAGTTGTCATCTAATACTTTAACTACAGGAGCTAAACAGTTAGTAGTACATGATGCGTTAGATACAATAGTATGTGCAGCAGTTAATTCTGAATCGTTTACTCCCATTACAAACATTGGAGCATCTTTACTTGGAGCAGAGATTACAACTTTTTTAGCACCTGCTTCTATATGATAGTTTGCAGTTTCTAATGTTGTGAATATACCAGTACATTCAGCAACAACATCAGCACCAATGGCGTCCCACTTAAGATTTTTCGGATCTCTTTCAGCAGTAATTCTAACTGTTTTTCCATTTACAATTAAGTTACCACCTTCTACTTCAACTGTTCCATCAAAACGTCCGTGAACAGAATCGTACTTTAATAGATATGCTAAATGGTCAACATCTAATAAATCGTTTATACCAACAACCTCCACATCTGGACGGTTTACTGTAGCTCTAAACACTATTCTACCTATTCTACCGAATCCGTTAATTCCTATCTTTAAACTTGACATAATCTTAAATTTATTTTGTTTTTGTTCTATTATAATTTATTCATTAAGTGGTCATGATATCTGACACTCGTAATAATTCTGTATTTATTTTTGATTGACCTTTTATGGCTTGGTCTAATGGCGTTAAATTCATTTTATCGTTAACTAAGCCAACCATAAAATTTGTTTTTCCGTCTAATAAACTCTCTACGGCTTTTACTCCCATCCTACTTGCTAATACTCGGTCAAAGCAAGACGGAGATCCACCACGTTGCATGTGACCCAATACAGATACACGAACTTCGTAATCATGCATGTGCTCATCAACGTAATCTTTTAATTCGAAAACACTTTTTCCAATTTTATCACCTTCAGCTACTACAACTATACTCGATGATTTACCAGAACGTTTACTGCGTCTCAAAGATTCTGTTAAACGTTCTAACCCTAAATCTTCCTCAGGTATTAAAATCTCTTCTGCTCCAGCTCCTACTCCAGTGTTAAGTGCTATATGTCCAGCATCACGTCCCATTACTTCTATAAAGAATAATCTGTTATGAGAGCTTGCTGTATCACGAATTTTATCAATTACATCAACCACAGTATTAAGTGCAGTGTCGTAACCTAGGGTTGCAGTCGTACCGTAAATGTCATTATCTATAGTACCAGGGATTCCCATTACTGGAAAGCCAAATTCTTGATTAAATATTAATGCACCGGTGAATGAACCATCACCACCTACAACTACTAATCCATCTACATTTTCTTCTTTTAAAGAATCATATGCTTTTTGACGACCTTCTTTAGTTCTAAACTCGGTAGACCTTGCAGATTTAAGCATTGTTCCACCTTTATTAATAATTCCTTTTACAGAGCGCGCATCCATTGGTTTGAAATCACCTTCAATCATTCCTTGATATCCGCGATAAATTCCTACACACTCAATGTTATAATACGCACAGGTTCTAACCACCGAACGTATTGCCGCATTCATTCCTGGAGCATCTCCTCCGGAAGTCATAACCGCTATTTTTTTCATATTTTTTAACATCTTGAATTAATTGCAAAACAAAATTAACAAACATAATGGATAGATTATGAGAGATTTGAAATTATTTAACAGAACGTTTGCATTTCAAACGTTTTCGTTAACAACTAATTTTTAATTTGATAAAATAAGGGCTATTTAATTGTTGATTTCTTGATTGGAATCGGTGGTTCTGATGTACGATGGTAGTTTTTCTTCGTCAGAATTATCTTCAACTTTAGTTTTGTTTTTGGAAGCTTTGTCTTTATTTTTTTTCGTGAAGATTATTTGAATCAATTCTTTGAAGGTGTCAAATTCTACATTATATGTTATCCCTACACCTTGGGTATAACCTATTTCTTCTCCAAAGTTTCTAATACTATTTTCTCTATTAAAAACCTTAGCAACTAGAGTTCCTTTTTCGTTAATTAGAATGTCCATTTGAACATCTCCACCAATTACGGTTTCGCTAACACCACCAACAGGTACTCCAACCTTTCCGTTTATTAAAACACGGTCCGAAATATTGGTTTTAAACGTTAGTCCTAATTGGGTATCTGTTTGATACTCGGGTGTGTCTTCTTTGGCTTGAATGTTGACACCAACGACCAATTTACCATCCTCATTTTCAAACCAGCTGTTAATCAAATTGTTTACACGGTCTTCGATTGTTCCGTAGGCGTTTGAGCCTAGGGCAGCATCATTTGCAAAGGTGCCTATGGCAAGAAGGTACAATGCTTGCCGTTCACGTTCTTCTTTGGATTCTAAACGGTACTGAAGCTCAGATTCTATAGTTGAGCCTGTATTGGGGAAATTAAAAGAAAACTCGGGGTTAGGTTGTTCTAATTGCCCAGTTAAATTAATGCCTACTTCTACAGGGATTCTTCTATTAATCGGACTATCTAGTAATACTGAAGGATTGGCTTCTGTTTTATAAATTGCTTTAATATTGATTTGAGCATTTAAAGGGTCACCTTCCCATTCTAATTTTCCGCCTGGTTCTACATCAAATTCTTTAAGAAAAAGTCCGCCATAAATAAAATTATAAGTGCCTTCAAACACTGAGAAATCACCCCACATATTAAATTTATCATTTGTGTTTATTTCAAATAATAAATTGCCTTCCCCAATGCCTTTTATGGTACTACCTGTATTTTTATCGATTACAATTTCTATTTCGGCATCAGGAGTGACATCTAGATCAAAAGCTAATTCTAAGCCAGAAACTTTGATGTCCTTTATTTCTTTACCTTGAGAGATAGCGTCCTTCTCTTCTTGAGTTAAAAAGTGTATGTATGAGTTGTCTCCAAAAGATTCGACATCATTTAAAGGGATTTTAAACACTGTTCCCTCTCCTGTTCGTCCTTCTACGTCAATTAGTAATTGGTCGGCGGGTCCAGTTATGTCTGCTCTACCATCTATAAATGCTGTTCCGTAATACAGTGATTCTTCAGAGTCTTTGGTGTTTAAAACCAATAACCTATCTGTAGTTAATTCTAACCCTAATTTCCAATCAGAAAAATTAGTATGCGCAACAAATCCATTTAGGTTGGCTTGCGAGAAGTATTCAGAATCTGTTAGCGTGTTATTTTGAAACAAAAACTGTTGTCCTTCTAATTTTACTTCAGAATCAAAATCGAAACTGTAATCGACATTTAAATAAGGGATAGTAAGTCCTGCGTTATTTAGTATTAAACTTCCTGTGATATCAGGTTTCTCCAATGCCCCTGTTACTTTAGCGTTTCCAGTTGCATCGCCTCTAATGTTGGTGATGACGCCTTCCCCAAAAGGGTTTAAGGGATTTAGTATAAATTCATTTAAATAAATGTCTAAATCAATATTCGAGTTGTTGTTACTTAAATCTATGGTTCCTTTGGCATCTAAAGATTTCATGATGTTGTTTTCGAGGGTAACATCTACCGTGTAATTGGTTAGAGATTGATTTCCTTCTATTTTAGTTTTCAAATCTCCAAGCTCGTAATCGTTGGCCTCAAAATCACTAATGGATAAGTTAGAATATGGTAAAAAGATGTCGTTTTTTTGAATCAATTCAAGCTTACCGTTAATAGTTCCTGCAAGTTTTAAGCTGTCTATTGGCGGAGTGATTTTTACCAGATCTACATCTTTAAAATTTAAGGATATGTTTTTAGCTGTATCCCTCACAAAGCCTTTTAACTCCATGTCTTCTCCCCGATGACTCATGACAATTTTCTCTAAGTCAATATTCTTAAACTCACGATCGAAAACAATTTTGTTTTGTTTGTTTTCTTCTCTGTTGATATACCAGTCGTTTTCCTTAAAAGTAATGTCCGATTTTTTAAACCCTAATACAGATTTGTTGTCTTCGTTTATGGTATAAAATAAGTTGATGTCATAAAAGTCGTCATTGTACTTACCACCTTGGAATTCAGATTTAATAAATAAGGTGTCTCTTAAGGTAACATTGATAAGATTAAATTTTGAAACATCATAGTACTTTGTGTTTACAGAATCTATACCAATATATGTGTTATAAAGTGGGTTGCTGTTATCAATTTGAAGATCGATATCACTGGCAAAATAATCAAGGATTTTAATTTTTGGAGATTTAAAATTAAGTCTAAATCCTTCTTCATTAGTTTCAATACGCCCTTTAAGTGTTGTGTTTAAACCAATATTTATGTCGTGATAAAAAACTTCAGCAATTTTAGAATTTATGATGAAATTAAAGTTTAAATACTGATTTTCTTCTGCAATATGAGGTTCATAATTACTGTAGATGTAGCCTAACGAGTTTTCAATTAAGCGGGGCACATCTCTCACCTTAAAATGACCTTGCACTTGCCCTTGAATAATATCAGGTGAATTAATGGTGATTAAACGTTCCTTACCTTCAAATACTGAAGTTATTGTAAAGTCTTCAAAAAAGTAATGACCATATTCATTTTCATAGGTCGTGTTTTTAACTACAACAGTTCCTCTCGAGTTGTCTATAGTAGAACCTGTAACAGACATGTTAATGTTACCTTTAAAAATAGATAGCTCGTCATTAGACGTAAAGTTTAGTGTTTTTAAATCGGCGTATTCAACATTTGCATTAAAATTAAAGACGTTTTCAGTTTTGGTTAAATCTGCTAACCCATCAAACTTAAGTCTGAAATTTTCGTCATTGGAAATTAATACACCATTAAAAATATTATTACCCAATTGCCCAGAAATACTTAAATCTTGATAATTGTATGCGTTGTATTCTATGCTACTAACGGTACCTAATACTTGGGTGTCTAAGTTTTCAAGAGTAAAGCCATTGCCATCTACTTCTATATTAAAACTTGCCAAGTTTACATCTGGATTACCAATAAATTGTCCTAAATCAAATTCTTCAAAAATGATATTTCCCTTATAGCTTGAATTGTCAATTTCATTAACCCTAATCATATCCAAATTAGCATTTATAAACCCTAATTCGGTAACTAAATCTAAGTCGGCAGCCACAGTTGTATTGGTTACAGCAGTTGTGCCCTGAAGGGTAAACTTTCCTAATTTATCGAATATTGAAGGAATACTTTTTCCTAATACATTAGGGAGTAGCTCATTTAAATCTATGTAGCTTGAAGTTAATCTTTCAAAATCGCCATCCATTGAAAAATCGTTTTCAGCTTTGCTAAATAAGTTTTTGAAATTTAAATCCCCGACTATTTTGGTTGAGTTTCCAGATTTTAAATTTAGGTTGGTAGCAGAAAGGTTATTTAAGGTCCCTGATAAATCGGCATTAAATTCTGTCGATTGATTTTTACCAAATTCGTTATAGAAGACATTTAGTTCATCAAGTGAAACCTTAGAGTCTCTAAAACTAGCTTTTACATTTACTTTATTAGAGAAATCTTTAAAATCTTTTCTATCGTAATCAAACTGCAAACGTCCCGCTAAGTTTGAATTAGGTGTTTTAATCTTTAAGTTTTCAAAAGACATTTTAGTCAATGTATATTGAAAATTAGTAGACATCCTTTCAATTCGCAAACCTCTACTATCTGTGAAAGACAATTGATTTATTCGTGCACTTACATCACTTCCGTTTATTAAAAAATCGGTAGCATTTATATCTAAATCAACAAACTCAAAAATATCTCTTGTTTCAGTGTTTTCATCAATTAGCCTAAAAGTACCACCATTAATAGAAACATCACTTGAAGACATAAGAAAGTTACTCTTACCAGTTCTTGGTTTATCGTCGTCGAAACTCGCTACAAAAACATCGAGATTAGCATCTTGCTCGCCTTCATATGTTTTTACATTAAAAACTAAACCATCAATATTAATATCGCCAAAAGTTAATCTGCTTTCAAATAATTTCTTAAAGTTTAATATAGAGGTGTTTAATTTTTCAATTGCAATAAGCGTATCTTGATGGTGGTCCTCGATATAAATTTGTTCGACTTTTACGTCTCCATTAAGCTGAAGGCCTAATTTGTTTATATTAATATTAGTGTTGAAGTCCTTATTTAACCTATCGGTAGCATATTTACCAAGGCCAGTTTGTACCGCAGGAATTGAAAAAACAAGAAATAGTATGATGATAAGCAGCAATATAATGCCGACTATTTTGGATACTATTTTTAAAAATTTTTTGATACGTATTTAAAATTATAACTTTGAAGCCAAATTTAACAATAATTGTGCCTAATATTTCTTTATGGCTTCAGAAAATATTTATATTCTTGGAATAGAGTCTTCATGCGATGATACAGCAGCCGCTGTTATGTGTAACGGAAAGATTTTAAGTAATGTTGTAGCGAGTCAAAAGATTCATGAAGAATATGGTGGTGTTGTGCCCGAATTGGCTTCAAGAGCACACCAGCAAAACATAGTTCCAGTAGTCCATCAAGCATTAAAACAAGCGGGTGTTGCTAAAGAACAATTGCATGCCATCGCCTTTACCCGTGGCCCTGGGTTAATGGGGTCTTTATTGGTTGGGACTTCTTTTGCAAAATCATTGGCTTACGGATTAAATATTCCTTTAATTGATGTGAATCATATGCAAGGGCATATTCTGGCTCATTTTATAGAGGAAGATGGTTTTAAAAAACCACCTTTTCCTTTTTTAGCAATGACCATTTCTGGAGGACATACTCAAATAGTTAAGGTGATAAATCACTTTGATATGGAGGTGATAGGAGAAACTATAGATGATGCCGTTGGAGAAGCCTATGATAAAAGTGGAAAAATTCTTGGTTTAGGTTACCCAGCCGGACCCGAAATTGATAGAAGAGCTCAATTGGGAAATCCAAAGGCATTTACATTTTCAAAACCAAAGGTAAAAGGACTCGATTTTAGTTTTTCAGGATTGAAAACGGCTATCTTATATTTTATTCAGCGTGAAGTAAAAAAGAATCCGGATTTTATTTCAGAAAATCTTAATGATATCTGTGCTTCTATTCAATATACAATTATTGGTATTTTAATAGACAAACTAAAATTAGCGACTAAACAAACAGGGATTAGTCATATTGCCATTGGTGGTGGTGTTTCTGCAAACTCTGGAATTAGAAAGGCTTTAAAAGATGGAGAGTCTAAATTTGGCTGGACAACCTATATTCCTAAATTTGAATTCACTACTGATAATGCAGCTATGATTGCAATTGTTGGGCATTTAAAATATTTGAATAATGATTTTGCAGATGCCGATGTTATGGCTTCAGCGCGATTAAAAATATAATATTCGCTTTCATTTAAAATTAGTACTATTTTTACCTTATAGGCATTACGCCATAATCTGTATTGTAACCTTATTTCATGCAACTATTTTATAATTCAAGCATTACTCATTCGCAATCTGAAATCCAGTTTTCTAAAGAAGAAAGCAAACATATTGTAAAGGTATTACGTAAAAAGGAAGGTGATATTTTACATATCACTAACGGAAAAGGACAGTTGTTTCAAGTAGAATTAGGTATAGCAGATGTGAAAAACTGCTTGGGGCAAATTGTATCAACCGAGGATCAAGAAAAAAGAGAGTATGCTGTACATTTGGTTGTTGCTCCTACAAAAATGAATGATCGATTTGAGTGGTTTTTAGAAAAAGCAACCGAAATTGGTGTGGATACCATTACTCCTATTTTGTGTGATCATAGCGAACGAAAAATTATCAAAGCAGAGCGTTTTGAGAAAATTATAGTTTCGGCAATGAAACAATCTTTAAGTTGTTATTTGCCAAAATTAAACCCGTTAATTGGCTTTAATGAATTCATTTCAACTGTAGATTCTGACCACAAATTTATTGCCCATTGTGAAGATGGTGATAAATCTACATTATTCAATTCTATTAAATCAAAATCAAATATTTGTATTTTGATTGGTCCTGAAGGAGATTTTAGTATTAACGAAATAGAGAAAGCAATTTCTGCTGGATTTAAACCAGTGAGTTTAGGTGAAAGTAGATTACGTACAGAAACTGCAGCAATTGTAGCATGTCACACAGTTGCCTTAAAAAACGACAATTAATTATGAAGTATACTATATTTTGTTTACTCTTTTGCTTGAGTTCTTTCATGTTTTCTCAGGACATAGCGGTTTTAAAGTATGGCGGTGGTGGAGATTGGTACAGTAACCCTACGGCCTTAAAAAACTTGATAAGTTTTTGTAATACGAATATTAAAACCAATATGAATTCTAAGCCTCAAACTGTTGAAGTTGGAAGTATCGATATATTTCAATTTCCTTATTTGCATATGACAGGGCATGGAAATGTGTTTTTTACTGAATCTGATGCCGAAAATCTTAGAAGTTATTTGCTATCAGGAGGATTTCTTCATATTGATGATAATTATGGAATGGAACCTTTTATCAAAAAAGAATTAGTAAAAGTGTTTCCTGATAAAGAATTAATAGAATTACCGTTTGACCATCCAATTTTTAATGTAGAATACCAATTTAAGAATGGATTACCAAAAATACATGAGCATGATGGAAAGAAGCCGCAAGCCTATGGCATATTTCATGAGGATAGACTTCTATTGCTTTTTACTTTTGAAAGTGATTTAGGAGATGGTTGGGAAGATGCCGAAGTGCATAATGACCCTGAAGAAGTGAGGTTAAAAGCATTACAAATGGGGGCAAATATTATTAAATACGCTTTCGAAAACTAATTACATTAAAGTGCAGTTAAATCATTATAATTCAAAATTTAAACAACAGTTGTTTCCGCTGACTGTGGTTGCCGATAATATAAATAACGCACCAAATATTGGTAGTTTGTTTAGGACTTGTGACGCCTTTGGAGTGCATCAATTGGTTTTATGTGGTGGCAATATTGAATTGGGTAGAAAAATGACCAAAACATCGCGTTCTACTGAGAAAAACGTAAATTTTTCTATTGAGGAAAATGCTTTAACTGTTGTCAAAGAATTGAAACAAAAAGGAGCAAAAATTATTGGATTAGAAATCACATCTAAAAGTATTTCTGTTCAAAATTTAGATGTTAGAAAAGAAAAGAACCTTGTAATTATTGTAGGTAGTGAGAAATTTGGTATTTCAGAGCAGCTTTTAGAGTTGTGTGATGAAGTTGTTCATATCGATATGTTTGGTCAAAATAGCAGTATGAATGCTGTTCAAGCAACGAGTATTGCGCTTTATGAGATTACAAAGCAACTTTCTTCTTAGAACTTTTATATCTTTAAAAACAATATTAAAAACCAATCATTGAAAGCACAAGACATTACAAAAGGAATTTTAGGCGCGATAGGTACTATACTCGCAATAGTAATTGTAGGTTACTTTTTAGTTCAAATTCAATCGGTATTAGTATATATTGCTATTGCCGGTATTACTGCATTAATTGGAAGACCGTTAGTAAATATCTTTAATAAGAAACTAAAATTTAATCTCACCATATCGGTTGTAATTACCATTTCCTTGTTTGTTGGGCTTTTAATTGGGTTAATAAGTCTGTTTGTGCCACTTATAGTAGAGCAAGGTCAAAACTTGTCTCTTTTGGATATTGAAAGTGTTAAAGGGAATATGAATGAGGTATATAAGCAGTTTATCTCCTATTTCAATTTAAAGGATGT
Source organism: Bacteroidetes bacterium MedPE-SWsnd-G2 (assembly GCA_001874335.1). GTDB lineage: Bacteria > Bacteroidota > Bacteroidia > Flavobacteriales > Flavobacteriaceae > MedPE-SWsnd-G2. Next base: position 97,635 of record MPDE01000008.1, read on the forward strand.
AAATGTTAGTGATAAATTACAAGATTCTAATCTTTGGTCAAAAGTAAATTTAAACCTTATTCCAGAATTGTTAAACTCGGTGATTGGTGGTTTTGGTAGCTTTAGTATTGGTCTATTTTCAGTAATGTTTATTACGTTTTTCTTTTTAAAAGATGGTGGTTCTATCGAGTCTGGAGTGATGTCTTTGCTTAAAACAAAAGATCGTCATCACTGGCAAAATTCTTTTCACAAAATTAAAAATTTCCTTTCCAGATACTTTGTTGGGTTGATTATTCAAATCAGTATTCTGTTTGTTATTTACACGATTACATTACTTATTGTTGGCATTGATAACGCCATTGTGATTGCTTTTTTATGTGCCTTATTAAATCTAATACCATATTTAGGGCCGCTTATTAGTGCTATTTTAATGTGCTTTTTAACTATGACCAGTAATTTAGGTGCTGGTTTTAGTGAGGTGATTTTGCCTAAAACTATTTATGTAATGATAGGATTCGGAATTGGTCAATTGGTTGATAACTTCTTTAGTCAGCCTTTTATCTTTTCAAAAAGTATGAAATCTCACCCTTTAGAAATTTTCCTGGTAATTCTAATTTCAGGGATTTTATTTGGGGTTGTTGGTATGGTTATAGCTGTTCCTTCTTTTACGGCTATAAAGGTGATTTTAAAAGAGTTTTTGTCTGAAAATAAAGTTGTTCAACAACTTACAAAAGATTTATAGTAAAACTTTGAATAAGCGTATTTTAAGTGTTGAAATTCAAGAATTTATAAATGTAAATATAAATTCAAACATTAGTAATTTAGTTTTAAAAGGTTCACCTTTTCTGGATGTCCCAATGCAATTGTTAATTGAGCAGATTGAAGCCAAAAAACGATGTGAAACTAAACTTTCAAATTGGTTTAATACACCTTCCATATATTATCCCAACAAGTTAAATATTGAACAAACCTCTTCAGAAATTACTGCTTCCTTTAAAAGTGAATTAATGCAGGGAAAATCTATTATTGACTTAACTGGAGGTTTTGGAGTTGATTGCTTCTATTTTTCAAAACGATTTAATTCTGTAATACATTCAGAAATAAATCCTGAGCTTTCAGAAATTGTTGAACATAATTACAAAGCTCTTGGAGTAACTAATATTGAATGTGTTTCTGGGGACGGAATTGAAGTCTTAAAAACAACTCCTCAAAATTTTGATTGGATTTATATTGATCCATCAAGGCGTCATGAATCAAAGGGAAAGGTGTTTTTCTTGAAAGATTGTCTTCCAAATGTTCCAGAACATATAAATATGTTGGTAGAGAAGTCTGAAAACATAATGATTAAAACCTCTCCTTTACTTGATATTTCTTCTGGTTTAGAGGAGTTGTCTTACGTAAAAGATATTTATATAGTTGCCGTTAATAACGAGGTAAAAGAGCTATTGTGGTGTATTAAAAAGGGCTTTGAAGGTGATGTAAAATTACATACTTGTAATTTGAGTAGTAAAGGTAATGAGTTCTTTTCGTTTTATAAAAACGAAGAACCATCATCTCATGTGCAATTAGGGGAACCAAAAACTTACCTTTATGAGCCTAATGCTAGCATTTTAAAAAGCGGTGGATTCAAGGTTATTTCAAAAGCCTTTCCAATTGATAAATTGCATTTGCATTCTCATTTGTATTCGGGAGATCAACTGATCGATTTTCCTGGACGAAAATTCAAAATACTTGACGTTTTACCTTATTCTAAGTCTGTTTTGAAAAAAGAACTGCCTAAGAAAGCAAATGTGACTACTCGAAATTTTCCTGAACGCGTAGATGTTATTCGGAAAAAGTATAAAATTAAAGATGGAGGTTCTACTTACCTATTCTTTACAACCTTAATGGACAATAGTAAGGTGGTTTTATGTTGTGAAAAATGTAATTAAATGGCATTTAAGTAATACCACTGATCATTTTCAAACGTGAATTTAGAGTGCTCTTCAATAGTTTGTACCGCCCCGTTTTCGTAGTAAAAGGCTTTGAATTCTACATATCCAATTTTTGAATTATTAGCATTTAATTTTGATGACAAAACTTCTAACTTTATCCAAGACACAGATTTAGCCCATTGTTCAATCTCTTTTTTATCCTTAATTGGTCTGGTAGACTTATGCCATGATAGCATCAAAAATTCTATGTTTGCTTTGGTGAATGCTGTATATCTTGAACGCATTAATAATTCGGGAGAAGTTGCGAGTTTAACATTGTTATGAATTAGTCCACAACAGTCAAGGTAATGTTTAGGTAAACCGCAGGGACAATTAAAGGTACTTTTATTCATTTTCTTTAATTGAATTGTTAGCCTTAGTAATTATCTGTTTGAGCTTTAATTTGCGCGCTTCCTTTTCCTTTTTTAATTTATTGTTTTTGCGCGCCATTAGTTTAGAGTGTTTGGCTTTGTTTTTTGTATTCTTTTCTTGTCCTTTTTTAGCCATAATTATAGATATTCATCACAAAGGTATTACTTCCTTAGAATAATGTTTGAAGTTCTTGGTAAAAATAAGGTTTTAAAACATCTGGTGTATTTGAGTCAATTCCTCTTTTGTACACCACATTATTTATGGGATAATGGTCTAATTGTGTTTCATCAAAATGTGAATTTATGCAATTTTTAATGTCGTCTACATTAGACTTTGGATTTAACCAATGCTTAATGTTATTTCTATTTAAAATTACGGGTTGCCTCTTTTTCACATTATGTATTTCAGCGAAAAAAGGAGAGGCCGTTTTTGTAATAATACTAAAGGTTGTAAAATTTTGAAATTGAGTATATAAACCAGCAAGGGAAATACTTAAGTTTTTTTTATGTTTAATGTAGTATGGGTAAGATTTGCCATTAAATTTATAGGGCTCTATAAAGCCAGAAACCGGTATTAAACAACGTTGTTGATAGATAATCTCCTTATATAGAAAATGAGAAAATAACACTTCGCTTTTTGAATTGAGTCCGCCACCAAAACTATGAGCATTAGAATAGTATTTATCTATATCTATAGTGTTTTCTGGCGCTATTCCCCATCTACTTTCGCTTATAGAATAATCATTATTTGCTGAAGTAATTATAAGGGCTTTCGGATGGTTAAATCCATTTAAATGAAAATTGGGCTGATCAATTTTAGATGCTAATTCTTTAGAAGATTTTGCAGCATACTTTTTATTCAATTCTTTAATCGCTTGGCTTTGAGAAATTTGAAAACACATAAACTTTCCATTTCTTAAATTTAATAAAAGAAAAAATAAAAGCCCGCATTTAGCGGGCTTAAAAAAGTAGAGTAGGTAGATTATATATGTTCAAAAATTTGAGGTTTCGCCTCAAATTCACCAAAGTTTTCTGAGTAATGTAGTTTGCCATTTAGGCCCTTGTAAAACCCATTTCTCCAAGTCCTAAAACTGTCTTTAAGTTCTCTAAAAGAAAATTCAGGATTGGGGAATACTATTTCTTCGATACTTGATAAGCCTTCACTACACTCTTTATCGAAACAGTGTTTTGAGGATATAGAGATAGAGTTATTTTCAAATCCTAAACAAAATTTATGAGTGTATGAGTTGTATTGGTCACTAGTTTTATAAGACGAACAAATTGTCATTGGTTCACTTGGGCTCATGGCTTCAAAATGTTCCAAGTAAAAAACCACCTTAGAGCATGCAAGCATGAATTCGGGTGATAAATCAAATTCCATATTGTTATTTAGTAGGTTTTTAAAAAACGCTTTTAAATCGATTAATAATTCTGTTTCCATAGTGTTGAGTTGTTGAGAGTTGCTATTGATTATTTTACAATTCAAAACTACAGTAAACAAGTTTGCGAAAACATACGTAGAATTACGTATTTTTTTATTTTCGTACAAAGTGTAATCTCTTAGTTTATAGGGTTTTGTTTTATTTTGTAAGAATAGTTTTAAGTCAATTAAGATTCAATTCAATTAGTGTTAGATGAATATCATTTCTCTAAAACCTCAGGAAGTAGGAAGCCATCTGTACCAGAAGGAGGTTTAATTCCCATAAGTGCTGATAATGTTGGTGCAATATCCACAGTTTCAATACGTCTATGTATTGTCTTATTTTTTATAGTATGACCAGCAAAAATTACGGGTACGTAGGTATCGTAATTCCAAACAGAGCCGTGATAAGATGCGACGTGCAATCCGTCAAAGTTATTAACGAAACTATGAGGTTTAAAAACAAGATAAATATCACCTGCTCGCCTCGGATCATGATTATTAATCACTTTCTGTAATACATTTGTGGTTGGAATACTTCCAGCATTCAAATCTGCAGAAGTAACAGCATGTTCTACAATTTTAAATTTAGCTACTTCTTCAGCAACTGCTTTTTGAACTTCAGATAAATCTAATTTTCTTTCATTAATCACGTCGTGGTTTAGATATAAATATGGAGGAAAGAATTCACTAATCAGCTCTTGTCCTATGCCAAAACGTTGTTTAAGTCTTTCAATTGCTGGGTCTTTATCTAGTTGGCTAAAATCTACTGTACTAGCTTCCATACCTAAGCTATTTAAGTAACCTGGAGCTTCTGGGCTACCGTGGTCAGCAGATAACACTATAAGCGTGTTTTCTAAACCAACATTTTCATCGATGAATTGTATGAATTGAGCAAGGGTTTTATCTAGTCTCAATAGATTATCTTCCATTTCTAAGCTAGAAGGTCCAAACATATGCCCTACATAATCGGTTGAAGAGAAGCTAACAGATAGGAAATCTGTAATGTCATCTTGCCCCAATTTCTCATTTGTAATTACAGATTGCGCAAATTTAGAAGTGATTTCATCCCCTGCAGGACTTATGGTTAATAGTGTATTATAGTATTTACCATCACCTTTACCAAACTTGTGAGGAAATGTTCTTCCAAATCCAGCAAGATCAACTTCCCATTCTTGGTTGTCGTTTTCGCCAAATAAATATGAGTCAATGCTATTTGATAATTCCCAATTGGTATCAGCATAAAAAAGTTGGTGTTTTTCAGCATTCCAAGACTTCACCCATTCCGGATAACTTTTATAATAGTAGTTACTAGTAACAAATTCGCCAGATTTTTTAGAAAACCAGAACGCTTTTCCGGTATGCCCTGCAAATGATACGGCTCCTCTATCCTTTACTGAGACACCAAATACTTTGGCTTTTCCGTTTGATGCAAGTTTTAATTCGTCACTAAATGTGGAAACTTTAATATTTGCTGGAGAGCGTCCAGAAGAACGGGCTTTCTTTTGAGTAGGATCAATTTCAGTTTTTTGATTGACATCAGCATCAGCAGAAAGAAGTGAAAACCGTGGATCCTCAATATTATAACTCAGTACACCAGTTTCTCTGTTTAACCAAACATTTGCAATCATTCCGTGGGTAGATGGATACGCTCCTGTTGCCAATGATGCATGCCCTACTATAGTTTCTGTATTTGAATGTGCATGGTGGGCATTATTGTAAACAACCCCATTAGTGTAAAAATATTTAAAGCCATTTTCAGACATTTTATCCATAAAACGTAACGGTAAATCACCCCTTAGTTGGTCTATTGTGATTTGAACAATTAGTTTGGGTTTTGCATTAGAGTCCACTGTTTGATGCTCTGCTTTTTTGTTTTGGCAAGAAACTATAAAAAGGCATATAAAAAGAGTTAATAATTTGAGGTGTGCTTTATTAATAGGTAACATAATTAAAAGGTTGATTTTCAGTTAATTAAATTTACTAAATTTAATTATGTAATGGTGTTTATTAGTGCCATAATTTTTGAAAAAGATTTGGACATTGCTTTTTCATTGATTCAGCTTGGTAAATTTTCCAATTAATATCAATATGTAGGTAATTTGCTTTATGATACAAAAAGGCTTCACTAATATACTTATCCAAAACTCTTCCAGTTTTACTGAGGAAAGCCTGTTTTGCAATTAAATCAAAACCTTTAAAATCGTAATACGATTTATTGTCTGTTAATTCCGTAATAAGGAAATCTGGTGTGATTTTGGTTTCTTGGTAAGTTAGTTGTCCTCTAGAAATCACCCAATTTCTGAATGATAGAAATTCGTCGTCGTCAGCGCTTCCGTTTATGATGTATGATGCACACCACATATTTGAGTTATATAGATCAAATAATAGTTTTTCTGTTCGAAGATGAAACCCAAGGATATATTCAACAGAATTACTTAGTAAATGTAAATGAATGTAATTTTCTTGGTCCTTTTGATTTAGGGCTTTGGTTAGTGAACGTTGAATGACCTGCCAATACTCCTTTTCATTGAGCATTTGGTTAGTAGGTTTAATGGGTTTTACCCGTTTAAGAAAATTTGAAATTAATTTCATAATCAATTTTAAAATTGGGGTCAACAAGTATTAATAAACAGTAGTTTATTAATCACCAATTATGAATTAAAATTTCGTTGTATTTATAGCTATGACAAATATACCAAATTATTCTATTGTAAACCAATACGTACAGATACGTATTTACATATTTTGAAGTATGTTGAAAACAAAAAAGCCATACGTTATGTATGGCTTTTTGTGATCGCGACAGGATTCGAACCTGTGACCGTCTGCTTAGAAGGCAGATGCTCTATCCAGCTGAGCTACGCGACCTTAAACATTATTAATTTTGCTTTAAAAAAATTGTCGGGGTGGCAGGATTCGAACCTGCGACCTCCGCGTCCCAAACGCGGCGCGATAACCGGGCTACGCTACACCCCGAATTAACTTAATTATGCAAAATTACAATAAATAAATTTGCGGAGAGACAGGGATTCGAACCCTGGCGACACTTACGCGTCGACAGATTAGCAATCTGCTCCATTACCACTCTGGCACCTCTCCTAAAATTATAAAGAACGTTCCTTAAAATTGCGGTTGCAAATGTAACTCAACATTTAAAAAACCACAACTATTTTTTCAGTTTTTTTTAAGGTTTTTTTTTATTCAGGGTATTCTATCCTGAGGTGGAAGATGTTAGCTAGTTTATTCTTTAATACTTTTTTGATAGATTCTATCTCTTTGAAGGTGATATCTGCATTTAAAAACTGCCCATCTTCCATCTGTTTTTTGATAATAGCGTCAACAAAGGAATCTATTTTGGTTGAAGATGGTTCTTTTAAACTTTTTGAGGCCGCCTCTACACTATCGCACATCATTAAAATTGCGGTTTCTTTATTAAAGGGTTTTGGTCCTATATATCTAAAATCTTCTTCAGAGGTTTCACTATCAAATTCTTTTTGTTTCATGTAGAAATAGTAAACCATACTCGTACCATGATGAGTTCTAATAAAATCAATAAGGCGATCTGGTAGTTTGTTTTTCTTGGCAATTTCTATTCCGTCAATAACATGATTTAAGATAATTGAAGCACTTTCTACAGGAGATAATTCGTCGTGAGGGTTAATTCCTGTCGATTGGTTTTCTGTAAAATAAGTGGGTTGAACCATTTTCCCAATATCGTGATATAAAGCTCCTACCCTAACCAACATAGCATTTGCTCCAATTTCATTTGCAGCGGCTTCAGCTAAATTGGCTACATTTAACGAGTGATGAAAGGTTCCAGGCGCCTTGTTGGCTAATTCTTTTAAAAGTTTACTGTTGGTGTCTGAAAGTTCTAATAATGACACATCTGATACCAGACCAAAAAGCTTTTCGTAAATATAAATTAGGGGTTGAACAAACAAGGTTGCTAAACCACCCAAAATAAACATCCCGAAGGTTTCAAATCTAATATTTGCAATACTGCCTTCATGTATCACATAAAAGCTGAAATAAGCGATGATATAAATTAATGTAATTTGACCAACCGATATGAATAAATTGGCTCTTTTATAAAGTTCTGTAACCGTCAAAATAGTTACCATTCCTGCAATGATCTGAAGAAACATATACTCGTAACTATTTGGCACAACAAAACCTAAAAGTAATACAGTAAGAACATGTGAAAATAATCCTAAACGCGCGTCAAAAAATGCCTTAAGCACTAAGGGAAGCACACAAAGAGGTACAACGTATACATATTGTGAATTGTAATTTGTAACCGCAGTAGTTAGCACAATCATCAAAACCACATTAAAAAAGATAAAGGATACCTTTTTGTTGTCGTAAAACACATTAGGCCTATACTTTCTTAAAAAGAGTAAAAGCATTAAAAGTGTTAAGGCTACTAAAATGGAATATGCAAATATTATAAGATTGTAATTAGAAGCGCTCCAAGTTTGAGATTCGTATTCTGATTCTAATGATAAAAGAATGGCGTAGTTCTCGCCTTCTACAATTTCGCCTTTAGCTATAATCAAAGTTTCTCGTTCAATAATACCTCGGGTAGGTGAAATTTTACTCACTTCTTCTTGCAAAGATTGTTCTGTAATAGTGCTGTTTAAAGCAATATTGGGTTTAATGATGTCAAAGAATAAAGACACCATCATTGTAGAAAATTCATCAAATTGATTTTTATTCAATTCATTTTCAACCAATTCTCTAACATCATTGATTTTTGTAAACTCAGTAAAATCAACAGTTTCAACTTGTTTTTGATCTTCTAATACAATGCAGGTTTTATCTTTATTGTAATTGTAATCTTCGTCTAAAACACCTTTTTCATAAACTTCATTTAAAACAGACTCCCCTAAATTGTAAATGATAGACTTAATTGGCATTGTTAGAGAATCTAATTCTAAAGCTTCAAATTCTTTTTCATAGGAAAGCAATACATCAGATTTAATTTCTAATGAACGATCAAAGTAAACAGGGCTTTTACTAACAATCTCTTGTTGCTCTTCTTCAAGTTCCTCCGCCGATTTCTTTATTGCAAAATCAAACGGAGCATATAAGTTTTCAGATTGCCATGGCTTACCCTTGTCAAAGGAGTATTTAAATTTTCCACTCTTTGGAAATAAGTAGACTATAAACACTATAGTACTGACAAATAATATAAGTTTATATGCAAGTGAATGATTCTTATACCATTTGTTTAAAAGCTGACTCATTTATTGGATTTAATAGGTCATAAATATAAAGTAAATATAAATGTTATTTATAGGATTAAAGTGCCTAATCATTCCAAATTCTTAGAAATTTGATTAAATTCGCTCGATAAAAACTAAACAATAAGTAATGAATAAAGAGGTCGTAATTGTATCCGCTGCAAGAACTCCGATAGGGAGTTTTTTAGGTGCATTATCAACTGTAACGGCTCCTAAACTTGGAGCTACAGCTATAAAAGGCGCATTAGATAAAATAAATTTAGATCCCAACTTGGTAGAAGAAGTGTATATGGGGCACGTGGTTCAAGCTGGTGCTGGTCAGGCTCCTGCAAGACAAGCTGCTATTTATGCCGGATTATCAAATAATGTTCCTTGTACTACTGTAAATAAAGTTTGTGCTTCTGGAATGAAATCGGTGATGTTAGCAGCTCAGGCTATTGCCTTAGGTGATGCTGATATTGTTGTTGCTGGTGGAATGGAAAACATGAGTTTAATTCCTCACTACATGCATGCAAGGTCTGCAACAAAATTTGGACCGGCTACTTTACAAGACGGAATGCAGAAAGATGGATTGGTAGATGCTTATGACAATAATGCTATGGGTGTTTGTGCTGACGCTTGTGCAAAAGAATATGAATTCTCAAGAGAAGATCAGGATAATTATGCAATTCAATCTTACAACAGATCATCTGCGGCTTGGGCAGCAGGTAAATTTGATAATGAGGTTGTTCCTGTAGCTGTTCCTCAGCGTCGTGGAGAGCCAGTAATGGTAACTGTGGATCAAGAATTCACGAATGTGAAAATGGAAAAAATTCCAGCTTTACGTCCAGCCTTTACTAAAGATGGTACTGTTACTGCCGCAAATGCATCTACTATTAATGATGGTGCAGGTGCAATGGTTTTAATGAGTAAGGATAAAGCAGAGGCTTTAGGTTTAACTCCCTTAGCTACAATTAAAAGTTATGCAGATGCAGCTCATGAGCCAGAATGGTTTACAACTGCTCCTGCAAAAGCTTTGCCGAAAGCGTTAGACAAAGCCGGAATATCTATTGATGATGTCGATTATTTTGAATTTAACGAAGCCTTTTCGGTAGTTGGTTTAGCTAATATGAAAATCTTAGGGTTAACTGATTCTAATGTAAATGTAAATGGAGGAGCTGTTTCATTAGGTCATCCTTTAGGATGTTCGGGTGTTAGAATTTTAATTACATTGCTAAGTGTTTTAGAACAAAACAATGGTAAAATTGGTGCTGCAGCTATTTGTAATGGCGGCGGTGGAGCATCAGCAGTAGTTTTAGAACGTAACTAATTTCTTTATATAATTAATGCAATACGGCATTTGTAATTTAAGTATCGTACCTCTTAGAGATGAGCCAGCAGATATGTCTGAGCTTGTGTCTCAGGTATTGTATGGCGAATTTTTTAAAGTTCTTGAACAGCGCAAAAAATGGAGTAGAATTAGATTAGCCTTTGATGGTTATGAAGGTTGGATTGATAATAAGCAATATTTGGAAATCACTGAATATGATTTTAAGATGCACGCCCAGCAATCACCTATTCTATCTAAAGATTTAGTAGAGTTTGTTGAAGATAAAAACACCCATTTACATACCGTTGTAGTGGGGTCAACTTTAAATGGTATTAACTTATTGCAACATAAATTTGATGGTCAAATTACAGAGCATCAGTTTCCAAAATCTAATTTAATTGAAACAGCGTTTTCTTATTTAAATGCTCCTTATTTATGGGGAGGAAAGACCCCTTTTGGTATTGACTGTTCAGGGTTTACTCAGATGGTATATAAATTAAACGGTTACAAATTGTTTAGAGATGCCTCACAACAAGCTACTCAGGGAGAAGCATTAAGTTTTATTGAAGAAAGTGAACCTGGGGATTTGGCGTTTTTTGACAATCAAGAAGGGGCTATTGTTCACGTTGGTATAATAATGGAGAATAATTATATTATCCATGCCCACGGACAAGTACGAATAGATCGTTTAGACCACTCTGGTATTTATAATGCAGATAAACGTATGCATACTCATAAGTTAAGAGTGATAAAGAAAATTATTTAAATAGTATATATTAGAAAAAAAAAGGCTACTCAATTAGAGTAGCCTTTTTTAGTATTGTAATTCTTATTGTTTATTGACCAGCTTCTAACTGTTCAACTAAGGCCTTCATTTCTTTGAACCTTGGCATATTGTCAACCGCACTATAGATTTGCATCAATGTTCTTGCAGCATCAATGTTTTTAGGTTGAAGTTTTAAGGTTTTTTCTAAATATGGAGCTGCCTCATTATAGATTTCAAGTCTTTCAGCTTTCAACTCATCGTACCTTTTATTGTCAGCAGAACTACTTCCTAAGTTGTTCATTTCGGAAATAATATCCTGTTCAGTACTTAAAATTAATACAGCTAAGTTGTTGTATGCATCAGCATATTCAGGGTTTAATTGGATTGCTCTTTCATAATATTTTTTAGCTGCTGCAGTATCTCCAGCATCTGCAGAAATTACACCTAAATTGTATTGTAATGTAGCATTGCCCGGATCCATTTGAGTCGCTTCCATCATTAATTTTTTAAACTCTTCTCTGTTGCCCATTTTTAATTGGACGTTAGCTTCGTTTAAAACTAAGTTTACATCTCCTGGATTCTCTTTACGAGCAGCTTGCATCGCCGCAATAGCCTCTTCATTTTTTCCTTGATTAACGTAAATTAATGCAATGTTTTTAATGATTTCAGAAGACTTAGATTTTGATTTAGTTGTTTGAGGATTTTCATGAGTTCCAGCTTGAACAGAAAACGTCATTACATCCTTATTATCAAAAGATTCAATTTCTCCTGTCGCTTTGTTTTTAGCCTTGTACTCAGTTTCAATACCTTTATATCCCAACTCTCTAAGTTCTTTGTAATATTCTAGCGAAGAATCGTAATCCTTAGATGTTACAGCTGAGACAGCAGCAAAATATAGATAAACTGTATCCTTTTTAGACATTCTATAAGCTTGCTCAAATTTCACAGCAGCTGCATCATACTGTTTCGCCTGATATGCACTACTTGCATTATCTACAAAACTTGTAAGCATTGCTTGTTTCATTTCGGTAACATAAGTAGAATATTTTCCACTTCCACCTTCAATCTTTTCAACTTCTTCAAAACTTGAAATCGCAACCTTTACATCTTCAGCTGTTCCTTTGCCATTCGCATAATATGCTTTTCCTTTTAGAAAATAATATTTAGCTTTAGTTTTAGCATCTGCTGCTCCAATTAATCCGTCTGCCGCAGAAATTGCTGTTTTTGCATCTGCATAATTTTCACTTTTAATAGCTTTTTCAGCTAATTTTAATTCACTCTTTTGGGAGAAAGAGAATGAACTCACTAATAGTGCTACCGCAACTATAATTTGATTTCTCATCACTTTATTAATGTTTAAAATATGTATTCTACTCTTCGGTAGTAGGGTTATCAATTGTTGTGCCATTTTCCGTATCTGAAATATTGTCAGTAGATGTGTTTTCATCTAACTCATCAATAGTCTCTTCATCTTCGTCTTTCATTACCTTTGCAACGGCTGCGATAGAGTCGTTACCTTTAAGGTTGATTAGCTTAACACCTTGGGTTGCTCTTCCCATTACTCTAAGATCTGAAATAGCCATTCTAATTGCGATTCCAGATTTATTGATAATCATTAAATCATCTTCATCAGAAACGTTTTTAATTGCTACTAAATGCCCTGTTTTATCAGTAATTGAAATGGTTTTAACTCCTTTTCCTCCTCTATTGGTAATACGGTAATCTTCTAAGCTCGATCTCTTCCCGTAACCTTTTTCAGATACAACGAGAATATTACTTTCCATGTCATTAACAGCTACCATACCTATAACTTCATCTTGATCATGCGCTAAGGTAACTCCTCTTACACCTGAAGCATTACGGCCCATTGGTCTTGTTTTAGCTTCCTCAAATCGAATAGCCTTACCAGATTTTAGAGCTAACATAACTTGGCTTTCACCAGTAGTTAATTTTGCTTCTAATAATTCATCATCTTCTTTAATGGTAATAGCGTTGATTCCGTTTGTTCGAGGTCTTGAATATTGTTCTAAAGATGTTTTCTTAACCTGTCCTTTTTTGGTAGCCATAATTACATAATGACTATTGATGTAATCCTCATCTTTTAAATCTTGAGTACAGATAAAAGCTTTCACTTTATCGTCCTGTTCAATGTTAATAAGATTCTGAATTGCCCTTCCTTTAGATGATTTACTTCCTTCAGGAATTTCATATACTCTCATCCAGAAACATTTTCCTTTTTGAGTAAAGAATATCATGTACTGGTGGTTGGTTCCTACAAACAAGTGCTCAAGGAAATCTTGATTTCTTGTGGTAGAAGCTTTTTGGCCCACCCCTCCTCTATTTTGAGTTTTATACTCTGTTAATGAAGTTCTCTTGATGTATCCAGCGTGTGAAATAGTAATTACTACTTTTTCATTAGGAATCATATCTTCAATACTTAAATCTCCACCTGCATATTCAATTGTTGAACGTCTATCATCTCCGTACTTGTCTTTAACAACAAGTAGTTCATCTTTAATGATGTTCATTCTACGTTCTTTCTTCTCTAAGATGTCTTTTAAGTCTTCAATGGTTTTCATTAAAGCTTCATACTCAGTACGTAACTTATCTTGCTCAAGACCCGTTAACTGTCTCAATCGCATTTCGACAATTGCCTTAGCCTGTATTTCAGTTAATTTGAATCTTTCAATTAATTTACCACGAGCTTCTTCGGCATTAGAAGATGATCTTATTAAAGCAATTACTTCATCAATATTATCTGATGCAATAATTAACCCTTCAAGAATGTGAGCTCTTTCTTCAGCCTTTTTAAGTTCGTACTTTGTACGTCTAACTACTACTTCATGTCTGTGCTCAACAAAATGATGAATCATATCTTTTAGATTCAACAATTCTGGTCTACCTTTTACTAAAGCAATATTATTTACACTAAACGAAGATTGTAACGCAGTGTATTTATAAAGGGTATTTAATACAATGTTAGGGATGGCGTCACGTTTTAAAATGTATACAATGCGCATACCATTTCTGTCAGACTCGTCTCTAATTGTTGAAATACCTTCAATTTTCTTATCATTAACTAAATCGGCAGTTTTCTTAATCATGTCTGCCTTATTCACTTGATAAGGGATTTCAGAAACAATTATACATTCTCTGCCTTGTATTTCTTCAATAATCGCCTTTGCTCTCATAACAACACGACCTCTACCCGTTTTGAAGGCTTCTCTAACGCCGTCATAGCCATAGATAATACCGCCCGTTGGGAAATCAGGGGCTTTGATATGCGTTATAAGCTCATCTATTTCAATATCTTGGTTGTCAATGTAAGCTATAGTACCATCTACTACTTCAGATAAATTGTGAGGTGGCATATTAGTTGCCATACCAACTGCAATACCAGAAGCACCATTAACAAGTAATCCAGGGATTCTTGTTGGTAATACTGTAGGTTCTTTTAAGGTGTCATCAAAGTTTAAACTATGATCAACTGTATCTTTGTCGATATCTGCTAACATGTCTTCAGATATCTTTCGCATTCTTGCTTCTGTATAACGCATTGCAGCAGGACTATCACCATCAATAGAACCAAAGTTACCTTGGCCATCAACAAGCATATATCTCAAACTCCATTCCTGAGCCATACGTACCATAGTATCATATACCGAAGTGTCACCATGTGGGTGATACTTACCAAGTACTTCCCCGACTATTCTTGCTGACTTTTTATGAGCTGTATTAGATTTTACTCCTAATTCATGCATCCCGAATAAAACGCGTCGATGCACAGGTTTTAAACCATCTCTTACATCTGGTAGTGCACGTGACACAATGACGGACATTGAATAATCAATGTAAGCCGATTTCATTTCATCCTCAATGTTAATAGGAATAAGTTTTTCTCCTTCTGCCATATATAAAAAAATTATGTTTTTGTAGGTTTTACAACGTGCTAATATAACTAAATTCAGATGCTATTTCATAGGATGTAAAGGTATTTTTAAGACTATTTATTAACAAAAATAAAATTGAAATTAGTTAATAATTATCCTGTTAAAAAATTTGAGTTTTACAATATAATTCACTCTATTAGCTACAATAAATCATTTGGGGTATGATTTTTGCCCCATGAATAGTATGATTTTAGTAATTTTATAGAAGAAAGGATATTACTATGGATGATAATTTTTCCCCAAGAGTTAAAGATGTAATTGCATATAGCAAAGAAGAAGCGTTGCGCTTAGGCCATGATTTTATTGGCACTGAGCACTTGATGCTTGGTTTGCTGCGTGATGGTAATGGAAAAGCGATTGATATTTTGGGGGCTTTAGAAATAGATTTAAACCATTTAAGACGTAAAGTTGAAATTTTAAGCCCTGCCAATTCTAACATAACAACTGCCTCTAACGAAAAGAAAAACTTGCACTTAACGCGTCAAGCCGAACGTGCTTTAAAAACTACTTTTTTAGAAGCTAAATTGTTTCAAAGCACTTCAATAAACACAGCACATTTGCTTTTATGTATTTTAAGAAATGAAAATGATCCAACTACTAAGCTACTTAACAAGCTTAAAGTGGATTATGACAATGTTAAAGAACAATTTAAATTTATGATTACAAACGATGATGATTATATAGAGTCTCCTAAATCGGAATCATTTTCGGACGACGAGTTACAAGAGAACGACGATTCTAAAAAGAATCCGTTTGGCCAACCTGCTTCTTCCAAACAAAATAAAAAGTCTAAAACTCCTGTTTTAGATAATTTTGGAAGGGATTTAACAGTAATGGCCGAAGAAGGTAAATTAGACCCTGTAGTAGGGCGTGAAAAGGAAATACAACGTGTTTCTCAGATATTAAGTAGACGAAAAAAGAATAATCCGTTACTTATTGGTGAACCTGGTGTTGGTAAATCTGCAATAGCTGAAGGTTTGGCATTACGTATTGTAAAACGTAAAGTATCACGTATTTTATTCAATAAGCGTGTTGTGACCCTTGATTTAGCGAGTTTGGTTGCCGGAACAAAATATAGAGGGCAGTTTGAAGAACGCATGAAAGCTGTTATGAATGAGCTTGAAAAGAATGATGATATTATTCTTTTCATAGATGAAATTCATACTATAGTTGGTGCCGGTGGAGCAACAGGAAGTTTGGATGCTTCAAATATGTTTAAACCTGCATTAGCAAGAGGAGAAATACAATGTATTGGTGCTACTACTCTTGATGAGTACAGACAATACATAGAAAAAGATGGTGCTTTAGAGCGACGTTTTCAAAAAGTACTTGTAGAGCCTACAACAGTTGAAGAAACGATTCAGATTCTAAATAATATTAAAGAAAAATATGAAGAACATCATAATGTTTCATATACAGATGAAGCAATTGAAGCTTGTGTAAAATTAACAAGCCGATATATGACCGATAGATTCTTACCAGACAAAGCGATTGATGCTTTAGACGAAGCTGGTTCTCGTGTTCATATCACAAATATTGATGTTCCTAAACAGATTATAGAGTTAGAAGAAAAACTTGAAGAAGTAAAAATCACTAAAAACTCAGTTGTTAAGAAGCAGAAATATGAGGAAGCTGCAAAGCTTAGAGATGATGAAAAACGTCTGGAAAAAGATTTAGCACTGGCTCAAGAAAAATGGGAAGAAGATACCAAACTACATAGAGAAACGGTTACAGAAGATAATGTTGCTGATGTTATTTCTATGATGACCGGTGTGCCTGTTAATAGAATTGCACAAACAGAAATAAATAAGTTATCTCAATTACCAGATCTTATCAAAGGGAATGTAATTGGTCAAGATAATGCTGTTGCAAAGGTTGTTAAAGCCATTCAAAGAAACCGTGCCGGACTTAAAGATCCGAATAAGCCAATTGGGTCATTTATATTTTTAGGTCAAACAGGTGTTGGTAAAACACAATTGGCCAAAGTTATGGCTCGTGAACTTTTTGATAGTGAAGAAGCTCTTATTAGAATTGATATGAGTGAATACATGGAGAAGTTTGCGATATCTAGATTAGTAGGTGCGCCTCCGGGATATGTAGGATATGAAGAAGGTGGTCAACTGACTGAAAAAGTGAGAAGAAAACCTTATTCTGTTATTCTTTTAGATGAAATTGAAAAAGCACATCCAGATGTATTTAACATGTTATTACAAGTGTTAGATGATGGTTATTTAACCGATAGCTTGGGACGTAAAATTGATTTTAGGAATACAATTATAATAATGACTTCAAACATTGGAGCAAGACGTCTTAAAGACTTTGGTCAGGGTGTTGGTTTTGGCACTGCTGCTAAAGAATCTCAGGCCTCTTCTAATGCGAAAAGTGTTATTGAAAATGCGCTTAAAAAGGCATTTGCTCCTGAGTTTTTAAACAGAATTGATGACGTGATTGTTTTCAATGCTTTAGAAAAAGAAGACATTAATAAGATTATTGATATCGAACTTAAAAAACTGATATTGAGAATTAAAGGTCTTGGATATGAGTTAGATTTAAGTGATGCCGCTAAGTCTTATATTGCAGATAAAGGTTTTGATAAACAATACGGAGCAAGACCTTTAAAAAGAGCGATTCAAAAGTATATTGAGGATGCCTTGGCAGAAGAGATTATCAATTCTCAATTAGAAGAAGGTGATACAATCCATATGGATGTTCAAAAAGATGCTGATGAGTTAGCAATTACAATTGAAAAAAAGCCTAAAGAAACAGAATCTTAAAATAAATTAAATGTTGAAAAAGCTCCCTTTTTTAATTAAAGGGAGTTTTTTATTATCTTAAGTCAAAACTAAAAGAATGGAAGATCATTTGAGGTATGATTTTGGGGATATTTACATTTCTGATAGGTTCATGATTGGCAAAATGGTTGTGGGGACTCAGATTAACGAAAAACACAACCTCATACTTAAAAACCTAATAGATACCTATTTTGAAAATAAACCCTTTGTATACATTTCATTACGTGTAAACAATTATAAGGTAGATCCTTCAATGTTTGTAAACACATCAAAAATTAAAAATTTAATGGGTGGCGCTGTGGTGTCTAATGGCTTTGAAGGTAAAAAGAAGGCTGAACAAGATTTTGCTTTTTTAGAGAAACCATTTAGAATATTTGATACTATTGAAGAAGCTAAAGCCTGGGGGAATAGTTTGTTTTAAACCTAAAACAAATAACTACTATAAATATTAAAGTGAGTATAGATTGCATTTCTATACTCACTTTTTTTGTGATATATATTCACAAAAAAAAGGCAACCAAATTGGTTGCCTTTTAATTTGTATTTGAGTTTTACCTCAAATTATCTTCGGTTAGGAGAATTAGAAACAATTTTCTTAGTCACCTTACCTTGACTTGTTGTCACCTGTACATAGAACATTTGATTAGCAGTTCTGGATAAGTCGAAAGTAACTATTCCGTTTGAACCTTTAATGTAGTTCTTGTCAGTTTGAGCAGAGATCAATAATCCTTTAGTATCAAATAACTCTACTGTTACATCTGTTTTGAAATCGAAGTTATAAGCAATGTTCACTTCTTTGTCAAAAGGAACTGGATAAGCAGTGAAGTCTAACTCAACTTCCGTCTTAACAATTTCTTTATCAAATATAGTGTGCTCAATAATTTCACTTTTACTTCTCGCCACTTGACCAGGAACAGACCATGTATATGTAATATCACATTCAGAAGAATTACCTGCAGCATCAGTTGCTGTAAATGTTCTTACTAAAGTATAATCCATTTGTTGCGGACCTGCAATTTCAAAGTTTGAAATTGTTAAGGATGCATCTCCTAAAATACCATCAGAACTATTAATTCTAAATCCGATTACATCTCCTGGCGCACAATTAACAGACACGAATCCTGATTGTGAATCAGCTCCACCATTATCGGTTAATTGAATTGCAGCACCATTTAGGTAGAAAGCTGGATCTAACCCTGGGCCATCAACATCATTTGTTAAATAATCCCAGTTAAATGAATACACACCGCCATACAAACATGTTATTGTTGCTTGTGTGTTTATATCATCTTGACCATCATCATTACCCGTTACTACCATTGTAGAGGCGTTGATTGATACACTACCGTCGGCTCCACCAAGATCTACACTCCAATTACCTGGCGCATAGTCTCCTGTGAACCCTTGAATTGGTTGTCCGTCAGATAATACATATCCTAAGTCATCTGAGTAGTCTGAAGTATATCCAGGCTCATCACAGTTATCAGAGTAATGTACTTGGTCAACTACACCATATGGCAATCCATCTTGATCTAAATCTGGATCAAATCCAAAGTCTACACCTGGCTCACATTTAATGTCTGGTGCCGTAGCATCATTAACAATAAAGGTTGCAGTTGTACTTGTTGAATTACCACATTCATCGGTAGCAGTAAACGTTACTGTTGTACCTGCTTGCTCATATGGTTCAGAGCTTACAAAGAATGATAACTGATTTTCATAGTGATGATTAATGTCAGTACAATTAGCCCCATCTAATTCTGGTGCTATTGTAAAAGGACCCTCTACATTACATTGGCCAAAAGGGAATCCCCAGTCTTGTAATTCGGTATCCTCATCAGCATGAACAATACAACAATTACTAGATACAGTCGTTAAATATGTTTTTCCAACAAATTGATCAGCGATATCATGTAATACACTTTGTGGTGCTAATTCAAATCCAGGTGCTGCAGCGCCATTTGTACCATCTAAATAGTATAAATACCCGTTGTGCATTACCATAGCTTCCTCAACATACTCCACATTATTGTTAATTGTTGAACCACAAGGGTCTAACTGACAATCATTATTAACTCTGTATACATAGTTTAAATGAACTCCACCACAGTTATCTTGAACATAAGCAGACGTTGCCGTGTTATTTCCACCTGGATCATTATATCCTGGATTACCTAAATCTACTTTATGATCATGCGCAATCTCTGCACAACCTGCAATTCCCCAAGTAGAACTCCAACTCATATTGTTCATCCCAACCGGATCTGTAGAAATAATATAATCTTCTGGATCTCCACCAAATAATAAGGCAGCAGCTTCTTGTCCGGTGTAAACAGCTGGATTAGTTGTCCAAAATGGTCCAGCATGAGTGTCAAATGTTCCAACATACTCAGGTATGCCAGGCCCATCAGAATCTTCACATTGGTACATCCAAGTTACTTCACCACAATTATCAGTAGCTGTAGCTCCACCATGATTATCTAACCATGCTTGGAAATCAGCCAGGTAATCAGATTCAGTATCTGACGCCCCATCTTGAGCTTCAGCAGTCATTTCTGGATCAACACTATCTTGAACAGTTATTAAACCTGTTGATTTAACTTCTCTTCCACAAGCGTCAGTTGCAGTAAACTCTACTTCAAGAGAACCACATCCATCTTCTAACTTATCAAAATCATTAGACCATACTAATGCGTTACATAAGTAACTTGCACTTGCACCACCATTGGCAGCTAACCATGCTTCTACTTCAGCAACATTACCAGCGCCATCACATTGTACGATTAATTCACCTGCTGCAACAGCAATTGATGGTAATACATCTTCAGAAATGTTGATGTTTACTACATATGCACCTTCAGATACATTGTCACATCCATCAACCGCTTCGAAAGACACAGAAAGGTCTCTTGAGCAATCTCCTGCAACACCGTTATCAACAGCTCTTACTCTATACGTCACATCTTGACAGTCGTCAAAACAAGGCTCAATTACAGCCTGAATTGCAGCTAAATCAACATTTGCAACTGAGAATAAGTTGTTTAAATCTAACTCATCACCTACTTCAAGAGCAATTACTGCAGCTTCAGAAGAAGGACAAGCAGCGCCTAAACTTGTAAATAGATTAATTTGAGCAGCTTCACAATCAGCAAATACCGGAGCATCTTGATCCATACCTTGATAATTTACTTTAACATAACCGCCATCGTTTCCACAATCATCAGTAATGATATATTCGTAAACTACAATCCAGCTACAATCGTCTCCGTAAGTTTTAGTGATTTTCTCAACGTTTACGTTGTCACCAAGTTCTTCACCACAGTTATCAGAGTATAATACTCTAATCTCATCTTCAGAAGGACCTTCTGGTGCATCAGCTAAACAAGCGTTTATCTCATTTTCACCATCTGGAACAACTCCTACTAATACAGGTGCTTCAGAATCATAACCACTTAAGTTAATTACGATATCATCGGCTTGGTTTCCACATCCGTCAGCAACGCTAAAAGCGAATACTCCAGACCATCCACAATCGCCATCATCAGAGAAGCCATTGTTTTCATTGGCAGTAACAAGTACACCTGCTACACCAGCATCTGCAAATATCGCAACGATGTCATCAATTTTTGGTACGTGCAATTCTTCTAAAGCAGCTATTTCTGAGTAACATGCGTTGATGTCACTTAAAGTGTTTGATAAAGATGCTGAAACTAATTCTGGAGCAGTTTGATCGCTACCATTATAGTATACTTTTACAGTATCTGCATAGTTTCCACAGTCATCATATACTTCATAGCTGTACATTACAGCCCAATCACAATCATCACCTAATATTTTTTCAGATTTGATAACATTTACGTTACCACAGTTATCTTCATAAATAGCGGCAATTTCTTCTGCAGTTGGTCCTAATGGGATATCAGCTAAAACAGCGTCTACATTAGACTCTCCTTGTGGTAAAGGTAATACCATTACCGGAGCAGTTTCATCTATTACTGTTACCGTAATTGAAGCTGTAATTTCACGTCCACAATCGTCAACAAATGACCAGTTTACGTCAAATTCTCCACAGCTACCAACAAATTCATCAGCAACGCCATCAACTTCACCTTCAATTACACATCCGCCAGTTCCCTGGTTAGAATATGATAATTTACCTGGATCGAAGCTTGCTAAATCTTCACAAGCAATCTCGTAATCTGAAACGTCTTCAAACTGAGCCATTGGTGCAGGTAAAACAGTAATTGTTTGTTTGTAAGCAATCTCTCTGTCACAGTTATCTTTAAAGAACCAGTCTACATAAAGAGTACCTCCACATTCGTCAAACTCACCTGTTAATTCACCCATTACTTCTCCTTCTATTGCACAGTACTGAGTACCACCATTAGAATAAGATAAGTAACCAGCTTCAAATGTATTAGCGTCTTCACAAGAAATCTCTAAATCATCAACTGGAGCCCATTCTGCCATTGGAGCAGCTTGAACAGTAATTACTTTTTGAGCGTTTATTGTACGTCCACAATCATCGGTATAAGACCAATCTTCGTAAAGTGTTCCACCACATTCTGTGTAAGAACCACTTAATTGTCCCATTACTTCACCAGAGATTATACAGCTTCCTGTACCTTCATTAGAATAACCTAAATAACTAACTTGGTAGTCATTAGCTTCTTCACAAGTAATTTCCATATCCTCAACATTGTCAAACTCAGCCATTGGTGCCGGTAAAACAGTAATTGTTTGCTTGTATGAAATATCTCTATCACAGTTATCTTTAAAGAACCAGTCTACGTATAACGTACCACCACATTCGTCAAATTCACCTGATAATTCACCTTCTGCTTCACCTTCTATAGTACAATATTGAGTTCCCCCATTAGAGTAACCTAAAACTCCAGCTTCAAAGCTATTCGCTTCTTCACAAGAAATCTCTAAGTCATCAATAGGATCCCATTCTGCCATCGGCGCTGGTAATACAGTAATAACTTTTTGGGCAGCAATAGTACGTCCACAATCGTCAACGAAATACCAATCTTCATATAGTGTACCACCACATTCAGAGTATTGTCCACTTACGTATCCCATTACTTCACCTTCTATCACACAGCTTCCTGTACCTTGGTTAGAATACCCTAAGTATCCAGCTTGGTAATCATTTGCTTCTTCACAAGTGATTTCCATATCCACAACTGGCGCAAATTCGGCCATTGGAGCTGGTAATACAGTAATTGTTTGTTTAGAAGAAATATCTCTATCACAATCATCTTTAAATGTCCAATCAATGTAAAGTTCTCCTCCACATTCATCAAATTCTCCAGATAATTCACCCATTACTTTACCACTAATTTCGCAACCTTCAGTTCCTCCATTAGAATAATCTAATTCGTAAGCTTCAAATGAGTTTGCTTCTTCACAAGAGATTTCAATATTCTCAACTGGTGCAAATTCAGCCATTGGTGCTGGCATAACAGTAATAACTTTTTGAGCGTTTATTGTACGTCCACAATCGTCAGTAAAACTGTAATCTTCATATAAAGTACCACCACATTCGTCGTAATTTCCTGAAACAACACCTAAGGCGTCACCTTCAATTACACAGCTTCCTGTACCTTGATTTGAGTACCAAAGGTATCCAGCTTGATAAACGTTAGCTTCTTCACAAGAAATTTCAACATCCACAGGCTCATTAAATTCAGCCATTGGCGCTGGTAAAACAGTAATAGTTTGTTGTGCAGAAATATCTCTGTCACATTCATCTTTAAAGAACCAATCAACATAAAGTGTACCTCCACATTCATCGAAATCTCCAGATAATTCACCCATTACTTCACCGCTAATATCACAACCTTCAGTTCCATCGTTAGAGTATGATAAATAATAAGCTTCAAAAGAATTAGCGTCTTCACAAGAAATTTCTAAATCTTCAACTGGCTCAAATTCAGCTTGAGGAGCTGGATCAACTTTTACTTGTTGCGTATGTGTGATTGTTCTACCACAGTAATCTGTAAATGACCAATCAACAAATAATAATCCACCACACTCTGTATATTCACCAGATAATTGTCCCATTACTTCACCACTAATTTCACAACCTTGAGTTCCGCCATTAGTATATGATAAGTAACCAGCTTCAAATACATTAGCTTCTTCACAGCTAATTGAAATATGATCAATACCATCAAATTGAGCTTGAGGTGCTGGTAAAACTGTTATAATTTTTTGAGCATCAATTGTTCTTCCACAATCATCAGTATAAGACCAATCTTGGTAAAGTGTTCCTCCACATTCATTAAACTCTCCACTTACATAACCCATTACTTGTCCACTAATGTCACAGCTTTCAGATCCACCGTTTGAGTACGATAAATAACTAGCTTCGTAATCATTTGCTTCTTCACAAGTGATTTCCATATCTATAACATCTTCGAATACTGCTTCAGGAGCTGATAATACTGTTATAGTTTGTTTATGAGAAATTTCTCTTTCACAATCATCTTTAAAGTACCAATCTACGTATAGTGTTCCTCCACATTCATCATACTCACCAGATAATTCGCCAGCAACTTCACCGCTAATTTCACATCCTTGAGTACCTCCGTTAGAGTAACCTAAATTACTTGGAGCAAAAGCATTTGCTTCTTCACATGTTAATTCTAAATCATCAATAGCGTCAAACTCAGCCATTGGAGCAGGAACAACAGTTACTACTTTTTGAGCTGTTATTGTACGATCACAGTTATCAGTAAATGACCAATCAACATATAATGTACCACCGCACTCATCAAAATCTCCTGATAAAACGCCATCAACAGATCCTTCTATAGCACAAGGACCAGACTCACCGTTAGAGTAGCTTAAGCTATCTGCCGAGAATGATAAAGCTTCTTCACAAGTAATCTCCATATCTTCAACGTTATCAAACGACGCTTGATCTGAAGGAGAAACTGTTATAACCTTTTGATAAGAAATATCTCTATCACAATCATCTTTAAAGAACCAATCAACGTAAAGTGTACCTCCACATTCGTCGTACTCTCCAGATAGCACACCATCTACAGAACCTTCAATTGCACATGCTCCTGAACCTCCATTAGAATAATCTAAAGATGTTGCCATATATAAGGCTGCTTGCTCACAAGAAATTGTGATATTTGCAGGAGGGTTTACAAATTCAGCTCCTGGAGCTGGTAATACTGTAATAACTTTTTGAGCAGTAATTTCTCTACCACAATCATCTGTGTAAGACCAATCTTGGTAAAGTGTTCCACCACATTCATCGTAGCTTCCACTCATAACACCCATTACTTCACCGCTAATATCGCAAGCTTCAGAACCTTGGTTAGAGTAAGCTAAGTATCCTGCTTGATATTCGTTAGCTTCTTCACAAGAAAGCTCAACGTCTTCTACATTTTCGAACTCAGCCATTGGTGCTGGTAATACGTTAATTGTTTGTTTAGCTGAGATATCTCTATCACAATCATCTTTATATAACCAATCAACATATAATGTACCACCACATTCGTCAAATTCTCCAGATAATACACCCATTACTTCACCGCTAATTTCACAATCTTGAGTTCCGCCATTAGTATATGATAAATAACCAGCAGCAAAAGAGTTTGCTTCTTCACAAGAGATTTCTAAATCGTCTACTGGAGCAAATTCTGCCATTGGAGCAGGCATTACCGTGATTACTTTTTGAGCATCAATTGTTCTTCCACAATCATCAGTGTAAGACCAATCAACATAAAGAGTACCTCCACATTCATCAAATTCTCCACTTAACAATCCATCAACACTACCTGAAATATCACATGCATCAGTACCTGCATTTGAATACCCTAAACTACCAGCTTGGTAATCATTAGCTTCTTCGCAAGAAATCTCCATGTCTTCAACGTTCTCAAAAGATGCTTGAGGCGCTGGTAAAACAGTAATTGTTTGTTTTACTGCTATATCCCTATCGCAATCGTCTTTATAGAACCAGTCAACGTATAATTCACCACCACATTCATCAAATGAACCTGATAACTCACCCATTACTTCACCGCTGATTTCGCAATCTTGAGTTCCTCCATTAGTATATGATAAATATCCTGCAGCAAAAGAATTTGCTTCTTCACAAGAGATTTCTAAATCGTCTACTGGTGCAAATTCTGCCATTGGAGCAGGCATTACTGAAATTACTTTTTGAGCATTAATTGTTCTTCCACAATTATCTGTATAAGACCAATCTTGGTATAATGTACCACCACATTCATCAAATGATCCACTAACAACACCAGTTACAGAACCAGAGATTTCACAACCTTCTGTTCCTCCGTTTGTATATGCTAAATCACTTGCAGAATAATCATTTGCTTCTTCACATGAAATTTCCATGTCTTCAACATTATCAAAAGTAGCTTGTGGAGCCGGTAAAACCGTTACAATTACTTTTGCTGAAATATCTCTATCACAATTATCTTTAAAGAACCAGTCTACAGACAATGTTCCTCCACATTCATTGTAATCACCAGTAAGTTCTCCCATAACTTTTCCAGAAATTTCACAATTTCCGGAATCACCATTAGAATAATCTAATTCCCATGCTTCAAAAGCGTTAGCTTCTTCACATGTGATTTCCATATCTTGAACTGGATCAAATTCTGCCATTGGAGCAGGTAATACTTCGATATTTTGAGTATGAGAAATAGCTCTACCACATTCGTCTTCATAAGACCATGTCACAGATAATGCTCCTCCGCACTCGGTGTACGAACCAGATAACTCACCTACTGCTTCACCATTAATTGCACAAGCGCCTTCTGATACGCCGTTAGAGTATCCTAAGTTAGCTGGCTGATAGCCTTCTGCTTCAGCACAAGACATAGACATGTCTTGAGGTAATTCTGAAAATTCAGCTGCAGGTGCAGGGTTAATAGTTACAGTTTGACTTTGTGAAACTTCATTTCCACAGTTATCTGTAGCGGTCCATGTTCTTACGAACACACCACCTTCACAAGCTAATCCTACTTGGCTATCATCATTTACTACTACAATATCAACATTGTCATCGCAGTTATCTGAAGCCGTTGGAGCACTAGCTCCTTTAGGATTACTTGGTATTTCATCTATACAATCTACTGTTATGTCATCTGGAATTCCAGCTAATACTGGGTCTTCCGAATCAAATCCTTGGTATACCAATTGGAACTCATCTGCAACGTTACCACAACTATCTGCAACAGTATAACTGTAAACGGCTAACCATTTACAATCAGTTCCTTTTGAATTTGCTGTTTTTGTAACAACAACATCACCACAATTATCGCTGTATAAAGCTGCGATATCATCTTCTGATGGTCCTTGAGATTTATCTTCAAAACATAAATTTAAACCTACTTCCCCTTGAGGTAATGCAGTTTTTGGTAATAAATTTGGTGCTTCAGAATCTCCACCACTATACTCTACTTTGATATCATCAGAAACTATGTTTCCACAGTCATCTGTTACCTCATAAGAGTAAGTCACTTGCCAGCTGCAATTATCACCAGAAGGGCTTCCAGTTTTAACTACATTGACATTGTTACAGTTGTCAGAAAACAACAATCCAATTTCTTCAGCAGAAGGCCCTTCAGGTATGTCATCATAACATAAATTAAGGTCTACTCCTCCATCAGGAATTGACGCTCCATCATTTAATTCTGGAGCTGTCTGATCACTACCATCGTAAGTGATTTTGATTTGGTCTACAATGTCTGAACACTCATCATATCCTTGGATATCATAAGTATATTCTACACTCCAGCTACAATCATCACCAATAGGTGTACCAGACTTAGTAACAGTTACTTTACTACATGAATTGACATAAATCATTTCAATGTCTTCAACTGTTGGCCCCTCTGGTACATCGTCAAAACACAGATTTAACTCTGTACTTCTTTGCGCATCTTGAAGGCTTTGAACAGCCGTTTTCAAATTTTGTGCATACATTGAACTAACTCCAAACATAAAAAGCATTGCAAAGCTTAAAGCCTTGATGCCTCCCATTTGTTTCGATAAAATTTCAATGCTACAACACGATAATTTAGTAGCAGATTTCCAGAACCTGGACCTCCCACTACTTCGGGTAAAATTGCTCATAAACATAACATTTGGTTTAAATTAAAATTATATTAACATTTATAACAACGACAAAAGTCGCTCGCATAAACACAAGCAAGTAGTTATGTAAATAAAGGTAGGATTGGGGTCCAAATACAGTTACTCTCACATAGAAAAACTATGTAAAACCAACAAATGCGTCAACCAAATTACTTTGATTAACAATCAATAAATGTGCTAATAATCAATTGTTTTGCTATTAAACAATTTTTAAGAAAGGCGTATAAACCGTGTACTATAATTAGTACGTATTTATACGTAATTAGTACATAATCAGGTACTAATTCATATCAAATTTAGATTTTATAATACGTAATCACAAATAAATTTAACTTTTTTTTGGCGTTTCCGCACTTGAGCATTTTTTTATGCAGTTAATCGAAAAGCAAATCATTGTCGATGCAAAAATCACCGATAAACTGTTTTGATTTTTTCATTAAATCGTGTAGGATTTCATCTTTTTCAACAAAATTCACTTCATTTTGATAGCTGGAAATGAACGAGTTAATGAAATTTGACGATTGTAGTGGTTTTCTAAATTCTAATGCTTGAGAGGCATTAAATAATTCGATGGCTAAAATTTCTTCAACATTGTTTATTAATTCGAAAGCTTGTGTTGCAGCATTAGCACCCATACTTACGTGATCTTCTTGTCCATTTGAAGAGACTATAGAATCAACACTTGCAGGAGTAGCTAATTGTTTGTTTGCACTCACTATACTTGCCGCTGTGTATTGAGGAATCATAAAACCAGAATTAAGTCCTGGGTTATTTACTAAAAATGCCGGCAAACCTCTTAACCCTGATACCAATTGAAAAATACGACGTTCAGAAATATTTCCTAATTCAGCCATTGCAATTTTTAAATAGTCTAATGCTAAAGCCAAAGGCTGGCCATGAAAATTTCCTCCTGAAATAATCTCGTCTTCTCCCACAAAAATATTTGGATTGTCTGTAACCGAATTAATCTCTGTCTTAAATACGCGATGTACATGATCTAAGGTGTCTTTTGTAGCACCATGAACTTGAGGAATGCATCTAAAAGAATAGGGATCTTGAACGTGTTCTTTGTGTTGAGAAATTAGTTGACTGTCTTCTAAGAAAGTTCTAACTCTTTGTGCAGTTTTTAATTGCCCTTTATGTGGACGTGCCAAATGAACCAATTCATTAAATGGCTCTATTCTTCCATCAAAAGCATCAAGAGAAACACAAGCAATTAAATCTGCCATGTACGACAATTTAAACGCTTTTAATAATAAATGGGTACCATAGGCACTCATAAACTGGGTACCATTTAATAAGGCTAAGCCTTCTTTAGATTTTAATGTTATAGGCGACCAATTAAATTTGATCATTAATTCTTCAGAAGAAATTCGTTTCCCTTCATACCACACTTCTCCCTTACCAATTAAAGGTAATGACATATGTGCTAACGGAGATAAATCTCCAGAAGCTCCTAATGATCCTTTAGTATAAACCACAGGAAGAATATCATTATTAAAAAACTCGATTAAACGCTCAACGGTTTCAACCTGAACCCCGCTATTACCGTAACTTAAAGATTGAATCTTTAACAATAACATTAGTTTCACAATTTCGTTAGGAACTTCTTGTCCCATACCGCAAGCATGAGACATCATAAGGTTTTCCTGAAGTTGTGTAAGATTATCGTTAGATATCTTTACATTATATAAAGAGCCAAACCCTGTATTTATACCATATATCGGATCTTCTTGTTTCGCCATTCGATCATCCAAGTATTTACGACACTTAGATATTCTTAAAATAGCATCTTCAGATAATTTTAATTTATGGTGTTCAGAAATAATAGTATTAATTGTAGAAAACTCTAAAATCTGAGAAGAAATATAATGATACATAATATATGGGGTTATAATTTCGCAAAAGTCATGAAATGTCTCTAATTATGCAACAAATGTTAATAATTTATAATTCGACCAACAAGTTTCAATTATTCTGCTATTTTTGAGGAAAATCAAACTTAAAAAAGATGAAACGATTATTAGTATTCGGTTGTGCTTTAGCGCTATTTTCTTGTCAAGAAGAGCAGCCTAAAGATTATGCAACTATTTCTGGGTCTATTTTAAACGCAGATAAAAGCAATGTAGTAAGTATTATAAAAGGTAGAGATTACAAAAAAGACATTACAGTAAATGCTGATGGAAGTTTTAGTGATACATTAAAAGTAGTTGTGGATACTTTAAATAAAAGAGCTCCAGGTTATATGTTGAAACATGGTGATCAATATGCTGAGTTATTTTTAGAGAATGACAATACTTTAAAGTTAAGTGTAGATTATAGTGAATTTGATGAAACTTTAAAGTTTGAAGGTGATGGTGCTGGCAAAAACAATTTTTATGCGAGTAGTACAAGAATTACCTTGAAACATTTAGACGAAGATCTTTTTGATTTACCCGAAGACAAGTATAATGAAAGAATGGATGCTCTTAAATCTGACTTTGAAACCTTAAAAGGAGAAAACGTAGATTTAGGGCAAGAATTTTTAGATACTCAATCTAAAAATTTAGAAGGTATGCTAAAATCATACAATTCTTATTATCAATCAAAATTGGCAATGCGTAAAGAGTTTCCGGCCGGATCTCCATCTCCAACATTTGAAAACTATGAAAACCATAAGGGGGGTACAACATCTTTGGCAGATTTAGCTGGTAAATATGTTTATGTTGATGTTTGGGCAACTTGGTGTGGACCTTGTAAACGTGAAATTCCGTCATTAAAGAAAATAGAAGCAGATTATCATGGTAAAAACATTGAGTTTGTAAGTATTTCTGTTGATGATGAAAGAAGAAGTGGTTCTAAAGAAAAAGCACATGAAGCTTGGAGCAACATGGTTGCTAAAGAACAATTGGGTGGAATTCAATTGTTTTCTGATAAAGCATGGCAATCTGATTTCGTAAAATCGTATAAGATTAATGGGATTCCGAGATTCATTTTAATTGACCCTCAAGGAAACATTGTAAATGCTGATGCACCAAGACCTTCAAGTAAAAAACTTGTTGAGTTATTTAATTCATTAAATATCTAATAGAATATTTTACAACAAAAAAGCCACTCAATTTGAGTGGCTTTTTTTATGCTTGGTTTTGTTGTTGTTCTTCTTCTTGAATCTGTTCTTCCTTTTCAAACAAAGACAGATAAGCAGGGCCAAAATACTCAATGATATGAGATGCAATCAAACTTTGGTAACCATGCGTTTCAATTGCTAAATCGGCTGCTTTTCCGTGTAGATAAACGCCCATAATTGCTGCTATTAATGGCGAATAATTTTGAGCTAATAAGCCTGTAATAACCCCAGTCAAAACATCTCCCGATCCAGCTGTCGCCATTCCCGGATTTCCACTGGTATTTACATATAATATATTGTCAAAAACGATTGTGGTATGAGCACCTTTTAGTACTACAATTACATTATGTTCTTTTGAAAACGCTTTGACTTTATTTAGCTTGTCAAAATCATTGTCCCAATCGCCTATTAATCGCTGTAATTCTTTAGGGTGAGGTGTCAATATGGCCTCATTTGGTAAATGTTGTAATAAGGATTTTTGTTTTGATAATAGGTTAATGGCATCGGCATCAAATACAATCTTTACTGCTTTATCCATTTTTTCTAACCATTTTGAGAACCCTTTAGCAGTAATTTCTGAAGTTCCTAATCCCATCCCTACTCCAACTGAAGTAAAAGTCTTGAGGTCGGGGAAATTTGATATTTCCTTTGATGAAGTATCAGTATTAACCATTGCCTCAGGCACGGCAATTTGTAAAATTATATTTGCATCTTCTGTAACATACGACGTCACCAATCCAGCGCCACTAGCAAATGTACCTTTACTACTTAAGGTCATTGCTCCCATTTTACCATAACTTCCACCAATTAGCAGTGCGTGTCCAAAATTACCTTTATGTGCAAACTTGTCTCTTGGTTTATATTGCACTAAAATTTCATGCTTTCCAATTAAATGAACATCTGTTTCTGTTTCCACCAGGTATTTTTGGTCTATTCCAATATCTAAGGCCTCCCATTGTAAAGAAAACTTTGATGTTTCTGGAAGGAAGAAAACTAATTTTGGGGATTGAAAACTTAAAGTCATGTGTGCTTTCACCACATCATTTTCATCTTTAGGAATGCGATCAACAAATAATCCTGAAGGAATATCAACTGCCAAAGTATAAGCTCCAGAATCTTTGAATCTTTTGAATAAATCTTTAATCCAACCGTCAATTGGTCTATTTAATCCTATACCAAAAATGGCATCAATAATAATATCTCGAGATTCGATTTCAGGAAAATCATTAGCACAACTCAGCATTATAGGCCATGATTTTGTAGTTTGTTTTATTCTATCATAATTAACCAAAAAGTCTTTTGACCTTTTATCACTGCAATTCACAACATAGGTATTTACATTATACCCATGTGTAATGAGATGTCTTGCAACCACTAAACCATCTCCCCCGTTATTTCCAATTCCGCAAAATACATGTATTGGTACTTGAGCCCCTTGCATTCTTAAATGAATCCAATTGAAAATTTGTATTCCAGCGCGCTCCATTAAATCTGTTGATGTAATACTTTGTCGCTCTGCTGTCAATCTATCGCCTTCGTAAATCTGTTCTTTTGAAAATATTTTCATTTCTTAAAAAGTGTTTTCTTGCTATAATTTGGTTTGCAACCAATTGTAAAATTATTCAATATTTAATGAAGAGAGTTTGTTTTCTTTTAATTATTCTAAAATTCTTTCAAAGGATTAACTCCGTTATCAAATGATTATTCTTCCATTAGATTATAATCCATTCTCTAAATTTCAAGGAATAAATTTGATACATTTGCGCAACAAATTTAAGATTCAATAAATGAAAAATACAGCTTTAACATCAACTCATGAAGCTTTGGGAGCTAAAATGGTTCCTTTTGCAGGATATAACATGCCGGTACAATACGAAGGCGTAAATATTGAACACGAGACCGTACGATCAAGTGTTGGAGTATTTGATGTTTCACATATGGGAGAGTTTTTAATTGAAGGGCCTAATGCCCTTGATTTGATTCAGAAAGTAAGTAGTAATGACGCGACCAAATTAACTATAGGGAAAGCGCAATATAGTTGCTTGCCTAATGATGATGGCGGGATTGTTGATGATTTGATTATATACCAAATTAAAGAAGAAACGTATTTGTTAGTTGTGAATGCAAGTAACATTGAAAAGGATTGGAATTGGATTTCATCTAAAAATGATGTTGGTGCTGAAATGAAAAATATATCTGAAGATTATTCTCTTTTGGCGATTCAAGGTCCTAAGGCTGTTGAAGCCATGCAATCTATTACAAGCCAGGACCTTTCTGGTATTAAATTTTACAACTTTGTAGTTGGAGATTTTGCAGGCATTGAAAACGTTATTATTTCGGCTACAGGATATACAGGATCTGGCGGATTTGAAATTTACTGTAAAAATTCAGAAGTGAAACAAGTTTGGGATAAGGTATTTGAAGCTGGAAATGAATTTGGAATTAAGCCAATTGGGTTAGCAGCCAGAGACACTTTAAGATTGGAAATGGGATATTGCCTTTATGGTAATGATATAACTGACACAACTTCTCCTTTTGAAGCTGGATTAGGATGGATTACAAAATTCACAAAAGAGTTCACAAACAGTGAAGCCTTAGCTAAAGAAAAAGCAGCTGGTCCTGACCGAAAGTTAATTGCTTTTGAAATGGAAGAAAGAGGAATACCAAGACAAGGTTACGATATTGTTGATGGTCAAGGGAATATAATTGGCGAAGTAACTTCAGGAACCATGTCTCCTTCTTTAGGAAAAGGTATTGGATTAGGTTATGTTCCTGTGGTGTTTAAAGATGTAGATACCCAAATTCATATTCAAGTAAGAAAAAAAGCAATTCCTGCTAAAGTGGTAAAACTACCATTTTACAAAGGATAATTTTGAAGCCGATTTCATATGACGGCTTCAAAAGATAAGCACAACATATTAATATTAGGAGCAAGCGGATTTATAGGTCATACAATCTATAAAGAGCTTTGCTCCTATTTTAATACCTACGGTACTTATAATTCTCCAAATAACTCATTTGAAAAAAATGCGCATTTTATTGAATACAACCATCAAGAAGATGATATCTATGACATATTAGATTGGGTAAAACCTAAGATTATTATTTCTTGTCTAAGAGGTGAGTTTCATACGCAAATTATCGCCCACCAGCATTTGGCAACTTACATTAAGGAAAATTCATCTAAGCTTATCTATCTCTCTTCAGCAAATGTTTTTGATGCGTATAGCAAGTATCCCAGTTACGAATTAGACAAAACATTAAGTAATAGCATTTATGGTCATTTTAAAATTAAAATAGAAAATATACTTATGCGCTTGCCAAAAACCAGGGTTGCTATTTTAAGATTACCAATGGTTTTTGGACATACGTCCCATAGAATTTTAGAAATAAAAGAAGCAATTAAAGAAAAGCAACCAATTGAGGTGTTTCCTAATCTTATTTTAAATGTAACCACAGATAATAAAATTGCTCAACAAGTACATTATATTATTAATAGGAAGAAATATGGTGTCTTTCATTTAGGGAGTACAGATCTGGTGCATCATAATGAATTTATACATCAAATTGTAAATATATATTCAGAGGGACATATCAAATACAAACAGGTATATACAACTAATGATGACAGATACCTTGCTGTTTTACCAAAATACAACCTCTTGCCAAAACATCTTCAAAACACGAGTAGCGAAGTCTTAAAAGAGTTAGGGAATCAAGCATCCTAAAACCTAATTTTTCTTACTTTTGATTAGATTAAAATTTAAGATATGAAATTACTTGATTCAGATACCATAGAAAAAAAATTACTTCATTTACCAGAATGGGACTATTTTGATAATGCTTTGCAAGCAGAATTCGAATTTGAAAATTTTAAAGATTGCTTTAGTGCAATGAGTAGAATTGCATTTGAATGCGAAGCTTTAAACCACCACCCAAATTGGTCTAATACATACAATATTTTAAATATAAGTTTGTCTACTCACGATGCTAATGGAGTGACTCAAGCCGATTTTGACTTGGCTCACGCAATTGAGGCTATTGTTGAAGAAGAATAAATTTTTATAGTTCGAGCAAATTGTGATGGTGAGATAACTTTTTGTCTTGCCATATTCTTTAAGGATGACATATTTTTTTAAATTTGCTTTTAAGCACAAGTTGCTAATTATATAACTAAATAATACAAGAAGAAATGGGAAGAGCTTTTGAATTCCGTAAAGCACGAAAAATGAAACGTTGGTCTGCAATGAGCAAGGCATTTACCAGAATTGGTAAAGATATTGTTATGGCAGTTAAAGAAGGAGGCCCTGATCCAGATAGTAATTCAAGGCTACGTGCGGTTATTCAGAATGCTAAGGCTGTTAATATGCCTAAAGATAATGTTGAACGTGCCATAAAACGTGCTTCAGATAAAAGTCAAGGGGATTATAAAGAAGTGTTATTTGAAGGCTACGCACCTCATGGTATTGCTATTTTAGTTGAAACAGCTACAGACAACAACACAAGAACTGTTGCTAATGTGAGAAGTTATTTTAATAAGTGTGATGGTAGTTTAGGGACTTCTGGTTCGGTTATTTTTATGTTTGACCATACCTGTAATTTCAGAATTTCAAGTGAAGGTTTAGATCCTGAAGAATTAGAGTTAGAATTTATTGATTTTGGCGCTGAAGAAGTTTTTGCTGATGAAGATGGCATTTTAATCTACGCTCCTTTTGAAAACTTTGGGGCGATTCAATCTGAATTAGAACGAAGAGAAATTGAAATTTTGTCCTCAGGATTTGAAAGAATCCCTCAGGTTACTAAAAAATTAACAGAAGAGCAGGTTGCTGATGTAGAGAAATTACTTGAAAAGATTGAAGAAGATGATGATGTACAAAATGTATATCACACTATGGAAGAGGCTTAAAACATAGGTTAAGAAATAAATTTATTTAGGGGGTGATTTTCACCCCTTTTTTTGTTTTAAATTGAAATATAAAATTGTAACTTCTGAACGTCAAATAGTTATAAGAATATTTTCAACAAATGGAACAGGTTTTAAAAAAATTTTATAGCAGTTTTGATAATTTAGACTATAATGGAATGATTAGCTGTTATCATCCTGAGGCTCAATTTTCAGATCCTGCTTTTGGCACTTTAAATTACGATGATATTAGATTAATGTGGCAAATGTTATGCACATCCCAGTCTAAAGAAAATTTTAAAGTAAACTATTATAATATAAATTGCGTATCTAATTCGTGCTCGGCAGATTGGAAAGCCATTTATTTATTGAGTAAAACATCGAAAAGGGTTCATAACTCCATTCACTCAATATTTGTTTTTAAAGATGGTTTAATTTATCGGCAAAAAGACGACTTCAATCTTTATCATTGGGCAAAACAAGCATTAGGTTTGAAGGGGGTCTTGTTAGGCTGGACACCTTATTTTCAACGACAGTTACAAGAACGTACTATATCTATGTTATCTCGGTATAAATTAAAGACGATAAACACTCAAAACGCTGGATAAACCAGCGTTTGAAGATAAGTTCAAATGTTTCTTTTTAGGGACAGTGGTAACTGTTTAATTTATGTTTCATTTGATGATGTAACAATAAATTATCAAAGATTATACCAAAGTGATTTTATGAAAATTCAGGAACTTTACCCTTTACGCCTTTAAAGAAGTTTTGCATAAATTTAAAATCCGCTTCCATATTTTCTGTTGGATAGAAAGGTTCTGAAATTTTATTTTGTTTATTACCAAAATCAAGCGTAAACATAATTATGGGTACGTTTGCTTTTTTTGCGATATAATAAAATCCAGTTTTCCACTCCTCTACTTTCTTTCTTGTACCTTCAGGAGCCAAAGTCATTCTAAACTCTTCATTATCTATAAACAGTTGAGCAATAGCATCAACTTTATTTTCTTTAGAAGTTCTATTAATTGGTGCTCCTCCAATGGCTCTTAAATACCATCCAAATGGACCAACAAATAACTCTTGCTTGCCAATAAAATTTGTTTTGATATTAATGATTTTCCGAAGCAATACACCAATATAAAAATCATGCCAACTGGTATGAGGGACAGCGATAATTACAGCTTTTTTTACTTCATCTTTAGACATTGTAGTGTTACCTACAATTTTCCAACCGAGAAGTTTAAAGTAAATAAATTTTGCTAACCACCGCATATTACATTTTTTGGTAAAGGGCCTTTAATTTTTCTCTAGTGATAATGGCTTTCCATTTTGAACCTATTGCATTTTCCCAAAGCGGCTCTAAACTTAATGCAACATCAATCATAATATCAAATTGATGATCTTCTAACTCTGCACAAATACCTTTTGGTAATTCTATTTCATGCTTCTCCATCATTTGCTTGAATACTCTAACGCCTTCTGGGTAATAGTCTTCTAAATGATTAAATACAATGCAATTTCCTATGCCATGTTTTGTGCCTAATAAATAACTTAAACCATAACTTAAAGCGTGAGCTACTCCAACTTGAGAGTAAGCAATGCTCATACCTCCATGCCATGAAGCCATCATTAATTTATCTTCGGCCTCTTCTTTGGTAAGATGATCTTCTAAAAATATTTCCTGACATAACTGAAATGCTTTTTCACCATAACTTTGGCTAAACGCATTTAAATACGTTCCATTTAAGGATTCAATACAGTGAATAAAACAATCCATGCCTGTGTAAAACCACTGACTTTTAGGGACATCTTTTGTCAATTCTGGATCTAAAATTACTTGATCAAAAGGGGTGTAATCAGAATTAATTCCCAATTTACGGTCTGGTCCGGTTAGCACAGTTGTTCTTGACACTTCTGCACCTGTTCCACTAATTGTAGGGATACCAACATGATAAATTGCTGGAGATTTTACCAAATCCCAACCTTGATAATCTTTTGCTTCCCCTGGGTTAGTTAGTAAAATAGAAACGGCCTTAGCAAGATCTAAAACAGTGCCTCCTCCAATACCTATAATACCTGAAGGTAATTCACTAAAATCTAATATTATTTTTTCTACAAGAGCATCTACTTGAGAGGTTTTAGGTTCCTCATCTGCAGAAACAAAAATAATGATGTCCTTATAAGCTAAAGGAATTCGAGAATTTATCCACTGGTTATTTTGAAAAACATCATCTACCAAATACACGAATGGAGCACGTTGATTTACGCGTTTAGGTAATAATATATCTCCCAATTGGTCAAAACTGCCTCGTCCAAATACAATTCTGGACACCATTGGATAATTTTTATAACTCATTTAATCTATTTTCTTAAAACTAAATTACTATTATTTTAAAATTTCTCGTTTAAAACGCTTTGAAATTTTTCTGAAAACAAACCGATGTGATACCCGTCAGCCAAAGCGTGATTGACAGAAATGGCAACATTCATCATTAGTTTTCCGTTTTGCTCGACAATTTTACTAAATGCAAGTTTAGGAACCGATTCGAGCAAGCCTGATGCTGGTTCTTTATGTCCCGAGAAATTTAACCAAGGAATTGCAGAACAATGTATGCAATCTAAACTATTTACGGGAGGATACAAATCTTTTGAATTTTCTATCCTATTTTTTTCTGATTCCAAATTCAAAATGAAATCATTTAACTGTTCAGCGTATTCAATAAAGGAAAATCCAAAGGTTTTGTCCGCTCTCATTATTGTTGCGGATGCATGAATTGTGTCATAGCAAACTACCTTTTCATCAACAATTCTAAACTTTAAATTTTCAACACTATTAAGCGCAGTCATACAATCATGTAAATACACTGCAAAAAAACTTTTTGAATTGGCCTTTGCCCATTTATAAGCAACGCTAACATCAAAAGGAATAGTAACACCAAAATAAGGGTCTTTTAATCCCATAAAATGATCAAACAAAGCTTTTCTATTCCAAGTATTTAAATCTATGTCTTTCAATCTAATAATTCTAATATATCTGTAACCTTTTGCACCGTTTTAAAGGTTGCATTTTTCTGATCTTCTTTTGTAACCTCTTCATGTGCCCATGTGGTGTGAAAGGGAACATGAATTGCATTTGCATTTAAGTTTAGAAGGGGTAATATATCTGACTTTAAAGAATTTCCTACCATCAAAAACTCAGATGGTTCAATATCTAAATGTCCTAACAAGTTTGAATAGTTTTCTTCCTTCTTATCACTTAATACCTCGATATGGTGAAAGTATTTTAATAAGCCCGATTTTTTTAATTTTCGTTCTTGGTCTAATAAATCACCTTTTGTGGCAACAATTAAAGTGTATTTCTTAGAAAGTTTTTCTAAAACCTCCTGCACGCCTTCTAAAAGCTCGACAGGTTCATTAATCATTTGTTTGCCAAGATTTAAAATCTCTTCGATAATTTCGTTTGAAACGGTTTTATTTGACAATTCTAAAGCCATTTCAATCATTGATAAAACAAATCCTTTTACACCATAACCATAGAGCTCAAGATTATTCATTTCCATCTTGAAAAGCTCTTGGTCAATTTTATTAGGAGTCTCATAGCGGCTTAATAAATCAGCAAACGCTTTTTCAGTGTTTCTGAAATATGTCTCATTAACCCACAGCGTGTCATCGGCATCAAAGCCAATAACTTTTACTTTTTTATAATCTATTTCCATAACTTTTTGGCACGTTCTAAATCTTCAGGAGTATCGATTTCAACACCTTCTACATTTGTTTCAACCATTTTTATGCGTTTGCCATACTCAAGATATCTGATACATTCTATCTTTTCGGTACCTTCAATAAATTGCATTGGTAATTTGTAAAAATCAATTAACGCTTGTTTTCTAAAAGCATAGATCCCTTTATGTTTAAAATAGCGAGCACCAGCTTCTTTATCTCTTGGGTAAGGAATCGGGCTTCTTGAAAAATAAAGCGCAAAATTTTTCTGATCTACAATTACTTTAACTGTATTAGGATTATTGATTTCATCCCAATCTTTGATCTCAACCATCAAAGAAGCCAAATCAATAGTCTTGTCATGATCTTCTTTAAAAACCTCTAATACCTTTTTTAAGCTTTCACGTTCTGTAAAAGGCTCATCCCCTTGCACATTAACTACAATATCTACATCTAAATCTGCTACGGCTTCTGCAATACGGTCGCTTCCTGATTGATGCTCAGATTTACTCATAATGGCTTTGCCACCATTTTTAGTGATTTCTTCAAAAATAATATCGCTATCTGTTACAACATAAACATCATCAAATAAATTGGTGGCTACTGTTGCTTCATAAGTTCTTAGGATAACTGTTTTTCCTGCTAAATTCTGCATTAGTTTGCCAGGAAATCGGGATGCACTGTAACGTGCAGGTATCATTGAAATGATTTTCATATACTTAACTATAGTGGTATCAAAAGTATTAATTTTGATATAAAAAACATGGTATTTAACGTACTATTTACGATTCGAGAATTTGTTATTCTTCAAAAAAATCGTCTTTAAAACCTATAAGGTATAATTTATCTTTTGCTCGGGTTACTGCTGTGTACAACCATCTTAAATAGTCTTTGTCTATGCCATTAGGTAAATACGGTTGTTCCACAAAAACGGTGTTCCATTGTCCCCCTTGAGATTTGTGGCAGGTTATCGCATATGAAAACTTAACTTGAAGTGCGTTAAAATGCGGATTATTCTTAACGCCTAAAAACTTTTTGTAGTTAGAGGTTTCATTTTCATAATCTTTCATAACCTCTTGGTATAACCTATTAGAATCTTCATAGGTCAAGGATGGTGATTCAGCAGATATAGTATCTAACAATAAAACAGTTTCAAAAGGTTTCATTTTAGGGTAATCTACCATTTTTACTTTCACCTTGGCAAACTTAAAAGCATATAACTCTTGTATTGCAAATATCTCCAACACTTGAATGATATCTCCATTAGCTATAAATCCCGCATCAGAATTTGATTTTAACCAGAAATAGTTGTTTTTCACTACCATTAATAAATCACCTGCAGATAATTCGTTTTCATTAAACAGGATTCTACTTCTAATTTGTTGGTTGTATAAATTGGCTCTTTTGTTACTTCTAACAATTATTGCAGTTTCTTCCTGACCTGTTTCGCTGTATGATGAGTTTATGGCATCCATTATTTCGTAACCATCTACCAACCTTACGATATCCGAATATGGCCCAACATTAAACTTAAACGATTCATAAAAACTATCTTCAATAGTTTCTCTTAAACGTGTGGCGTTACTCAAAATTCCTGACTCTTGCCCTTGCCTCACCACTTCATCTAATTCCATGGTTTGCACATTTTTATTGTAATTAAGCTCTAAATTACTCGGATTTAATGCTGGACTTAAATCTGATTTTACGGGAGGTAACTGAGCGACATCTCCAATTAGCAATAGCTTACATCTAAAACCAGAATATACATATTGAATTAGATCGTCTAAAAGCGAACCGTTTTCAAAAAACTTAGAATCCGCAACAGCATCCGAAATCATTGAAGCCTCATCCACTATAAAAATTGTATTTCTATGCTTATTAGGTTGCATCACAAATTTCACCCCACCCGACTTTTCTTTTTTCGGGAAGTATAT
Source organism: Bacteroidetes bacterium MedPE-SWsnd-G2 (assembly GCA_001874335.1). Classification (GTDB taxonomy): domain Bacteria; phylum Bacteroidota; class Bacteroidia; order Flavobacteriales; family Flavobacteriaceae; genus MedPE-SWsnd-G2. Next base: position 139,253 of record MPDE01000008.1, read on the forward strand.
TTTTTTATGAATTGTAAAGGCTTCTTTACCAGAATAATTAGAAATAACTTTGGCAGCCCTACCTGTTGGAGCTAAAAGCACAGCACTTTTTTTAGTTTCCCAAAGGTTATTTACCAACAACCCTATAATACTAGTTTTTCCTGTGCCTGCAAATCCTTTTAAAAGGTATAAACTTTCTTTTGAAGTATCGAATACAAACTCAGATAATTGTAATAGTACTACCTCCTGTTTATGGGTAGGCTTAAATGGAAACTTTTGTTTTAGTAGTTTGTAAAATTCTGAAGGAGTCATGGTAAAGATTAAGGGCTAAATAGTATGCGGAAATTTAAGTTAAATCGCCCATAAAACTTAGTCTTTAGTTAATGTTACTTAATAAAAACTTAACAAAACGTAAAATTACGCCTTATTTTGCAATAAGGTGTTTTCATGAATAAAAAAAAATTGTAGTTTTGTGCAACATCATTTTAAATAAATAATACAAATTATGCTAAATATAATTATCGCAGTTGTAATTGTAATCTTGTTAACTATTGGAATCGTCTGGTTAATTGACAAATATGTTCCAAGTAAATTCAAACCAGTTATAAATATAGCCCTTTGGTTGGTTATTGGTTTCTTAGGATACAGCACATTCATGTCTGTTTACGGAGAAATAGAATTTAATAAAATTAAAAATAAGCGTTACGCTATTGTTATTGAAGGTCTTAAAGACATTAGAGATGCCGAGTTAGCTCACAGAACAGTTACAGGGAAATTTAGTGGTAATTTTGATAGTCTTGTTCGTTTTATTGACACTGCTAAATTTACTATTACACAAAGAAGAGATTCCAGTGTTAGGGATGAAGAAGAGTCTCGTAGATTTGGAGTAGACATGTTTAAAGACGTTATTATTGTAGATACTTTAGATTTTGTTTCTGTAAGAGATTCATTGTTTGGAGCTGATGACAGATACAAATCGATGATGAATGTACCATCTGGAAAAGAAGGCTCTAAATTCGATTTAAAAGCAGGTAGCTTAGATGGTATTCCGGTATTTGAGTCTAAGGTTGAAAAGTCTGTAATTTTATATGATCAAGATTCTAACTTAGTTGCAAAAGAAAACGAAGTGGTATCTGTTGACGGTGTAAACGGTTCTACATTAAAAGTTGGTTCTATGGAAGAAATCAACACAAATGGTAACTGGCCTAAAAATTACTCAAACGAGCAATAAATTGAATACAAACAGTATAAAGGAATTGTCCATTCAAATTAGTTTGAATGGACTTTCTTTTTGTGTACTAAACCGTAGCACACATACAATCGAGTTTCTTATTTCTGAGCACTTTGATAAAAAACTACCGCCCTTTGCTTTACTAGAGAAACTTAAAGCAGCATTTAGTTTATATGCCGAATTACAAGATGATTTTAATAGTGTATTAATTATTTATCAAAACGAACTTTCTACGCTTGTCCCGAAAGAATTATTTGATAAGGACACGATTGCCGACTATTTGAAGTTTAATTCTAAGATTCTTAAATCAGATTATATTTCTTTTGATGAAATAGCTATTAATTCAAGTGTAAATGTGTTTGTACCCTTGGTAAACATTAATAATTACATTTTTGAAAATTTTGGAAGTTTCAAATATAAACACGCCTCTTCTATTTTAGTCGATTCAATTTTGCAATCTAATTATTCATCAAAGGAAGAAAAGGTTGTTTTGAATTTATCATCAGGTTATTTTGAAATGATCGCATTAAATGAAGGGAAATTGCAGCTATATAATTCGTTTGAATTTGATACCAAAGAAGACTTTATTTATTATGTTTTATTTACAATGGAACAACTTAAAATGAGTCCTGAGCAGGTTGAAGTTGTATTATCTGGAGAAATTGATGAAACTTCAGAATTATATCAAATTGCCTATCATTATATAAGGAACGTTTCGTTTATCAAACCAGGATATACTTTTGCGTTTGAAGAGCAAAGTAAACCTTCGCTTGTACACCAAGATTACTTAATATTAAATAGCTTCTAAAATGAGAATTATATCAGGAAAATATAAAGGACGTAGAATCAATCCTCCTAAAAACTTACCTGTACGTCCTACCACAGATATGGCTAAGGAAGCTCTATTTAACATCATTAACAACTTATATTATTTTGATGAATTATCTGTGTTAGATTTATTTGCAGGCACAGGAAGTTTAAGCTTTGAATTTGCATCTCGTGGTACCGAACAAATTATTTCTGTTGATCAAAATTTTGGCTGCATAAAATTTATAAATCAGATGGCAGAAGAATTTGAAATGCCAATTCAAACCATTAAGTCTGATGTCTTTAAATTCTTAGAAAAAACTACGGTAAAGTCCAATTTAATTTTTGCCGACCCACCCTACGCTTTTACTGATGAACAGTTTGCTGAAATTGTAGAATTAGTGTTTGAAAATGAACTGTTAGAAGAAGATGGTTTGTTGATTGTAGAGCATTCAAAACACACCAAAATTTCTAACATAAAGCACTTTAGTTATGATAAGAATTATGGTGGCAACAAGTTTAGCTTTTTTGAGTTAACTAGTTAATTTTCAGTTAAACACCTTTAATTCGTATTATATTTTTGTACATTTAAGTACCTCTCTTAGAATAATTAAATCTGTATGGTTTAATTAGTTAGCATACCCAAAATCTTTAGAACAACAATTTGCTGTGTTTGAATTTAATATCAATCATAATCAAATATGTCATGAAAAAAATCTTTATTATTAGTTGCATTGCTTTAGTCTTTATGAGTTGCAACAAGGAGCCGAGGTACACGACTACTGCACCAGAAATAGATGTTGCTAAAACATTTATTGATGCTTATGAAACTCAAAATTGGGAGGTTTGGAGGTCGCAGTATACCGATTCTTCAAAAATATATCATAATACCTGGAAAACGGCTTCTTCGCCAGAGGAAGTTATGGATTCACATAAAACAATGATTGCAAATTTAGAATCCTATGGTTTTGAAAAAGAGCCTATATATTATGAGCGCACTATTGATGATGAAGGAGATGTTTGGGTGAATTTTTGGGGGCAATGGATTGGTGTATTAAAAGAGAGTAAAAAGAAGGTAGAAATCCCTGTGCATTTATCTATAAGGTTTGTGGATGGAAAAAATGTAGAAGAATATGGTTTTTGGAACCCATCCGATTATGTTAATGGTTTAATTGAAATCCAATCACAAGAAATATCAGAGTTGCCACAAGATGCCGTTTCGCAACTCCATTAAAAAAACAAACCCTTAATTGCTTAAGGGTTGTTTTAGAATAAGTTTAACTATAAGCCGGATTCTGTACTCTTTGCAGAGTCCTTATCATTTATCTGAGTATTATGTTACCATAACACTTTAGCTGTCTACCCTCCAACATTGGGCGTGCAACCCTTAAGCGTTGGTTTACATGACATTGCACCATATAGAGTTTACCTGATTTCACTACAGCTTAACCTGTACATTCTTTCTGTTGCACTTTTCCTAATTTTACAACTGGTGGCCATTAACCACTATATTGCACTACGGTGTCCGGACTTTCCTCCATTTGTTATACAAACAGCGATAAGGCATTATACTTAAAGACAAAATTACTCTTTTCCGTTGGTAATTCACTATTTTATACAAAACAAAAAACTACTTTTAATTGTTAATAACTCCTTTCAATTTTTGCGCATAGAATTTATAATTATGAGTTGAATTTTTAAATTTGTTCTTCTAAGAATTTTCAATGGAACATTTTGTAGTATCAGCCAGAAAATATAGACCACAAACCTTTAAGGATGTTGTAGGTCAGCAAGCTATTACAAATACTTTATTAAATGCTATTGAAAATAATCACTTAGCTCAAGCGCTTTTGTTTACCGGTCCTCGTGGAGTTGGTAAAACAACTTGTGCTCGAATTTTAGCTAAGATGATAAATGAAGAAGATGGAAACACTTCTGAAGAAGACTTTGCATTTAATATTTTTGAGTTAGATGCCGCATCAAACAACTCTGTTGATGATATTAGAAGCTTAACAGATCAAGTTAGAATCCCTCCTCAAGTAGGTAAATATAAAGTATATATCATTGACGAGGTTCATATGTTGTCTCAAGCCGCTTTTAACGCGTTTTTGAAAACATTAGAAGAGCCTCCAAAACATTGTATTTTTATTCTTGCTACTACAGAAAAACATAAAATAATCCCTACCATCTTATCCCGTTGTCAGATTTTCGATTTTAAGAGAATTACAGTATCTGATGCTAAAGATTATTTAAAATACATTGCAGAACAACAAGGTATCAATGCCGAAGATGATGCGCTTCATATCATTGCTCAGAAAGCAGATGGAGCCATGCGTGATGCCTTATCTATATTTGATAGGGTTGTAAGTTTCTCTGGTAAAAATTTAACAAGGCAAGCCGTAACCGAGAATTTAAATGTTCTTGATTATGAAACTTACTTTAAGAGTACAGATTTAATTCTTGAAAATAAAATACCTGACTTACTTGTCTTTTTTAATACCATTTTGGCCAAAGGATTTGACGGGCATCATTACATTGCTGGATTAGCTTCTCATTTTAGAGATCTAATGGTTTGTAAAACACCTAAAACCATAGAATTATTGGAAGTAGGAGAACAAACCAAAATCAAGTACCAAGAGCAATGTGCTAAAACAAGCCAAGAGTTCTTGATGCAGGGAATTCAAATTGCCAATGATTGCGATTTAAAATATAGGAGTAGTAAAAATCAAAGACTACTCGTCGAACTATGCTTAATGCAGTTAGCCTCTATCACTTTTGATGGAGAAAAAAAAAATAGCAAACGGTTCATAATTCCGCCCTCCTATTTTAGAGCTAAAGGTATTGAACCAATAGCTGTAACTACTCAAAACCAGACATCTAAACCTAAAGTGGTAGTTAGTACTAGTACTCCGGTTAAACCCGTTCAGGTTGCTCCAGAGCTGTCAAAAACACCTTTGCAATCAAATTCTGGATTATCTTTAAGTAGTATTCGCAAAAAGAAGGAACATGCGCTTAAAAAGATGGAAGTTGTTATTGACCCTGACGATTTGCCGAAAGAAGATTTTACGATAGAAGAGTTTTTAAAAGCTTGGAAGGAATACTCACAACTTTTAAGCAAGAGAGGTGAAAAAATTATGGCTTCTATTTTAGAAATGAATGAGCCAAAATTAAATAACCTAACTATTGAGTTAACCTTCCCTAATGAATCCTTAAAAATTGAGTTAGAGCGTGCTCAATTCCCTTTAATGGAGTATCTTAGAAAGCGTTTACAAAATTTTGATATTAAACTCGAGATTTTTGTCAATGAAGAAGTTGCTAAAAAATATGCCTTTACAGTTGAAGATAAATACAACAAGTTGAAGGAAAAAAATCCAAATATAGAATTATTGCGATCTGTATTTGGCTTAGATATTTAGTTATGAAATCGATTCTACTTTTAATATCAGGAATTCTTTGTCTTTTGATTATGGGATGTCACCCTAAACCCACTAAAAAACAACGAATTGATCGTGCAATCATTACTTTTAGTGAGCATCAGAATTACATGCCTGAAATTAAAATAATTCCGGAGCAATACAACGAAATTGTTACCGACACTATCCTTGATTCGAGCATTAGAGTTAGAATTAAGAATTATTCACATATGAATGAGGCTATTGTTATCAATAAGTCAGAAGAAAAATTGGAAGAACAGTACCGCATCATTTCTTCTGATATTCAGGTTTATTTTAATGATAACAAAACTATAACGGCAACGATTAATGCAAACCATATTTCAAAGGAATTTAAAACGGACCAATTTTGGGATAATGCAAACATTCAGTATTCTTGGTTAAATCAAGAACAATCTACTAAAGACAAGGTTGCATTGAATATTACCTTATATAATCCTCTGCTTGATTTACATAAATCATTAACACTTACAATAGATAAACAGGGTATTAAAACATACTCTGAAGAAACTAAATTTATTTAAAATGTTAGGACTAAAATTACCAACAGACCCGAGATGGGTTAATATTGTAGAAAAAAATATTGAAGAAATATTAACCGACCATGCCTTTTGCGAACAGAAGGCTGCAAGTACTGCTATTTCTTTAATTGTAAGTTTTCCAGAATACACCGATTTAGTTCAAGAAATGGTAGCTCTGGTAAAAGAGGAAATGAGCCATTTTAAAATGGTGCATGATCGCATTATTGCTAACGGATGGACCCTTGGAAGAGATAGAAAGGACGAATATGTAATTCAGCTTTTAAAGTTTTTCCCTAAAGGTGGTAGTAGAATTGATCAAATGGTACATAGACTATTATACGCCGCACTAATTGAAGCAAGAAGCTGCGAACGATTTAGACTTTTATCTGAAGAATTAGAAGACAAAGAATTGGCTGAGTTTTACAGAAAACTAATGGTAAGTGAAGCTAATCATTACACGATGTTTTTAGGCTTTGCTCGACAATATGGAGAACGAGAAGTTGTGGATTCTAAATGGCAAGATTTATTAGAATACGAAGCTGAAATCATGCGTAACTTAGGTAAAAAAGAAACAGTTCACGGATAAAATAAAAGGGAGTAAATGTAAGATACATTTTACTCCCTAAATATAGAAAATTGATTAATAGCCTAGATTTTGTAGTTAATACCCAATTGAATCACTTCGTTTTTGGCTTCGGGCATTAGGTGATTGTCAAAAACATTTGAAAACCCATAATTATATCTCGCATCTAAAGATAACTCTTCAGTTATTTTAAACTCAATAAGTCCTACTCCGGCAAAAACAAAGTTTTTAAATCCATCATCTTTCTTATTAACCTTTAAACCTAATTGAGGTCCTAATCCAACTGTCCATTTCTTAGCGAAATTATATTTGGCAGTAACTGGTAAATTAAGATAATCATTTCTAAAGTCTTCCTTGTCTGCACCTTCAGATGAGAAATGAAGTTCAGGAACTATTGAAAACACATCACTTATACCGATATCTACAAATACTCCAAAAACAAAACCGTTGCGATGCGGATTGTCATTAACAGGAACTGAGCTGTAATTTAAATTGGAAATGGAATAGGCAGCTCGAACACCGTATTTGGTGTCTTGGGAAAAACTAAAAGTAGTAGCTAAAAATAATAGTATAGCCGTAACCGTGTACTTCATCATTCTAATAATTAAGTTCATAGCGCATCATAAAAAAAAAGAGCACTAATTAATTTGAGTACTTGAATATAAATTGAAATGAATTAAGGCAACTAAAAATTAGACATTACACACAAAAAAAAGATGAAGTGCAGTAAATCTATAATTCTGTAGCTGAGATGGTTTTATTATACATGCTTTTAATTATACCATCAGATAGTCCAATTTTTGGAACATACATATCTCTAGCTCCACACCATTTCATAGCTGACAGGTATATTCTCGTTGCAGGGATTATTACATCTGCCCTATCTACATTTAAATTGAGCTTTGTTATACGCTCTTCATAGGAGTAGGATTGCAAATTTTTATAATAGGCTGATAGGTAAAAATAAGTTAGCGGTTTTCCCATTTTTTTGCCTGAAATCTTAAATATTTTATTGATGTTTCCTCCAGACCCAATCAATTCAATTTCGTCATATTGATTGGTGTTAATTTTAATCCATTGTTCTAAATCCTGCCATACTTTATTTGAAACGATATCTTTTAATAGTCTAACAGTACCTATTTTAAATGACTTTGAAGTTACAGTTTCACCTAAATGGATAACCGTAAACTCTGTACTTCCACCACCAACATCAACATACAAATAGGTTTTATTTTCATCAATATAAGAATGCAAATCTGTAGAAGCTATTATAGCAGCTTCTTCCTTTCCATCAATAATATCAATCTTGACCTCAGATCGCTCCAATATACGTTTAACCAATTCTTCGCCATTTGAGGCTTCTCTCATGGCCGAAGTAGCACAAGCTTTATATGCTTTAACTTTATGAGAATTCATTAAAAGCCGAAAAGCAGTCATGGTTTCAACTAAGCGTAACCGGTTTTCTTTCGTAATTCTGCCATTTATAAATACATCAGCTCCCAGTCTAATAGGAACTCTAACCAATGACGTTTTTCTAAACATTGGAGGTTTATTCTTTTCTTTAATAATATCAGAAATTAGTAACCTTACTGCATTAGAGCCAATGTCAATGGCGGCGTATTTTTTGATGGATAACTTCACGCTAAGCTTTATTTTTATTTAAGTAATATTCGTATGTTTTAAACTGTGCTCTCACCTTTGGCAAATCATTCTTACGATATTGATTGTCCTGAGTCTCATTCAAAATTCGAGCTTTTAAATTATCTTTCCAACAGATGTCAAAAATATCTTGTAACTCTTGTTTAATGTCTTCATCATAAATCGGGCAAGAAACCTCTACCCTATTCTCAATATTTCTTGTCATTAAATCTGCTGAAGAAATATAAATTTTAATATCATTATTATTACAGAACATAAACAATCTCGTATGTTCCAAAAACTTATCAACGATACTAATAATCTCAATATTTTCACTCATTCCCTCAACTCCCGGAATTAAGCAACAAATTCCCCTAACAACCATTTGAATTTTTACTCCTGCTCTACTCGCTTCATATAATTTGTCCACCATAGCATAACTTGATAAACTATTTAGCTTAAGTTTTATAAATGCAGGAAGTCCATTTTTTACATTTTCTATCTCTTGATCTATAAGATTGAAAATTTTAGATTTTGTGTAATGAGGTGACGTAATTATATGCCTGTACCTTGGCATTACATAGTTTATTTCAAAAAAGTTAAATACTTTGTTAAGGTCCTTTAATATTTTAGGATTAGCCGTAAAAAGAGTAAAATCGGTATATATTTTTGCAGTCGATTCATTGAAGTTACCCGTGCTTACAAAGCCATATCGCTCAAGTTTATCCCCTTCTTCTCGTTCAATGACGCACATTTTACTATGTACTTTTAAGCCTTTAACTCCAAAAATTAATTGTACTCCACCGCGTTCCATTTTTTCGGCATATGCAATATTTGCTTTCTCGTCGAATCTCGCTTGAAGCTCCAATGAAACCGTTACCTTTTTGCCATTTTTTGCTGCATTAATTAGAGAACTTGCAACATGTGAAATTTGGGCTAATCTATAAATAGTGATTTTTATGGTTTTGACCTTTGGATCTAATGCGGCATCTCTTAAAAATTTAACGACATATGAAAAGGTATGGTATGGTGTATATAAGAGGTAATCTTTCTTTTTAATGTTTTCAAAAATACTGGTCTCTAAACTAAGACCTTTGATATTAAGTGGAACAATTTTAGAATACAATAAATCTGTTCTTCCTAAACTAGGAAAACTAATATAATCTCTTCTATTATGATATCTACCACCAGGTATTACACTATCAAACGAATCAATATTCATTTTGGCCATTAGATATTCTAATGTTTCTTGATCAATAGTTTTATCATAAACAAACCTAACAGGTTCACCTATTTGTCGGTCTTTTACACTATCAGCGATTTTATTTATAAAGCTCTTACTTAAGTCACTGTCAAAATCTAACTCTGCATCCCTGGTTATTTTAATCATATGAGCCGAGATATCTGTGTAATCAAAAATGTTAAAGATGTCTTTTAAGCAATACCTAATAAGGTCATCCAACATAATGATATAGCTTTTACCATTTTTACGAGGTAAGACAACAAATCGATCTATAGATTTAGGGATTTCTATAAGAGCATATTGCTTTGCACCACTAGATAGTGTCATATTCACAGCCAAATATGCGGCACTATCTTTTAATACGGGAAGTTTAATACCATCGTTAAGTATTAAAACAACTAAAGCAGGGCTAACTTTTCTAAAATAATATTCCCGAATGTATTCATGTAGTCCCTCAGAAATTTGAGTTTCATTTATTATATAAATGTCTTCTTGTTCAAGCTCCTTATGAATTTTATTCAAGATTGAAAGGCTATTTGACTGGTGTTTAATGACCTCTTTAGTAATTAAATCGAGTAAATCAACAGCTTTTACACCTAATTGACTTTTCCCTCCTTTTCCGGCATGAACAATTCGTTTTACAGTTGCATATCTCACTTTAAAAAATTCATCCAAATTATTTGAGAAGATTCCTAAAAATCGCAACCGCTCAATTAAAGGTACATTTTGGTCATCTGCTTCTTGTAAAACACGAGCATTAAATTGTAACCAGCTTAATTCTCTATTTATGTAAATATTTTTGTTGTCTTTCATTATTTTAAATCTCTAGGAAAAATAGTCAATTTGGTTATACCTTTTTTTAATTCAGACCAAGAATCTATATCAAATGTTAACCACACCAATCCACTTGTTGGTAAATGTGATATATATTGGTCGCCAAATATATTAGAAATTGAGTTAAATGCATTGTTGTGCCCAAATAAGAATATTAAGTTTTGGTTGTCATCTAATTTTTTAAGGAATTCTGTAACCTTTTCACCTCCAAAATCATACAGTTTATCTGTGATTTCCAAATCTTTTTCCGGCACCTTCAAAACCTGTAAAAAAATCTTACAAGTACTTAAAGCTCTGTTAGCGTGACTACTATATACTTTATCAATTGTGTTAATATCAAGTTTTAATTGTTGAGCAACTAATAGTGCATCCCTTTGACCACGTGCCTTGAGAGGTCTTTTGTCATCCGAGACATTGTGTTTCCAAGATGATTTTCCGTGTCGTACTAAAATTAGGTTTTTCATAATTATGTTCGATTAAATGCAAATTTCATCGATTAAAAGTTGTAAATATCCGTTTTAACGAGTATTTTGGTCCCTTCAACATTTAATTTTGTTGTTTGAACCACTAATTATTTCTTTTGCTAAGTAAATTAATGTAAATGACCCCAAATCACAAATATATTAATAGATCCATTCTAACTGTATTGTTTATCAATACACCTCCCTCTTTATTTTATAACATTTTAACAAGCTTTTTGGGGCTAAACAGAAGTAATATTAAACACTAATCTGTGAAATATTCATACTGGTTTAAGGTACATTATACCTTAAAGTCAGTTTTAGATATTATACATTTTGGATACACCATATAATGGAAGAAAAAAGAACTATTAGTCAATTTAAACCAAACAATATGAACGCAATTTTACGTCAGCAAAAATGCATTATTGTTATTTTGATAGCCTTATTTAGTAATGGCTACAACCTTTTTGGTCAAGTTAGTTATACTGATTTTAGTGCAGGTGCCGCAATAATTGATGTTGGGAATCCTAATCAAACAGAAAACAACGCCTTAAAACCATATGGATTAGTTTTTGATTTGGTTGAAAATGGAATTCCTGTGCATTGGATTATAAAACCAAATAAAAGTTTTGGTGGTACAACTGTAGATAATAAAGTTGATGAAGCCGATATTGTTATAACTGGGTCTTCAAACTCTAATATGATTGCCCATGACATAATCAATAAGGAATGTAAAACTGGACCTTTTTTAATTGCTTCTGAATATGTAGAAATAGCTACCCCTATATTAAATAGTTGGATTTCTAATAATAATGGGTTAACTGTATATTGGAACCTTATTGCATTAAGTGATATTCCTGTATATGGCACATTAACTTCATTTCCAAACATTGTTATATATGATAATGGGAGTGATACACCTGATATTGTTGATGGGTTTTACGACAGAGCAGGAATAGATACAGGATACAGTTTAGGAACTCCTGGCGATTTATCACAATGTGATGAATTCTATGTATTATCACACCATACTGATCCTTACGATGTAAAACGAAAACCTAACAAACCTATTTCTTGGACACAACAAGACACTGATAATTTGTACAATTTTGTGGTAAATGGTGGAAATGTTTGGATGGGATGTCATGACGTTAGTTTAACAGAAACTGCAATTGTTACCACAAGTGGCCAACGATTAAATTTCTTAAGTCAGGAAGGGTTAATTCCTTATGCAGATTTAACAGAAGTAGATACCTACGTTCCATGGTTAGCACCTTATGATGCTATAGGCGGGTATGATGATAATAACATAGTTGAAAAGCACAACAATACATTTAATAATAACGAAGTACATTATAACTCAGATACGGCTTCTCATCCATTTATGCAATTTTATGGAAATATTGAGCCTGCGTTAAATGGCAATTCAGAACATGTTTATATTCCTTTTGGTTTAGGATGGAACACTGAAACTTATGTTGGATTATACGATAATGGTGAAAATGATCCGAGGGCTGAGGACTTAGGAGCTATTGTAGTTTATGGTCATGCCTTTGGAAATTCTTCTTATGGAGAAATACTATATACTGGATCTCATATTAGTAGTTCAAATGATGGCACTAATGCCCAATGGGTAGGTGAATCTCGATTATTTGGTAACTTTTTATTAAAATCGGCTTTAGGTTCAGCAATGAACCTTGATGTTTTAGGCTTAGATGCTATTTCTAATATAGAATGTGTTAATGCTAATATAGCGGTTAATACTACTGTAACTGGTGGTTTAGGTGAATTAAGTTACTCTTGGGAGTCAGAAATAATGTCTGGTACTGCTAATAATGTAACATTTTCGTCGCATACAACTCCAAACCCTTCAATCCAAATTCCTTCAACGGTTGAGGAAACCACAATTTACAAAATCACTTTAACGGTAACAGACACCCCTAAAGATGGCTGTACTACACCAAAAACCGCTAAGTTTATAACTACAATTACTGTATATCCAGAACCAGAAATAACCTATGTGGTTACTCATAATTCATGCAAGGACGGGAATAATGGAGTTATAGAAGTAAATATAACTGGAGGATTGGAACCGTATGATATATCTTGGACGGGGCCTAATAATTTTACTAGTGATTTAGATGTAATAAAAAATCTTGAATCGGGTATATATTCTATTACTGTACTCGATAGTAATAACTGTTCTGCTCTTGCGGAGCCTCTTGATATTGAAATAACTTCAACAGATGTCGAAGCACCAAACTTAGTAGCTCCGTCAAATGTAACAATAGAAGGCTGTGAGTTAACTAGTTTAACAGGTTTAGAATATAGTACTACCCCAGTTGAAATTACAATAGCTCAATTAGAAGCCGGAATTGGTGGTAATGGTTCTGTTAAGGATGATTTAGGAATTGAAACTATAACTTATCAGGATTATACTAATAGTAATTGTCCTATTGTTATTACTAGGACGTTTATAGCTACGGATGGATGTAACAACAAAGATGAACAAATTCAAATTATAACAATTGAAGATTCACTACCTCCTACTTTAGATACAACTGCATTTGATTTTACAATTGAATGTAATGGTGATAATTATTTAGATGATTTAAATAGTTGGTTAAATAACAATGGAAATGCTTATGCATACGATAATTGCAGCGCCGTAATTTGGACAAACAACTTTACAAGTTTAAACATGACTTGCGGTATTGCAGGCTCAACAGACGTAACTTTTACAGCTTCTGATGCTTGTGGAAATTCGGTTAGTACTACAGCCACGTTTACAATTGAAGATAATTTAGCACCTAATTTAGTTGGATTACCAAGTTACATTTCAAATGAGCAACCATCATGTGTTGATATTCCAGTGTTAAGTTTTCAAAACTATATTGAAGAAAGTGGAGATGGAAACAATTCAACTTTTTTAGAAGGTGAAGTATTCAGGTTTACTGATATCGCTTCTGGAATTGACGCTCTATTAACTATTGTAGCAACGGTAAACACAACAGTGCCAATGTTAGATGATAACTCAAATGGTGTTGATGGACTAAAACCTCGAAGTGCGTTTTCTTTGGACCACACTGGAGATCAAGCGTATACCGAATATAGAATTGACTTTGTTGAAACAGGAACCTCTACTCCAAGCGAATTACCACAATTCATTGCAACATTTAATGATATTGATGGAAATTCAAATTATGGAGAACAAAACTGGACCCAAAATACAACTAATTATACTTTAGAAAATCCAACAGATTTATCTATGAGTGAAGAAGGCTCATGGTTAGTCGCTACTGCTGGTTATGTAGAATACCCTGGTGTTACTAATTCAAATCCTCAGGCAAATATTTCTACTTTAAATCAAAATACAACCAGCTTTTCATTTAGATTAGGTGTGATTTCAAGAAATGGTGCGCGATCTGGAAATGGAAGACAACACAGTGTTGAGTTTTCATGTATAAATGGAAACTTCAATAATCCTTCAACTGTGTCAGATCAAATTACTGTAGAATGTAATGATTTAGAAGATGCTGAAACAGTTACTGCTATTGATGATTGCAGTGAAGCAACTGTTGTTTTTACAGAAATTAGAACTGATGGCGATTGTGAAAATAATTATACCTTAGAAAGAACTTGGACTGCAACTGATTTATGTGGAAATGAGCTTTCTCGTACCTTAACTATTAATGTAGTAGACACCACTTTACCAAGTTTTACAGTTCCTAGTGATGTCACTATTAACTGTACTGAAGATGAATTAAACTTAGATTTAACTGGTCATGTGACCGATGAAAGCGATAATGGATGTGAAATTCCTGTACCTTTTGAATCGTCTTACACAGATGTTATTACTCCTGGATCTTGTGAAGGTAATTATATCATTACGAGAACTTGGTCATTGACAGATTCTTGTGGAAATACATTTTCTGAAGATCAAATTATTGAAGTTATAGACACTGAAGCGCCTTCGTTTAGTATGCCTCAAAACGTAACTATTCAATGTGATGGTGATTTAGATAACTTAAGTCAAACCGGTCAACCTTTTAATGTATTAGATAATTGTGATTCTAACGTAACAGTTGATTACGAAGATACAGTGGTAAATGGTACTTGTAATTTTAATTATGAAGTTAAAAGAGAGTGGACTGTTTCAGATGCTTGCGGAAACTCTACAACAGCAATTCAAACTATTACTATTGAAGACACTGAAGCTCCAATATTTGAAGCGCTTCCTTCAGAATCAACTCAAGAATGTGGATCGGATTTAAATTTTGTTGATCCAGTTGTTTCAGACAATTGTGATTCTAAAATTGATTTAAAATTTGTGGATACTATCGTAGATGGTGATTGTCCTAACTCCTATTCGGTTACAAGAACCTGGTCTGCAACAGATGATTGTGGAAACACGTCTAATGCAATTCAAATTATAAATATTGAGGACACACAAGCTCCAATTTTTGAGTCACTTCCTTCAGAAGAAACAGTAAACTGTGAAGATGGGTTTGTTTTTCAACAAGCTGTCGTTTCAGATGAATGTTCTAACAGTATTCAACTTACCTTTAATGATGTTTCTACAGGAGATTCTTGTGAAGGTAGTTATAGTGTAATAAGAACTTGGACAGCTATAGATGATTGTAATAATACATCAACAGCAACTCAAACTTTTATTATAATAGATACAACGGCACCAGTATTTGAAAACCTTCCTTTGGTTTCTAATTTACAATGCGATGAAGAAATAGTATTTGCTGAGCCTTCAGCGACGGATAATTGTGCAAAAGATGTAACCTTTTCTTTCGTAGATGAAACTATTCCAGGCACATGTGAAGGTAACTATACCATTATAAGAACTTGGACAGCTGCAGATGATTGCGGAAATGAAGCCATTTCAACACATACAATTAATGTATCAGATTCTACAAATCCAATAATTTCAGGTTTACCTACAGGTATAATTTTGGAATGTACAGATAAAGTAGATTTTGATACTCCAACTGCAACAGACAACTGTTCTACAAATGTTCAATTATCATTTGAAGATTCAACAATTGATGGCGATTGCAAAGGATCATATACAATGGTTAGAACTTGGACAGCCATTGACGATTGTGGAAACTCAACTACCGCTTCTCAATCAATTACAATTCAAGATTCAACACCTCCTGTTGGAACAATTCCTCAAGGAGAAAACAATTCTGAATTATGCTTAGATGATGCTTTAATTGCATACGAATTAGACACAGATTATATAGCTTCATTATTCACAGATAATTGCTCACAATCGGTTATTGTTAATCCATTAACAACCATTATTAATGGTGATAATTGTAATTGGGAAATTCATCATGATTTTGAAGTATTAGATGATTGTGGTAATTCGACAGGAGATTACAAAATAAGTTATTTTGGAAATGATGCTACTACCCCAGAAATTGCTCCATTACCTGAAGATAGAACAATAGAATGTAATGAAACAGTGGAGTTTACTCAAGCAACTGCTTCTGACAATTGTACTGCAGATGTAACATTAACTTTCGAGGACGTTACTACTGACAGTTCTTGTGAAGGAGCTTATTCAATCACACGTACTTGGACTGCTACTGATGCTTGTGGAAATAGCTCAACGGCTACTCAAACAATCAATTTAGAAGATACCACTGCTCCAGTAATCGCTGTATTACCTGAAGCGTCAACAATAGAATGTAACGAAACAGTAGAGTTCACTCAAGCAACTGCAACTGATAACTGTACAGCTGATGTAACATTAACTTTCGAGGATGTAACAACTGATGGTAATTGTGAAGGAGCGTATTCAATCACACGTGCTTGGACTGCAACAGATGCTTGTGGAAATAGCTCAACAGCAACTCAAACAATCAACGTAGAAGATACGATTGCTCCGGTAATAGATACGTTACCAGAAGCATCAACAATAGAATGTAATGAAACTGTAGAATTTGCTCAAGCAACTGCAATTGATAACTGTGCTACAGATGTGACATTAACTTTTGAAGATGTGACTACTGATGGTTCTTGTGAAGGATCTTATTCAATCACACGTACTTGGACGGCAACAGATGCTTGCGGAAACAGTTCAATAGCAACTCAAACAATCAATTTAGAAGATACCACTGCTCCAATTTTAAATATGCCAATAGATATTGTAGTTGAATGTGATAACATTCCTGATATGGAAACTCCTACGGCTACAGATAATTGTGACTCAAATGTTACTATTAATTTTATACATGAAAAAATCATACCTGGTGATTGTGATAATAGCTATGTAATATTTAGAACATGGGAAGCCATTGATTCTTGCGGGAATTCAGTAGTTGCATCGCATACTACTAGTATTCAAGATACAACTGATCCTATATTAATCACAGGTGCTACTGACATTGAGCTTGAATGTGATTCTGATAATTTTTCTAACATAGAAGATTGGTTAAATAATAACGGTGGCGCTGAAGCAAGCGATAATTGTGGAGCAATTACTTGGACTAATTCATTTTCAACAATGATTCAAGATTGCACCTCTCCTATTGCTGTAATTTTTACTGCAACTGATGAATGTGGTAATTTTGTGGAAACAACTGCAACCTATTTCATACAAGATACGACTGCTCCAGTAATAGATACTTTACCTGAAGCGTCAACAATAGAATGTAACGAAACTGTAGAGTTTGCTCAAGCAACTGCAATTGATAACTGTTCAGCTGATGTAACATTAACTTTTGAGGACGTTACTACTGACGGTTCTTGTGAAGGATCTTATTCAATCACTCGAACTTGGACTGCAACAGATGCTTGTGGAAACAGCTCAACAGCGACTCAAACTATCAACGTAGAAGATACCACTGCTCCGGTAATAGCAGCATTATCTGAAACGTCAACAATAGAATGTAATGAAACTGTAGAATTTGCTCAAGCAACTGCAACTGATAACTGTAATGCGGATGTAACATTAACTTTCGAGGATTTGACTACTGAAGGTTCTTGTGAAGGATCTTATTCAATCACACGTACTTGGACAGCAACAGATGCTTGTGGAAACAGCTCAACGGCTACTCAAACAATCAATGTTGAAGATACGACTGCTCCAGTAATAAACACGTTACCAGAAGCGTCAACAATAGTATGTAATGAGACTGTAGAATTTGCTCAAGCAACTGCAACTGACAACTGTGCTGCAGATGTGACATTAACTTTCGAAGATGTTACAACAGATGGTTCTTGTGAAGGAGCGTATTCAATCACACGTACTTGGACAGCAACAGATGCTTGTGGAAACAGCTCAACAGCTACTCAAACAATCAATGTTAAGGATACAACTGCTCCGGTAATAGATACCTTACCAGAAGCATCAACAATAGAATGTAATGAAACTGCAGAGTTTGCTCAAGCAACGGCAACTGATAACTGTGCTGCGGATGTGACATTAACTTTTGAAGATGTTAGTACTG
>MPDE01000009.1 GCA_001874335.1 Bacteroidetes bacterium MedPE-SWsnd-G2
TCGATGAAGGTGTGACAACTACGTATTACGCTGATGCAGATAACGACGGATTTGGAGACAACGCCTCTACCTTAGAAGCTTGTGCTCAACCTGCTGGATATGTATTAGATAATTCAGATTGTGATGATACTGATGCGAACATAAATCCTAATGCAGTAGAAATCTTATGTAACGGCATAGATGAGAACTGTAACGGAATGGCAGATGATGCAGATATTATCGCCCCAATATGTAATACTCAAGATATATCTATTGAATTGGATGGATTTGGAGAAGCCAACTTAGTTGCTGCTCAAGTTGACAATGGATCAATTGATAATTGTGGAATTGCATCCCTATCCGTTTCACCTAATTATTTTAACAGCTCAAATGTTGGTGAAAACACCGTGACACTAACAGTTACAGATAACAATGGTAATGTTTCAAGCTGTGATGCTATAGTTACAATAACAGAAACAACTTTAGGAGAACCTGAATTAGAAATTGAACACACCAATATTTACCCTAATCCATTTAATGATATGATCTATGTGGATTTACCTTCAAAATTTGAAGGAGATAAAATTACAGTTCAAATTTTTGATTTAAATGGGAGATTAGTGCTTAATGAATTACTAATTGTAAATTCTGGTAAACTACAAATAAGATCTATTTCTAATTTAGAACAAGGCCCTTATTTCCTTAAACTAAGAGACAATTCAAACCAATTAAGAATATTCGAAAAACTAATAAAGTATTAATTTACTTTTTAATTGGAAGAACTAAAAAGGGAGTTGCTTGACGCAACTCCCTTTTAATTTTCAATAATCGAATAAATTTGTATTTCAGCAGACTTTTATAAAAATGCCTCGGCAATCCTATTCTCTCATGATTTTTAACAAACACCCCATAATTACTAACCACAACACACGTTTCGACTTATAAACATACGGAGCTATATAAAACCTAATTCCAAAACAAAAGCCTAAAAGTTGTCATTACAATACAAAACTTTAACAATAACTCTAATAAACACTTCTTTTTATACATAATAGTGTGTTTGTTTTGATTTACCTCAAATCGCAATACACTGAAAATCAATAAATTGTAATTTTCATTGTGCATTTCATCGATTTTTTTTGCATTTCATGGATGATGCTCATATATTTGACATTCAAACGGACCCAATTAACACTTGACCTATGAAAATTTTAGCTTTTAAAAAGGCTATGCAATTGACCATATTTGCATGCCTAATATCGGCGGCTAGCTACTCACAAACCCCCGATATTAACGTTCAGCACATCCAAACCGATGTACCGAACTCAGGAACGACCACTAGTATTAGTAACGTATCCTCTTTAAATAATGCTTTCGCATTACCTAATTCCAATAGGAAAACGCATGCTGGAGTTTCCAGTTCTTCCGACGCAAATTTAGAAGGAGATGACCTTTCTGGAGCCACTCGGCTTACTGGTATAGGAACAGTATCGTTTTATAGAGAATCTGGATCGATAGCAAGCGACATGAATTTCCGTACTTCTGTTTGGGAATACATTGGACCAGCAGGTGGAGATAACGAATTTATTGTCCGAGGACGATATATTGTAAATTTGAACGGAGCAACCAACAGCGCTACACAAGCAATTTCTGGTATCACAAATGCCAATAACTGTATCCCATTCATCACAGGGATTTTAAACAATGACTCAGGAGACGGAGCCGATTCTGGAACAGCACTTGCTTACCTAAATAATGCCACGACATTAACAGTAGAAAAAGGTACTGTAGCGAATAATGTATCTGTATACATCACTATTGTAGAATTTATTGGATCCAATTGGAGTGTTTTACATGGTGACTCTTCTAACCAAGCTGGAGATACCGGCTCAATAACTTTAACCTCAGATTCAGATGGTAGTGGTGCTACAAACACTGTAAGCAATTGGAACGAAGCCATTATTTTTGGTCAACATAGAGGAGACACAGGAGCAGGCAACCAAGCTATAGCTGATAACTGGCCAGTTATGGACCCAGGTTCCACATCAACTGTTAATTGGACTTTTGACGGAAATCATGACTCAAATGGTACCAATAGACATTTTGTTCATGTATTGAACAATCCGTATTTATCGGTAAATAGACTACAAAGCACTAGTAGTACAGATAACGAATCAACAGTAACAATTCCTGGTGGAGTTCTAACATCTTTAAATCAATCTGCAATAGTAGGTTCATCGCGCTCTTCAGGAGGAGGAACAGCTTATGCTAGAGGATGGAGAAATTACTATTTAAACTCCATTACGCAGGCCGCACACTGGAGTCATAGATCAGGAAATACAATGGCTCACGAACTGCAAGTCATAAACTTTAGCAATTTAGAAACGGTAGCACCAGGACCCGAAATAAACATTACAGGTTTAGGAAACTCAATATCAGATGGTGACACAACACCTGCAGTAGCTGACGATACAGATTTTGGAGATTCAAATACTGGCACTCCAGTGATTCATACATTTACTATTGAAAACACAGGAACATCAACCTTATCTTTAACGGGAGCCAACCCGTATGTTGTTTTAACAGGAGACACTTCAGATTTCACTCTAACAAGTACTCCTTCAAATTCTATTGCTGCTGGGGGAAGTACAACTTTTCAAATTACTTTTAACCCTACTGTGCCAGGTACAAGAACTGCAAGTGTTTCAATAAATAATGACGATACAAATGAATCTGTTTATAATTTCAATATAGAAGGTAATGGATTAGATATATACTGTGCAACTTCAGGTAATACAAGTTATCAAACTGGTGTTGCACGCGTAATCTTCAATACTATTGACAATGTAGATGGCACTAACGATGATAATCCGTATGAAGATTTTACAAGCATTTCTACTGATGTAATTCAAGGCAGTAACCATAACTTAACCATTCACTCAAATTCTGACGGTAATTATGATGTATATACAAAAGTTTGGATTGATTGGGATCAAAACGGTGTTTTCAATACAACTGATGAAGAATATGATTTCGGTTTTGATACAAACATAAACGGCATTACAGCCGCTAGTCCAATGAGTGTAAATGTTCCCGGTGGAGCCGTTGTAGGCTCAACTCGAATGAGAGTAGCAGCACGATATAATCAGGCGCCTGGAAGCTGTGACACAGGTTATGACGGAGAGGTTGAAGATTACACTATAAATGTAATTGCTTCTACTCCTCTACCTGAAATGAATATTACCGGTTTAGGAAATACAATTACCGATGGAGATTCAACTCCAGCAGTTGCAGATGACACCGATTTTGGTGCCTTTTTGGTATCATCTGGATTTTCGGCACATACTTTTACCATACAAAATACAGGTACTGCAAACTTAAGCTTAACAGGAGCTTCACCTTATGTAGTAATTACTGGTGATACAGCTGATTTTACGCTTACTTCAAACCCTGCAACTCCAGTTGCTGCGTCTGGAAGCACAACATTTACTATAACATTTGACCCTACAACTACTGGCACAAGAAATGCTACAATTTCTATAGCCAATGATGATGCAGATGAAAATCCATACACCTTTGACATTCAAGGTCAAGGCACAACGCCAGCACCAGAAATGAATATTACAGGTTCAGGAAATACAATAACTGATGGAGATTCAACGCCAATAGTTACTGATGACACTGAATTCGGCTCATTATTAGTAAGTTCTGGTTCGGTTTCACATACCTTTACCATTCAAAATACAGGTACATCTGATTTAAATTTAACAGATGCCTCACCTTATATTTCAATTGCAGGTCACACAGCAGATTTTACTGTTACATCAATACCTGTAACTCCTATTACAAGTGGAAGTAACACCACCTTTGCTATTACCTTTGACCCTTCAGCTGCTGGATTACGATCTGCTACAATTTCAATAGCAAATAATGATTCAGATGAGAATCCTTATAACTTTACAATTCAAGGAACAGGTACAGTGCCAACTCCTGAAATAGAAATTACAGGTTTAGGAAATTCAATAACTGATGGAGACTCAACTCCGGCTGTTGGAGATGATACAGATTTTGGCTCTGCCGATATTTCATCAGCAACTGTTGCACATACATTCACCATCAATAATACTGGTACTGCTGATTTAAATTTAACAAACGCTTCTCCATTCATTACTTTAACTGGAGACACATCAGAATTTTCAATCACAACGATACCGTCATCAACAGTTTCTGCTGGAGGAAGCACAACATTTGTTATTACTTTTGATCCAACTTCAATTGGAACAAAAACTGCAACAATTTCTATAGCTAACAACGATGCTGATGAAAATCCGTTTACATTTGATATCGAAGGTGAAGGCACAAGTTTATGTAACTCTATTGTGACTACATACGCTTACATAGAAAACTACAATGGTGGAATTGGAGATTGGACTCAAGACCCAAGTGATGGTGGAGACTGGACTTTAGATTCAGGAGGCACACCTTCAAGTAATACTGGGCCAAGTGATGATTATGACGGTGGTGGCAATTATTTCTTCACCGAAGCTTCAAATGGTGCTAATCCAGGATATAACAGTACTACAAACTTAGTAAGTCCTTGTTTTGATTTATCAGGTTTAACCTTTCCACAATTCTCTTTTAGTTATCATATGTATGGTGGAGACATGGGAACCTTAAATGTGGAACTTAGTACAGATAGTGGTGTAACTTACAGCACTACACTTTGGACTCAAACCGGACAAGTACAAACCAGCAATGGTGCAGCATGGAATACGGTTAATATAGACCTTAGCGCATACGTTGGACAAACCATCAGAATAAGATTTAATGGAAACACTATCAATGGATACAGAGGTGATATGGCCATTGATAACGTAAGTATAATTGACACAATACCTGCCCCTGAAATTACCGTAACCGGCTTAGGAGTTAACATTACAAATAACGACAACACACCAGATGTGGCTGATGATACCAACTTTGGAGCTACAGATGTTGGAGGCACTCCAATAACTCACGTATTTACGATTTCAAATCCAGGTACCTTAGACTTAACTTTAGGTTCTATTACTATTGGAGGAACCAATCCTGGAGATTTTACTATAACTGCTGCTCCTGCAACAACTATAAGTGCAGGCGGATCGACAACCATGTCAGTTCAATTTAATCCTATTGGAAATGGAGTGCGAGCAGCGACACTTAACATCCCTAATAATGATGGAGACGAAAATCCATTTGCTTTTGATATTCAAGGAGAAGGCACAAGCCCTCCCCCATCATATACCTATATTTTTGAAACTTTTGACACCAATGATGGAGGCTGGATTCCAGTAGTTTCAATTAATGACACATGGTTATGGACAGACTCATATCCAGCATCAGTAACCGATGAAATTACAGAAGGATCGTTTTGGAGAAACACCAATTTTGATGATTACTCAAACAACACAAATATTGTGGTTGAAAGTCCTTCATATGACTTCACAGGATTAAATAATTTTATACTATCCATAGATGTAAAATACACTACAGAAAACAATAATGATGGAATGCGTATTTTATATTCAATTGGAGGTGCGCCATTTACACCAGTGGGTGCAAGTGGATTAGGTACCAACTGGTATGAAGACAATGTAGCTGCATTTGGAGATGACGGATGGAATGTTGACAGTCACCCTTCTGCTCCAACATTCTCAGGACCATACAATCATTTTATGAACTCAAGTATTACACTTGACGATGCCACTTTTGCTAATCAAAGTGATGTTAAATTCAGAATGGAATTTTCTTCAGACAACAGTGGGGTTTCTGATGGTGTCGGATTTGATAACTTTATAATTAAAGCAGATCCTACAACAGCTTTAACAGACCCTTCATTAGCTCCGGCTAATGTTACATCAAACCTTAGACTTTGGTTAAAAACAAATGAAGGAATTACAGACACCAACAATACACCATTAACCTATTGGGAAGATCAAGCCTATTCATCTGCAACTTTAGACAAAGAAGATGCAACTGCTGCAGCCGCTATTGCTCCAACTTATATGGATAATGAAACTGAAAACATGAATTTTAACCCAGTGGCTCAATTTGACAACACAAACGTTGAATACATGAACGGAAAAGGTGGATACTTTTCACAAGATTACTTTGTTGTTTTTAAAAGTGATGATACTGTTCAACCTTCAACAGGTTCTACTGGACGTCAATTTAGTTTAGGAGCTCGATTTGCAGACATAAACTTCCATGAGGATCCAACAGGATTAGGAATGGGGTCTTCAACTGGTAGATATTCTAACGAGGTAATTGCACATAATTTAAGTTCTTATGCCAACGGGGCAACATCATCTCCTGGGGTGGATTCTTACGGTAGAGCATTTACGTCTACTACAGAAACTTTTGATCACATATTGATTGTAAATGTAAAAGCAAATCCGGGTCAAACAGGAAAAGAAATTTATAAAAACGGTAAACAAATTGACAACACAACCGGGCAATCTGGTAATGGAACCGATTTAAATTACTACGAATTTAACAACCTACCTTATTTAATAGGTACAGGACGTAGTGGTATTGCTGGTAGAAATGCATCTCAATTAAATGGGAAATTAACCGAAGTTATTTCTTATTCTTCAGCAAATTCAGCCATTAACCAACAAAAAATATACTCTTATTTAGGCTTAAAATATGGTGTAACACTTCAAAATTCAAGTTCTGTACTAACAGATTATAGAGAAAATGATGTAAACTACATTGATTCTCAAGGTACAGTTATTTGGGATACTGCTGCAAATGCAGGATACAATTTTGACATTGCAGGAATAGGTAGAGATAACAATTCAATTTTAGATCAAAGACAATCTAAAAGTCAAAATGACGAATCAGATGTAAATGGTCCAACAAGTGGATTAATTTCAATGGCTTTAACCGAAATCTACCCTACAAACAAAGAAAACCAAACAACTAATACTAATTCTTTCAATGACCGAGAGTTTTTAGTATGGGGAAATAATAACGCAAGTTTAGATGGCGCTGCAGTTAACGTAACTGTTGACATGAGTGAAGATTTAGGTGATGCGTCTTTAGTAACTAACGTAAATTTCACTGCAATCCCTCGTGTATGGAAAGTTGTTGAAACTGGTGGTGATGTTGGAAAAGTACAATTATCAATACCAACAAGTGCTATTAGAACAGCCGCTCCACCAGATGGAAGATATTTAATGTTTATATCTCAAACTGGAGTATTCGATCCTACGGCAGATTATAGAGTTATGACAGAAACTGGCAGTAAACTTTATACGGAGTATGATTTTGACGGCACTGAGTACATTACGTTTGGTTGGGCTCCTGAACAGACCTTTGAAAGATCTGTATACTTTGACC
This sequence comes from Bacteroidetes bacterium MedPE-SWsnd-G2, assembly GCA_001874335.1. Taxonomy (GTDB): domain Bacteria; phylum Bacteroidota; class Bacteroidia; order Flavobacteriales; family Flavobacteriaceae; genus MedPE-SWsnd-G2. The sequence continues at coordinate 7,363 of MPDE01000009.1, forward strand.
CTACTAACTTTGATTACATTGATATTGAAGATCATTTAGATCTTAACCCTTCTGGATTTACGATTTCATCTTGGATTAAAAGAACAGGTGACTCCGAAAACAAATCGATTGTATCAAAAAGAGATGCAGGATTTACAGAAGGATATGATTTTAAAATTAATGCAAGTGGTCAATTAGAGATGACTTGGATTAACGGAAGCACTCAAACAGTTACGAGTACAACGGTTATACCAGAAGATGAATGGCATCAAGTAGCCGTAATTTATGACGGTACCGAAGCAATATTGTACATTGATGGTGTTGCTGACAAAACCGCAACATTACCTGCTCCTACAGACACTGCTCAGTCATTTTTTATTGGTGCAGCAGGTAAAATCACTCCTGGAGCTTATTTCCACGGGAACATTGATGAAGTAAGAGTATGGGATATTAACTTATCAGAAGATCAATTGCATTATGTTATGAATCAAGAAATAGTAGACAATTCAAACTTTGTAGCAGGATCGTATTTCTTCAACCGAGGAATTACCCCTACTAAAGATGAATTGGGTACAGTGCCATTTTCAAGCTTGGCAGGATACTATCCAATGTCTACTTATACATACACAAACACCAAAGATGAATCAGGAAACCTGCATCAAGGTGCTCTTAAAAACTTAAAAACTGTTGATAGACAAACTGCTCCATTACCGTATGCTACTTTAGGCGATGGTGATTGGAATACTGACACTAACTGGATAAACGGTACTACCCAAATGATTCCTGGTGCAGCATCTATTGTGGATTCTGATATCACTGTAGATTGGAATATTGTAAACTTAGAACACGATATCACTTTAGACAACGGTACTTTACCATCTGTAAATGGTGGCAACAGAACTGTATTAGGATTATTTATCGACGATACAAATGATAAATTAACATTAACAGGTGACACGGCATCAGTAACTGGAAACGGACTAACTGTAACACATTACTTAAGTTTAGATGGTGATATCGATTTAGAAGGAGAATCACAACTTATACAATCTGAAGACAGTGATTTAGATGTAACAAGTGCCGGAAGAGTTGAAAGAGATCAACAAGGTACGGCCGATACTTATACTTATAACTACTGGTCTTCACCCGTAGGAGTGAGCAATACCTCAACAAATAACAACAGCTATACTTTACCTGATGTCATGAGAGATGGAATAAGTGCAATTAACTTTATTTCTTCTGGATACAATGGTACATCTGGTTCACCAATAGGAATTGCTGATTACTGGGTTTGGAAATTCGCCAATCAAACTGAAAACTACTCATCATGGCAACATGTGAGAAGTACAGGTACACTTTTAGCTGGTGAAGGATTTACTATGAAAGGACCTGGAACAGGAACAATAACTCAAGACCAAAACTATGTATTTATTGGTAAGCCAAACAATGGTGAAATTAACTTAACAATTACTGCTAACAATGATTATTTAGTAGGAAACCCATACCCATCATCAATTGATGCTATACGTTTTATTTTAGACAATGGACCAACTATTAACGGAACAGGAACTACTACTGGTAGTTTATACTTCTGGGAACATTGGGGCGGTGGATCCCACGTATTAGCCGAATATCAAGGTGGTTATGCAACTTATAATTTATCTGGAGGAACACCATCTGCTTCATTAGGAACAAGTAATGCATTAGTTTCTACTGCAGGAACACCTACAAAAACACCAGGACGTTATATTCCAGTGGGACAAGGGTTTTTCGTTGTTGGTGAATCAACTGGTAACATAAACTTTAATAATGGACAACGTGTTTTCCAAAAAGAAGGCACAAGCTCTGTCTTTATGAGAACTAACAATGAAGGAAGTGGCGATAATATTGTTGAAGGAGATCCTAGAATGAAATTTAGAATTGGATTCAATTCTGTAAACACCATTCACAGACAGCTATTGCTTACAATAGACGAAAATGCTACGCCAAACATAGACTGGGGTTATGATGCAAAAATTAATGAAACTCAAATGGATGATATGTTTTGGATGATTGAAGATCAAAAATTCAATATTCAAGGTAGTAATGATGCTAACACTCAAACTGTTTTCCCTCTTGGGATTAAAGTTTCAGATGATGGTATGCAAACAATAACAATTGATGCCTTAGAAAATGTTGGAGAAGACATCACCGTTTTTGTTCATAATATTGAAACTGACTACTACCATAATTTAAATTTAAGTGATTATGAGTTTTACTTAGAAGCAGGACAATATTTAGATGTTTATGAAATTACTTTCCAACATACAGAAACTTTAAGTACACCTCAGCTTGATGCTAATAAAATAGAAGTTTTCTATTCTAACAATAACGAATCGATTGTGATTTCTAATCCAATGTTTAATACAATTAAGCAAGTAGAATTATATAATATTCTTGGTGCCAAAGTATTTGATTCTAAAAAAGAAGAAAACTCAGATTTCATTGAGTATGAAGTTAAAAACTTAAGCACCGCAGCTTATATCATTAAATTAAAAACAGATATTGGCACAGTGACTAAAAAAGTACTTGTCAAATAAAAACAGAGGAGTTAATATAATTCACTATTAACTCCTTCTCCACTAATCTCCCTGAAACTAAATTTAGAGTCGGCATAATAATTGGTCAAAATTGCAAGTTCTCAAGTTTCGTATGAGAGATTATGAAAATAGCTCCAGACAAAAGTTTAAATTCAATTATTTATTTGAATTGACTATCCAAGTGTTAATTAATTCTGGACAGGGTGAATTTCCATAAATGTGATTCACCCTGCTTATTTTCATTAAGCATTTTCTTTCTCTTTTTCACTCCATAGATTTACTTTTTCATTTTTAACTCAAGATGTAGCACATAGCCCCTTTTCTAATTCAACTCTTTGAATTTCAACTGAAACCAATTAAGAAAGAAAAAAACTACTAAAATCCCACCTAAAAACACAACACCTTAAACATCAAATATTTACGTATCAGACTTTACCGTTTAACGAATATATTTGCCATTTAACCAATTCAAAAATACCTTTGGTCCATAATCTGGCATTAAGTTTCCTAGCCCCTAACTAAAACTTAACCATTGTGAATATGACCACTTACTTTAAGAATTTCCCTATTTGGGGCTTTCTATTTTTCAGCTGTATTGCTGTTTCTCAAACTCTAGTTTCAAGTGATAATTTTGAAACAAATATCGGGAACTGGAATGACGGTGGCCAAGATTGTAGATTGGATAGTAATAGCCATGTATCTGGAACTTCTAGTTTAAACCTACAGGACAACACCAATACGTCGCATAGTAATTCAGACGCTTTCAACCTCTCTACTTATGATTTAGTTACTTTAACTTTTAATTTTAAATCGGTAAGCGTTCCAAACGGAAATTCATTTTCAATTTCCTATTCTAACAATAACGGTTCAACATTTACGACTCTCGCAAACTACACTAAAGGGAGCGATTTTAATAACAACACGATTTATTCAAAAACTATAGCCCTATTAAATTCAAGCTATAATTTTACCAATACCGTAGTTTTTAGATTTGAATCGGAATTCCCTGGGAACAACGATGATGTTTATATTGACGACATAATAATAACAGGATATACTGCTGGTCCAGAAATTGAAATCACCGGAAACAATATTGTCATTAATTCTGGAGACAACTCTCCAGAACACATAGATTTTACAGATTTTGGCACCACAAATATAGCTGGAATAGTAAGCAAAACTTTTGAAATTGAAAACACTGGCACCACAGATTTAGTAATTTCATCTGTTTCATTATCTAACAACACCGATTTTAGTTTTGCTTCTTCTCCTTTTACTGGCGTATTAGCATCTGGAAATTCAACATCTATTACAGTGCAATTCAATGCATTAACATTGGGATTAAAATCAAGCACAATTACAATCATAAACACGGATTCCGACGAAAATCCTTTTACTTTTGAAATAGAAGCCAATGCCCATCAAAACTTTTTTGATAGCGATGGTGATGGCGTATATGACAACGAAGATATTGATGATGACAATGATGGCATTTTAGACACCGATGAAGAAGGCACTTGCAAAAACACATTAACGAGTACAACTACTAATTATAAATTTCTCCATGAAACCTTTGGTTCTGGACCAAGAACAACGATTAACACCACCTACAATGCCACGACTACCTATTGCTATGAAAACGGTACTAACGGCACAAACACATCTGATTGTGGAAGCTTATCTCAAGACGATTTAAATGATGGAGAATACACCGTTTATTATAGGGCTGCAAATGGTGATGGCGTGGATCAAACCCCAAATGAAGAAGTAGGTTCATGGGCAGATAATTATTGGTACACAGGAGAAGATCATACTCCCGGAGACACTAATGGCAGAATGGCCATGTTCAATGCATCTTACGATCCTGGTATATTTTACACCGCAAATATTACAGGTGCACTACCTAACATCCCCATAACCTATAGTTTTTGGGTTATTAATTTAGATAGAACAGATGCTAACGGCGTCGCAACAAGATTACGTCCAAATATTTTAGTGGAGTTTAGAGATTTAAACGATAACTTATTAACATCTATTACCACGGGAGACATCCCTCCTACTTCAGCTGGTAATACTGCTGGAGACTGGTACAATTTTTCTGCAGATTTAACTTTTAACATTAGTGACTTTAATGTGTATTTCATTAATAACGAAGTAGGTGGTTTAGGCAACGATTTAGCAATTGATGACATAGAAATTTCTCAAACGCTTTGTGATACCGATAGTGATGGCATTGCAGATGTTTTTGATTTAGACTCAGATAATGATGGCATTCCAGATGTAGTAGAAATAGGGTTAGGATCTATATCTAACGGCACTGCCTCATTAAATAGTAGTTGGGTAGATACCAATTTAAATGGTTTGCACGATAGCGCTGAAGGCCATTTAATCCTCGATTCTGACGGGGATGGTACGCCCGACTATTTAGATTTAGACAGTGATAATGACACCTTATTTGATGTTGATGAATCTGGAGCAGGAAACCCAGAAAATGCAACCTTCCAAAATGGAGATGGAGACATTGATGGAGATGGTGTTGGTGATGGTCCTGACACCGATTTTTCCAGAGAAAAAGATTTTGACTCCGATGGAAATTCAGAATTTTATACAGATGGTATTTTAGACATTTTCGATTATTATAATGGTGCAAATTTTAATGCAGCTTATGGTAATATAAATCAAGGCATAGAACATCCTAATTACACTTTAGATTCCGACAACGATGGCCTTCCAGATTATCTGGATATTGACTCGAATAACGATGGGATTTTTGATATTTCAGAAACCTTATATGCACATTTAGATACAGACGAAAACGGACTAATAGATGACGACACCGATAGTGATGGAGATGGCATAATTGATCTTTTTGACACTAACATTACGTTATTTGGCTCTCCCAGAGATTTAGATCGAAAATTACAATTGTACTTTGACGGTCGAAATGACTACGCCGAAGATAGCCCAATTCTCGGAGGGCTATCCAATGTAACGCTCATGGCATGGATAAAAATTGACTCAACTGCCAATGGCAACCAAATTGTAATGGGTCAAGAGCAATGTTTTCTACAATTAAATGGTGACAACACAATTTCAGCTTCTGTCAATGGTTCAATTCTGAGCAATTCTGAAGCACTACCAACTAACCAATGGGTACATCTTGGTGTGATATATGATACTACCAATTCAGAATTTAAATTATTAATAAATGGAGAAACCATAAACACCATTTCAGATTCTGGAATTATTAATTCAGATTCAAGTTCATTTACTATTGGAAAATCCCCTATCTCTAATTCAAATTATTTTAAAGGATCGATAGATGAACTAAAACTATTTTCAAAGGCCCTAACCGAATTGGAATATCAGAAAACGGTATATCAAGAAATTGAAGATAATTCGTTTGTGAGAGGCGTAATAATTCCGAGAGATATTGAAACTCTTAATTGGTCAAACTTGCTGAGATATTTTAAGTTTGACATCTACAAAGGCGACGTGATTGATGACCTTAGCACTCCGGAAATTGACCTCAACGGAGCACGAATTTTCAATCACAAAACTATAGACTATCAAACTGCTCCCTTACCATTTTATACAAATTCAGAAGGCAGTTTACCAAACGCAGTTACTAACACATTAAACGGTATTGATGGCTCTGATATTATTTCATATGATTGGTCCATCGTTGAAATAAAACACAACAATACCTTCTTTGGTAGTAATCAAAAGCATTTAGGGCTTATAATAAATGATTTTGATACTGAAATGAATCCGATAACATATAGTATTGAAAATAGTACCGAATTAAATGTTAGTTGGTATTTAAAATTAGACGGCACAGTAGACCTTAAAGATGAATCTCAATTAATACAAAGTTTAGATAGCCAGCTTGATCCTGAAAGTAAAGGAAAAATTGAAATAGAGCAGCAAGGCACAGCTGACACCTTCACTTACAATTATTGGTCCTCCCCTGTAAGCCCAATTCATTTAACCTTAAACAATACAGATTTCACAGTAGGAGAAGTGCTTTTTGATGGGACCAATGTTAATTCACCTCAGCCTATAAATTTTGTTAGCGGTTACAACGGAGTTGATTCGACTCCTATTGGAATATCAGATTATTGGATTTACAAATTCGATAATCAACTTGATAGCAACTACAACGCTTGGCAACAAGTGTTAAGTAACGGTAATTTGCATACAGGTGAAGGTTACACGATGAAAGGTCCTGGTACTGGTAATATTCTTGATGAACAAAACTATGTTTTTATTGGGAAGCCACATAACGGTAATATCGATCTAAACTTATCAAGTGGAAATGACTACCTCATTGGCAACCCTTATCCAAGCGCCATTGATGCGCGAAAATTTATACTTGATAATGGCTCTACAGTTTCAGGAACAGGATCAACCACAGGAACATTGTATTTCTGGGAGCATTGGGGCGGAAACTCACATATTTTAGAGCAATACCAAGGTGGTTATGCTACCTACAATTTGTCTGGTGGTGTGACATCTGCGTCTTTAGGTTCAAATAATCCCAATGTTGGTACTGGAGGTACACCAACTAAAACACCTGGACAATATATACCCGTTGGACAAGGCTTTTTTGTTGTAGCAGAAAACTCCGGAATAATAAACTTTAATAACGGGCAGCGTACATTTAAAAAAGAAGGCATTGAATCTACATTTGTTAGAACTTCAAATACATCCTCCATTTCAGAACTAGGTGATAATAGACTAAAATTTAGAATTGGCTACTTCTCCTCAAGTCAATATAGAAGACAGTTACTACTTACTATTGATGAAGAGGCAAGTATATATAAAGACTGGGGCTTTGATGGGGCTTTAATTGAGTCTCAAATGGATGATATGTATTGGATAATAGAAGAGGATAATTTTATTATTCAGGGCAGTAATGATGATTCTCAAAATGCTATTTATTCCTTCGGAATTAAAATCCAAAACAAGGGATTCCAAACATTTTCATTAGATGCTATTGAAAACTCTCAAAACCAACACACCGTTTATTTATATGATAATTTAGAGAACCTAGTTTACAATTTAAACGAATCTGATGCTGTCTTTTTCCTAAATGAAGGAGTTTATGATTCAAGATTTGACATTAGATTCGAAATCCCTGAAGGTCTTACTGTAAAGGGAACTCAAAGTATTGAATTTGATATTTATTATAGTACCTCGCAAAAAACAATAGTAATAGACAATCCTTTTCTATTACCCATCCATGAACTAATAATATACGATTTAAAGGGTGCAATAATAACATCCTTTACTTCTAAAACACCTTCAAATAAAATGAGTTACGATATAAGTCAATTAGCAAATGCCACTTATATTTTAATGATGAGGATTGACAATCAAACAATTACTAAAAAGTTTATTCATAAAATTTGATTAAGATATAACACACAAATTAACAGTCAAACATATAACAACCTGCATTTTAACCCTAATATTAGCGTTTAATCGGAAAATATATCTTATTTTTGTAATCACACTACCACTTATTTGAATTTTTAGCTGTTAGACTAAGTTTAAATAAGATGCAATTTCAACCTACACTACAAAAATATTACGCCTATACTATAGTTGCTTTACTCGCTTTAGCCAGTAACTCTATTTTTGGTTATTCAACTTATAAGTTGTTTTCTACTTTTCAACAAGAACCACAATATACGGCGTACTTTCATACTTTTGACTCCGGCAATTGCGGTTGGAACCCCATAGTTTCCACCAATAGCAACTGGATATTAACTAATACTTTTCCAAACGCCAGCAATGAAATGGGTGAAGGAAAATTTTGGACTTTAGAAGATTACAACAATTATCCAAACAATACTCAAGTAGTCATAGAAAGTCCTTCGTTTGATTTATCAAATCTTCAAAACATAAACCTAAGTTTAGACCTAAAGTTCAACACTGAAAACGGTAAAGACGGCATGCGCATTTTAGTATCGGTTGACGGAGGTACTTTTCAATTGTTAGGAACCCAAGGTAGTGGCACCAATTGGTATAACGGCAATGTTTCTGCACTTAATTCAGATGGATGGTCTAACGATGGGCATTCTGCCTCACCAGGATTTAATCATAGTCAATTTGGGAGATCCAGTATTAATTTAGACGATGCCACATACACAAATACAACAGTAAAATTTAGAATTGAATTTGCTTCCAACGGTTCGAGTGCCAGAGATGGCGTTGCCTTTGATAATTTTTTAATCCAAGGTGACCCTATTTCGACTTTAGGCGACCCCACACAAGGCCCTGCAAATATTTCTGAAAACTTAAGATTATGGTTGAAGGCAAATGCTGGAGTTTCTGTCGCAGACAATACAAAAATTACTGTTTGGGAAGACCAAGCTTACAACACAGCACTTGATCAAGAGAACGCCATAGCAGATGCCCAAATTGCGCCGTATTATCGCGATCACAAAGACAGAAATTTAAATTTCAATCCTGTAGTGGATTTTGACAGTTCGCAAGAAGAATATATGAATGGTAAGGGAGGGCTGTATTCTCAAGACGTATTTATAGTTGTAAAAAGTAATGATATAGTAGACACCCAAACGGGACCATACAGCCCAGGAAGGCAATTCCCTATGGGGTCAAGAGTAAGTGATAATTCTTTTCACGAAGACCCTTCTGGTATTGGATTAGGTAGCACCTCTGCACGATTCCCTAACGAAATAGTTTCATTTAATATAAGTTCCTTTCCAAACTCATCCAATTCTGCTCCAAATAGTGAATCTTATGGTAGATCATATTCCTCCTCCTCTGATTCCTACAATCACGTATTAATAATTAATGCTAAAAGTAATTCGACTGAAACCCAAACCGAAATTTACAAAAACGGTAAACGTATAGACAATACAACAGGTAAATCTGGTAATGGTCAAGATTTAAACTTTAATACTATTGATAACGGACAATACATAGTAGGCACAGGAAGAAGCGGGTTAGCAGGTAGAACCACTTCTCAATTAAACGGAAAACTAACAGAAATTATTTCCTACACCTCCCCTAACTCAAAAACAAACAAACAAAAAATTCAAACCTATTTAGCGATTAAATATGGAGTAACACTTCAAGATGATAACAGTATTCAATCAAATTATAGGCTAAACGATGTCCATTACCTTGACTCCCAAGGATCAATAATTTGGGATACTAATGCCAACAATGGCTATAATTATGATATCGCAGGGATTGGTAGAGATGACGCCTCTAACCTATACCAAAAACAAAGTAAAAGTCAAAATGAAGAAGAAGATGGCATCGGACTTACTTCTGGATTACTCACCATAGGTCTTACAGATATTTATGACACCAACAATGAAAACTTATCTAATAATACCACAGAATTAAAAGATGGAGAATTTTTAATTTGGGGCAACAATAACGGAAATATCAACTCTGCTCCCAACATCATAGACGTCGACATGAGTTCTGGAATAGTAGGGCTCTCAACTCCTGTGACTTTCACAGGCATGGAACGCGTTTGGAAGGTTACAGAAATTGGAGGTGACATACAAAAGGTTAAAATTTCAATTCCTCAAAATGCGGTTAGAAATATTAATCCGCCAGGCTCTTATTATATGTTTATTTCTGAAACAGGTGTTTTTGATTCTAATGCAGATTATCGGGTAATGGATATTAAAAATGGGATACTTGAAACAGCATACAAGTTTAACGGTACAAAATATATCACTTTTGGCTATGCACCAGAAGTTATTAGGGAACGTTCAATATATTTTGATGGTGTAGATGATTATATTAATGCAGGTGAAGAATTGAATCTAAATCCCAATCAATTTACCATATCGGCTTGGATAAAACGAGATGCAAATTCCGATGGGAAAACCATTATTGCCAAACGAGATTCTGATTTTAATGAAGGGTTTGATTTTAAAATAAATGGAACTGGAAACTTAAGAATGAAATGGGTAAACACATCTAACAACGCTATTGTTGGTTCCACAAGTATTCCTATTAATGAGTGGCATCATGTAGCAATAATATATAAAAGCGAAACGGCATATTTATACATTGACGGCGTATTAGATAAAAGTAAAAACCTAACAAATCCCATAGACAACACTTTCCCTTTATTGATTGGTGCCCAAACAGAAAGTTCTTCAAATCGGTTTAAGGGGAATATAGACGAAGTGAGAATTTGGAAAACTGCCTTATCCATAGATGAACTGCGCTATATTATGAATCAAGAAATTGAGGAAAACAACTCCTTAGTTTCTGGTAAAATATTACCTCCTACTATATCTAAAAATGACATAGGGTTTAAAGATTGGGAAAACTTACAAGCCTATTACCCAATGTCCACATACACTTTTACCAATGTTAAGGATGAATCACAATACAGCCATCCAGGGACACTACATAACTTAAATACTGTAGACGTTCAAACTGCACCATTACCATATGTCAGCAATGAAGCTGGTCAATGGAAAAATGATAACACCTGGGCAAACGGCTTTACACAAACTATTCCTGGTGCTACATCAATAGTTGACAGCACTATAACCGTAAATTGGAATATTGTAAAAACATATCACGACATTTCTATTGATAACAGCTACTTGCCACTTCAAAACGACTACAATAAAACTGTTCTCGCGCTATACTTAGATAACAATACAATTACTTGTGATGGGGAAACAGAAGCAAATATTGGTCAAGGCTTAACCGTTACTCATTATTTAAGTTTGGATGGTCATATAGATTTAGAAGGAGAATCTCAACTTATACAAACCGAAGGCAGTGATTTAAAAGTTGAAAGCTCGGGCAGTATTGAAAGAGAACAACAAGGTACAGCCGATAAGTTCACTTACAATTATTGGTCGTCTCCTGTAGGCATTACTTCAACAACAGCTAACAATACGGGTTATAGTTTAAATCAAATTTTAAAGGACGGGAATTCCAATGTAAATTTCATTTCAAATGGATATAACGGTAGTCCAACTAATCCTATTACAATAGCCGATTATTGGATTTGGAAGTTTGCTAACCAACTTGATGATGATTATGCTTCGTGGCAACATGTAAGAAGTAATGGGCAGTTACTCCCAGCTGAAGGATACACTATGAAGGGGCCAGGATCGGGCCCAATTTCTGATGACCAAAATTACAAATTTGTAGGAAAACCAAATAATGGAGACATTCAACTACCATTAAATGCAGGGAATGACTATTTAGTTGGAAACCCTTATCCTAGCGCCATGGATGCCAATAAATTTATTTTGGATAATGCACCAATAATTGAAGGCTCAGGTGGGGTAACAGGCACATTATATTTTTGGGAGCATTGGGGCGGAGGATCCCACAACTTGTCAGATTATCAAGGTGGGTATGCAACATATAATCTATCGGGATCTGTAGTTTCGCCTTCCTACGGGACAAATGACCCAGATGTAGGCACTGGAGGAACCCCTGCCAAACTACCAGGCAGATATATACCAGTAAGTCAAGGTTTTTTTGTTGTTGGCGAACAAAATGGATCTATAAAATTCAATAATTCCCAACGCGTTTTTCAAAAAGAAGGAAGCGATTCTCAATTTATGAGATTGGAAAATTTGGAAATGAGAAATATCCCATCAGATCCAAGAATGAAAATTAAGCTCGGTCTAAATTCGGTAAATTCCATTCATCGTCAAATATTATTAACTCAAGATTTTGATGCTACTCAAGGCATAGATTGGGGGTTTGATGGTGAAGTTATGAAAGTACAAATGGACGACCTATTTTGGATGATTGAAGACTCCAAATTCTCAATTCAAGGCACCAACAACATTGATGAGCTAACTACTTTTCCTATCGGATTGAAATCTGAATCCAGCGGAATTAGCACATTAACCTTAGATGATCTGGTAAATGTACCTTCCAATTTTCAAATATATGTTCATAATAAGGTTACTGGCGAATATCATAATCTAAGGGAAAGTGATTATCAAATTCATTTACAAGCGGGTAGTGATTTAACGACCTATGAGATCACATTTAGTAATAATACATTAGGCACTCCTCCTGAAAATAGAAATAATGATTTTCAATTAATTTACACTTCAAATAACAAAACAATTCACATATATAATCCTAAAAATAAATACATAAACCACCTTGTGATTTATAATATTTTGGGACAAGAAATTGCCAAATTTAAAATCAACGGGGACGACCAAGAATACAATTTCACCTTAAACAACACAAACACAAGCATCTACATAGCCAGTCTAAGTCATGAAACTGGAAAACTGTCCAAAAAATTTGGTCATTCAAGGTAAAATAATCACACATCTCATACATTTTGAAAGTTTATTCTTTCAAAAATATACCGTTTATCGAATTTTGAGTCAATTTAATTTTAGTTACAACATATAAATTGTTAGTTCATAGTACGAAAAAACACATTTTTAGAATTTAAACCCCAAATTTAAAGACTATGAAATCTAAAGTATGCTATCTGCTTAAGTATTTTATATCCACTATTTTTATAACTGGATCTACATAATGGTTAATGTCAATTAATGACCAATTTCCCTTACTACTTTACATCATAAAGTACAATTGCTCCAAAATGCAATAATTAGGATTCCCTTCCCCATTTTCACATGTGCCCTTAAACAGTGATTTGCATTCATTCTTTGCCAAAACGCATAGAATTATTGACTCAAAATCAAACACTTAACCTCCGTGAAAATTTCAATTAACCTATACATCAAGTTGACCTTGGCACTTTTATTCTGTTTTAGCTTTTTATCAGCTAATGCGCAGTATTGTAACAGTGATGGTAACGACGAATTCACAACTGGAATTAGAAGAGTTATTTTCAATACAATTGACAATAGTACGCCAATAGAAACTAATGCTTATTCAGATTTTACAACTATTTCTACCTCAGTTACCATAGGAAACAATTACAATTTGTCCTCCTATATTAATACTGCTGGAGATTGGAACATCTATGTATACGCCTTTATTGACTGGAATCAAGATGGCGATTTTTTAGATAGTAATGAATCCTACAACCTTGGATTTGCAAAAAACGTCACCAATGGCATTTCATCAATATCCCCATCTATAACAATACCTAATACCGCAGTTATTGGAAGTACAAGAATGCGAGTCTCTGCAAGGTATAATATTGTTCCAGGCCCATGTGATGAAAATTTTGATGGTGAAGTAGAGGATTATACCATAGTAGTACAATCTGCTGTGCCTGCTCCAGAAATATCTATTACTGGAAATGGAAACACCATAATAAACAACGATTTAGAAGCGTCCATTACCGACGGTACAGATTTTGGAAATCTTGCAATGGGTATTACTAACACCAACACCTTTACAATTGAAAACCAAGGCAACTTAGATCTTATAGTCTCCGACATAACTCTAAGTAATTCTGCTAACTTTTCAATCGATAACTCACCTGGCTTTCCAACAACTATAAGCGATGGAAACTCTTTAGACCTTGATATCACTTATTTATCAAATGGTGAAGGCACTAACACTAGTATCCTTACCATTAGCAGTAACGATATTGATGAAAGCAACTATCAATTTAGACTATCAGGTGCATCAGAATGCAGTCCAATTCAAATTACCGGATCGTTTTCAACGCCAGCCAGTTGTGAAGGTTGTAGTGATATGTCTGTAACAGTTGGTTCTCCAATTGGAGGGGTTGGAAATTACAACTACTCTCTTGATGGTATTAAATGGGTGAAGTCTAATACATTTACAGGACTTTCTGAACCCGTATTTACCGTTTATGCTAGAGATTCAAACGGCTGTATAGGTTCTGAACGTATTACCAGTTATATTAATTTTTCAGCTGGAGCCTGTGTTATTGATATGGGTATAGTTCCTCAAACGGAAAATAATGCTTTAGTACCTTATGGATTAATATATGATTTGGTACAGAATTATGACATTCCAATTTATTGGGTGATAAATCCAACTAAAACCTTTGTAAATGCCTCAAACATTACTAACCAAACAGATATATCGGTTAGTGGAACAACCACAAGATTAGGATCTACTCCTATTTCAGCCGATCTAAAAGCTGGCCCATTTTTAATTCCTTCAGAATACATAGATGATGCCTATACGGTTATTGAACAATGGATATCAGACTACTCGGGATTAACAATATATTGGAACTTAGATGCTATTTCTAACGCCCCAATTAATGGTATAATCACCACCTTAGCCAATGTCGTTATATATCCTAAAGACGGCGATGTAAATGACACTACCGATATTGAACAAGCCTTTTTTATTCCTGCCGGAATACCAAATTCGGTTTATAGAAGAGCAAGTATTACCGATATTGATTTTTGCGATGAAATTTATGTGCTTTCTCATCATACAGACCCAGATTTAAATTGGGACCAAGATGATATTGACGCCATTTATGATTATGTCATAAACGGTGGTAATGTTTGGATGGGCTGTCATGACGTAAGTATTACCGAATCACTTTTAGAAACATCTGAAGGAAAACAACTTAATTTTTTATCTAATTCAGGACTAATTCCATACCAATCGACAAGTAATATTAGTACTAATTATCCGTATTTATCTAGCTTCATAAACAGTGGTAATAGTATTACAGATCATGACAACACAATAGATGAAAATGCAATTTTATACAATTTAAACTCAGCCTCTCACCCTTTAATGCAGTTTATGGAAGAATTCCATGCCGCATCAAACGGAAATTCAGAGCGTGTGTTCCTCCCGTTCATAGATGGATGGAGAAGCACGACAGTCGCTGCGGTTTATGACCCAACACATTCCGATTTACCATCTGGAACAAACAGATCTTCAGGAGAAGCTGCTGTAGTTGCCTATGGTCCTGCTTATGGCAATAGTCTTAACGGTACGATTTTATATCAAGGTTCTCACATCAATAAGGCCAATAATGGAACAATGGCAGAATATGTAGGAGAACGGCGAATTTTCGGAAACTATCTTTTAGAATCTGCAATTAAGTATAGAAAAGATGCCGGAAGTGATCAATCTTTTAATTTAGAATCATGCGGAACTGTATCAACAACCTTAAATGCCTCTCAACCAATAAAAGGAGATTTTGGAACCTGGTCTATAGTATCCGGAACAGGAGGTAGTTTTGAAAGTGTAAACAATCCGAAATCAGAATTTTACGGCCAAGAAAACGAATCTTATGTATTAAAATGGACGGTTTCTTGTGAAGAAGATTTAGTAGAAATTAGTTTCACAACGGCATGTAGCACACTTGATTTTGACGGTATTGATGATTATGTCACTTTTGGCAACAATTACGAAGTTTCAAATGCGTTTAGTGTGGAAACTTGGATTAAATCTGAAGAAAACAATCTAAACTCTCAAACCATACTTTCTAAACGAAATAGCAAAGATTTAACTACGGGGTTTGACCTGAGTTTGGTAGATAACATAATTTCTTTCAACTGGGATGAATTTAACTCATTGAGTTCTCCTTACCCTATATCAACCGAGCGTTGGTACCACCTAGCTGTAACATTTAATGGCTCCGAATACAATTTATTTATTGATGGTGTTCTAGTAAATAGCACCACAGGTTCTGCACCTACTCCAAACTCCAGTATAACCGAGTTTATATTAGGCGCTATGGACCAAACTTCTACAGAACCCTTTAGGCCTACTAATTATTATAAAGGCTGGATTGATGAAGTTAGAATTTGGGATGTTGGTTTAACAGCAAATCAAATAAGAATTATGATGAACCAGGAAATTACTGAAGTTGACAACAAGGTAACTGGCTCAATAATTCCCATAGAAGTTGAAGGAATTAATTGGGACAATCTTACAGGGTATTACCAGTTAAACCAATCAACCGATATTAGTAATGGAAATATTAACCCTATAAAAGGAATACCAAAAGGAAGATTACGCAACAGTAGTACTTGGCAAAACGAAACTGCCCCTCTACCCTACACAACCAAAGCGGACGGTTACTGGAATGACGTGTCTTCTTCAACACCATGGACCTATGGTGATTCGGTTTGGGATGCCCCAAATAGTATTGGCGTAGATGGCACAACAAATATAGATTGGAACATCGTAGAAACGAACAATAACATTCTTATTAACACCTATTCAAATTTAGGTAGAGCGCGCTCTGTTTTGGGCTTAAAGGTTAATAATTCTGAAATTGAACTTACAGGAGATAATGCCTTAAATACAGGTAACGGATTAACAATTACACATTATTTAAAATTGGACGGCACCATAGATTTAAATGGCGAATCACAACTAATTCAAAGTGAAAATAGTGTTTTAGACCCAACAAGTTCTGGTAAACTTGAAAAGGATCAGCAAGGAACATCAGACACCTATACCTATAATTATTGGTCCTCGCCCGTAGGCACTATAAATACAACATCAAATAATAATGCTTATACCCTACCAACTATTTTTAAAGACGGTACAAACAGTAATGATTTAGAAGCCATAAATTTCATCTCTTCAGGCTATAACGGCACCAACAGCTCACCAATAGGCCTTGCCGATTACTGGATATGGAAATTTGCAAATCAATTAGATGACGATTATTCGGCATGGCAACATGTTCGTAGCACCGGAACCTTATTAGCAGGAGAAGGCTTTACAATGAAAGGACCAGGAACTGGAAGTATTTTAGACCCTCAAAATTACGCTTTTGTGGGTAAGCCAAATAACGGAGATATTAATTTAACCTTAAATGCGGGAAATGACTATTTGGTAGGAAATCCTTACCCATCAGCGATTGATGCCAATCAATTTATACTTGATAATGGCCCTGTTTTAGACTATGACAACCCAACAGATAATACACCATTAATTAGCGGTACGCTATATTTCTGGGAACACTGGGGCGGTGGCTCACATTACTTAGCCGAATATCAAGGCGGATATGCCACTTACAATTTTTCTGGCTCGGTACCTGCTGCATCTTTAGGAACAAATGACCCTGATGTAGCAACGGGAGGAGCGCCAACTAAACTACCCGGAAGATACATTCCCGTTGGACAAGGCTTTTTTGTAGTAGGAGAATCTAACGGAACCATAAACTTTAATAATGGTCAACGTGTGTTTCAAAAAGAAGGTAATGGCAATTCTGTTTTTGTAAGAACAAGTCAAACAGCTTCTAACTCTGAAGAAGAATCTTTAGACCATAGAATGAAAATTAGACTAGGGTTTAATTCTATTTCCACATTGCACAGACAAATATTGCTGACTATAGACCCAGCAGCAACATTAGGCATAGATTGGGCATTTGATGCCAAACTTTACGAGCAACAAGCAGATGATTTATTTTGGATGCTTAACGATGAAAAATTTGTAATTCAAGGAAGCAATGAACTCAATTCAACCTCGGTTTACCCAATAGGAATAAAAGTTGGAGAAGACGGTACAAATACCATAACCATTGATGCCCTTGAAAATATACCCGAAGAATTAAATATTTACATTCATGATAGTGAATTAAATTCATATCACGATTTGAGACAATCAGATTTTGAAATATACTTGGCTGAGGGCAATTATTTAAACCGATTTAATTTGGTCTTTGAATCACAAAGTTCAACACTTTCTTTAGAAGACGAACAACTTAATGAATTGAATATTTATTACTCCAATTACAGACAACGCATTGTTATCTTAAATCCTAACAATCTTGATTTAAAACAATTGGAAGTATACTCCATTTTAGGTCAACCGGTATTTAATTTAGATAACCTAAACCAGAGTAATTATCACGAATACACCTTACCTGATTTCAGTACAGGAACTTATATTATAAAACTCAGGACAGAAACAAGTGCGGTAAGTAAAAAAATAATACTTAAATAGATATTGATTGATAGCACAACCTTTGTCTATAAAAAAAAGTACCAACCTATGTTGGTACTTTTTTATTTCACAAATGCTATGAGTTCATCTGCCGTGAGATTGGTTTGAGAGCCATTGGCCATATCTTTCACTGTGAAGGTATTAGAATTCAACTCCTCCTCTCCAACAAGCACAACAAACGGAATTTCACGCTTATTAGCGTAATTCATTTGCTTTTTCATTTTAGCAGAATCTGGAAACAATTCTGCACTTATATTATGTTTTCTTAATTGCTTAATCATTGTTAAACAACTTAGAGCTTCCTTATCTCCGAAATTTATAAATAACACTTTTGTTGTTTCTGTTATGGTTTTAGGAAACAAGTTTAATTCTTCAAGAACTAAATAAATTCTATCTAAACCAAAGCTAATACCAACACCACTAACATCTTTCAGCCCAAAGATTCCTGTCAAATCATCATATCTTCCACCGCCTCCAATAGAGCCCATTGCCACACCTTTAGGAGCACTGACTTCAAAAATTGCTCCAGTATAATAATTTAATCCTCTTGCCAAGGTAACATCCAATTGTAATTTGGCTGTGTTTAACCCCAGGGTAGAAATGCCCGAATTTATAAATTCTAATTCGGCAATACCTTTTAAGCCAATTTCCGAAGTATTTAAAATTGATTTCAATGCATCTACCTGAGAAGCAAAATCACCTTCCAATTGGAATAAGGGTTGAAGTTTTGAAATACCGTCTTCAGCAATTCCCTTACTTCTCATTTCTTCTTTTACCTTCTCTTCTCCAATTTTATCTAATTTATCAAGTGCAACTGTAAAATCAATTAGCTTATCCTGAGCTCCAATAACTTCAGCGATTCCCGATAATATCTTTCTATTGTTAATTTTGATAGTAACACCATTCAAGCCTAATTCTGAGAATACTGCATCATACAATTGTACAAACTCTACTTCTTGCCACAATGATTTTGAGCCAACAACATCTGCATCGCATTGATAAAACTCTCTAAATCTGCCTTTTTGCGGACGATCGGCACGCCAAACAGGTTGAATTTGATACCTCTTAAACGGGAAACTAATTTCAGATTGATGCTGAACAACATACCTAGCAAAGGGTACTGTTAAATCATATCTTAAGGCCTTCTCTGATAATTTTGGTGTTATGGCAGGCAAACTACGATTTTCCATCTCCTCATCTGAAACCTTTTTAAGGTAGTCTCCAGAATTTAATATTTTAAAAATTAAACGGTCTCCTTCTTCGCCATACTTACCCATTAGGGTGTCGTAATTTTCAAAGCTAGGAGTTTCTATAGGCTGAAAACCAAATGCAGAAAACTGCTTTTTTATAGTATCGAATATATAATTACGTCTCGTAACCTGAGTCGGATTAAAATCTCTTGTTCCTTTTGGAATACCTGGTTTCTTTGCCATTACTTGTTAATTTTCAAACAAAAATATTACAATTTTCAATTCCATAACCAACTTATTTTAATTTTATAGTAACTTTATTGGCTTTTGTGAGTCTTATAGCAAATCACAACTAACTTTACAGACCGATTGCATGTTTTCATTGTTTAGAGAAAATATTAGAATTGCCGTTACTTCTATAAAAAGTCAGCTTCTAAGAACTATTTTAACTGTATTTATTATTGCCATTGGTATTACGGCCCTAGTGGCTATTTTGGGCGCCATTGCAGCATTAGAAAACACAATTTCAAGTGATTTCTCTTCAATGGGTGCGAATACCTTTAATATTCAACGCTATGAGTTTACAACCCAAAGACGGAGCGGACGGGAACGTCAAAAAATAAACCCGATAATTAGTTATAGAAATGTTGTTGATTTTAAGGAAGCGTATCAATTCCCGTACACTACAACTTCTATTTCTTTTCGAGGCACGTCATTTGCTGAAGTCAAATTTGAAAACAAAAAAACAGATCCAGAGGTTTCCATTTATGGGGTTAATGAACATTTTATAAATAATTCTGGTTTAGAAATTGAAGACGGTAGACAGCTAAATTATTTTGATATTTCAAACAATAATAATGTTTGTGTAATTGGTAGCGACCTTGATAAGGCAATTTTGTCGGAAGTTAATCCTATAGGTAAAACAATAACAGTAAGAGGCTCAAAATTTACAGTGGTTGGTGTTTTGAAATCAAAAGGAGCCACCTTTGGTAATAATCAAGATTTTAGAGTTCTTATTCCTATACAAAAAGCAAGATCCATTTTTACAAGCCCAAACATAAATTACAGTTTAAGTATTCTTTGTGACAAAAAAGACATGTTAGAAGGTGCACAAGATGAGGCCGTTGCTTTGTTTAGAAACATTAGAAAATTAAATCCGATTGAAAAAAACAACTTTGGTATTGAACGCAGTGATGATTTAATTAACAGGATAGGAGATATTACCCAATACCTTTATGCTGCTGCTTGGATTATTAGTATAATTACCATTTTTGGATCATCCATAGCATTAATGAATATCATGCTTGTTTCTGTATCAGAACGTACTCGAGAAATAGGAGTTAGAAAGGCTTTGGGAGCAAAACGAAAAACAATTGCTACTCAATTCTTTATGGAAACAATTATTATTGGCCAATTGGGCGGTTTAATGGGGATTGTTTTAGGGATTTTGGTAGCCTACGGCTTTTCGGCAATCGCAAACTTCCAATTTACCACTCCTTGGTTAGCCATGTTTAGCGCGGTGAGTATTACCTTTATTGTAGCTATTATATCAGGACTATTTCCAGCAATTAAAGCTGCAAAATTAGACCCAATTGAAGCCCTAAGATATGAGTAAAATTGATAGGCTATTAACCTATCAATTTTTTAAAATAATTATATAATTCGCCTTTGGTGATATTACCACCTTGCTCAATAAGGTTAAATTTATCTGACAAAGGCTCTTTAGAATATTCTTTTGTAGCATTAAAAAACTCTACTGCGTCATTTAATAAGTTTTCTTTCAACCAGGTATAGCCTTCAGTTGTATGCAGGTTAATAGAGTCGTCATTGATTTTAATTGCAATTACATGCATGTTATCTTCACCTAAATGAAACATGTGTAATTGTTGTGGAGAAAAATGTTCAATATACTCCACTTGACCCAACACGCCTTCCCAAATTAAATCACTAAACATATCTAACTCTTGTTCAGCCAATTCTGGTCTGTTAGCTTTTAAATTCGTCCACTCGTCAGCAGTAATAGACTGCGTTGCCAAAAAGTTAATAAACTCTTTGTGTAATTCTTCAAATTGCTCTTTACTTAATCTTCTATATTTCATAATCAAAAAAAATGCGCTCCATTAATGGAGCGCAAATTTACGGATATATATTTTGTTTTCGATTAGAAAATATAACGTAATCCAAATTGCATTTGCCATCTTGAGGCTAAGCTTGAATCGTATCCAAAAGTTTCCGTTAACTCAGGGTTAAATGTATATGTAGGTACATTTGTATTTGGGTCAACAGACACACCAATTGGTTGCACACTATTTGGTTGTTGAATTAAGCCCCAATCAGAGCTAATTAAGTTACCTAAGTTTAAGATATCCCAGCTAAATTGGATGGTATGCGTTTTTCCGCTTTTTAATTTCAAGTTATAATCTTGTAAGATTTTAAAATCCCAACGTGATCTCCAAGGAGCAGTAGCAGCATAACGCTCAGCATATTGCCCTCTTCTGTCACTTAAATAATCATCTTGATTAATGAAGTTATTAAAAGCTTCAGCTTGACCAGCACCAGAGAATTGCATTTGAGATAATTCACTTTCAGTTGGTACGTAAATTAAATCGTTTAAGTTAGAACCATCTCCGTTAATGTCTCCACCATAAGTATAGTTAAAACGTCCTCCTTTTGCATATTCAAAGAAGGTTGAAACAGTAGTAGACCACTTGTCACCACCGTAGTTCCATTTTTTACTTGCAACACCAATAACTCTGTGTTGATCACCATACTTAGAGTGTCCTAACACATCGTCATTTACATTTCCTAAGGCTGGGTTAAATGCAAATGCATCACCAGTGATTTCAGCCTCAATAGAGTTAACATCTTGAGAATCTAAGTAGTTATAAGCTAAACTTGCATATAATCCATTCTCGAAGGTCTTTTGAGCCTTAAGAGACGCGTTAAAGATTCTTCCTTTATCAGTATTTGTAAAAACGTAAGCGTTATTGATAATATCACTTGGCGCATAAACTGGTCTATTATCCACACCACCTAAAGTAGCCGATGGGTTTAATAATCCCCAGTTTTGTACATGAGCACCATTAATATCTTTAGTGAAAGATAAATCACCAGTTAATATTAATCCTTTTTCAAATTTGTAATCACCACCAATATTTGTTCTCCAAACTTGTGGGAACTGGAAATCTGGATCTACCATTTGGTAAAAGAATACTTCTGGATTAGCGATTTGGTTTCCTAACCATACAAATGGTAAACGACCTGTAAATACACCTGTTCCACCTCTTAATTGGAAAGAGCTATCTCCTTTTACATCCCAGTTAAACCCTAAACGCGGAGAAATTAACCAATCGTTAGAAGGCATTTGAGTATTATCTAAAAATACAGTTTCTCCAGTATTTGGATTCACATAAGGAATTTCTGGAACGTAACAGCAAGCTCTGTCAATTACCTCTTGAGCTTTTTGAGCTGTATCAAAGAATAATGGTTTATCAACACGTAACCCTATAGTCAGTTTAAAATTATCAGTTACATCCCATTGGTCTTGACCATAAAATGCCAATTGACCTACGTTAGTTTCAGCTAATGACCATCCACCAGCAACACCTTCTCCATTTGCTTCTAAAGCAGCATGAGCAGCAGTTGCAGCATCAAATAAAGCTTCTAATTCTCCTGAAGCTACCATTGCTGGAAAATTTTCCATAGTAGTTGTTGGGAAAAATACACCTTGTGCACCGTATACACCTAAGTTAAACGAATTGTCGAATTCAAATTTTTCAAAAGAGAATCCAGCTGTAATCGTATGGTTTCCTTTATAGAAATTAATATTATCTGAAATTTGAAAAACTTTTTGATCTAATCTGTTATTAATTGAGAAAGGCTCATGTCCAGCAATAATGTAGTTAGATCCATCTTTAGTAATGGTTACCGTTGGAGCTGGAGTTGAAAGCGGATTTCTAAAATCATCAAAATGAGTGTATCCCATTTGTAATTTATTAGAAGCCTCATCAGACAATGTAGAGTTTAATTCTAATTGGAATGAATTTAACTTATTGTTGATTTCATATCCTGAGTTTTCAAATTGAAGTGTATTTGCACTTGGACCTCTAAACCCTAATGCTGTTGGGTGAGCTGGCTTTTCTTTTGCAGCGTCTAAGAAGTTGTAAATAACAGCTAATCTATTATTATCATCAATATTCCAATCTAACTTAAAGATACCTTTAGTAGAGTTAGAATCATAGTTAAAATCTTTATAAGCTCCTGGATTGTATCCAAAGCCTAATAACGCATTTTGAACTGTGATTAAATCTTGTTCTAATACACGAGATTCATTAATTGCCCCAGAACCTGTATTTGGAGTCCATCCATTAGTACCTAAATCAGTTCTTGTGTCTTGCTCAAAGTTTGCAAAGAAGAATAATTTATTCTTCACAATTGGAGCACCGATAGATACACCAAATTGGTTTTGCTCTAATTTAGATTTGAATACATCTTCACCTTTAATTTTTCCTCCGGTAAGATCTTCATTTCTAAAGAAGCCATAAACTGTACCGTGAACTTCATTCGTACCACTTTTAGTTACAGCATTTACAGAAGCCCCTGTAAATCCAGATTGAGTAACATCATAAGGTGCAGAAGCAACGGTAATTTGCTCGATTGCATCTAACGAAATAGGTTGAGAATCTGTTTGCCCTCCTGGTGTTGCAGCATCTAATCCAAATGGATTATTAAAAATTGCACCATCTAAAGAAAAGTTGTTGTACTGATCATTACGACCTCCGAACGATCCTCCACTAGCTGAAGGCTCTAATCTTGTAAAATCTGATGCAGAACGAGAAATAGTTGGTAAACGTGTTAATTCACGACGACCAACACTTGTTTCTGCTCCAGTACGGTCAGAACCAAAAGTTCCTGTACCACCAGATGCAGTTACCACTACCGCGTCAAGCTCTTCACTATCGACTGCTAAGGTTACATCTAAATTAAATGAAGAACCTAGTGTTAAGTAAACATCGCTAAATGTTTGATCTTTAAATCCTACATAAGTTACAGTCACCGTGTAAGGTCCTCCTACACGAAGATTTAATAAATTAAATCGTCCATCAATGTTAGAAGCAGCACCGTACTTTGTACCTGTAGGTGTGTGCAATGCAACAACGTTAGCTCCTGGTAAAGGCTCACTATTGTCATCCAAAATTAAACCTTTAATGTTAGACGTAGTCACTTGCGCAAAGGCTGTACCTACAAAAAGCATTAAAAGTAATGCAAGTAATTTGTGTTTCATTTTTACTGAATTAGTTAAAAAAATTAGTTAATTACGGGGTAAAAATAACAAAAGTTAAGGTAGTTTTACATTTTACCACACAAATTAATTAACGCGTTGTTAACTTTTCATTAATTAACAATTAACAGTTTACCTTACAAAACAGTCTTTAATTTTTTAACATTTCACTTGTTAACTCGACAAAAATCATAAATAAGAAAACACGCTATTAAAGCACACTATTTACTGACGCTTAAAGCAGCTTCTAAAGGTCTATCGGTAGCTAAAATATCGGCACCCAAAGCTATCCAAGTGTTATATAACTCATCTCCACGAGCTTCCGCCATTCCGTCTAAATTACCTATAGTACCAAGCATACAATAAATTCCATTTTCATGAATTTTCTCAAAAAGTTCTGGACTCGACAATTTAGTACCAGTAAACGCCAACATATGGCTTGTTGGTATTCCTGAATTTAGTAATTCATCAAATTCTTTATCATTTCTTGCTGAAACCGACAATAATAAATGAGGTGCTAATTGATATGCTTTCTTAGCTTGTTTTAAATCGTAAGTAATTATTGCTGACACATCTTCTGCTTTATGTTTTTCAACATACTTCAATACTTCTTCCAAAGAAACGCTTCTTTTTATATCTAAAGTTAAAATGGCATTTTCCTTAACGGCCCATTCTAACACAGCATCAAACGTCGGTACCTTATAATCTGTTATTGCTCCAGAGTCATCTTTCAGATTTAATTTTATTAATTCTTCAAAAGTGATATCATTTACCAAACCAAATCCGTTAGTCGTGCGATCAATTGTTTTATCATGCATTAGTACTAAAACATTATCCTTAGTTTTTGCTACATCTATTTCAAAAACAGCTGAAATGCTATCATTTAAAAATTTCATGGTTTCAATACAATTTTCTGGATAACCAGGTATACCTTTTCCTCCCCTATGTGCACTAATTAAAGGTTGAGCTGCGCCTTCATATTGAAATACATTAATCAAATTAGATTCTTCTCTTACTTGAGGATCGGATTTATCAGATTTACATCCCCATAAAAAAAGGATAGCGCATAGCATTAAAATTTTTCTCATCACTCACTTATTGAATTAAAATAAAAAAACCGTTTAGTAAGTTACTAAACGGTTTTTAAAACTATAGTTTTATTATGATTATGCTTCTGCAACAACCTCGAAAGGTAAATCAACAGCTACATTTCTGTGTAATCTAATTACAGCTTCATATTTTCCTAATCGTTTAACACTTCCACCAACTACAGAAATAAATTTCTTTTCGATAGAATGACCTTCTTTTTGTAAAGCATCAGCAAGATCAATATTGTTAACAGAACCGAATAATTTGTCTCCAGTACCAACTTTAGAAGCTATTTTAATTTCTAAAGCTTTAAGCGCTTCAGCAACTTTATTAGCATCTTCTACAATTTTCTTTTCTTTAAACGCTCTTTGCTTTAAATTTTCAGCTAAAACTTTCTTTGCAGAAGTTGTTGCTAAAACAGCCTGTCCATGAGGAATTAAAAAGTTTCTACCATAACCGTTCTTAACTGTTACAATATCGTCTTTAAATCCTAAATTTTCAACGTCTTGTTTTAATATAAGTTCCATGTTATGATTTTTTTATTTTAATAAATCTGCTACATATGGCATAAGCGCTAAGTGACGCGCTCTTTTTACAGCTACAGATACTTTTCTTTGATATTTTAATGAAGTTCCTGTTAAACGTCTTGGTAACAATTTACCTTGCTCGTTTACAAATTTCAATAAGAAGTCTGCATCTTTATAATCAATATACTTAATTCCAGACTTTTTAAAACGACAGTACTTTTTAGCTTTGTTCGTTTCAATGTTCAAAGGCGTAAGATATCTAATTTCTCCGTCCTTTTTTCCTTTTGCTTGTTGTTCTATTGAAGACATAAATTAAGCTTTTTGTTTGTTTCTATTTCTTCTCTTCTCAGCCCAAGCAATTGCATGCTTGTCTAACTTCACAGTCAAGTAACGCATAAAACGCTCGTCACGTCTAAACTCTACTTCTAATGGGTTGATTACCTCACCTGGTACAGTAAACTCAAATAAGTGATAAAAACCACTTTTTTTGTTTTGAATAGGATAAGCTAATTTTTTAAGTCCCCAATCTTCTTTGGACACCATCTTTGCACCTCTAGAAACAAGAAAATCTTCATATTTCTCTACTGTTTCCTTTATCTGAGTTTCAGATAAAACGGGATTCAAGATGAAAACAGTTTCATAATGATTCATATTATAAATTATTTATAAATTAAAAATGGCTGCAAAAATAAATATTTTTAGCAAATAAGACAAGTATTTGATTATAATATTTTATATTTAGTATGAGATAAAAAATAATCGAATTTCAACACTTTGTCGATGTTTTTTGGTTTTTATCCGAATTTTTTGTACTATTGTCGATATCTTAACCTAAAATCTAAAAATGTTATGACTTTAAACTGTGTCGTAGTAGATGATTCTGCAATCCAACGATTGTCCATCGTTAAGCTGATTGAGAATCATTCGTCATTAAACCTTATCGCAGAGTATA
The DNA here is from genome assembly GCA_001874335.1 of Bacteroidetes bacterium MedPE-SWsnd-G2. Taxonomy (GTDB): domain Bacteria; phylum Bacteroidota; class Bacteroidia; order Flavobacteriales; family Flavobacteriaceae; genus MedPE-SWsnd-G2. Next base: position 34,848 of record MPDE01000009.1, read on the forward strand.
GCAGTGCATTAGAAACTAAAAACGGTCTAAACACCCATAAGGTAGATCTTATCTTTCTTGATATAGAAATGCCTGTATTAAATGGATTTGAATTATTAGACGTTTTAAATAACAAGCCTCAAATTATATTCGTGACTGGTAAGACAGAATATGCGTTTAAAGCTTTTAATTATGATGCAACTGATTATCTTCAAAAACCGATAACAAGAGAACGTTTTAACGTTTCTGTTGAAAAAGCCCTTGAACAGCACAAATTAAAACTTGATTTTAATGAAGCTGATGGAGAGCATATTTTTGTAAAAAGTAACCTTAAAAAACGTAAAGTTTATATTAAGGATATTAAATGGATTGAAGCTTTGGGAGACTATGTAAAATTAGTAACTGAAGAAAATAGTTTGGTTGTACTTTCTACAATGAAAGCATTTGAACACGAACTACCTGAAGGTAAATTTTTAAGAATCCACAAATCGTATATTGTTAATCTTGATAAAGTAGATAGATTTAACAGTAAAAACGTTGAAGTTGGTGCGTATGAAATTCCGTTAAGTCGAAATAAGAAAACTCAACTTGTTGACGCCTTAAATAACATTTAATTAATAAGGATCTACATTTAGTATTACGCGTACAGCTCTAAAATCTTTAACACTTAAGAAGCTATTATTTATTTTTAATATAGCTTCTTTCGTTTTTTTAAGGGATTGCTTAGCCGGTATTTTCACAATAATATTTTTGTGGTACTGATTTCTTATTCTTGCTACCGGAGGAAACTCAGGTCCTAAAATATTTTGAGTAAACACCTGTCTCAATGCAGAGGCATACCAATCTGCTCCAACATTTACCTTCTGATATTCCTTATGCTTAAGTGTTATTTTAATTAACCTAAATACAGGTGGGTATTTAAAATTATGACGCTCATCCATTTGCTCCTTATACATAGCATCAAAATCGTTTGTACTGACTTGCTGTAATATATTATGGTACGGATTATACGTCTGAATTAACACCTTTCCTCGTTCTTTTGTCCTGCCCGCTCTTCCTGATACTTGTAACATAAGTTGAAAACTTCTTTCATGCGCCCTGAAATCCGGAAAATTAAGCATATTATCTGCATTCATTATCCCAACCAATTTCACATGTCTAAAATCTAAACCTTTGGTTAACATCTGAGTTCCTACCAAAACATCAATCTCTCCTTGTTCAAAAGCTGAAATAATTTTTTCATAACCAAATTTACCACGAGTAGTATCTAAATCCATTCGTGTTACTTTCTTGTTTGGAAACAATTGTTTAACCTCCGCCTCGATCTGCTCAGTCCCAAATCCTTTATTATCTAATTCAACACTTCCACAAGCTCCACATTTAACAGGCATTGCAGAATAATAGCCACAATAATGGCACCTTAACTGGTTTTTATATTGGTGATACGTTAAGCTCACATCACAATTTGAACATTGTGGAGAATGTCCACATGTATTACATTCTATAATTGGAGAATATCCTCTTCTATTCTGAAACAAAATAACTTGCTTATCTTCCTCAAAACATTCTTCCATGGCTGTTAATAGAGTGTCTGAAAAATGACCATTCATCAATTTTCTTTTATGCTTATCCTTGATATCAACCAAGTTTATCTCTGGCATCAACACATTGTTGTAACGTGTAAACATTTCAACCAAACCAAATTTTCCATGTTTAGTGTTGGAGTAACTCTCTAAACTTGGCGTTGCAGACCCTAATAAGGTTTTGCATTTAAATAATCCTGCAAGAACAATAGCAGTGTCCCTTGCGTGATATCTTGGAGCCGGATCAAACTGTTTGTAAGATTGCTCATGCTCCTCATCAACAACTACCAATCCTAAATTTTGAAAAGGCAATAAAACCGAAGACCTTGCCCCTAACACGACTCGCGCACTTGGTTTATTTTCTAATATATTATTCCAAACCTCAACACGTTCATTAGATGAATACTTTGAATGAAAAACTGCAACTTGTTTACCAAAATAACTTTGTAATCTTACAACAAGCTGAGTGGTTAATGCAATTTCAGGCACCAAAAACAAGACCTGCTCTCCCCTATCCAAACATTCCTGAATCAATTGAACATAGACTTCTGTCTTTCCTGAAGAAGTAACACCATGCAAAAGCACAATATCTTTGGATTCAAATTCTTTTTTTATCTCAGAAAAAGCTAAGGATTGGCTTTCGTTTAACGATTTTAGAGCATTGGTTTCCTCCCCCTTATAAACAACACGATCTGTCTGTAAAAAATACTCTTCTAAAATTCCTTTATCTATCAAAGCTTTTAAAACAGAGGAACTGGTTTTACTCTCAGCCAACAAATCCTTAACCTTGATGGGTTTCTTAGATTTTGCTGTCATTGAAAACAAACTAAGTATTACAGCTTTTTGTTTGGCCGCTCTATTTAGTTTTTCTAACAACTCCATTAACACTTCATCCCTAGAATATTCTTTATGAAGTCGGATGTATCGAATCATTTTCGGTTTATACTTCTCATAAATCTCTTCATCCAACCTAACGGCATCAACATCTATAAGACGCTTAATAACCGGAAGCACATTCTTCTTACCTAAAATGGAAACAACATCATTTATTTTTAATGATGACTGATGATGGAGCGCGTCATATACCAAAAATTCTTCATCAGCTAAACTACTATCTGCAACCTCAACATCGGGATTTTTTGAAATTATGGTTTCGCTTTCTAACAAAAAGTGACCTGGCAATGCCGCCCTCATCGCATCCCCCATGGTACATAGGTAATACTTAGACATCCATTGCCAAAGCGACAACTGTCGTGAAGTAACAACAGGCGTGTCATCTAAAATTTGATGAATATCTTTAGCTTCATAAATTTGAGGTGCTATTTTATGAGTATTAAAAACAATTGCCGTGTAAATTTTTGATTTTCCAAACGGCACTGAAACTCTAACTCCTGGTTTTATAAACTGAAATTCCGCCTCTGTCACCTTGTAGGTAAAGAGTTTTTCTAACGGAATTGGTAAGATGACATCTATGAAGTGGCTCACAATTCAAAAATAACATCTTTCCCAAAATTAGAGCCAATAAAAACGATTTGGTTTTACACTTTATCGAAAACCTTTTATCGGATAAAAAAAGACGTTTACAGAAACCACAAGCAACATTAAGCCGTTTGTCTAACTACAAATCAGCAAATATCTTTCAAACGCAAGCTTAAAGAGCTAATACTCAATTAAATTCTAAACAAAAAACTATTTAGAACCACCTTTCAATCGGTTAAGTGAGGCATTTAATTCAAATCCTAAAAGCACAATATTGCAATTGAGCCAAATGAAAAGAAGTAAAATTAGAAGCGCTCCAATACTGCCATATAACTCATTGTACCTCGAGAACTCCTCAATATAAATTCCGAAGAAATACGAAGTTACAATGATTAAAAACGTAGTAAAAACAGCTCCAACCGAAAAGAATCTTGTATTTCTTCCTTCTCTTGTCCCAAAATAAAAAATTGTTGCAGACGCTATAAACACCATGATAATAAAGAATAGGTTTTTTGCCATAACAGCCAATAAGGCTCCTTGTTGCACACCCTGTGTTTCAAGCGTAGAATTCAAAGGATTTATAACGTATAACTGAAAATAACCTAATCCAACGACAGTAAAAATTAATAAAAATGCCAAAATAATAGCCACCCAAAAAGCATACAAATATTGCCTAATAAATGGTCTTGAAATTTGCGTATGATATGAAAATTCAAAACCTGAAAACAAAGAGTTAATACCGTTTGCCATTAAAAATAAAGCAAGAAAAAAAACAGATGATAGCAATCCACCTTGACCATTATTAATGTTTTCAAATATATTTTTAAAAAAGAATTCTGAGGTTTGCGGTGGTAAAAACGAATCTAAAAACAACAAAAAATCTTCCCTGAAATTCTCAATTGGAATATAAGGCATGATGATTAGAATGAATAATAGAAATGGGAATATTGCCGTGAAAAAGTTGAAAGCCACTGCACTCGCCCTAGAGGTCAATGCTCCTTTAAATATACCTACAACATACAACTCAATCAAATCATAGAAGGAAAACCCTTGATAACCTGGTAAGTTAATTTTCTTTAATAATTTAACTATAGTACTTACAACTGGTATTTTTTCGAGTTTTTCTTCTACGTGTTTTGTCATATTACATAGCCTTTAAGCTCAAATCCATATTATAAACCGAATGCGTTAATGCTCCAGATGAAATATAATTCACACCGCACTCAGCGTATTGCCTAATAGTGTCCTCTGTAATACCTCCAGAAGATTCTGTTAGACATTTATCACCAATAAGTTTCACCGCTGTTTTGGTATCTTCGAAATTAAAATTATCAATTAAAATGCGATAAACCCCTTCTGATTCTAAAATGGTTTTTATTTCGTTTAAATCGCGGGCTTCAACAATAATTTTTAAATCTTTATTGTTAGACTTTAAATAGTCTTTAGTTTTAGAAATTGCCTTTGTAATTCCTCCTGCAAAATCAATATGATTATCTTTTAGCATAATCATATCGTAAAGAGCAAACCTGTGATTTTCGCCCCCTCCAATTTTCACTGCCCATTTTTCTAAAGCTCTAATTCCTGGTGTTGTTTTACGTGTGTCCAAGATTTTAGTTCCTGTACCTTCAAGTAAATCGACGAAAAATTTTGTTTTAGTTGCAATTGCACTCATTCGTTGCATGGCATTAAGCACTAATCGTTCTGACTTTAATATAGATTGTGAAGCACCTTCTACATAAAACACAATATCTCCATGTTTTACAAGCTCCCCATCATTAATTTTAGTTTCGATCTTTAAATTTGGGTCTACATAATTAAAAACTTGCTTAGCGAATTCTACACCAGCTATTACACCTGTATCCTTCACTAACAATTTAGCCTTTCCGACAGTAGTAGCCGGAATACATGCTAAAGAACTATGATCGCCATCTCCTACATCTTCTCTTATGGCATTACTAATTATTATTCTTAATTCTTCGGCAAATTGAGCTTCACTAATCATAAAAAACTATTTCTTGCTAAAATAATAATGATTTGAATTTTAGAACACATAATACCTTAAAATCTTTACTCAAAAATTGTAATTTTGCCCTATGACAATTAAACTTATTGCCATTGGCAAAACAGATCATTCTTCTTTACAGGAATTAATTAACGAATACCAAAAACGTTTAGGATTTTATATCAAATTTGAATTAGAAATCATACCTGATATCAAAAATTCAAAACATTTAAGCGAAGCTGAACAAAAAGAAAAAGAAGGTAACTTGATTTTACAAAAGCTAAAACCTACTGATGCTTTAATTCTCCTTGACGAAAACGGGAAACAATTTGATTCGGTAGGGTTTTCTAATTATTTGCAAAAACATATGAATTCAGGAATTAAACAGCTTGTTTTTGTAATTGGCGGACCATACGGTTTTTCACCAACGGTTTACCAAAAGGCTCAGGGTAAAATATCATTATCTAAAATGACTTTTTCACATCAAATGGTAAGGCTATTTGTTATTGAACAAATTTATAGAGCGTTTACCATCTTAAGAAACGAACCTTATCATCACCGTTAATTAAAATCTTGCTATCTCTGGTTTTTGTTCTATGATTTCATCAGGAATCATTGCTTTTGACTTTTCAATGCCTTCTAATGTCAGTCTTCTTTTAGTTGCCTTTTCAAGTGTTAGATTATAATACTTCAATGCTTCAGCTGGTCGATTCTGCAATAGCAACCAATCGGCATAAAGCTCGGAAGTTGGTTTTTGAATAAATGGAGGACCATACGAAAAACTTAAACTGTTTTCAATCTCTGTTGATTGCTTCAAAAACATTTCGGTTTTGGTAATATCTCCTGTGCTCCACTGCTCCATGGCTTTTAATTGCATTAACATAGCTTCAGCCTGTTGTACATCACTCTTTTTTGGCAACCCTCGATTTACCGATGCACAAACCGCAAACCCCTTATCTAAGTTATCTACAACTAATGCCGATTTTTGAATTTCCTTTTCTAATTTAGAAATTATAGATGTCAGACTATCTGTTTTTCCTTCCTGAAAAGCCAACATCCCATTAATAAAACTATTCTGCCCTTTAATTCCAATGTTTAAATCGGATACATCTGTTTCTACATTGGCTATTTCTGAATTCCAGTTCCCAGACTCAACTAAGTAAGTTCCTTTTAAAAACACGAGATGCACACGAGATCGTTTTGAAGTGGTTTGTTTTGTGTACTTCTGCATATCATAAACCATTTGCTCTGCTTTATCAAATTGAGACTCCTGAAGATAACCATATTGCAACCAATGAAAAGCGTGATAACCTCTCGCGTCATCATCTAATTCTTTTTTGTTCATTCTTGTTACACTCGCTTCATAAGAATCAATATTAGAGCTAATCACCTTATCCCACATCCCTAAAGCCACATAAATGTGAGAAGGCATATGAAGTGCATGTGATGCATCAGGAGCTACTTTTGCATAAGCATTTGCCGCATTGTAAGCGAGTTTAGCATGTTCTGGATCATCATAGGAGTGAATTAAATAATGCAATGCCCCTGGGTGACTTTTATTATCATCCAAAATACTTTGAGCCACCATTGCACCTTGACCATAGATCTTATCATCTCTTCCGTCAGGAACAGCCCCTAATAATGATAGCGCATAAAAAGCCCCAAGTTCTTTCTCTTCTGGAAACTTTGCATAGGATTGACCAAGAAAATCACTATATAATTTATCACGTTCTGGTTTTGCTGTTTTTGACTGATACAAATAGTTTAAAGATTCTACAAAACACTTTTCAACTTCCGAAATCGATTCTAAATTGGCGTATTCTAACATCCGGTCTTGAATGTCCTTCGCTTCATCAAAATTTTGAATTGACCATAATGGCTTATTACAAGTCATGGCTTCCCCCCAATAGGCCATTGCCATAGTTGGATCAAGTTCTTGTGCTTTTTGAAACTCGGTTTGAGCATCTTCATATTCAAAACTATGCAGCAACAACAACCCCTTTTGAAAATGTGATTTCGCTTTCTTTGCACCAGTAACCTCTATATAAACATCGCCTAATTCTGGGTTAGCTTCCTTCTTTTTACAACCTAAAAGAGAAACGAATAAAAGGCCTAATAATAAATATCTCATTGTACTAAATGGTTTTGTATAGCTTAAATTTACAATATTATTTCATTACAATTTTCGAACTGTAAACTTCCACAAATACAAAAAGCGCCAATTTCTTGACGCTTTCCATAAATTAACCAATTATTATGTATCAGTGATGACTGAATACCTCTTTCCTTTTTTTCAATTGTTTTTCCAATTCTGATATAGCATCTTTAACAGACTGCTCATAATTATCAGTATCTGCCTTTGCAAATAACCTTGGGCCTGGAGCGCTTAATTCTATACTACAAACCTTTCCATCAATCTTACTGTTTTCATGTTTAAACGCAACCACTGCACTAATTATCCAATCGTATTTTGAACTCAATTTTTCTAATTTTTCGGTAACATATTCAGACATTGTCTCACTTACCGGTATTTGTACATATTGAATATTTATTGTCATAATTAATTCTATTTTTTGATTTGTATTCTCAAATTTACAACTACTTATACAATTTACATATGATAAAAATCATATAATCAAAATTCATTTTAATAAAAGTTCTTTTAAACAAATAGATGCTGTTTCAGCCATAGTTTTATACCCTAAAACGTTGGGGTGCAAGCCATCGTCCATATACATTTTAGAAGTAAAATTTCCAGCAAAAGAAACAACTGCCAAATTATCATAATCAGCAAAAGCCCTTATTTTTTTATTCAATTTTTGAATTCTTTTTTGGACTTTTTTATGAGCCAAAAACAAAGAAGATTTTGATATGATTTGATCCTCCGAAACGACATTTAAAATTTCACAAGGCACAGGAATAGCATTGTAATGCTTTATGATTCTATACATGTTTACCAAATTAGAAAACACCACATTAGGCTTTGATTTTAAAGTTAAATCATTAACCCCTCCTAAAACCAATACAATTTCTGGTTTATGAAACTTCAATGCAGCTTCAATTCGTGACAACATTCCAGCCGTAGTATCGCCGTTTACACCAAGGTTAATCACAGGAAGATCTAAGTACATACCAAGGAGAGAAGGATATGATTGATCTATATTAACTTCATATCCTCTGGTAATGCTATCTCCAATGCACAGAATTTTTGGTTTCATCATGTTTAAAAATAACTAATAAATGATGAAACCAAAAGACTTTATCTTCGATATAAAAAGTGAGCGGAAACCTCATTAGTTACCTTTGAATTTTCTGTTACAATACGCACTCCGCCAAAAAGCCCCGTATACGAGTTTTTTAAAGACATAATTCTTGCTCCTTCTTTTTGATTAAACTTTAATTGTTTTGGATTAAAGTTTGTTGGTTGAAATTCTAATTCTTGTTCTGTCCAAACGTTTTCAGAAACTACATGATGTAAGGATTTAGTATTCTCTTTACTTAATACTTCGGTTTTAAACAGCTTCACATCAGAATATGTATTCTGAAAATTTGAAGGTTCAAAATCACAAGAAAATGTACTAATTGCTATTAGGAAGAATGGACTTAGCATTTTCATAGGTATAGAATTTACGTAGTAAATTCATCATAAAAACGGGACTTAAGTCCTTAGGAAAATAATTGCTATTAGGTTTAAAGTTACAAAAATTATTCAAATAACACCTGATTATCAGAATTATACCATTCAGAATAATATTTAGAATATAATTTTTCAATTTCTGAACGCTTAACTTTTAATGTAGGTGTGGTTAATCCATTTTCAACATTCCAGTCGTCTTTCATTACAATAATTCTTGCAACATGCTCGTGGCGTTCAAACTTGGGATTTATAGTTTCTAAAGTTTGTAACAACGATAGCTCTAATTCATCATTTGATTTTTGTCTTGCCAATTCTGATAGGGTAATTAGCGCAATAGGATGAGGTAATCCTGTACCAACAATACAAATTTGCTCTATATCTGTATTTTTTTCAAATTCAACTTCTATAGGAGCTGGTGAAATATATTTCCCTTTGTCTGTTTTAAATTGATCTTTAATTCGCCCAGTAATCGTCAAATACCCATCTTCATCAAACTCCCCTATGTCTCCCGTTTTTAAATACCCTTGAGAATCAAAAGCTGCACTTGTTAATACTGGCGATTTAAAATAGCCAAGCATCAAACTCTTATTTTTAATACAAATCTCTCCTTCATCACTAAGTCTCACCTCTACCTCATCAATGGTTTTACCAACCGTACCAACTTTGTTTTGTCCCTTTAAATTAAAATGAGAAACACAACAATCTTCGGTCATACCGTATCCTTGATAAATATCTACCCCAATAGTGTTGTACCATTTTATCAAACTTGGTGATATAGGTGCTGCAGCCGAACAATTAAAACGTGATGACATTAAACCCAATTTCTTCTTAAGTTTAGTCTTAATTATACTTGAAATAATAGGCAATTTCAAAAGAAAATCTAATTTGCCTTGCGGCAATTTCTCCAAAATCTTTTCTTGAAATTTTGTCCAAATTCTTGGCACTCCAAAAAACATATTAGGTTGGCAATCTTCTAGGTTTTTTGCAAAGGTTTCTAAGGATTCTGGATAGGATATTTCTGCTCCTAATATCAATCCGTTAGTCATTATAAGCCGCTCTGCAACATGAGCTAATGGCAAATAAGAAAATAACCTTGGTTGATTTGGCAAATCTAAAAGGCTTATTAATTTGGAAGAGCTATACATAAAGTTACCTAGGCTGTGCATAACACCCTTAGGTTTACCCGTAGTACCTGAAGTATAAATAATGGTATGCAATTGTTCTAAATCAAATTTAGGCAACTCAACACTCTCATTCCCTTCAATTATATCTTCCCAAACATAACCATCCTTTAAACCATAAGCATCTACAGATATTATTGGCATTGAGGGAATTCCGCTCTTTTGAGAATTATAATCATCTAACTTTCCAACAATTATTGCCCTGGCTTCACTATGAGTTAAAATTTGATTTATGGATTTCTCGTTTAAAGTAGGATAAATTGGGATAGAAACATAACCTGCCAACATAATCGCCAAGTCAGACATCACCCAATGCGCACAATTTTTTGACAACAATGCAACATGGCTTCCGGGCGCTAAATCAAAGCTTTTTAATTTGGCTGCAATTTGTCTCACCTCATGCCCTGCCTGTTTGTAAGTATAAGTTTTCAAAACACCATTAAAGGGCTGCTTAAACAAATAAGCATCAGGATCTTGTTGTTCCCAATACTGAAAGGCTTCTAAAGGAGAGGTGAAATTTCGCATATGTAATAATAACTCATTTTTAAATCTAATAAAAATAAAGCATTCATTTTTCAGCATTCACCGAGGCCAGAATGCTCTTAATTACTACTTTTGAATGTTTTACAAACTGAAAAATTTTAGCCTATGAAATTGGTTTTTGCAACTAATAATAAAAACAAGATTAAAGAAGTCCAGGCTCTAATCCCTGAATCTATTCAACTGTTAAGTTTGGAAGATATTAATTGCTTTGAAGACATACCCGAAACCCAAGAAACTATAGAAGGCAATGCCGTTCAAAAAGCTGAGTACGTAAAAACAAAATATGGTTACAATTGCTTTGCCGATGATACTGGTTTAGAAATCGAAGCTTTAAACAATGCTCCAGGAGTGTATTCTGCACGTTATGCAGGAGAACAACGTGATGCCAATGACAATATGAATAGGGTACTAAATGAGCTAAAGAACAAAACCGATAGGTCTGCGCGATTCAAAACGGTTATTGCCTTACATCTGGACAACAATTTAAATACATTTGAAGGTATTTGTTCTGGAACTATCACAGAAAACAAATCTGGAACTGGAGGCTTTGGTTACGATCCTATTTTTCAACCTGATAATTTTGACATTACCTTTTCCGAAATGAATTCTGAAACTAAAAACAGTATTAGTCATCGCGGACTTGCTGTGCAAGCATTGATTACATTTTTAAACAATATTTAACACCTACATTCTCAATCATTTAAACCACAGTTGTTTACAGAATAAGTTAGTTTAGATTTTTTTTGTACCTTTGCAGCTTGAAAATTCCTCAGGGTGAGGATGTGTTACAAGAAGTTTAAGGTTAAGTATGTCGATTCGCTTCTTTATGTAACACTACATAACATAATCGAATACTTTTACAAGAATGAGCACATTCAAAGATTTAGGTCTAAATGAAGACCTATTGCATGCAATTTCAGATTTAGGATTTATTAAGCCTAGTGAAGTTCAAGAAAAAGCAATCCCTATTTTACTAGAATCAGAAACCGATTTAGTAGCATTAGCACAAACAGGTACAGGTAAAACTGCAGCATTTGGTTTTCCAATGTTAGAGAAAATTGATGTTGATAGTAGAACCACACAAGGTTTAATTTTATCTCCAACACGTGAACTTTGTTTACAGATAACAAATGAGATGAAACAATACGGTAAGTACTGTAAAGGGCTTAACGTTGTTGCTATTTATGGAGGATCAAGCATAACCGATCAAGCAAGAGAAGTTAAAAAAGGGGCACAAATTATTGTAGCTACTCCTGGTCGTATGAAAGATATGATTAGCCGTCGTTTAGTAGACATCTCTAAAATTCAGTACTCTGTATTAGATGAAGCTGATGAGATGCTAAACATGGGATTCAAAGAAGATATTACAGATATTTTATCTCATACGCCAGATGATAAAAACACATGGTTGTTTTCTGCGACAATGCCTAAAGAAGTAGCAACTATCGCTAGAAAATTCATGGTAGATCCACAGGAAATTACTGTTGGAAACAAAAATGAAAGTACAAGTAATGTATCTCATGAATACTACTTAGTAAATGCAAGAGATCGTTACCAAGCGCTAAAACGTTTATCAGATGCTAATCCAGACATTTTCTCTGTAATTTTCTGTAGAACCAAACGAGATACTCAAAAAGTTGCAGAACAACTTATTGAAGACGGCTATAGCGCTGGTGCTCTACATGGTGATTTAAGCCAGAATCAACGTGATATGGTAATGAAGTCATTTAGAAACCAACAAATACAAATGCTTGTTGCTACAGATGTTGCTGCACGTGGTATTGATGTAGATGATATTACACACGTAATTAACTACCAATTGCCTGATGAAGCCGAAACTTATACGCACCGTTCTGGGAGAACTGGACGTGCAGGAAAAACAGGAATCTCAATGGTTATTGTTTCTAAAAGTGAGGTACGAAAAATTAAGAGTATTGAACGAATCATTAAAAAAGAATTCGTTAAGAAAGATATTCCTGACGGAGCAGACATTTGTGAAGTACAACTTATGTCTTTAGCTAACAAAGTTAATACTACAGAAGTTAACCATGAAATTGATGGTTACTTAGAAAAAATAAATTCACTGTTTGAGGAAACTACAAAGGAAGAATTAATCAAGAAATTTTTCTCTGTTGAGTTTACACGTTTCTTTAATTATTATAAAAAATCGAAAGATTTAAATGTACAAGCGTCACAAAACTCAAGAGATGATGTACAATACAGTGAAAACTCTACAAGATATTTTATTAATGTTGGTTCTCGAGACGGCTTTGACTGGATGAAACTTAAAGACTTCTTGAAAGAGATATTAGAATTAGGTAGAGATGATGTATTTAAAGTAGATGTAAAAGAGAGTTTTTCATTTTTTAATACTGATAAATCTATCACTCCAAAAATTTTAGAATTCTTTACAGACTACAAATACGAAGGTCGCTTTGTAAATGTTGAAGTATCTGAAGACAGAGGTGGAAGAAATAGAAATCGTGGCAGAGGTCGTAAAGATGATGGTGGAAAACGTCGCTCTAGCCGAGGTGGTGGAGAAAAACGTTTTAGCTCTAACAAATCAGGAGGCAATTCAAGCAACCGAAGAGAACGCAGAAATTCTGAATTCTCTGGAGGTAACAGGTCTGACTCAAGACGCTCAGAAGGACGTTCAGAAGGAAGAAAACCAAGACGTTCTGATTCAAGTTCAGGAGAATTTGGTTCTTCAAGACCAAGACGTTCAAGACGATAAATAAAATACTTAATAATAAAAATCCTCAAACTTATGGTTTGGGGATTTTTTTTTAAACTTTCTTGTTAATATTTAGTCAAATTTCCAAAAGCTAATCCAAACTTTAGCATTAGTTTACTACTTTTAACTTTTAAAACCTAGCAATGAAATACACACTCCTACTAATATTATTTTGTTTTTTATCCTTTACAAGTATTGCTCAAGAAAGCTCTCTTATAAAAGGTACTGTAATTAGTACGAGTACAACAAATCCATTAGAAAAGGTAAATATTGTAAACCTTAATAAGGTTATCGGAACTTCTACAAACGAAGAAGGGGTATTTGAAATTAAAGCCAGTGTCAATGACACGCTTCACTTTTCATACTTAGGTTATAAGTCTATCAAGGTTAGAGTTACTAATGACTGGTTAATGATTAAAGACACCAAGATTGAAATGACCGAGTTGGCTTTAGCATTAGAAGAAGTAGTTGTAAATCAATTAAAGCTTACGGGCTATCTAGAGATTGATGTAAAACAGGTACCAATAAAAACAAATTACAGATACAGTATTTCCGGGCTTACAAATCAAGGTTATGAATCTGGCACAAATGGGCCAAATGCCATAAATAAAGCCTTAGGTGCAATTTTTAATCCTGCAGATTTTCTTCATAATATGTTTGGCAAAAAACCAAATGAGCTTAAAAAGCTAAAGAAAATGAAAAAGGATGATGAAATAAGAAACCTATTAGCATCTCGTTTTGATCGAGAAATGCTCATGGTATTACTTCAAGTTAACCGTGTGGATTTAGACGAAATAATTAGTCAGTGTAATTATTCTAAAGATTTTATTCAAACCGCTAACGACCTTCAGGTCCTAGACGCTATTAACGAATGTTACGAAGAATACAAAGTATTGGCTAGAAGCCGTCGCTCAAACAAAATTTAATTTTGCTCTAAAATAGATTTTAATTTCTCAAGACCTTCCTCAAAATCATTTCCTACTGCTTTTTCAAAATTCATAAAAAGCATTAGTATATTCATAGGTGGGTTGTTTACACCCGTAAATCCCCATTCGACAGTGGTTTTTCCATCCTCTGTGCTATTGAGGTAAAAGAAGCCCTCAGATTCAGACTTCCATGGTTTAAAAAACCGAAGTTTTGTTTGAATGCTCTCATTTTCAACCAAACCAACTAATTCTTGCTCTCCTTGACCAACCTCTTTATTTCCTTCCCATTTAGCGATAAAACCAATCGCGCCATCCTCACCAACATAATCTTGTTTCATATTAGGATCTTTCTGTTTCCAAGGTGACCACAGATCTTGATTTTTTATCATTTTCAAGTAATCAAAAACCTCTTCAATAGGTTTTTTAATAGTAACCGATCGTTTAACAATATAAGTTTTAGGTAGAACCAAAGTTAATAGACCAATAAACACAATAAGGGCTAAACAGATGTATAAAAAAGTTTCCATTTGAATTTGATTTATAATTACAAGTTACATTTTTTTCGTTTCATAAAAACGCTTAACGATATCCTCTTGGCTTTTTAAGGTCTTTAAGCACCAATCCAAACGCAGTGCATTTTGCTCTTCTAAAGACAACTGCCAGTTGACATCAGAACGTCTCAATTTAGCGGTCACTTGTTGCAATATAATTGCCGCAGATACCGATATATTTAAGCTTTCGGTAAATCCAACCATTGGTATTTTCAAAAAACTATCTGCTTCCTTTAATACTTCTTGAGACAAGCCTTCGGTCTCTCGACCAAAAAAGAAACACGATTTTTTAGTAAAATCAAAATCTTGTAATTCTGAATCTTGCTCATGAGGCGTTGTAGCTACTATTTGATATCCATCAGCCTTCAAAGTTTTTATACATTGTTTGACAGATGAAAACCGATTTAAATCAACCCACTTTTGAGCTCCCATTGCAATTTCTCTGTCAATGCTTTTAGAATTTACTTCTTCAACTATATTCACTTCCTGTATTCCAAAAACATCACAACTTCTCATTACCGCACTCGTATTATGTAATTGATATACATCTTCTGTAGCCACCGTAAAATGTTTAGTTCTTTGAATTAATACAGTATCAAAACGTTCTTTTCTATTAGGTGTTAGAAAGGATTCTAAATGTGCTAATAATTCTAAATCTACCATGAAAATAATTTAATCATCAAATATAAATTTAAAATACTAAATTCACCTTATGAAACACCTTGTAGTATTGTCTGGCGCTGGTATAAGTGCCGAAAGCGGAATTAAAACTTTTAGAGATGCCAATGGCCTTTGGGAAGGTCATGATGTTATGGAAGTCGCAACTCCTGAAGGATTTGATCATAACCCTAATTTGGTTTTAGAATTTTATAATCAAAGACGACGTCAATTATTAGAAGCAAAACCAAATTCTGCTCATTTTGATTTAGCCGAGTTGGAACAACATTACCGTGTTAGCATAATAACCCAAAACGTAGACGATTTACATGAACGTGCAGGCAGCACTAACGTTTATCATTTGCATGGCGAATTATTAAAATCTCGCAGTTCAAATGGCTCATCTTATATTGAAACCTGTTTAACTGATATAAACTTAGGAGATACAACACCAGATGGTTTTCAAAAAAGACCGCATATTGTTTGGTTTGGAGAAGATGTGCCAATGATGGATGAAGCCATTGCGCTATGCGAGACTGCAGATATCTTATTAATTATTGGCACCTCATTGCAAGTGTATCCTGCAGCGGGATTAATGCATTACGCACCTTCAAGCGCTGTAACATACTATATTGATCCGAAACCAAATATTGCTGGGAATTCAAATATTAATGTCATTACCCAAAATGCAACAGAAGGCATGAAAACATTACAAACGCAATTGCTAAAGAATTAATCCTTTTTGTTTTTTAGTTCAATCCAACGGGACATAAATTTTGTGCTTTGTAGCGCATGATGTTGTAGCATTATTCCAGTGAAATTAGAATTTCTATGTGCTTGTAAATTGGATATAATATTATCAAGACTATTCCAAAATTCAGATTTAAAATCAACATAACTAAAGCGTTCCTTCACTGCTGAAAAGCCATTAACTTGAAACTGCTTCCACTCCTCTTCATTTTGATATAAACGCACTGCAAATTCTGCAAAAGCCAAAGCATCATTAGTAATTGGACCATTTGCCGGCATATTTCCAAACATACCTTCAGCAGCTATCTCACTCATCACACAAGGCGTTCCGTTTTGCATCGCATCAATTAACTTTCCTTTCAAACCTGCTCCAGTAAGTAAAGGCGCTAAACATAGTCTTGCCTTTTGCATCACTATATTAACGTCTTCAGCAAATCCTTTTATAAAAAACCGCTCTTTCTCCTGGTTTAATTGCTGCACTTTTTGAGAGCTATAAGCACCATAAACATGCATCTCTGCCTTGGGCAACTGCTTTTTAATTAGTGGCCAAATAGTTGTCTTTAGATAGAGTACAGCTTGAAAATTTGGTTCATGGATAAAATTACCAATGGTCACAAAATGTTGGCGATTAGTGAAACTAGGCAATTGTTGAACATCAACATTTTTAATACCATCCAACAAAAAAGGCAAATACAATAAAATATGCTTAGGAATACTAAATTTTGACTGCAATAATTCCATTTCGAATTCTGAAATTATCAAACTTAAATCGCATCTATAAATACTTGCAATCTCACGTTTGGCAATTTCATTGTACAAATAAGAATCATCAAAATCTTGTTGTTCTTTTTTAGCTACAATTCGGCCTTTACGAAGAAAATGTAAATCCTCAGTGTCCAATATTTTAAGCGCATCGGGCACTTGCTCACTAACCCTCCAGCCAAATTGTTCCTCGGTCATAAACCGATCAAACATCACTACATCTGGGGAAAGTTCTTTAATAAAATCATCAAAACTACTGGAGTTGAGTTCAATAAATTTAGACTCAACTCCAATACCTAATAAATTTGCCGAATTTTCTGTTTTGCCACAGCTACTGGCAAAAATTATGTGATAGTGTTCTTCCTTAAAAAGTTGTATTAATTGTAGCATTCTACTACCTGCAGCAGAAGATCTTGGTTCAGGCCAAACCGAACCAATAATTAATAGCTTTTTAGAAGACAATTTTACTCTGGTTTAGATTGTAACGAATATTTGAATCTTACGCTTTCTGCCCATTTCACCATACTTTCAATTTGCTCGTCAGTGTATTTCGCATCAGAGTGTGTCCATGTATAAGAATTTAAAGGCATTTCTCTTTCTTCAACCAGCTCAATCACTTCTTCTAATTTGTGATCTTTTCGTTTTACTGAATACGCATCCCATTTTGACACATTCAACTCAGATTTACCGTGTTTTACGTGATCTGCCATCCAGTAATTTACTGGTGTAATTGAGCTATACCAAGGGTATCTCGTCACATCACTATGACAATCAAAACAAGTTTCTTTAAGTAAAATTTTCACGTCTTCCGGCGGATTTGTATCCGCTAAAAATGGTTCAAGACTAGACAACTCTCCAGAGTTTTTTTCAGGGCCAAAAAATTGAGCAATTATAAATACTACTAAAAGTCCTAATAAGAGTTTTTTGATAAGCTTCATTTTTTAATATTTTTGATAATCAAAAATAAACAATAATTAGTGACTTCAGAAGCTTTATACAAGGAATTAAACTATGTCAATCATTCGAGAGAAAACAGGATGAAATATGCACAAATGCTCATCAAAGATCAGAGTTTAATACCTCAAATTCTTGACATTCTTTTTACTGTTGACGATAAGATATCCTGTCGTGCCGCCTGGGTTCTTGAATTTATGTGCAATGAAAACCTTGAAGCTATAATTCCTTATTTAGACAGGTTTACTGCGCAAATGAAAACGGTACATTTAGATTCTGCAGTGAGACCTGTTGCCAAAATATGCGAGTATCTGGTAACGGCTAATTATGGAAAACAAGAATCCGAAATAAGAAAGGCACTAACAAACAGCCATAAAGAACTTATGATTGAAGTTTGTTTTGATTATATGATAAATGACGAGAAAATTGCACCTAAAGCATACGCCATGAATTCGCTTTATTTATTAGGTACAGAATACAATTGGATTCATCCAGAATTAATTACAATTTTAGAACGGGATTACGCCAATCAAAGTGCTGGATACAAAGCACGTGCTCGAAAAATAATTACAAAAATTAATAAGGCTAAGTCAAAATCATAAGTGTACAAGTAAGATAAGCTATGGAAAAAGGAGGCTTAAAATGAAGTCTATTTTAAGGACACAAATTCGTGCCTAATTGCCTATCTTTGGGGCTTCAAAAAAAACAACACAACAAACATGTTACTAACAGAATTAAATGCCATCTCCCCTATTGATGGTCGATATAGAGGAAAAGCTGAAGATTTGGCTTTATATTTTTCGGAAGAAGCTTTAATCAAATACAGGGTTTTAGTTGAAATCGAATATTTTATTGCTCTTTGTGAGATTCCTTTACCACAACTTGAAACCTTTAATAGTGCATTATACCCAGAATTAAGAAAAATATATTCTGAATTTAATGCTGAGGATGCTAAAGCTATAAAATCTATCGAAAGCATTACAAACCATGATGTGAAGGCAGTAGAATATTTTATCAAAGAAAAATTTGATGCTTTAAACATTTCAGAATTTAAAGAATTTATCCATTTTGGATTAACCTCTCAAGACATCAATAATACTGCAGTGCCATTAAGTATTAAAGATGCCATGTCTTCGGTATATTTTAAAAACTTAGAAGAGGTTGTTTCTAAATTGAAAGAGTTATCTAACGATTGGGCATCAATTTCTATGTTGGCAAGAACGCATGGACAACCAGCATCTCCAACACGTTTAGGGAAAGAAATTCAAGTATTTGTAACTCGTATTGAAGAACAATTAAAAGGGTTAAAACAAATTCCTAATGCGGCTAAATTTGGTGGCGCAACAGGAAACTACAATGCGCACAAAGTAGCATACCCAAATATCGATTGGAAAGCATTTGGGAGTTCTTTTGTAGAAAACACTTTAGGATTGTATCACTCATTCCCTACTACACAAATTGAGCATTATGATCACATGGCGGCTTTATTTGATGGATTGAAACGTATCAATACTATTATTTTAGATTTAGATAAAGACATTTGGACTTACGTCTCTATGGATTATTTTAAACAAAAAATTAAAAAGGGTGAAGTTGGAAGTTCTGCAATGCCTCATAAAGTAAACCCTATTGATTTTGAAAACTCTGAAGGAAACTTAGGTCTTGCGAATGCTATTTTCGAACATTTATCAGCTAAACTTCCTGTTTCAAGATTACAACGTGATTTGACAGATAGTACAGTATTAAGAAACGTAGGTGTACCATTTGGACACACTATAATTGGATTTAAATCTACACTAAAGGGGCTTAACAAATTACTTTTAAACGAAAGTAAATTTGCTGAAGATTTAGAAAAAAATTGGGCTGTAGTCGCGGAAGCTATTCAAACTATTTTAAGACGAGAAGCTTATCCTAATCCATATGAAGCCTTGAAAGGATTAACAAGAACCAATGAAGCCATTACACAAACTTCTATTTCAAATTTTATTGATACCTTAGAGGTGAGTGATGACATCAAATCAGAATTAAAACAAATTACTCCTGACAACTATACAGGTATATAATACTTCATGGATATAAACAAAAAAGCAATATTATCCTCTGCCGTCCTAACCATTTCATTTGTTGTATTTGGGGCATTAGATTTATTAGAAAATTTATTAATTAAAATTTTCATGATTGGCGGCTTGATAGTATTTGTGCTTTTTGCAATAAATATGCTTATCCATAATAAAGAAAAAGATCGCCTTGAATCTAAAAATTCAGGCGATCTTTAATTTTATATTTTAGTTTATTTCTATTTAAAGAAATCTGTAAACTGACTTATTTGAGAATCACTAAAATCGGCATTTTCCATTGCTGAAGCCAAATCCATTATTTTTTTGGCATTCATATTACTCCCTAGTATTCTTACAATTGCAAAGCCTTTATCATTTGCATTTCCAAAAAGAATAAATTCATCTATACTTCCGTTTTTCTCTAAGTATTTAAAGACAAATTTACCATCAGTACTATTGCCTCCGCGCATTAACTCACTATATTTCTTGTCTTTCAATAGCGTTTGTACTTGGCTTAATTCTTTTTTATAATCTTCAGTTTCACTTTTGCCTTCATCAAATCTATAAGCCAACATATTTAATTTGTTTATTGACTCGTAAGCCTGCTTTTGATCTTCGGTAAGCGTTGTTTCGTCAATATCCAAAATACTTGTAGGTATATCTAAACTCACAAAGTCAGGTTGCTCTTGATGATCTACAAAATAGGTCTGCAATGACATATTTTGGTTGCAACTCATTGCGAGAGCAACCAAAATAATCATCATAACTGTGTTTTTGATTAATGACAACATCTGTTAGTTTTGTTTTGCTTGTCCTGCTTTCTCAAGGTGCTCTCCACCTGGCATATCCATACTATTAGTAAGCTTTGCTATTTGCTTTAAATCGATATCTCCTGTAAGAGATAATAGTACGGTTTCAAACTCTCTTTTTTGACCATTAATAGTAATATCTTGTTCTTTAGTAATTTCTTTTAAACCACTTACTACCATTAATAATTCTTTTACGTGATTATCACTTTTACCTTCTTTAACGTAAAACTTAATAGTTTGATCACCGTCTTTGATTCTCATCAATTCTTCTAATCTATTATTATTAAGATATTTGTTTACGCTCTTCATCATTTCTGAAGATATATCTTCTAAATCTGTAGTTAACACCTTTAAACTTGTTATCGATTTAGCCATATCTACCATTTCTTGAGCTTCTGGGTCGTCAACATTAATTTGCATGTCCACAAGCATGTTGAACATTTTTTGGTTAACGACAATAGACGTTACCCCTTCCATATCTTCAAACTTATCAAAGATACTTTGACCAAACCCCATTAAAGGCATTACTATTACTGCTAGTATTAAAATTGCTTTTTTCATCTGTTTTTGATTTACTTTTTACTTGATTTTTTTAAAATTTTCTTGGTTGATTTCGATATTTCGTTCACTTGATCTACTTTATCTGATGCCTTTTGAAATTGGAAGGCAGCTAAGCCCAATGTTCTCATATTGTCTTGCCCTCTGTTAAACTTTGAAGACACCAAATTTAAAGCCTCCTTAGTTTGGTTATACACAGCCAACTGATCTGCTGTAGGCTCGGTTGGGCGATTCACAAATTTGAACAATCCAAACATTACTACTAATACTGCTGCAACCGAAATCCATTGATAAATATGGCTTTTCCTAGGTTTTAATGGAACGGTTTTGGTATAAGCCTCTTGCTTAGTATTATTAAAATATTGAAACATCATTTTATAAGATTCTAAATGTGCTGGAACCTCATTGTTGGCGAAGTAAGTGCGTAATTGCTCTTCTTCTTTAATGGATGTTTCTCCATTATCGTACTTTTCTAAAAGTGTATCTAAATTATTTAATACCATAATTATGTGTACTTGTTAGTTTTTCTCTTATTGTTTTTCTTGCCCTTGACAAGGCTACTCTTATTGCTGTTTCCTTCATGTCTAACATTTTAGAAATTTCAGGAAAATCATATTGTTCAATATCTCTTAACTGAACAATAATTTTTTGTTGTTCTGGTAAATCCTGCATTATGCGTTCTACCCAACTCAAACTATCAGACACTTCAATTTGCTTTTGCAAGCCAACTTTTTCATCTTGATAATTACTATGAACAATTTTTAGATTTTGAGCTTGTTTAGATTTTAATCGGTCCAAACAAAAATTCTTAGTCATTGTCATTGAAAAAGCTTCAACATTTTTGTATTCACTTATCTTATCACTATTCCTCCATAATTTTAGAAGAATTTCTTGAGTTGCATCTTCGGCCTCTTCATTTGACACCAACAACCTTTTGGCCAATCGATAAACCTTATCCTTAAAAGGCATAATCATTTTTACAAATTCAGACTGTGTCATATGAGTGGTTAGTGTTAAATAGCTTTTTGATGCTTTTCAATATTACGACGAGCTGCTTTCATTTTTGTTACAAATAATTTTTAATTCATAATAATGTAAGTATTTTTAAAGTTTATAAGACCAATAAACAAGCGAGTTAACTTGAATTGTTAGCTTTACAAAATTTTATACAAAACTACTTTTACAAATACCTATGAAACATTTAAAACTAATCTGTTGTCTTCTTTGTGTTGGAATTTTATCAACCTCATGTTTTGAAGATCAGGATGACAACTTAATTATTGCCAGTGATATTAATGATTTTGTATGGAAGGGCATGAATGCTTATTATCTATATAAAGAAGAAATTCCTGATTTGGCAAATGACAGATTTGATTCTAACGAAGCATATGGTGCCTATTTAAGTGCTTTTAGCACACCAGAAAACCTATTTCAAAGTTTATTGTTTGACCCAAACAATGTCGATGAATTTAGTTTTTTAATCAGCGACTATATTGCTTGGGAACAGGCGCTTTCTGGACAAAGCATAAGCAACGGAATGGAATATGGATTGGTTTTTTCTCCAGGCAGTTCTTCAAACGTATTTGGTTACGTAAGATACGTATTACCTGACAGTAATGCGGAAATGGCAGGAATACAACGCGGACATATTTTCACATCTGTTAATGGTGAATCTTTATATTACAATTCTTCATCAGATAATAACCTAAACTTATTAAACCTAAGTGCTTTTGATATTGACATCGCTTCATATGAAGATAATGGCACCGAAGAATTTGAAGATGATATTATAACACCGGGAACCGAGTTTGTGAGTTTAGCAACCGAGCCTTACCAAGAAAACCCTATTTACTATCATGATGTGTTAAACGCATCTGGATCAAATGTTGGGTATATAGTCTATAACAGATTTTCTGGCTCAGATAACTACGATAGTGAATTAAATGCTGTATTTGGAGAGTTTCAAGCTGCAAACGTTTCAGAATTGGTAATAGATTTAAGATATAACCCAGGTGGTTTTGTTAGAACCGCTACCTGGTTAGCTTCAATGGTTACAGGACAACATACAAACGAGACCTTTATAAGTGAACAATGGAATCCTGAAATTCAAACAGTTTTAGAAGCAGATGCTCCGGAGTCATTATTGAATCCGTTTACTGACGAAATGATTAAAACAAATTCTGATGGAAACATTGTATTCCAAGAATCTATCAATCATTTAAATTTAAATAGAGTTTATATTCTTACTACTGGATCTACAGCTTCAGCAAGTGAGTTAATTATTAATGGCCTTGACCCTTATATTGATGTGGTACATATTGGGACAACCACAAGAGGTAAATACCAAGCATCTCTTACCTTATACGATTCACCGACGTTTTCTAAAACTGAAATAAATCCTAATCACACCTATGCGATGCAACCATTAGTATTTAAATCATTAAATGCAAACGGTAACACCGATTATTTTGATGGATTAACTCCAGATATTTTAGTAGGTGAAAACTATGGGAACCTTGGAATTTTAGGAAGCCCTGACGAAACTTTATTGGCCGCTGCCTTACAGCACATTTCTGGATTAGGAAGAACCGCTTACCCGACTCCTACGCTAATAGAATTAGACCATCCAAAGGCATCAGAACCTGGATATTATGACATGTTTTCAAGCAAATCAGTACTTAGATAAAACAAAAAAAGGGTCACAGTTTGTGACCCTTTTTTTATTCTCTTTTCTATTATAGGTTTAAAGATAAACCTAAATAAAAGTTTCTTCCTTTGGTGTTATAACCGTAAAGCTCTTGATAATCTTCATTAAAGATATTAGTTATATTAGCATACAATGTTACTTTATCCTTTAATAGCTTTTGACTCACATAAAAATCTAAAAGACTGTAGCTATCCAATGTCACTGATTCTGACTGAAATAAAACTGGGTTGTAAAAAGAATCATTTCTTTCGTCATTAAACTGGTAGTTTAAACTAAAATAAGTTGCCTCTTTTAAAGTATATTGCAACTGTCCATTCACTTTAATTTCTGGAATTCTTAAATCTAAACTCTCATCAACCTTAGTATACGTTGCATTGACCAAAAGGTTTAACGATTTTACAATATTCACTTTTCCTTCAAACTCAATACCACTTGCTGTAAAATCTTCATCTATATTGTTATATTGAAATACAAAATTTCCTGTATCTACAAAATCAATAAAATTTGACTCAGCTCTATTAAAATACACTAAGCTTAATGTTGCCTTCTTTGTAAAGTTTACCTCTACTCCAGCTTCAATAGTTGCATTTTCTTCCGGCTTTAAATCTGGATTACCATAATTAGGTTCGAATAATTGATATAAAGACGGTGCAATATATGCTGTACTATAACCTAACAAACCTTTTACATATCCAAAATCATATGATTTAGTGAATGATGGATTTACATTAAATACAACATGAGAACCATACTCGCTGTGATTATTTAAACGTGCTCCCGCATTAACATTTAATCCAAATTCAGATACATAAACTACATTTGCATAAGGATCAATATTAGTAAAGTTTGCAGTCTCTGGATTAACATCTTGATTAAAACCAGTACCTCCAAACGGAATGGAATAACTCTCCATTTCGTTATCCAACACATTTACACCTAAAACAGTATAGAACTTTGAGTTGATCGTATACTTGTTAAACAAATCCATCATCATACCTTCCGAATTAAAAATTGAAGGGAAATCTGACTGAATCTCTCTGTCCATTGTATTACGAGCTGCATTAAGGGTAATGCTTCCGTTTTTATATTTAAATTCGGAAGAAATCCCTACTCTGAATTGCTCAGACAAAGACACGTTATCAGCATCTAAATAAGCAAAACCATCATCAAAATCAGATTTAAACTCATCAAAGCTTCCGTAAAGATTTACATTAAATTTTTCAGAAAATTGGTATCCCAATTTCACATTTCCGTTAATAGAATTGAACACATCATTCTCTGTTCCATTCGCCACCGCAGAAAAACCGCTTGTATATTGATTTCCGAAACTTGCCAAATAAGAAAACTTATCAATCGTACCGTTTAATGACACACTATTACGTGAATCTTTAATCCCACGTTCATCATCTTGTGTATTACTTGTTCCTAATACACTATTAATATTTAAAGCTACGGCCTTCTTACTTGATTTCTTTAAAGTAATATTAATAACCGCTGTTGCCGCTCCTGTTCCATAAAGTGTACTTGAGGCTCCTTTTAATATTTCAATGGAGTCCACTTGATCAGAGTTTAATAATCTTAAATCGTAATCATTTGCAATTTGAGATGCATCAGTTACCGCTACCCCATCAATTAATACTAAAACTTGTCTGTTACGACCACCACGAACAAAATAACTAAGATTTTGACCAGCGTTACTTTTGGTTCCGTTTATTTCAATTCCAGAAACCATATTTACTACTTCTGCAATCGAACGTCCTTTTAAATTTTGTAATTGTTCTTGAGTAATTCGAGTTACTACCTTACCAGAATTCTCTCTTTTCAACTTAAACTTTGAATCTGTAATTACAACTTCATCAAGTTGTTCTATTTTCAAAGAATCTGATTTTTTTTGGGCATACCCCATTAGCGATGCTCCCATAACCAAAGCACCTAAAACTACATTGTTAGTTTTTTTCATAATTAATAATTAATCGAGAAAAGCATATAAAATATACACCTAAACTTTTATCCCGAAAGTTTGACTTTTTTTGTTGAATATGGCAGGTCTCCTGACTCTCGTCTTTTTATTCACCTTCCCAATAGAAACTATCAGTGGTTTTGAAGAAACATAAAAAGCATTCGTTAACACGAACTAAGATTACAGTTGCGGGAACAGTTCAAGACTGTAGCAAAACAAAATTTCACTAGTCACTTGATTCCCTTTTAATCAATTAGCTAAAGGCTAATCAAACCAAAATTCGCTGCGAAAGTAAACATTTTGTTTAATGTATTATTATAAACCTTAATTAATCTTATTTTTGAAAACTGAATTAAATTTAAAATATTGAAATTTTTAAGTCTCCTAATTATTTTTTGTTGCATTGTTTCTTGTCAGGAACAAAAGACCAAGGTTGAAAATTATAATTCAGCTCCCTCTGAAGCTGTTAAACTTAAATATGCCAAAGGGTTTTCCATAACTAATTATGAAAACTTCACTGTTTTAGAAATCAAAAGTCCATGGCCAAAATCTGAATCGCAATTTAGATATGCACTTCAAAACCCAAATTCTAATATTAATTTCAACTTAGATTCAATCAATTCGGTTATTGAAATCCCTGTCAAAGAAATTGTAGTCACATCAACCACTCATATTCCTAGTTTAGATTTGCTAAATGAAACCGAATCGTTAGTAGGGTTTCCCGGAATGGATTATATTTCTTCGCCCACTGTAAGAAGTCTAATTAAAGAAGGTAAGGTTAGGGAATTAGGAAAAAACGAAGGTTTAAACACAGAAGTTCTACTAGAGTTACAACCAGATTTAGTTGTAGGTTTTGGTGTTGATGGTAGCAGTAAATCTTTAGAGAATATTAGACAAGCAAACATCCCTGTTATTTACAATGGCGATTGGGTTGAAAAATCACCTTTGGCAAAAGCTGAATGGATTAAATTTTTTGGGGTTTTATTCAACAAACAAAAACAGGCCGATTCAATTTTTGATGCCATAGAGTCTAATTATTTAAAAGCACAAAAAATTGCAAGTTCGGCTTCTAATCGCCCAACCGTTATAAGTGGAGCCATGCACAAAGATATTTGGTATTTACCTAGTGGTACAAGCTCTGAAGGACAATTTTTAAAAGATGCAAATACCAACTACTATTGGCAAAACACCATAGATCAAGGCAGTTTGGCTTTAAATTTTGAAACTGTTTTTGCTACAGCCAAAGATGCTGATATTTGGTTTAGCCCTTCTTATTATAGGACCCTAGAAGACCTTAAAATTGCGAATGAACATTACATTAAATTTAAAGCGCTTAGAACAAATAAAGTGTATTCCTTTACTAATACCACAGGAGAAACGGGAGGTGTACTCTATTATGAATTAGGGTTAACTCGACCGGATTTAATTTTAAAGGACATTGTAAAAATCTCCCATCCAGAATTACTTGAAGACTACCAAACCGTATTTTTTAAATTATTAGAATAGTGTACCAGAAATCATTTAGTCTTCATTTTGTCATTCTTAGCATTTTCTTAATTATGCTATTCTTGCTTAATATAAGTTTAGGCTCCGTATCAATACCCGTTGAAGAAGTATTAAAAAGCTTTTTTATAAAAATTGACAATGAAGCATGGTATTATATTATCCAAAACTATAGGTTACCAAAAGCCATAACGGCTATACTTGTAGGTTCAGGCCTCAGTATTTCAGGCTTATTAATGCAAACCTTGTTTAGAAACCCATTAGCGGGTCCATTTGTATTAGGTATAACATCGGGAGCAAGTTTGGGAGTAGCCTTGGTAATAATGGGTAGTTCTATTTTTGGAGGTGTATTTGCTACGATTTTTTCAAGTAGTTGGAGCATGGTTATAGCGTCAAGTTTAGGAAGCTTTTTAGTACTACTAACAGTTTTATTAGCCTCCTTTAAAATTAGAGACACCATGGCATTACTCATTATCGGATTAATGTTTGGAAGTATAACCTCTGCAATTGTAAGCGTGCTTTCATATTTTAGTTCGGCAGATCAAATTCAACAATTTGTATTCTGGGGATTTGGTAGCTTAGGAAATTTAACTTGGGGAGAAGTTGCGGTGTTAGCGTCCTTCTGCAGTGTCGGGTTTATAATAACCATTGCAAAAATAAAAGGGCTAAATACACTCTTATTAGGAGAGAATTATGCTAAAAGCTTAGGCCTAAATATTAAAACAAATAGAATTTTAATTATTGTTGCTACCAGTTTATTAGCTGGAACCATAACCGCTTTTGCTGGTCCTATTGCATTTATCGGTCTTGCTGTTCCACACATCACCAGACAGATTTTCAATACTTCAAATCATAAAACGTTAATTCCGGCTGTATTTTTAATTGGCTCAATTATCATGCTGATTTGCGACAGTATAGCTCAAATTCCGAACAGTGATTATACCTTACCTATAAATGCCATAACATCATTAATTGGAGCTCCTGTAGTTATTTGGTTGTTACTTAGAAAACGTAAAATGATTTTTTAATGACTAAAAACACCGCACATACCGTCCTTAAAACACAAGCTTTAGAAATAGGTTACAAAAGTAAATCTAAAACGTCCTCTATAGCTCAAAACATAAACCTTAGTTTTAATAAGGGCGAACTCATTGGACTCGTAGGCGCTAACGGAATTGGAAAATCTACATTCATCAGAACTTTAACCAAGGTACAACCTTCTTTAAATGGTAATATCATTTTAAACGATATTAATTTATCGGAATACAATAATTTGGAATTAGCTAAATCTCTAAGTGTAGTACTTACAGAAAGTGTTCCATCAAAAAACCTATCTGTATTTGAGCTTGTTGCCCTGGGTAGACACCCCTATACCAATTGGGTTGGGAATCTAAATAAAAAAGATTTAGAAACTGTGAATCAAGCCTTAGAGCAAACCAATATTTTACATCTTTCTGACAAAAAATGTTATGAATTAAGTGACGGTCAGCTTCAAAAGGTTATGCTCTCCAGAGCACTTTGTCAAGATACCAATTTAATTATTTTAGATGAGCCTACATCTCATCTTGACATGTATCATAAAGCCTATATTTTAAAGTTGCTTAAAACTTTAACTCAGGAAACCGAAAAAACAATTTTATTCTCTTCCCATGAAATTGATTTAGCCATACAACTCTGTGACAAAATCATAGTAATGACTGGAGAAACAGTTGAGTATGACACGCCTTGCAATCTTATTAGTAAAGGGGCCTTCACTAATTTATTCCCTTCTGACCTTATCAAATTTGATGAAAAAACAGGGAGTTTTAGAGTCACAAAGTAACATTCAGTTTTTCTTGACTAATGACTTGAACAACCTTATATTTGAGAAACTTATGTAAGTATGACTCAAAATTTAATTTTAATCTTAGCCATTGTAATTGGCGGCGGTATAGGTTTTTATATTGGCATGATGTTCAATAAATTAAAAGGGAACGCTCTTAAAAGTACCCTCAAAGAAAGAGAACATCAATTAAACGAAACCATAGTACAATTACGAGATTCTAATTCTAAATTGGAATTAAACTTAGAGTCTATCCGAGTAGAAAAGGAAAGTCTTAATTTAGACTTAGCGAAAAAATCTTCTGATTATGACAACTTACTTTATCAAACAGAATCTAAGGATAAAGAAATTGAACAACAACAGGCACAAATAAGAAAGGACTTTGAACTTTTAGCCAATAAAATACTTGAGGAAAAATCAGAAAAGTTTACTCTTCAAAACCGAGAGAACATAACTAATATTTTAAATCCGTTACAAGAAAAAATAAAAGGGTTTGAGAAAAAGGTTGAAGATTCTCAAAAAGAAAGTATTAGTATGCATTCTGCCTTAAAAGAGCAATTGTTAGGCTTAAAAGACTTAAACCAACAAATGACCAAAGAGGCCACTAATCTAACTAGAGCCCTAAAGGGAGATAGCAAATTACAAGGAAACTGGGGTGAATTGGTATTGGAACGTGTTCTTGAAAAATCTGGATTAGAAAAAGATAGAGAGTATTTTGTACAGCAAAGTTTTACTCGTGAAGATGGTAGAAGAGTACTTCCAGATGTTGTATTGTATTTACCTGATAATAAGAAAATGATTATTGATTCTAAGGTATCTATCACAGACTACAACAGATATGTAAATGCAGAAGGCGAAGAACAAAGTAATTATTTAAAAGCCCATGTCAATTCGATAAAAAGACATGTTGAGCAACTTTCAGATAAGAATTATCAAGATTTATACGACATTGAATCTCCTGATTTCGTTCTCATGTTTATTCCTATAGAACCAGCTTTTGCTGTGGCCTTAAACCAAGATAACACCTTATACAACAAGGCATTTGAAAAAAATATTGTTATCGTTACTCCAACGACTTTACTTGCTACACTTCGTACCATTGATAGTATGTGGAACAATGAAAAGCAACAACGAAACGCCATTGAAATAGCAAGACAAGCGGGTGCCCTTTACGATAAATTTGAAGGTTTGGTAAAAGACTTAACCAATGTTGGACGTAAAATTGATGCCGCTAAAACAGATTATTCAAGCGCCATGAACAAACTTATTGATGGTAGAGGAAATTTAATAACAAGTGTAGAGAAGCTTAAAAAAATGGGAGCTAAAGCTAAAAAATCACTGCCCGAACCTATTTTAAAACGTGCTCAGTCTGAAGACGAGTTAGATACACTATAACCCCTAACATCATCTTATTTATTGATTATCAGAAGTTTAACAAAATTTAAGAATAAAATTTTGTAATTTGTAGTTATAGTACAACTCATTTAAATTGTTGAATATCATGAAAATCAATTACTTAAAATTATTTTTCTTACTAACTATATTTGGGTTTACGAGTCTTGGATTAAGAGCTCAAGTTAGAATTGTGCAAGTTAATCCTGCTACAAACGCCATAAAACTTCATAATTATGGGAGCGATGCTATAGATGTCAGTGATTATTACCTCTGTACATTATTTTCCTACGGACAATTAGACGGCATGCCTTTAATTTCAGGTACATTTAATATTCCAGCAGGAGGTGACGTCACATTTACAAGCGATGTGGATCTAACCATTTCTGCTGCTGATTTAGGTTTATATAATACTAATAATTTTGGATCATTATCTGCTATGGAGGACTTCACACAATGGGGTTCAGGAGGAAATGGTCGAGAAAATGTTGCTGTGGCCAAAGGTATTTGGACTGCAGGGACCTTTATATCACTTCCCCCTCCTTATGAATATAGTGGAGATGGCAACCAAAACGGGTCTCCTTTTTGGATTACTTCTCTAAGTCTTCAAAAAAACCAATTTCCGGCTGCATTCGAGATATCACCTAACCCAGCTAAATCTTATTTATCATTGGAGTTCTATAACAACCAAGAATCAAAGCAAATAAAAGTTTTTGATGTTCTTGGTAAACAAATTTATGTTCAGAATTTAGGATCTGGGGTATTTGTAGATATTAATGTTGTAAACTGGAATAAAGGAATTTATATTGTAAAAATAGAAACTGAATCGTCATCACAATCCAAACGATTTATAAAAAATTAGAGTACCCAATTATGTTTAATACTAAAAAAGGGAAACTATAATTACAGTTTCCCTTTTTTATAATATTTAAAATGATACTATGATCGTATTAATCTCATTACAATTTGTTTTGAATCACTAATTACTTTCACCATATAAATACCTGAGTTAAGTCCTTGAACATTCAATTGAGCTAAGCCATTATTTATCTGTTGCGTCATAACCTTTTTACCAAGGATATCATAGATCTCAGCAACACCATTGCTTCCATTACCCAAACTAACATTTACTAAGTTAGTTGCTGGGTTAGGTGACATTGTTACCTTAAATTCATCTTGTTTATTTGAATCAATGGATAAGGATTGATCTGTAGCATCAACATTATCCACTTGTAAAGTGGCATCCACTCGATCTCCAATCCATTCAGGAGTAAGCTCAGCACTAATAATTCTTATGGTTGCAACATCATCTAATACTTCTTCTACCGTTGAAGCAGAAGATGGTAAAAGCGTTAAACTTGAAGCATCCATTGGAAAGTAATAATTTGTCCAAGCACCTCCAGGAAGAACTTCTATTGCTTGAGTAGAACAGACTTGGCCCAATGTGCTCGATTCTAAGGCTATTCTTAAATACAATGTTTCGGTACCTAATACCTTTGCATCCATTGTAAACCCTGCAACACCTATAGTTGAATAATCTCCAGCCCAGTTTGTTGAAAACATGGCCATTCTACCACCTGCACCCGGAGTGCCTGAGGAATAGTTTTCTAAAAAACCATCATCTGTACCTAAAGGTCCACCAGTAGCTATATAAACAGGAGGGTTGGGAGAAACTCCACCTTCCGCCCAACCCATTGTTGTTTCATCTTCAAAATCTTCTAAACGGTCAAGTACTTGAGAATAACCGCTTAAGGAAAAAATTAATCCTAATATTATAAGTAGTTTTGTTTTCATAGTGGCAATATTTAATAGCTAAAATAATAACTTTTAGCGTATTAGCACCACATTGTACAAAATTATCCTACTTACTTAAATACATTTTTCGTCTTGAATATAAATTATAGAACTCATCATCTTTCAAACTATCGATAAATAAAATGCTCTCACCCGTACTTTTCATTTCAGGGCCTAAAGTTTTATCTACATTCGGGAATTTGTTAAATGAGAATACTGGTTGTTTAATTGCATAGCCTTCCAATTGCGGATTGAAATCAAAATCAGTTACTTTTTTCTCTCCTAACATCACCTTTGTTGCATAGTTTACATAAGGTTCTTTATAAGCCTTAGCAATAAATGGTACTGTTCTTGAAGCTCTTGGATTAGCCTCAATAATGTACACTATATCGTTTTTAATTGCGAATTGAATGTTTATTAATCCAACTGTATTAAGTGCCTTAGCAATAGTGTGTGTATGATCTATAACTTGTTGCATAACCAAATCGCCTAAGTTAAAGGCTGGTAATGTAGCATTTGAATCTCCTGAATGCACTCCACAAGGCTCAATATGTTCCATAATACCGATAATATATACATTTCCATCAGCGTCACAAATGGCATCTGCTTCAGCTTCTATGGCGCCGTCTAAATAATGATCTAATAGTAATTTGTTATTCGGAATCTTTCGAAGTAAATCGACTACATGCTCTACTAAGTCTTCCTTATTAATTACAATTTTCATCCCTTGACCTCCTAATACATATGATGGTCTTACCAAGATTGGGAAATCTAATTCGTCTGCTAAAGTCAATGCTTCATCAGCCGTTTCAGCGACACCAAATTCAGGGAATGGAATATTATTTTCTTTTAATAATTTAGAGAAGCTTCCTCTATCTTCAGCTAAATCTAAAGATTCAAAGCTCGTACCTAATATTTTAATTCCGTATTTAGTCAATTTCTCAGCTAACTTTAAGGCTGTCTGCCCACCTAACTGAACAATTACACCTTCTGGTTTTTCATGACGAATAATATCATAAATATGTTCCCAGAATACCGGCTCGAAATAAAGCTTATCAGCGGTGTCAAAATCGGTAGATACCGTTTCTGGATTACAGTTAATCATTATGGTTTCATAACCACATTCGGCTGCTGCTAAAACCCCATGAACACAGCAGTAATCAAACTCAATACCCTGCCCAATACGGTTAGGTCCAGAACCTAATACAACTACTTTTTTCTTATCTGAAACTACACTTTCATTTGCCGTAGTTTCATTACCATCTTTATCTACAACTACGTTTTCAAAGGTTGAATAATAATATGGTGTTTGAGCTTTAAACTCAGCAGCACAAGTATCAACTAATTTATAAACACGTTGAATATTTAGTTTTTCACGTTTATTATACACCTGACTTTCTAAACAGCCTAACATATGAGCTATTTGGCGGTCACCGTACCCTTTTTGTTTAGCTTCTAATAACAATTCTCTGCCTAAAGTATCAATTGTATATGTAGAAATTTCTTTTTCTAAAGTGTATAACTCTTCATATTGCTTTAAGTACCACATATCAATTTTAGTGATATCGTGAATCTGACTTAAAGGAATCCCCATTTGGATAGCATCGTAAATTACAAATACTCTATCCCAAGAGGCGTGTTTTAATTTGTCTAATATTTGATTATAATCTTTATAACCTTTTCCATCAGCACCTAATCCGTTACGTTTAATTTCTAACGACTGTGCAGCTTTGTGCAATGCTTCTTGGAAAGAACGACCAATTCCCATCACCTCTCCAACAGCCTTCATTTGAAGACCTAATGTTCTGTCAGAACCTTCAAATTTATCAAAGTTCCAACGTGGTATTTTTACGATAACATAATCTAATGTAGGCTCAAATAAAGCCGATGTCGATTTAGTAATTTGATTATCTAATTCATCTAAAGTATAACCAATTGCCAATTTCGCAGCAATTTTTGCAATGGGATATCCTGTTGCTTTACTTGCCAATGCCGAAGAACGTGAAACCCTTGGGTTAATTTCAATGGCAATAATATCTTCTTTGTCATCAGGACTTACAGCAAATTGTACATTACACCCTCCTTCAAAATCACCGATACTACGCATCATTTTGATGGCCATATCTCTCATTTTCTGGAATGTCGTATCAGAAAGTGTCATCGCTGGAGCAACTGTTATCGAATCTCCGGTGTGAATCCCCATAGGATCCATATTTTCAATAGTACAAATAATAACAACGTTATCATTTCTATCTCTAAGTAACTCTAATTCATATTCTTTCCACCCCATCATGGCCTTGTCAATCATGACTTCATGAATAGGCGAAACCTCTAAACCGTTACGTAACAACTTATCAAAATCTTCTTCTTCGTAAACAATTGCAGCTCCTGCTCCACCTAAAGTAAATGAAGAACGAATACATAAAGGAAAACCAAATTCTTGAGCAATTTCTTTTCCTTTTAAAAATGATGTAGCCGTTGCTTGAGGTGCCATTGGCACATCAATAGTTTTCATCAACTCTCTAAACTGTTCTCTATCTTCAGTAATATTAATGGCATTAATATCAACCCCAATTAACTTCACGTCAAAATCTTCCCAAATTCCCTTTTCATCTGCTTCTATACACAGGTTTAAAGCTGTTTGACCACCCATTGTAGGTAAAACAGCATCAATTTGAGGATGCTCTTTTAAAATTTGAATGATTGATTTAGTATTTAGCGGTAATAGATAAACATGATCAGCCATGGTTGGATCTGTCATGATTGTCGCTGGATTTGAGTTAATTAAAATGGTTTCTATTCCATCTTCTCTCAGCGATCTTAATGCTTGACTTCCTGAATAATCAAATTCACATGCTTGACCGATTACAATAGGACCTGATCCTATTAATAGTATTGATTTAATGTCGTTATTTCTTGGCATTTTTGGAAATTTATCTGTAGTTGTAATTGTTGTTGATAAGGTACAAAAAAAGGCGCTACACCTAAGCAACACCTTATACTATTAAAAATAGTTATTCATTATTTTTTATGTCTTGATTCAGAAGATACAGACAGTTTCTTTCTTCCTTTCGCTCTTCTACGAGCCAACACTTTTCTACCGTTTACAGTAGCCATTCTTTCTCTAAAACCGTGTTTGTTTCTTCTCTTTCTTTTTGATGGTTGAAACGTTCTTTTACTCATTGCCTTGTATCTTTAAAATCGTCCTTTTTTCTTTAAAACAAAGTTTTGACACTATGCTCAAAACTGAGCGCAAATATACAAAGACTTTTTACTTTGACAAACCTAAATATAAAAATATTTTGAATTGTTTTTATTACCTTTGCAATCCAATTTTCTAAATCAAACCTATGTACAATAAGAATATCAAATTAGTTATAGCAATTTTAATATTTGGTTATTCTGTTTTCCAATTTACTGAAGGTAATATCGGAAACGGAATAATGTATATTCTTCTATCTCTAATTTTTGTCTTTTTCTACTTTAAAAACGAATTTATCCTTCTGGCATTTTTGCGTTTACGTAAACAAGATTTTGATGGCGCTAAAAAGTGGTTAGGAAAAATTAAAAATCCATCTTCGGCCTTAGTTAAAAAACAAGAAGGGTATTACAATTACCTTTTAGGTATAATGGATTCCCAATCTAATATGAATAATGCGGAGAAGCATTTTAAAAAGGCAATTAGCTTAGGCTTATCTATGGATCATGATTTAGCAATGGCTAAATTAAACTTGGCCGGAATTGCTTTTAGTAAAAGACGCCCACAAGAAGCTAAACAGTTATTAAATGAGGCTCAGAAGTTAGATAAAAGAAATATGCTAACAGATCAAATAAAAATGATGAAGCAAAATATGAAGAAAGCTCAAGGTCCTACACCGCATTATGGTAATAGACAAATGAGAAGACGATAAGCATACATTCAAAATAAAAAAGGCAGTGATAAATTCACTGCCTTTTTTATTTTAATAGTATCCTTCTAAAGGAATATCTATATAATATAGTTTCCGCGATTTATTATTTAAATGGCGTTCTCTTAACCAAGGATTGTGAAGTTTTAAAATCTTATAATTGATATCAAAAGATTTTGCAAACTTGGCAAAGTCTGCAACTGCAGTATCCACAGCAACCTGTTTTGTTGGAATATATGAATACAAATCGGAGTCTTTATAATTAAACCCATACTGTTTAGGATGTGACAAAATCTCTTTTAAAGCTACAATTCTAAATATATATCTCCCGGTTTCTTCGCCCAACAACAAATCGTAGTATTCCTCAACCTGTTGCTGCTTTAAACGTCGTGACATTCCAGCTTTACCTGCATTATAGGCAGAAGCTGCTAAAGTCCAGGAACCTAATTGCTCTTTTGCTTCAATTAAATAATTACAAGCTACCTCTGTTGATTTTATTAAATGGTAGCGTTCATCTACATTAGCATTAACTTCTAAGCCATTTTCTCGGCCAGTAGTTTTCATGATTTGCCAAAACCCTCTTGCGCCTGCAGGTGAAACCGCATTGGTTAATCCGCTTTCTATAACAGCTAAATATTTAAAATCATCCGGAACCCCCTTTGCCTTTAAGATTGGTTCAATAATTGGAAAGTATTTTTTTGCTCTTTTAAACATTAAAAGACCATTAGACTGCCAATAGGTGTTCACCAATAATTCACGATCCATACGCTCATAAATATCTGGTTTATCTAAAGGCATTGCCTCTCCCGCAAAGTTTAAATTTTCAGGGACTGATAAGGCATAAACATTATAATCATTTACCCCATTTTCTTCAATTTCATTATATTCTTTTGGTGCCTCTTGAACTGCAAAAATAAGTAGCCCAGACAAACACACCACTCCAAAAACCGCTAATATATTTCTCATCATCATATTTTTTATAAAGTTAGAGAAATGCCAAAGGGATTCAAAATCAATCTAAGAGAAGTTTTGGTAAATTTTCGTTAAACCATTTAAACCTATTAATTATCATAATGTGTGTTCCGTCTTCTATATTAATACAACTGTCATCGCAGGTATGAGTAAATATCTCATCCTTTGTACCATGAATATAAATTGCTCTCGGATTTGGTTCTGCTTGATCCCAGTTGACAACTTGATCTATAGACCAATCTAAGTAGTACTTATCGCTTACAGATAAAAATTTCTTGTAAAGCTCAACACGCTTCGCTGCAAAATCACCAAAAGCAAATTTTGCCAATATATCAATATTACTAGCCAAGCCCGTTGGTAATAACTTATGCAAAGAGGTAGCTCTGGCAATACGCATTCTTCTCGGTAAATCGTGCATTGATTTCACACTGGATACCACAATTAATTTCTTAACAGAAATGTACTTCTCCATCTCTTGAACCAATATCCCCCCAAAAGAAACACCAATAAGACCTATGTTTTCATGTTCAATTTTCTCACACATACGCTTAGCGTAATCTGACAATAATTCCCCTTTCACAGGCACCATCCACTCTAACCAATGTACTTTAAATTGGTCCTCCGGGAGTACTATATTCTCAAATATAGCGGGGTTTGCCGCCATTCCTGGCATCATGTAAACATGCATTACATTTTCACTCATAAGGTTTTAACATTAAATAGAAAAGAAAATTGTGATATTTTTCGTAAATTTGCACAGCTAAACTAAAAAATATTTAGTTTCTTTTCTTTATCCTACTGAATTTTAAACAAAACATTATGATCGATGCTGCAGAATTAATAGACAATGATT
Source organism: Bacteroidetes bacterium MedPE-SWsnd-G2 (assembly GCA_001874335.1). GTDB lineage: Bacteria > Bacteroidota > Bacteroidia > Flavobacteriales > Flavobacteriaceae > MedPE-SWsnd-G2. The sequence continues at coordinate 72,921 of MPDE01000009.1, forward strand.
TTCTACGCCAATTTGAATTAAAAGTAGATGATGATTTAGCGATTATAGAGTATTCCCTACAGGATAGGAAAATTTTCCTAACAAAATTAGTTGTTCCTAACACATTAGATTCAGAAGAATTTCAATTAGATTTTTTGACAATGGTTTTTGAAACTATTCAAGAAAGAAACATTAGCGTTGTGCCAACTAGTCCTGAAATAGCAAAATTTATGAGACGCCATAGACGTTACAAAAGTATGCTTCCAGTGGGGATAAGGATATAATTAAAAACATTAAAAAAAAGAGCTTCAAAATTTTGAAGCTCTTTTTTTATCTATTATTTATAAGATTAGAATTCAAATCTAACCATTCCATCTTCATCAATTTTAGAAAGCTTACCGGTTTTTAAGGTATTTACCAATTCAGGGTTCCAAGGCGCTTTAATTTTCACATAATTTTCTGTAAAACCATGAATGTACCCTTCTTTGTTTTCACTTTCAAACAACACTTCATGCTTACTGCCTAATTGGCTTTCATAAAAGGCTCTTCTTTTCTTTACAGATAGTCCTCTTAGCATTTTACTACGTTTACTTCGCACATTTTTAGGCACCACACCTTCCATTTCTACGGCGGCTGTATTATCTCTTTCAGAATAGGTAAAGACATGCAAATAAGAGATATCTAATGCGTTTAAAAACTCATAGGTTTCTAAAAAGTGCTCATCTGTTTCTCCAGGAAATCCAACAATAACATCAACTCCAATACAAGCATTTGGCATCGTTTCACGAATAGCATTAACGCGATCCACATACAACTCTCGCATATAACGACGACGCATTAATTTTAATATATCATTACTTCCACTTTGTAACGGGATGTGAAAATGAGGCACAAATGCCTTACTAGCTGCAACAAAGTTTATAGTTTCATTCTTCAATAAATTGGGCTCAATAGATGAAATTCTAAGACGTTCAATTCCTTCTACAGAATCTAATTCCTTAACTAATTCAAGAAAAGTATGCTCATGCTTTTTATTTCCAAATTCGCCTTTACCGTAATCTCCAATATTAACGCCGGTCAATACAATTTCCTTTATACCTTTCTCTGAGATTTCTTTGGCATTTTTAAGAACGTTTTCTAAAGTATCACTCCTAGAAATCCCTCTTGCCAAAGGAATTGTGCAGTATGTGCATTTATAATCACAACCATCTTGTACTTTTAAAAAGGCTCTTGTTCTGTCCCCTATAGAATAACTCCCAACATAAAAATCGGCATCTTCTATTTCACATGAATGCACTTCACCAAAATCATTTTTGGTCAAATCATTTAAATAATCGGTAATTTTAAATTTTTCGGTAGCACCTAAAACCAAATCCACACCATTAACATCTGCCAATTGCTGAGGCTTAAGCTGAGCATAACAACCAACAGCTGCAACAAAGGCTTCTGGATTGTTTTTTTGAGCTTGCTTAACAATAGATTTAAAACGTTTATCTGCATTTTCAGTGACCGAACATGTATTTATCACATAAATATCTGCAGGGTCATTAAAATCTACTCTATCAAATCCTTCATCTACAAAACTTCTTGCTATTGTAGAAGTTTCAGAAAAATTCAACTTACAACCTAATGTATAAAATGCAACCTTTTTTCTTTCCATAAATTCCATTCTGGTATTTGTTTTCAGACCTATTAAAATTTATATTTACCTCTAATAATACTGCATTCATTGAGATTAAAGCCTAATTTTAACAGCTTGCAAATTTACAACTAATTAATGATATGATAAAACGCATTAACAAGCCCTTAAACCTATTAATTAACTACTTTTCAGTTTGTTGTGTTTTAGTTGTTTTATTTTCATGCCATACAAATTCAAATTCTGATCGTGACCATTTAGTTTTCAGATATAACGAACATAAAAACATTGGATCATTAGATCCTGCCTTCGCTAAAGACAATGCCGATATTTGGGCTGTAAACCAACTCTTTAATGGTTTAGTGCAAATGGATGCTAACTTAAATGTCAAGCCATGTATTGCTAAATCGTGGACTATTTCACCTGACGGATTACTTTACACCTTCAATTTAAGAACTGATGTTCTATTTCATACTAATCCGGCATTTAAAAGCGAAGAAAGCAGATTAGTAAAAGCTGAAGATTTTGAATTTAGTTTCAATCGTATAATAGACCCAAAAGTAGCGTCTCCAGGTAGTTGGGTTTTTCAGAATGTTGAAAAATTTTCAGCTTTAGGCACTCATACATTTCAAATAAAATTAAAAACTCCCTTCCCTGCTTTTTTAAGTTTACTCACAATGAAGTACTGCTCTGTAGTACCAAAACTTATTGTTTCAAACCCGAATATAGATTTTAGATCAACTCCAGTAGGAACAGGTCCGTTTCTATTCAAAAGATGGGAAGAAAACATTAAACTGGTTTTTAGAAAAAACAACAACTATTTTGAAAAAGACTTAAACGGTAACACCCTGCCCTATCTTGAAGCCGTATCCATTACATTTTTACCTGACAAACAAAGTGAATTTTTACAATTTGCTCAAGGAAACATAGATTTTGTCTCCGGATTAGACGCCTCCTATAAAGATGAAATTCTTACTGCCGATGGGCAATTAAATAATAAATACAAGTCAACCGTTAATATGTTACGGGCACCTTATTTAAATACAGAATACCTGGCTTTTTACATGGATAACGAAATTCCTGAAATTCAGTCACAACTCATAAGAAAAGCCGTAAATCATGGATTTGACAGAGAAAAAATGATGTTGTATTTAAGAAATGGCGTAGGCATTCCAGCCGATGGCGGCTTCATACCAAAAGGCTTACCTGGGTATAATAATAAAATAGGATTTAAATATAATCCTGAGTTAGCAAAAAAACTTGTTGACAGCTTTAAATTATCAACAACGAATCAAAATCCAAAAATCACATTAACAACTACTGGAAATTATCTTAGTTTTTGCGAGTTTATTCAAAGAGAAATACAGAAAATTGGATTGGAAGTAAGCGTTGATGTCGTACCTGCTGCAACACTAAAAAATGCTAAAGCTAACGGAAAATTAGATTTGTTTAGAGCCAGCTGGGTTGCAGATTACCCAGATGCTCAAAACTATTTATCGCTATACTACAGCAAGAATTTTGCGCCCTTAGGCCCAAACTACACGCATTTTTCGAGTCCTACATTTGACAGTTGGTATGAAAACGCACTTAAAGAAACAGACGTTTACAAAAGAGAATTACTCTACTCTAAAATGGATTCACTTGTGATGGCCAAAACACCTATTGTACCTCTGTTTTATGATGAAGTAGTTAGATTTACAACTATTAAAGTGAAAGGGCTAGGTATAAATCCCATTAATCTTTTAGATTTAAAATATGTGAAAAAAGAGCATTGAAATTAAATTACATGAGGTATTCTTCAGTTTCCAAGTTTTTATTAATAGAATCCTTCTCAAAGAAAATCCCTATTACAACAAAGTACATTCCCCAAATTACACCAACATAATTTAGCAAGTAAAAATCTCTGCTCAGCTTATTGGTAAACAAAGATATTGCAGATATATTCTCTCCAATAAAATAAAGAACAGCGCCAAAAAGAACTGTAAAAAAGCTTCGTGTACTAAATACCCCTTTGCGCAAGTAAACAAATAAACCAGTTATTAATGAAAATATATAATACAATAAAACAGGAATGAAAAATTCTTTTAGATTATTTAAGATCAAACCAAAAATAATAATCAAAATAAATCCATAAATAATAGCTAACGGTATCAATTCTGAAAATTTAAAATCTCTTTTATTAGCCATTTTCAAGCACAAACATATTTTAGACAGCACAATACATAGCATTCCAAAGAAAACCAAGAGTTTCCCGGCATAATCAATATTTATTAAAAACATCTCTGCAAAAAATATAAATACAAGACTTAAAACTACATACAAGTTTTTTGTTATCCCTTTTTTGTTTAATAAGAAGAACAGCAACAAACACATTAACAATGCCCCCTTTGTCAAATACCTATAATTAATAGGCATATTAATTTTAGTCCAAAAGTCTATTAAAAATAGAATAAAGTAGATTAAAGTAAAAGACTTTATGTTCTTAAAAAGAGGCATACTAACGCTTTTCTATTTGCTTTATAATTTGACTTAAAAAAGAAGTTTAGCACTTCTATCTCACTACTCAGTTACCAAACATTTAATATTAAATAGCAGACCATATACATAAATAAATATTGCATTTGAAGCATGCCACCTACGGTATAGTCCGAAAATAATACAAAAATGATAATATTTTCACCTATAAAGCATAAAATTTCATAAACAGCAATTAAAGCCCAATTAGTGAAACACCATTACTACTGTAAACATTTTTCTAATTACAAAACGAACGCAATCAACATTAAATTCAGAAAAAAAGATTAAGGTTGATTGTTAATTAAGAACTTCCAGTTATTCTTTTCTATATTTTTTAGTCAAATCAAACACATGCGATAATATTTGTGCATCTTCTTCGGTAAATTCTATACCCCTTCTATCCATTACAATTTTAGAAACTTCAAAAGCCTTTTTTGTTAGATACGTTGTATAACCACTGCTTCCTCCCCATGAGAAACTTGGCACAAAGTTTCTTGGAAAACCACTTCCAAATATATTGGAGCTCACACCTACTACTGTCCCGGTATTAAACATTGTATTGATACCACATTTACTATGATCTCCCATCATTAAACCACAAAATTGCAAACCTGTTCTGGCAAAACCTTCAGTTTCATAATCCCATAATCGCACCTCGGCATAATTATTTTTAAGGTTAGAATTATTCGTGTCTGCTCCCAAATTACACCATTCACCCAAAACCGAATTCCCTAAAAAGCCATCATGCCCTTTATTAGAATATCCAAACAACACCGAATTGTTTACTTCTCCTCCAACCTTACTGTGGGGCCCTATAGTTGTTGGACCGTAAATTTTTGCACCTAACTTAACCGTAGCATGATCACATAAAGCAAAAGGCCCTCTGATAATGCTTCCTTCCATAATTTCAGCATCCTTACCAATATAAATTGGACCTGAAGACGCATTTAGAGTTGCAAATTCAAGCTTTGCTCCTTCTTCAATAAATACCTGTGAAGGATTTATCACATTGTTAGATTCTGGTAAGAGTTGAGACTTCCTATCTTTAGTTAACGCTTTAAAGTCGGCTTCAATAGCCAATCCGTTTTTAGCAAAAATATCCCACGTATGCTCAATAGAAACAGGCTCTTCTGAGCATTCTATTTTTTGATAGGTTTCTAAATTGATATGCTCTTGATCTTCTGTTGTAAAAAATGCTATCAATTCTTCTTTGTAATAAATAGCTTGATTTGCTTTTAAAACTTGAACTTGTTTCACCAAACTATCATTTGGTAAGACTGATGCATTAATCATTACATTTTCTTCTAACTCTACCATTGGGTACTTTTCAGATAAATAATCTTCTGTAACTGTAGTTATTGTAGAAGTTAAAGCCAATTGCCATTTTTCTCTAATAGTTAGAATTCCAACTCTAATATCTGCAACTGGTCTTGTATATGTAAACGGAAGTAATTGGTCCCTTGAGGGGCCATCAAAAAGTATATAATTCATGTTGTAAATTTAAGAAAAATAAAAAAGCCTTTCTTAAAGAAGAAAGGCTTTTCACTATATCAATGCGACTAAATTTATTTTTTAAATTTAGCGTATTTGTTTTTGAATTTATCAATACGACCAGCTGTATCTACTAATTTAGATTTACCAGTGTAAAATGGATGAGATGTTCTTGAAATCTCTAACTTGATTAATGGATACTCTACACCATCTACCTCAAGCGTTTCGTTTGTATTTGCAGTTGACTTAGTTAAAAACACGTCCTCGTTAGACATATCTTTAAACGCTACTAGTCTATAATTTTCTGGATGTATACCTTTTTTCATCGCTAAAGCTTTATTATCATTACATTTTTGGAAGTGCAAATTTAATGCTTTTTTACTAATTAACAACAAATATATTCACTTTTTATTTATAAATTTTCTGTAACATATTTTAATTATCTTATACCTATTAAAAAAACCAACAAAACACTATTTATGGAAACACAAAAAATCTCCACAGGAAAATTTGCAATGAATTACGGTTTGGCCTTAGGCCTTATAATGACTGCAATTGGAGTAATCATGTACGTCACAGGTATGGCCTTAGAAGGCGTACAATGGCCTCAATACTTATACTATTTAATATTTCCCATTGTCATTTATATGGCAATTAGCAAATATAAAGCTTCTAACGGAGCTACCCTTTCATTAGGCGATGCTATTAAAGTAGGACTAACAATAAGTATAATTAGCGCCTTAATATATGGAGCTTATACCTTGCTTTTCAATTATGTTATTGATCCAGAATTCCTAGGACAGGCGATGGATGCTGCTAGGGAAAAAGTCATGGAAAACAATGAAATGACACAAGAACAATTAGACCAAACAATGGAATGGATGGAAAAATTCTCTAACCCTGCCCTAGGAGTTGCTTTTTGGGTTGCTTTAAGTGGATTTTTCGGTCTTATTTATTCATTAATCTTCGGATTAATAATGAAATCTGAATAACATCTTGTTCATCAAATAATTTCTTTATTTTTGAGCTATCAAATTAGAAAGAAATTACATGAACATATCAGTAGTCATACCACTACTTAACGAACAAGAATCTTTACAAGAATTACATGATTGGATTGCAAAAGTTATGCAGTCCAATCATTTTTCATATGAAATCATTTTTATTGATGATGGAAGTACAGATCAATCTTGGAATACCATCCTAAAACTTTCAGAAAAAGATGCCAATGTAAAAGGCATTAGATTTCTAAAAAACTTTGGAAAATCACAAGCCCTTCATGCAGGGTTTGAAAAAGCTCAAGGCGAAGTAGTCATAACAATGGATGCCGACCTTCAGGATAATCCAGATGAAATACCAGAACTTTATAGTATGATTGTAAATGATCATTATGATTTGGTTTCGGGATGGAAGAAAAAGCGATACGATTCTGTAATTGCTAAAAACCTACCTTCAAAACTTTTTAATTGGGCCGCCAGAAAAACTTCTGGAGTAAAACTCAACGATTTTAACTGCGGACTTAAAGCATACAATTTAAAGGTTGTAAAAAACATTGATGTAAACGGAGAGATGCACCGCTATATTCCTGTGCTTGCTAAAAATGCAGGATTTCAAAATATAGGAGAAAAAGTTGTAAAACATCAAGCCCGAAAATATGGCCATACTAAATTTGGTATGGAACGATTTATCAATGGATTTCTTGATTTAATAACCATTTGGTTTATTTCGAGATTTGGAAGACGCCCTATGCATTTATTTGGCGCCTTAGGTGTATTGATGTTTATAATTGGATTCGCTTTTGCTCTTTATTTAGGTATAGACAAGCTCTTTTTTAATCCGCTAGGCCGATTAATAACAGAACGACCTCAGTTTTATATTGCCCTAAGTACAATGATAATTGGTAGTCAGTTTTTTGTAGCTGGATTTCTTGGCGAACTTATTCTAAGATCAAAATCTAACAAAAAACGCTACTTAATTCAAACGCAATTAAACCTATAATAACAGTATAATACTATTGAGGTTAAACGCAATTCTCCTAATTGCTTATTTTTGCATTACTATTAAATACAAATTCTTATGGATTCTAAAATTTTAAAAAACATAGAGTCTTGGTTAACACCAACATTTGATCAAGACACACAAAATTATATAAAGGAAAACCTAGATTCTAACCCAAATTCACTTATTGAAGGATTTTACAAAAATCTTGAATTTGGAACCGGGGGAATGCGAGGAGTTATGGGTGTTGGTACAAACCGTATCAATAAATACACTTTAGGAAAAAACACCCAAGGGCTTAGTAATTATTTACATCAAGAGTTTAAAGGTGAAGATTTAAAAGTAGCTATCGCTTTTGATTGCAGACATAATAGTAAAGCTTTAGCAAAATTGGTAGCAGATGTCTTTTCTGCAAACGATATAAAAGTTTACCTTTTTGAAGATTTAAGACCTACGCCTGAGCTTTCTTTCACACTTAAACACCTTAATTGCCATTGTGGGATTGTATTAACAGCTTCTCATAACCCACCAGAATACAATGGCTATAAAGTTTACTGGCAAGACGGTGGGCAATTAGTTCCACCTCAAGATGCTGAGATAATTAATGAAATAAATAATTTAGACTATTCTGAAATTAACTTTGAAGGTAATGACAACCTTATAGAATATATAGGAGAAGAAGTAGATAATGTGTTTATCAATGCAGCTGTTGAAAATGGAAGTTTTGATAATTCTGAAACTACAAAAAGTAACTTAAATGTTGTTTTCACCTCACTTCACGGCACTTCTATTGCCATTATTCCAGAAACACTTAAAAGAGCTGGATATTCAAATGTTCATATCGTAAAAGAGCAAGAAGTACCAAATGGTGATTTCCCAACTGTAAAATCTCCTAATCCTGAAGAACCTGAAGCTTTGAAAATGGCATTAGAATTAGCAGATAAGGTTGACGGTGATATTGTTATTGGTACTGATCCTGATTCTGATCGAGTTGGTGTCGCAGTTAGAGATTTAAACAATAATATGGTACTCTTAAATGGGAATCAAACCATGGTTATGATGACTAACTTCTTATTGCATCAATGGAAAACTAAAGGACTAATCAAAGGCAAAGAATTTATTGGATCTACCATTGTATCTACGCCTATGATGATTGATCTTGGGATGGCTTATAATGTAGAGTGCAAAGTAGGGTTAACCGGATTTAAGTGGATTGCCAAAATGATTAAAGACTTTCCTGAACTTGATTTTATTGGTGGTGGAGAAGAAAGCTTTGGTTTTATGGTCGGTGATTTTGTTAGGGATAAAGATGCTGTAACCGCTACCTTGTTGGCATGTGAAATTGCAGCTCAAGCTAAGGCCAACGGAAGTTCTTTTTACAAAGAATTAATAAAACTATATGTAGATTTAGGATGCTATAAAGAACGCCTTGTGGCAATTACTAAAAAAGGAATTGAAGGCGCTGCAGCTATCAAACAAATAATGATTGATGCCAGAGACACACCAAGAACAGAAATTGCGGGTTCTAAGGTTGTTATGGTTGAAGATTATCAATCTTCAATTGCTAAAAATATGGTAACAAATAGTGAAGAATTTATAGATATTCCAAAATCTAATGTATTAATTTATTACACCGAAGATGGTAGTAAAATTGCATTGAGACCAAGCGGAACTGAGCCAAAAATAAAATTCTACGTTAGCGTAAATACACAATTAGATAAGGCTGAAAACTTTTTGACAACAGAGGCACAATTAGAAGAAAAAATTGATGCCATATTAAAAGACTTTAATCCTTCTTAATGGACTATTTTAAACAAATTATCCGGTTTGCAAAACCCTACAAAGGTTACGCATATCTCAATATTATTTGCAACATTTTCTATGCCTTATTTAGTGCGTTGTCTTTCGTTGCATTAATACCAATGTTAGACGTTTTATTTCAGCAGGACAAAGTAAGAGAAATTAAAGAACCTGTTTATACAGGATTGACAGAGCTAGGTGATTTTTATAAAGATTACATGGCATTTCAAGTGCAGGAATACGCTCAAAATGATCCTACAAAGGCACTTACTCTTGTAATTACTTTAGTTATTATACTGTTTTTCTTGAAAAACATATTTAATTACTTGGCCATGTTTTTTATTACCTTTTTAAGAAACGGGGTATTAAAGGACATTAGAAACAAACTGTATGACAAAACCCTAGAACTTCCAATTTCATTTTTCTCAGAAAAAAGAAAGGGTGATATCCTCGCCCGTATCGGTACCGATGTATTAGAAATACAACACTCGTTCTTATCTGTTTTAGAATTGATTTTTAGAGAGCCTCTTACTATAATTTTCACCATAGTAATGATGCTACTTATATCTGTCAAGTTAACCTTGTTTGTTTTTATCTTTATTCCTATTTCTGGTTTTATCATATCGAGAATAGGAAAAACACTAAAAAGTCACTCAGATAAGGTTCAAACAGAGCAAGGCGTATTTTTATCAACCATTGAAGAAACCTTAGGCGGGCTCAAAGTGATAAAGGGATTTAATGGCGAAACCTTATTCGGTAATAAATTCAAAGCGTCAACACAACGTTTTTTCAATTATTCTAATACCCTTTTAAATAGACAAAATTTAGCTTCTCCAACCAGTGAGTTCCTCGGGATTACAGTGATATCTATTTTATTGTGGTATGGTGGACAAATGGTACTTGTCGATGGCACATTAGATGGAAGTTCGTTTATAGCCTATATGGGATTAGCGTATAACATCTTAACACCAGCAAAAGCTATAAGTAAGGCCAGTTATAGTGTCAAAAAAGGAAATGCAGCGGCAGAACGTGTACTTGAAATTTTAAACACAGAATCACCTATTAAAGATGCGCCTAATGCGAAAGTCATAACCGATTTTAATTCGAATTTAGAGATCAATAATATTTCGTTTAAATATGAAAATAATTATGTTCTTAAAAACTTCAACTTATCAGTTCCAAAAGGAAAAAGTGTGGCCTTAGTTGGTCAGTCGGGTTCAGGAAAAAGTACAATTGCAAACCTTGTAACCCGATTTTACGATGTCAATAAAGGAGAAATATGCATAGACGGAACCCCTATAAAGGAGATTACAAAGCATTCACTTCGTGACCAAATGGGCTTAGTTACACAAGATTCTATTCTGTTTAATGATAGCATAAAAAACAATCTTTTATTAGGTAAAGAAGATGCCAGTGACTCAGAAATTATTGATGCCTTAAAGGTTGCCAATGCTTGGGAGTTTGTAAAAGATCTTCCTAAAGGAATAGATACAAATATTGGGGATTCCGGTAACAAACTTTCTGGCGGACAAAAACAAAGATTAAGCATCGCGAGAGCTGTATTAAAGAATCCTCCAATTATGATATTAGATGAAGCTACTTCTGCGCTGGACACAGAAAGCGAACAACTGGTTCAAAAAGCTTTAGAAAATATGATGAAGAACAGAACATCAATAGTTATAGCACATAGACTTTCTACTATTCAAAATTCCGATTTAATTGTTGTACTTAAAAAAGGTGAAATAGCTGAGCAAGGTACACATCAAGAATTACTTTCTAACAATAGTATTTACAAAAAGCTTGTAGATATGCAAAGTTTTGATTCTTAAATCATTAACTCTTAAATAGAGAAAAGGATGCTGTTGTACAGCATCCTTTTCTTTTTTTATCACCAGATTTGGGGACACTGGCAATAATTTAGTAAGTTAAGTTGAGACAAACATAAGGTAAAAAAACATACCAACCAAGAAAAAAGTGTATTTTATCGATATAATCAACACTTAATCGATGTTTTTGGCGATTTTAAGCTATTGAGGAAAGTTTAATTACTTTTAAATTAAACCTTATTAATAACTCTTAGTCAAAGGACAAATATATTTTTTGGATAGCGAACAACAACTTATAGAGCAGCTTAAATCCCCCTTAACAAAAGAACGAGCTTTTATTGAATTGCTTAACCTTTATAAGGAACGTTTGTATTGGCATATTCGAAAAATTGTGAACTCACATGATGATACAGATGATGTGCTTCAAAACACATTTATAAAAGTATATAAGAATATAGATAAGTTTAAAGGTGAAAGTAAACTTTATTCCTGGATGTATAGAATTGCAACTAATGAATCACTTACCTTTTTAAGTAAAAAAGCAAAACAATTAAATATTACTGACGAAGAGTTGCAAGAACTATCCATAAATAACTTAAAGGCCGACCCTTATTTCGAGGGAGATGAGGTGCAATTAAAATTACAAAACGCAATAACAACCTTACCTCGAAAACAACAAATGGTCTTTAATATGAAATATTTTGACAATCTTAAATACACAGATATGGCCGAAATATTAGAAACCAGTGAGGGCGCTTTAAAAGCATCTTATCACATAGCTGTTAAAAAAATAGAAGCCTTTATACTAAAAGATTAAACCTTTTAGTATTTTAAAAGTCAAACTTATACATGAAAAACAATAAGCTAAATAATAACATTTCTTCTGGACACCTTGTTCCAGATAATTATTTTGCGTCTTTGAATGACAACTTAATTGAAAAATTAAACTTGAATTCAGAGCATAAAACTGGTCATGTAATGCCAGAAGGCTATCTCGATAAGCTTCAGGATAAAATTTTAGCAAGTACAAAAGAAACCTTACCTAAGGAAACAAAGGTTAGAACGATGTTTCCTCCTAATATGCTTTGGTATGCATCCGGTATTGCAGCTAGTATATTGATCTTATTGAGTATTTTTACAACTTCTATAGAGTCTACTAATTTAGAAACCATTGAAACCGTTAGTATAGAAAATTACCTCTTTGAGGAATCCTATACGTCATATGATTTGGCTTCTTTATTGGAAGATGAAGATTTAACCTTTGATAATATTATAAACGATCCTATAACTGATGAATACCTGCAAAGTTATTTATTAGAGAACTCAGACATTGAAGACCTAATTTTAGACTAATGAAAAAGATACTACCCCTACTCCTTATCGCTTTGTTTTGTATTTCTGCAATGGCACAAAAAGGTGACAGAAAAGAACGTATTAAGGCCTTGAAAATTGCTTATTTAACAGAAGAATTAGAGCTTACAAAAGAAGAAGCTCAAAAATTTTGGCCTGTATATAACGCTTTTGAGGAACAAAAACATAAAATGAGAAGAAATGAGCGTAAACGTAAAAATTTGGAAGAAATCAAAACTCTGTCTGAAGCCGAAGCGCAAACACTTCTTGATGACCTGATAGAAAAAGAACAAAATCATCTGCAATTTAAACAGGACTATCTCAAAGATTTGCAAGCCATATTATCACCTAAAAAAATTGTGATTTTACACGCAGCTGAAGACGAATTTAATAGAAAAATGTTTGCCGAATTTAAAAAACGACATGGCGCACTTTCTAAATCTAATTCACCTAAACATTAAGCCATATTAAAAAAATAGTTCATTATGTCACTTGACATAATGAACTATTTACGCTACTGATTCATAACAGCATCTTTCATTGAGTATAGTGTTGCCAGCAACTCATTTTTTGAAGCCCGGTCTACATTATGTCTATCCAGTACAATCAAAATATCATCAATAGCATGCATAAAATCATCTGCAGAGAGATTTAATCCTTGATGAGCACTTGCCATGTCTCGGCCGGAATATTGTTCAGAACCTCCAGTTCCTGCAGCTAAAAACGCCTTTACATGATTCTTAAACTGATTAAAATAAGCCTCGTCTTTTTTTAATGGCTCGAAGTAATGCTTGATGTGTTCATTCTTCAAATGTTCAGCAACAATATCATCTACAAGTACTGAAACGCCATTTGCACCTCCTAATTTTTCGTAAATAGTTTTCTCCTTTACTTCAACAACTTCAGCTTTCACCTCTGTTGTCTTCATTTCTTCTTTTTTTTCTTCGCCGCAAGACCATAGAAATACGACAAGAACGAAAAGCAGCTTGTAACTAGTTGTTTTCATTGTAATTAAATTTAGTTATAGAATGTAGCACAATACTTGTACTACCGATTTTCAAAAACAATATTGAGGCAAGAAAATTTAACTAAATAAGAAGTTCTTTAGAGAAAAGAGAGCATTAATAGTCTTAAAGATACAGCTTTTAAACCATTTTTTATTTTATGAAGCATATTCGGTTACAATAAGACCTAAATAATCCATCAACATAAATTGCTCTAAGAAAACCGAGAATAAAAAAATTTGTAATCCAGATTTATTGAGTTTTAATCACAACTCATTATGTGCAAAATATTTTACCGTCTAAAATTCAATTTAGAAATTCGTTTAGAGCCAGCTGCAAAAGCTGTACTATCATTTACAAAGCGCACAGTGTAAAACCCTTCTTGACTCAAATTTTTCCAAGTCTGTCCGCCATCCGAAGAATAATCAATTCCTTTAAAACCAACAGCCAACAACTCTTTAGCATTACCATTAGGAATATATTGCACACAACTTCTATAACCCAGAGACTTACCATTTGCAACGGTTTGCCAAGTTATTCCGCCATCTGTTGTTACTATTTTATTGTTAATTGTGGCATCTGCTGCTGTGTAATCTCCTCCAATGGCAAAACCATTTTTTGCATCATAAAAATCTATAGAATAGATTCCGGTAGTAGGTTTACCTTGAATAATTGGAGTCTCAAAGACTTGCCATGAAAGGCCTTTATCATCAGAATAAAGAATTCTACTTGACTCCCCTCCTGTCGCTATCCAGGTATGATTTTTATAAATTGAAATATTCGTATTACTTGCTGCAAATGCAGCTTCTCCTTTATTGGCATTAGGTAATTTATCACAATCTAACTTGTGCCATGAATTTCCTCCATCACGCGTAATAATTACACTCATACAACCATCTATAGGATCTCCAACTGCAATGCCTTCTTTATCATTCCAGAAGTTCATGGCATCATAAAACACATTTTCATGTTCTTCTTTATATACTAACTCCATATGACCAGAATCTCCCGTTTTATATAACAATGCAGGATTAGCGACACTCAAAGTAAAAAAATCTTCAGCTGTATGTCCAACCGCTCTAAATTCGGTCATCAAACTATCAGGCGTATTCAAATTGCCTATCGAAATCAAATCTTTCTTTGTATTGTATATCCCATACCTCGATTTATTTCCTGAAAATGCCAGATTACCATCATCCAAAATCTCAATAGCCCTAACCGATAATGTTGAGTCCTGATAAACCTCAACTATTTCAATTGCTGACACCGGTACAATAACAGGTTTCTGATTGGAGCAATTAAAGCACAATAAAACAAAAAACAGGAGGAATAATTTTTTCATGGTTTCATATTTGAGATAAAAATACTAAAGCTCCAAGTGAATAAAGAATGATAGTTATAAAAAAATGTGCATCAAAATAATGAGAATAACAAATATCTCTATAGGCTTCATTTAAACAACATTAATTGCTGAATTAAGTTTACCTTTGCATCCTAATTTATAGACATGCGATTACATAAAAATTTATGCTTTGCCATAATTGACGGACTTACCCTAATCTTCAATGAAGGCAAATATGCAGATAAAGTTATACAACAACTATTAAAAAGAGATAAACGCTGGGGAAGCAGAGATCGTGCATTTGTTGCAGAAACAACATATGACATTGTAAGATGGAAACGTCTATATGCCGAAATTGCTGAAGTTAAAGAACCATTTGACAGAGAAAACCTGTGGCGTTTGTTTGCCGTTTGGGCCACATTAAAAGGCATAAAACTACCTGACTGGAAATACTTTGAAAATACACCTTCAAGAAAAATTAAAGGTCGTTTTGATGAGCTTTCTAAAACAAGAAAATTCAAAGAATCCATTCCAGATTGGATGGATAATTTAGGTCAAAAAGAACTTGGTGAGTCTACTTGGACAAAAGAAATTGCTGCTTTAAATACTCAAGCCGATGTTATTTTAAGAGTAAACACTTTAAAAACTACCAAAGAAAAACTTAAAGGTGATTTATTTGATGCCGGTATAGATACCGAGTTCATTAAAAATCATCCTGATGCACTGAGGTTAATTGAGCGTGCAAACGTTTTTGCTACCGATGCGTTTAAAAGTGGCTATTTTGAAGTACAAGATGCTTCTTCTCAATTAGTGGCTGAGTTTTTAGATGTGAAACCTGGCATGAGAGTTGTGGATACTTGCGCAGGTGCTGGTGGAAAAACATTGCACTTGGCTTCAAAAATGGAAAACAAAGGTCAAATAATTGCTATGGACATCTATGCAAACAAACTTCATGAATTGAAGCGAAGAGCTAAACGTAATGGCGCCCATAATATCGAAACAAGAGCCATTGAGTCTACAAAAGTGATTAAAAAACTTTATGACAAAGCAGACCGTGTTCTAATTGATGCACCTTGTTCTGGGCTGGGAGTGTTACGAAGAAACCCTGATGCCAAATGGAAACTGAAGGAAGAGTTTATTAAAGAAATTCAATCCACTCAGCAAGAAATTCTTCAATCCTATTCAAGAATGGTAAAACCTGGAGGTAAAATGGTGTACGCAACTTGCTCTATACTCCCATCAGAAAACCAACAACAGGTTCAATTATTTTTAGCCAGCGATGCAGGTCAAAATTTTAAATTAACAAAAGACAAAAAAGTACTTGCTCATAAATCTGGATTTGACGGATTTTACATGGCACTTTTAGAAAAATCGTGATATTTATTAAACTATGAAAAACCTTTACCTTTTAACACTTATTTTTTTTACTCAACTAAGCTTCGGACAGCAACCTTACTACGACAATGTAGATTTAGATCTTACTGGTTTGACGCTTAAATCTGAATTAGCATCGCATATTATTAGTACACACACTACTTTTTTAACTTATAGTGAAGCCTACCAAATAATTAAAGATACCGACGAAGACCCCAACAATTCAAGCAATGTACTTTTAATGTATAATAGCCAAAGTGAATCTAAAGATAACACTTTGGGTGGCGGTAACGTTAGCAACCCAGAAGTTTGGAATAGAGAACACACTTATCCAAATTCATTGGGGAATCCACCTTTAGGGACTGCCGGGCCCGGATCTGATGTTCATCACTTAAGAGCTTGTGAAGCAAACGTGAACAATAACAGAGGAAGTTTACCATTTGCTGATGGTTCCGGAACGTACAGTAATCTAGGTTCAAGTTTTTACCCTGGAGATTCCTGGAAAGGTGATGTTGCTAGAATGATGATGTACATGTACTTAAGATACGGCGACCAATGTTTACCGGCAACTGTTGGTGTTGGTAGTGCTGCAAGTACACCTGATGACATGATCGATTTATTTATAGAATGGAATGCGGAAGACCCAGTATCAGCTATCGAAATTCAACGAAATAACATCTTAGAAACTGAACAAGGCAATAGAAATCCATTTATAGACGAACCTTATTTGGCAACAATTATTTGGGGAGGTACCCCTGCTCAAGATATTTGGGGCATTTTTATTGGAACAGATACAGAAGCTCCAACAGCGCCAACTAATTTGGTGGCCTCAAACCCAAGTATATCGTCTATTGATTTAAGTTGGGATGCAGCTACAGATAATATTGGGGTAACAGAATATCATGTTTACGTTGATGATGTGTTCTTATATTCTACACCAAACACAACATATACGGTTTCCTTCTTAAGCTCTGATACCAACTACTGTTTTAAAATTGTGGCAACAGACTTAGCTGCCAATACTTCCGGTTTTAGTAATACGGATTGCGAAACGACTTTAGAAAATTCAAATCCAAATTCTTGCTTAACTGAAAGTTTTTCAAATGTAGGGAGTACAAATACATCTCAATATACATCAAGAACTTGGACAGGTGATGAAGGTGGAGAATGGAATGCTACCGATGCTCGAATTGATCAAACTATTACGGGTAGTGCTGTAACCGTTAGAAATGGACTACTTATAGCTCCCGAAAGATTAAATGGTATTGGAAATTTAACTGTGAGTACACAACGTGTATTTAGTGGATCTGCAGGTACTTTTAATTTAAATGTTAACGGCAGTTTTGTAGCGACTATCCCTTATGACGAAACTGTTCAGACCACAACGATATCTAATATTGATATTTCTGGAAATGTAATAATATCGTTTACTGATAACAGTGGATCTGGAAATAGAGTAACATTCGACGACCTATCATGGACTTGCTTTCCTTCCTTAAGTATTGAAGATAAAACTAAAAATAGCTTTAGTTTCTACCCTAACCCTGTACAATCTGAATTGACACTAGAAACACAATCAGGTCAAGCCACGACTTATTACATCTACAATATTTTAGGTAAGTTACAATCCCAGGGAGCTTTTCAAGGGCAAACTAAAATTAACGTATCCAATTTATCTTCAGGAATTTATTTGATAAAACTAGAATCTAATGGTACAACGTCCACTAAAAAGCTAATTAAAAATTAGAATTTTATCACAATATACATAAGCGCCTATTTTGGGCGCTTTTTTTTGTTTAAAACACAGTGAATAAATCATAAATTATAGCTGCAATTTTCATCTTAATTCTATATAAATAAATTAAATTTGCACTTTAAATTAAACAACACAAACTAACTCATAATGATTCATTTCTTTGGAAACGTAAACAGCAACGTATTTGCTGTACAAACAGCAAAAGAATTATCTTCAGAAACTATAGCTAAATTAACATGGCTTTTTGGGGACCAGCCTAAAATTGAACAAGCATCATTAGATGCTTTTTTTGTTGGACCAAGAGCTGCTATGATTACACCCTGGAGTACAAATGCAGTAGAGATTACTCAAAATATGGGTATCGACGATATTATTAGAATTGAAGAATTTGAATCTGTAGCTCAAGATTTTTCAGAATTCGACCCAATGATTTCTCAAAAATTTGAAAGCCTTAATCAAGATACTTTTACAATTGATATTAAGCCTGAACCAATTCTTAACATTGAGGATATTCAAGCTTATAACCAACAAGAAGGTTTAGCTTTAAGTCAAGAGGAAGTAGAATATTTGGAGTCTGTATCAAAAAAAATAGGCAGGCCTCTAACTGATTCTGAAGTATTTGGTTTTTCACAAGTAAACTCAGAGCACTGTCGCCATAAAATATTTAATGGCACTTTCGTTATTGATGGTGAAGAAAAACCGACTTCTCTATTCAAACTTATCAAAGAAACGTCTAAACAACATCCAAATGATATTGTTTCGGCATATAAAGATAACGTGGCCTTTATCAAAGGCCCACAGGTAGAACAATTTGCACCTTCTCGTGCAGATGTGCCAGATTACTACCAAACCAAACCATTTGATTCTGTAATTTCAATAAAAGCAGAAACACACAACTTCCCTACTACAGTAGAGCCTTTTAATGGTGCTGCTACTGGTTCTGGTGGAGAAATTAGAGACCGTTTAGCAGGTGGAAAAGGTTCTTTACCTTTAGCCGGTACTGCCGTATATATGACATCATACTCAAGGCTTGAAGAAAGCAGACCTTGGGAACAAGCTTTTGATGCACGACCATGGTTATACCAAACACCAATGGATATTTTAATTAAAGCGTCAAATGGTGCCTCAGATTTCGGTAACAAATTTGGGCAACCCCTAATTTGTGGTTCTGTATTAACTTTTGAACATGAAGAAAATGCAAGAAAGTTAGGTTTTGACAAAGTGATAATGCAAGCTGGCGGCATTGGTTACGGAAAAGCAGAACAAGCTTTAAAAGACACCCCACAAACGGGAGATAAGATTGTAATCATAGGAGGAGAAAATTATAGAATTGGTATGGGAGGAGCAGCAGTTTCTTCTGCAGATACTGGAGAATTTGCTTCTGGCATTGAATTAAATGCTGTACAACGTTCAAATCCTGAAATGCAAAAAAGAGCTGCCAATGCAGTGAGAGGCATGGTAGAAAGTGATGAAAACTTAATCGTTTCTATTCATGATCACGGCGCTGGCGGACACTTAAACTGTCTTTCCGAACTTGTAGAAGATACAGGTGGTAAAATAGACTTAGACGCTCTTCCGGTTGGTGACCCTACTCTATCTGATAAAGAGATAATCGGTAATGAATCTCAGGAACGAATGGGATTGGTTATTGCTCAAGATCATATTGACACCTTGCAGCGCATCGCTGAACGTGAAAGATCTCCAATGTATACCGTAGGAGATGTTACTGGGGACCACAGATTTACTTTTGAATCTAAATCTAACGGTAATAAACCAATGGATTTAGAAATGGAAGATATGTTTGGAAGTTCTCCTAAAACGATCTTGACAGATAATAAAATTGAATACAATTACGCTGACACCCAATATAACTCTGATAAGTTTTACGACTATTTAGATCAACTTTTACAACTTGAAGCTGTTGCATGTAAAGATTGGTTAACCAACAAAGTTGACCGTTGTGTCGGTGGTAAAGTAGCCAAACAACAATGTGTTGGACCATTACAAATACCTCTAAACAATGTTGGTGTAATGGCTTTAGATTTTAAAGGAAAAGAAGGTATTGCAACTTCTATTGGTCATTCTCCAATTTCTGGTTTAATCGACCCTAAGGCTGGAAGCAAAAATAGTATTACCGAAGCCTTAACCAACATCATGTGGGCACCTTTAAAAGAAGGATTAAAAAGTGTTTCACTTTCTGCAAACTGGATGTGGCCTTGTAAAAATGAAGGTGAAGATGCGAGACTTTACGAAGCAGTTGAAACCATTTCTCAATTTGCAATAGATTTAGGTATTAATGTTCCTACTGGAAAGGATTCTCTTTCTATGAAACAAAAATATCCAAATGACGAAGTAATTGCACCAGGAACAGTTATTATTTCTGCTGCAGCAAATTGTAATGACATCACCAAAGTAGTTGAACCTGTGTTCAAAACAAATGGTGGTGCTATATACTATATCAACATATCTCAAGACAATTATAAGCTTGGAGGAAGTTCTTTTGCTCAGGTATTAAATACTATTGGTAATGAAGCACCTTCTGTAAAAGATGCCGCATATGTAAAAACGGTATTCAATACGATTCAAGAATTAATCAAATCTGAAGAAATTATAGCGGGTCATGATGTGGCTTCTGGTGGTTTAATCACTACCCTTTTAGAGTTATGTTTTGCAGACAACAATATTGGAGCCGAATTAGATTTAACCGCCTTAAATGAAAAAGATTCATTTAAATTATTATTTGCTGAAAATGCAGGGATTGTTGTTCAATCTAAATCTGATGCTATTGAATCTGCTTTAACTAAAGCTGGTATTGAATTTCATAATATTGGTAAAGTAACAACTTTAGATTCTTTAAGCATTATCAATAATGCCGAAGTGTTTACTATGACCGTTTCTCAATTAAGAGATATGTGGTATAAAACTTCATATTTATTAGATCAAAAGCAAACAGCTAACAATCTTGCTACTGCTAGATATGCTAATTATAAAACTCAGCCTTTACAATACAAATTCCCTGAAGGATTTACAGGAAAATTAAGTGATGTGGTTGGAAACACCACTAATGGTAAGAAACCAAAAGCAGCCATTTTAAGAGAAAAAGGGAGTAACAGTGAACGTGAAATGGCAAATGCTATGTATTTAGCGGGCTTTGATGTTAAAGACGTTCATATGACCGATTTGATTTCAGGTAGAGAAACTCTGGAAGATATTCAGTTTATTGGTGCTGTTGGTGGATTTTCTAACAGTGATGTTCTTGGTTCTGCTAAAGGTTGGGCTGGAGCATTTTTATATAATGAAAAAGCAAATACAGCGCTTAAAAATTTCTTTAAAAGAGAAGACACACTTTCTGTTGGAATTTGTAATGGATGTCAATTATTCATGGAATTAGAAGTTATTAACCCTGAACATCACGTTCACGGTAAAATGATTCATAATGATTCAAAAAAACATGAGAGTTCATTCACTTCTGTAAAAATTCAGAAAAACAACTCTGTAATGTTATCGTCATTAGAAGGTTGTGAACTTGGCGTTTGGATATCACATGGAGAAGGTAAATTTAACTTACCAATGGAAGAAAGCAACTATGATATTGTTGCTAAATACGCTTATGAAGGCTACCCTAACAACCCTAATGGTTCTGATTTCAACACGGCTATGCTTTGTGACAGTACTGGTAGACATTTAGTAACTATGCCCCATATTGAGCGTTCTACCTTCCAATGGAACTGGGCAAATTACCCTGACCAAAGAAAGGATGAAGTTTCACCTTGGTTAGAAGCATTTGTGAACGCCAGAAAATGGATAGAAAATAAGTAATATCATTATTTATAGATACAAAAAAGCCTCTCATAACTGAGAGGCTTTTTTGTAGTATCGATTATTGTTTTATAGCATTGCTCTAATACCATAGTTTCCACTAAGCATACCAACTGCCAACATAGCCATTAAGCAAATAATAAGTATACTTAAAGGGATGGCCAATCGGTCAATAAAACTTAAACTTTTTGGTCGTTCTTTATCTCCTATTAATCCATTATTATCTAAAAACATAGCTAAAGCCCAAGCCAAAACAGGATTGGTAACCATTGCCGTGAAAATACAAATCCCTGCAGCTTGCGCAGATTTGCTTTCTTTTATCATTTGAATACCAGCTTCAATCATTGGTAAAAACACCCCCACCAATAAGGCTATTGATCGCACTGGCGGCCATACTGCAACATCCATTGGTGATCCTAAAATTGCTACTAATATTACCATTAGTCCTAACAATATTGCACCGGCAGGAATTGGTCGTTTAGCAATTGCCGCAGGTATCATATAAGTTCCCCAAGACGACGTAATATTACCACCACCCACAGCAGTACCGACCACTTGTCTTACAGAACACATAGTCATAGTATCATCTACATCCATAAGTACTTTTTCAGATTTTTTGGGATAATTCATCTCTTGAAAAATACGATGTCCTAAGAAATCTGGGGACCACATGGCTACTGCTAAAATTGCAAATGGCAATGAGGCTATAAAGTGTTGCGCGTTTGGTAAACCAAGCATCCAACCTTCTTCTGTACTACCCCACCAATGCGCGGGATTCAAATTTGGCAACCCCATTTCTGTAGTGAAATGAAGATCGAATCCAGCGCCACCTATTAAGGCCACAGCTAATGCAGTAATTGCACATGCCGGAATTGCCAACCAACGCTTGTCTACTCGCGCCAAATAGCTATACAAAACAACAGTGACCCCGAGAATTATTAAACCTAAAAAACCCATTGATCCAGCGGCTACTCCTATGGTTTCTAACCCCATACTCCAACCTTGAATCGTTTTTATTTGACTCATAGCTCCGGTAAACCCCAAAAATATAAGGAGCCCTCCTGCAACACCTTTACTCGTTAAATTCACTAGTCTTGAGCCACCTTTAAACAAACTGAGTAATAACCCAAATACACCTATCAAAATTGCCAATGCCAATGGATGCGCTCCTGCTAAAGCAATACTCGCAATTAATGGAATCATCGGACCATGGTTACCTGCTAAATTAGCTCTTGGATTAAAAAAACCTGAAGCCAAAATCACGAATAATAAAGAAGGGATAATCATTTCTACACGAGAAACTTCAATTGCAAAATCTCGTCCTAAATTTACATGGTCCCAAGCTTGAGTTAGGCCTTCAGCCCAAGCCATCATCACAGAAGAATACATGGCAATAATACCAAGTGTTCCTGCTAATGCTGGTACTAAATCTTCCCATTCAAATCTAAAATCTCGACCTGGTAAGTTTAATTTAAAACGCCTTGGTTTCATGATTTGCAGCTCATGATCTAAATAATCAGAACGATTTTCAAATTCTGATGAAGGCCTATGTTCTTCTTGGTATGTTTTCATAACAATATCGTTTAAGGTCAAGTTTAGTTTAATGCCCTAAAAAAAGCTTTATTACTTGTCTCTAATAAAGCTGAATAATTATAGTGGTATAATGTATGTGAATATAAAGTGCGCTTAATTTCGCTTTACATCTTTAAAGTATTGCTTCAAAATATTTTCGGCTGCTTCTAATTCTTCTTCTGTATTTTCCCTTGCATCTTTCAATTCGTAGTCCATTCCTAAGGCTTCCCATTTATGAACACCTAATTTATGATAAGGTTGAAGTTCTATCTTTTCAATAGAATTAAAGTCTTTAAAATACGCTCCTAATGCATGCAGTAATTCAGGTTTATTCGTGATTTCCGGAATTAAAACATACCTCAACCACATCTTTTTCCCTGTAGATTCTCTGTAATCAGCAAAGGTAAAGGTGGTTTGTTTATGTCTTTTTTTAGTCAAAAACTCATAGCCTTCTTCAGTCATATGCTTAATATCTAGCATCACTAAATCGGTATAATCATCTAATAGCGTTTTTGTAAAATGATTCAAAACTCTACCGTTTGTATCGATATTGGTATGAATTCCTTCTTCTTTTAACCTTTTAAAAAACTGAATTAAAGCCTTAGATTGTAAAAGCGGCTCACCACCCGACACTGTAACACCGCCATTTTTTCCGAAATACGATTTCATTTTAATGGCTTTTTGAACCAAATCTTCAATTTCATATTCGGTACCTCCTGAGGTTTTCATAGTATCTGGATTGTGACAATACAGACAATTTAAATTACAGCCCTGTAAAAACACCACAAATCGAATCCCAGGACCATCATGTGTTCCCATAGACTCAATTGAATGCACTCTTAATATGTTTTCTTTAGTTTTGATATGGCTATAAATTTTAAAACTGCATTCGAGTTTATCGAATGCAGTTTTATTTAAATTATGATTACATAGATTCGTGGAACGAACGTGTAATAACTTCTAATTGTTGCTCTTTAGTTAATCGCACAAAATTCACTGCATAACCAGACACTCTAATTGTAAGTTGAGGATAATTTTCTGGATGCTCCATGGCGTCTATTAATGTTTCTTTATTCAATACATTAATATTAACGTGTTGCGCATTTCTTGAGAAATAACCATCTAAAATAGTAGATAAATTATCAATTCTATCTTGCTCATCAGCTCCTAAAGATTTAGGCACAATTGAGAACGTATTTGAGATTCCGTCTTGAGAATCTTCGTAGTTAATTTTAGCTACAGAATTTAATGAAGCAATAGCCCCGTTTGCATCACGACCATGCATTGGATTTGCTCCTGGTGCAAATGCTATACCTTTAGCTCTACCATCTGGCGTAGCTCCAGTTTTCTTACCATATGCTACGTTAGAAGTAATTGTTAATACAGACATTGTAGGGTCAGCATTTTTGTATACAGGCAATTCTTTTAATTCATTATTAAAATCTGCTACTGCATTTGCCGCTAATACATCTACTCTATCGTCGTCATTTCCGTAACATGGAAACTCACCTTCAATTTTAAACTCAACAGTTAAACCGTCTTCATTTCTAATAGGCGTAACTTTTGCATATTTAATTGCAGAAAGAGAATCTGAAACAATTGATAATCCTGCAATACCGTATGCTATATTAATACTTGGATTAGTATCTATTAAAGCCATTTGAGCTTTTTCGTAATAGTACTTATCATGCATGTAATGAATAATGTTCATTGAATCATTATATACTCTTGCAACCTCTTTCATAGCTATTTTAAAATTAGCCATTACTTGATCAAAATCTAATACATCACCCTCAATTGGATCAATACCATCAACCATTTGTGTTCCTGTAATTTCACAACGTCCACCATTAATAGCTAATAATAATGTTTTAGCGAGGTTGGTACGTGCTCCAAAAAACTGAATTGATTTCCCTAGACTTTGATGAGACACACAACAAGCAATACCGTAATCATCAGAACCTCTACTTGCTCTCATTAAATCGTCATTTTCAAACTGAATGGAAGACGTATCAATTGCTACTTTCGAGCAGAAATTTTTAAAATTTTGAGGTAAATCTTGAGACCAAAGTATCGTCATATTTGGTTCTGGTGAAGGGCCTAGATTGTAAAGTGTATTTAAGAATCTAAAAGATGTTTTTGTTACTTTGGTTCTACCATCTTCAAAAAGCCCACCTATTGCTTCTGTAACCCAAGTTGGATCACCAGCAAATATTTCGTCGTAAGCTCCCATTCTTAAATGACGTACCATTCTTAATTTCATCACAAATTGATCAATAAACTCTTGAGCTTCTTCCTCTGTTATTAATCCTTCTTGTAAATCGTTTTCAATATATATGTCTAAAAATGTAGAAACATTTCCTAAAGACATAGCAGCGCCATCTTGTTCTTTTACAGCTGCTAAATAAGCCATATACGTCCACTGCACAGCTTCTTGAGCTGTTTCTGCAGGTCTATTCAATTCTAAATTATAGGTGTTACCTAAAGCAATAATCTCATTTAAAGCCTTGATTTGCTCTGCAACTTCTTCCCTTAATCTAATTTTAGCATCCGTCATTGGCCCTGTGATAGCCTCTAAGTCTGCCTTTTTAGATTCGATTAGAGCATCTACACCGTATAAAGCAATTCTACGGTAGTCACCAATTATTCTACCTCTTGCATAGTTATCAGGTAAGCCTGTTAAGAATCCTAATGAACGGAATTTTTTGATTTCGGTGGTATACGCATCAAATACACCATCATTATGCGTCTTTACATATTTAGAAAAAAGCTCGGTTAATTTGTCATTAGGCTTCACTCCGTGCTCAGCCAATGCTTTTTGAACCACTTTAAAACCACCAAAAGGTTTCATTGTTCTTTTTAATAATTCGTCAGTTTGTAAACCAACAATTACTTCATTTTCTTGATCGATATAACCCGCAGCAAAGGCACTTACAGTAGAAATTGTTTCTGTATCCAAAGCTCTTACACCATTGTTTTTTCTTTCCTCTAAAGTGGCAGCTTTACAAATTTCCCATAACTTATTTGTTCTCTCACTTGGTCCAACTAAAAAGTCATGTGTTCCTTGATATGGCGTTATATTTGTAACCACAAAATCTCTAACATCAATTTGGTTAGTCCAATTCCCAGGTTTAAATTTTTTCACTTCCATTTTGTTCATCTTTAACAAATTTGTATTTCAATGTTTTTAAAACACAAAGTTACATTCGCAGCCTTCTTCAAAAACTGACAAAAGTCAGTTAATTGAAGATGTACTCACTTAAAAACGAAATACTTATGAACTATAACGTTTGAGAAAACCTTATAAGTTTTACACTCTTAAAACCATCTTAACGGATAGATAGATTTTAACATAAAATTAAATCCACACCTATTAGAAAAATCGAAGAACAGAAATAGCTAAATATTATAGTAAGTTATATTTACTGTCTATTATTTGATAATACTTTCAAATTTCATACTTTGCGTAGTACACCCTAACACGGCAAACTAAATGACTGACATTACGAGAATATTCGATTTCCCATATTACCAAAGGGAGACCTATAATTTAGATAAATCATTCACATCAAAATATAATGGCAAATGGGAGTCTCTATCCTCTCAACAGTATATAGATCAAGCAAATGCTATTAGTAGAGGACTTCTAAAACTTGGAGTAAAAGCTAATGATAAAATTGCCGTAATCTCAAGTTCAAATCGAACTGAATGGAACGTATTAGACACAGGGGTCCTTCAATTAGGAGCTCAAAATGTGCCAATTTACCCAACAATATCAAAAGAAGATTATGAATATATTTTAAATCATTCAGAATCTACTTATTGTTTTGTATCGGATAATGACATTTTAGAAAAAATAAATGCAATAAAGGGAAATACAAAACTTAAAGAAGTTTTTACTTTTAATGATATCCCGGGCGCTAAAAATTGGAAGGAAGTTATTGAATTAGGTCAAGATGAATCGCTTCAACCTGAAGTAGAACGTTTAATGAGTAATGTTACTCCCGACCATTTAGCTACCATTATATATACTTCGGGAACGACAGGGCAACCTAAAGGTGTTATGATTACGCACCGAAACCTTGTTTCGAATGTATTGGACAGTGAAAAACGAGTACCATTAAAATATGGGAAGTCAAAAGGTTTGAGTTTTTTACCAATTAATCACGTTTTTGAACGTATGATTATTTACTTATACCAGTATTGTGGTGTAGAAATTTATTTCGCTGAATCTATAGAAAAGATGAGTGATAATTTAAAGGAAATTAAGCCTAACGTTATGACCGCTGTACCTCGATTATATGAGAAGGTATATGATAAGATTTATGCGAAAGGCTCTGAATTATCTGGAATCAAAAAAATGCTATTTTTCTGGGCCATTGGCTTAGGATTAAGATATAAGCCCTACGGTGAAAATGGCTGGTGGTATGAAAAGCAATTGGGCTTGGCTCGAAAAATAATTTTCAGTAAATGGCAAGAAGGTCTTGGTGGCAATTTAGAATTAATGGTTTCTGGAAGTGCCGCTTTACAACCTCGCTTGGCTCGTGTGTTTGCAGCTGCCGGTATGCCAATAATGGAAGGTTATGGCTTAACAGAAACGTCTCCTGTAATTTCTGTAAACGATATGCGTAATGGCGGATTTAGAATCGGGACCGTTGGAAAAGTAATTGATAACGTAGAAGTTAAAATTGCTCAAGATGGTGAGATCCTGGTAAAAGGCCCTAACGTGATGAAGGGCTATTTTAAGGATGATCAAAAAACAGCCGAGGTGATGACAGGAGAATATTTCCATACCGGAGATATAGGAGAAATTTGTGAGGAAGGCTTCTTAAAAATTACCGATAGGAAAAAAGAAATGTTTAAAACCTCGGGAGGAAAATACATTGCTCCTGCTCATATAGAAAATAGATTAAAACAATCCCGTTTTATAGAACAAGCCATAGTTATTGGTGAAGGCGAGAAAATGCCAGCCGCACTTATTCAGCCTAATTTTAGGTTCGTAAAAGAATGGGCCAAACGTCACGATATTGAGTTTATTTCTGAATCTGACATAGCTGCAAATACAACCCTTATTGAACGCATTGAGGAAGAAGTAGCACATGCAAATAAAAAATTTGGAAAATGGGAACAGGTTAAAAAGTTTGAACTCACTCCAGAGACTTGGACCATTGATGATGGATTACTTACTCCTACTCTTAAACTTAAAAGGAAAAATATTAAGGCCAAATACAATCACCTCATAGAAAAAATATACCGACCATGATTTAAAGCTCCTTTTCTGGAGCTTTTTTTAAATCAAACTGTTACATTTTTTCAATTTACTATGCATGCATAGTAAAAATTTTATATATTTGAAATCAACACATCAAATATATGAAAGACACTACCATAGATTACGAGCTTAGAACCAGTTGGTTAGCCGTAAATAAAATGTACAATGAAGAGGCCTTAAAATTTGGCAGCACGATGGCTACTGGATTTGCTCTTCTTTATATGGATGCCCACGAAGGTACACCTTCTACATCTTTAGGCCCAAGAATGGGTATGGAAGCGACCAGTCTTTCCCGAACATTAAAATCAATGGAAGAAAAAGGTTTAATTGAAAGGAAACCAAATCCTGAAGATGGAAGAGGTGTTCTTATTTTCTTAACCGATTTTGGCCGTGAAAAACGCGAATATTCTAAAGAGCGTGTACTTATCTTTAATAAAGCCATCCAAAATAATATTTCTCAAGAAAAATTAGATCATTTTTATGAAGTCACCGAGCTGATTAAAAACATGATTTCCAATAAAAAAATATACTCACAAAACGATAACATCAACAAATAAAATGAGCAATCGAAGAATTAAAAAAGTAGCAGTGATTGGTTCCGGTATCATGGGTAGCGGTATAGCTTGTCACTTTGCTAATATTGGTGTAGAAGTGCTTTTGCTTGATATAGTACCAAGAGAACTTAACAAAGCAGAAGAAGCCAAAGGATTAACACTTGAAGACAAAGTAGTAAGAAATAGATTGGTAAATAATGCCTTAAAAACGGCTTTAAAATCAAAACCATCTCCTATCTACAATAAAAGTTTTGCATATCGCATAAAAACTGGAAATTTAGAAGACGACATTGCCAAAGTAAAAGATGTAGATTGGATTATTGAAGTGGTAGTCGAACGATTAGACATTAAGAAAATTGTACTGGAAAAATTAGATAAACATCGTACTCCAGGAACTCTAATTACAACAAACACATCTGGAATTCCGATTAAATTTATGAGCGAAGGACGTTCAGAAGATTTTCAAAAGCATTTTTGTGGAACGCACTTTTTCAACCCAGCCAGATATTTAAAACTATTCGAAATAATTCCTGGACCACAAACATCTAATTCTGTTTTAGAGTTTTTAAATGGTTATGGTGAAAAGTTTTTAGGTAAGACATCGGTTATAGCCAAAGACACTCCGGCATTTATTGGGAATAGAATTGGGATATTTAGTATCATGAGTCTTTTTCATACCGTTAAAGATTTAGACATGACCATTGAGGAAGTAGACAAATTAACGGGCCCTGTTATTGGTCGACCTAAATCGGCCACTTTTAGAACAGTTGATGTTGTTGGTCTTGACACCTTGGTTCATGTTGCCAATGGTATAGCTGACAATTGTAAAGAGGATGAACAAATAGATCTATTTAAACTACCAGAATTCATTTCAACCATGGTCAACAATCAATGGTTAGGTAGTAAAACTGGTCAAGGCTTCTATAAAAAGCAAGTGTCTGATTCTGGTAAAAAAGAAATTCTTTCTTTAGATTTAAATACACTTGAATACCGACAAAAAAAATCGGCTAAATTCCAAACCTTAGAGCTCACCAAAACTATTGATAGAGTTGCCGACCGTTTTAAAGTATTAGTAAACGGAAAAGACAAAGCTGGTACATTTTACAGAAAGAGTTTTGCTTCACTTTTTGCTTATGTAACTAAACGTATTCCTGAAATAACTGACGATTTATACAAAATCGATGACGCCATGAAAGCTGGATTTGGTTGGGAACATGGTCCGTTTCAAATTTGGGATGCCATTGGTGTAGAAGCTGGTTTAAAAATAATGGAAGATGAAGGTTGTACGCCTGCAAATTGGGTTAGAGAAATGCTCGATTCAGGAAGCTCGTCATTTTACACCGTAAAAAACGGGACAACACTTGCATACGATATTCCTTCTAAATCCCAACAAAAAGTACCAGGACAAGATGCATTTATCATCCTTGATAATATTAGAACGACCAAAGAAGTATTTAAAAACTCAGGAGTTGTTTTAGAAGATTTAGGTGATGGTATTCTAAACTTAGAATTCCAATCTAAAATGAACACCATTGGTGGTGATGTTTTAGCTGGATTGAATAAAGCTGTAGATATTGCCGAAAAAGATTTTGCTGGCTTAGTAGTGGGTAACCAAGGTGCTAACTTCTCGGTTGGAGCAAACATTGGGATGATATTTATGATGGCTGTTGAACAAGAATATGATGAATTAAACATGGCCATAAAGTATTTTCAAGATACAATGATGCGTATGAGATATTCTTCAATCCCAACTGTAGCAGCCCCTCACGGAATGACCTTAGGTGGTGGTTGTGAATTATCAATGCACGCCGACAAGGTTGTTGCAGCAGCAGAAACTTACATTGGATTAGTAGAATTTGGTGTTGGTGTTATCCCTGGCGGTGGTGGTTCTAAAGAAATGACTTTAAGAGCTTCGGATACTTTCCAGAAAAATGACGTCGAGCTAAATGTGCTTCAAGAATATTTCTTAACCATTGGTATGGCTAAGGTAGCCACTTCTGCTCATGAAGCTTTTGATTTAGGAATTCTTCAAAAGGGTAAAGATGTAGTTGTTGTTAATAAAGACAGACAAATTGCTTTAGCAAAATCTTATGCTAAGATAATGGCTGATCAAGGTTACACACAACCTGTAAAAAGAGAAGACATTAAGGTTCTTGGTAAACAAGCTTTAGGAATGTTTTTAGTAGGAACCGATTCTATGCAAGCCGGGAAATTCATTTCAGAACACGATAGAAAAATTGCAAATAAATTAGCCTACGTCATGGCGGGTGGTGACCTATCTGAGCCGACTAAAGTTAACGAACAATATTTATTAGATCTTGAAAGAGAAGCCTTTTTAAGTTTATGTACAGAACGTAAGACTTTAGAGCGTATTCAACACATGTTAAAAACTGGCAAACCTTTAAGAAACTAATCAGCATTTTTTTTACAAAACAGCATAAATTATGAAAACAGCATATATAGTAAAAGCCTACAGAACAGCAGTTGGAAAAGCTCCAAAGGGTGTATTTAGGTTCAAAAGACCAGACGAGTTAGCCGCGGAAACCATAGAGCATATGATGGCCGAACTCCCTAACCTTGACAAATCGAGAATTGATGATGTGATCGTTGGTAACGCCATGCCAGAAGCCGAACAAGGTTTAAATATGGGCCGTTTAATTTCTCTTATGGGGCTTAAAACAGAAGATGTTCCTGGTGTTACAGTTAATAGATATTGTGCTTCCGGAATTGAAACTATAGGAATTGCAACTGCTAAAATACAATCAGGTATGGCAGATTGTATCATTGCCGGAGGTTCTGAAAGTATGAGTTACATCCCAATGGGAGGCTATAAACCAGTACCAGATTACAAAGCTGCAAAAGAAGGAAACGAAGATTATTATTGGGGAATGGGATTAACAGCTGAAGCTGTTGCAAATCAGTTTAAAATCTCAAGAGAAGATCAAGATGAGTTTGCTTACAATTCGCATATGAAAGCTTTAAAAGCTCAAGCTGAAGGTCGATTTGATGATCAAATTGTTCCTATCAATATTGAAGAAGTATTCATAAATGAAAACGGTAAAAAAGATAAAAGATCATATACTGTAGCCAAAGATGAAGGTCCAAGAAAGGGCACAAATACTGCCGTGCTTAATAAACTACGACCAGTATTTGCAGCAGGTGGAAGTGTGACGGCAGGAAATTCATCCCAAATGAGTGATGGTGCAGCCTTTGTAGTTGTGATGAGTGAAGAAATGGTGAAAGAATTGAACTTAGAGCCCATTGCTCGAATGGTAAATTACGCTGCTGCAGGTGTAGAACCTCGTATTATGGGAATTGGCCCAGTAAAGGCTATTCCTAAAGCTCTTAAACAAGCAGGATTACAACAAAATGATATTTCACTTATCGAATTAAATGAAGCCTTTGCTTCTCAATCTTTAGCGGTAATTAGAGAATTAGATCTAAATCCTGAGATTATTAATGTCAATGGAGGTGCTATTGCTTTAGGACACCCATTAGGTTGTACTGGAGCCAAATTATCAGTTCAACTATTTGATGAAATGAGAAAACAAAACATGAAAGGAAAATATGGTATGGTTACAATGTGCGTAGGTACAGGACAAGGTGCAGCCGGAATATTTGAATTTCTTAATTAATAACACTTAATAACACAAACTTAAATATTAACCTCAGCCTTATAAAGTTAGCGACCTATGGAAACAAAAGAAAAAGAATTACTACGAGGAGGTCAATTTCTCGTGAAGGAAAGTAAATGTGAAGACATCTTTACTCCAGAAGATTTCACAGAAGAACAACAGATGATGAAATCTGCTGTAATGGAATTTAACGACAGAGAAATTATTCCTCATAAAGATAGATTTGAAAAGAAGGATTACGCGCTTACAGAAGAAGTCATGCGTAAGGCTGGTGAATTAGGGTTTTTAGGTGTAGCTGTTCCCGAATCCTACGGCGGATTGGGAATGGGGTTCGTGTCTACAATGCTTACTTGTGATTATATTTCAAGTGGTACAGGCTCTTTCAGTACTGCATTTGGAGCACACACCGGAATTGGGACAATGCCAATCACGCTTTATGGTACAGAAGAACAAAAATCAAAATACGTTCCTAAGTTAGCAACTGGAGAATGGTTTGGTGCATATTGCCTTACAGAACCGGGAGCAGGTAGTGACGCAAATTCAGGGAAAACTACCGCTGTTTTATCTGAAGACGGAAAATCGTATAAAATTAACGGCCAGAAAATGTGGATTTCAAATGCCGGGTTCTGTAAACTATTTATAGTATTTGCTCGTATTGAAGATGATAAAAACATTACTGGTTTTATCGTTGAAAATGATCCTGAAAACGGAATTACACTTGGTGAAGAAGAACACAAATTAGGTATTAGAGCGTCTTCTACAAGACAAGTGTTTTTTAATGATACAGTTGTCCCAGCTGAAAACATGTTATCTGCAAGAGGCAACGGATTTAAAATCGCGATGAATGCTTTAAATGTTGGTCGTATTAAATTAGCTGCTGCTTGTTTAGATTCTCAAAGAAGAATAACAACTCTTGGGGTGCAATATGCACAAGAAAGAAAACAATTTAAAACTCCAATTGCAGATTTTGGAGCGATTAAATCAAAGTTAGCAGAAATGGCTGCATCTGCCTATGCTGGTGAGTCTGCAAGTTATAGAGCTGCCAAAGACATTGAAGATCGAATCGCATTACGAATCGCTTCAGGAAACACACATCAAGAAGCCGAATTAAAAGGTGTTGAAGAGTACGCTATCGAGTGCTCCATTTTAAAAGTTGCAGTCTCTGAAGATGTACAAAACTGTGCTGATGAAGGGATTCAAATTTTTGGAGGAATGGGATTCTCTGAAGACACACCAATGGAAGCTGCTTGGAGAGATGCGAGAATCGCTCGTATTTATGAAGGTACTAATGAAATAAACCGAATGTTATCTGTTGGAATGCTTGTTAAAAAAGCAATGAAAGGACATGTAGATTTATTAGGCCCTGCAATGAAAGTTGCTGATGAACTTATGGGAATACCTTCGTTTGACACTCCTGATTATTCTGAATTGTTTTCTGAAGAAAAAGAAATAGTAGCCAGACTTAAAAAGGTGTTTTTAATGGTAGCAGGTTCAGCTGTTCAAAAATTTGGGCCAGAATTAGAAGAACACCAACAACTTTTAATGGCCGCTTCAAACATTTTAATTGAAGTTTATATGGCTGAATCTACGATTCTAAGAACAGAAAAGAATGTTAAACGTACTAGTGAAAAAGATCAAGAAGCCCAAATAGCAATGGCTAAATTATATTTATATAATGCTGTTGAAACTGTAATCAAAAACGGAAAAGAAGGTGTTATTTCTTTTGCTGAAGGTGATGAACAGCGCATGATGCTTATGGGACTTAAACGATTCACAAAGTATACCAACTATCCTAATATAGTAAAACTAAGAAATACAATAGCAGAAAAACTGAAGTCAGAAAACAAATATTGTTTTTAAGATTTTAGCCAATTAACACTTTTAATACTCAATTAAAGCCAATTCTAATTTATAGAATTGGCTTTTTTATTTTCCTTACTTTTAAGTTCTAATTACTTTATTAACGATGAGCACGAAATTATTCTCCTTTTTACTCTTTTGTTTATTCATAACTTTTAGTTCGGCACAGAACAACGACCAGTTGTTTTATAACATCATAGATCAAATATCTGATGAACGCTTAGAAAAGGATGTTCAAACTTTAGTCAATTTTGGTACAAGAAACACCTTTAGTGATACCATATCAAATACCAAAGGGATAGGAGCGGCAAGACGCTGGGTTAAATCTGAATTTGAAAAAATCTCTAAAAATTGCAAAGATTGTTTAGAGGTGATGTATCAAAAAGATTTTGTATCAAAAGAAGGAAATAGACGTGTACCACATGATGCATGGGTTGTTAATGTACTTGCCATACAGAGAGGTTCAAAATACCCTAACAGATTTATTATCATGAGTGGTGATATCGATTCGAGAGCAAGTGACACCATGGATTTCACAACAGATGCTCCTGGTGCAAATGATAACGCTACAGGCCTAGCAGGTACCATAGAAGCAGCAAGAGTATTAAGTCAATATCAATTTGAATCAAGTATTATTTACGTTGGCTTATCAGGTGAAGAACAAGGGTTATTTGGTGGTGCAGGTTTGGCTAATTATGCTAAGAAAAACAATTGGGAAATTATAGGGGTTTTAAATAATGACATGATTGGAAACATAGAAGGTGTAGATGGCGTTATTGATAATCGAACTTTCCGCATTTTTTCAGAACCAACACCGGCTAACGAATCTGATAAACAAAGAAAACTTAGACGATTTTACGGTGGCGAAGTTGATGGTATTTCCAGACAATTAGCTCGATACATCTATAAATCTACTATCAAATATATGCCAGAAATGAATCCGTTAATGATTTATCGCTTGGACAGGTTTGGTAGAGGTGGACATCATAGACCGTTTAATGATTTGGGATTTGCCGGAATTAGAATTATGGAAGCCCATGAAAACTACACCCAACAACATCACGATATAAGAGTAGAAAACGGAATAAGTTATGGAGATGTGATAGAACACGTAAATTTTGAATACTGTAAAAAACTTACTGCCGTTAATGCCTTAAACTTAGCCCTTTTAGCTTCGGCGCCTCCAGCGCCGGAAAATGTGAGTATTGGCGGCATTGTTGAACCCTCTGCTAAGTTTAAATGGACAAAATCTGAAAGTGCTATTGGATACAAAATATATTGGAGAGATACCACCTCCCCTACTTGGGATTATAGTAGATTTGTTGGTGACATAAACACTTATACCTTAAACGGTATTGTAATAGATAATTATTTTTTCGGAATAGCAGCTGTCAATGCGGAAGGTATTGAAAGTCCAGTGGTATTTCCAAATCAAGTTTTTAGAAATTAGAATATGAATAGACTTTTAATGATAGCCGTTTGTGGCTTTTTATCGGTGCAAGCTTATGCTCAAGAGCAAAAATTCACACATCAAGATACCCTTAGAGGAAGCATTACCCCAGAAAGAGCTTGGTGGGATTTAACATATTATCATTTAGATATTGATGTCAATCCAGATAAGAAACACATATCTGGAACCAACACAGTTCATTACAAGGTATTAAAGGAACATCATGTGATGCAAATTGATCTTCAATCACCAATGCAACTTACTCAAGCTATTCAAAATGGAAAACAATTAAGCATTAAGCATGACGGAAACGCTCATTTCATTTCACTACCAAAGCAACAAAAAGTTGGCAGTTTACAATCCGTAACTCTGCATTACCAAGGGCATCCTAAAGAAGCAATTAATGCGCCTTGGGATGGCGGTTTATCATGGAAGAAAGATGAAAACGACAATCACTTTATTGCAACTTCTTGCCAAGGTTTAGGTGCAAGTGTATGGTGGCCAAACAAAGACCATATGTATGATGAAGTAGATAGTATGCTTATTAGTGTTACTGTGCCTAAAGGCTTAAGTAATGTATCAAATGGAAGACTTAGGGAATTAGAAGAATCCGAAACCCATGTCACTTCACATTGGTTCGTAAATAACCCTATCAATAATTACGGAGTTAATATTAACATCGGCGATTATGTGAATTTTTCGGAGGTATACCAAGGCGAAAATGGGCCTTTAGATATGGATTATTATGTCCTAAGTTACAATCTTGAAAAAGCAAAAGTTCATTTTAATGATGCTCCTAAAATGATGAAAGCATTTGAACATTGGTTTGGGCCATATCCTTTTTATGAAGACAGTTTTAAATTAGTTGAAGTACCTTATTTAGGTATGGAGCATCAAAGTTCTGTAACCTATGGTAACCAATACACCAAAGGCTATTTAAATTCTGATATTTCGGGTACAGGATGGGGATTAAAATTTGATTTTATAATTATTCATGAAGCTGGACATGAATGGTTTGCTAACAATATCACAAACAAGGATATTGCCGACATGTGGATTCATGAATCCTTCACCTCTTATTCAGAAAATTTGTTTCTGGATTACTATTACGGTAAAGAAGCAGGAGCAGAATATGCTATTGGTAAAGGGCAGCGCATCAGAAACGATAGTCCGATTATAGGTCATTATAATGTAAATAATGAAGGTTCAGGAGATATGTATAACAAAGGACAATACATGCTGCACACTTTAAGAACCTTGTTGGAAGATGATGAAAAATGGCGTCAAATTTTAAGAGGTATGAACAAAACCTTTTATCATCAAACCGTTACAACTCAACAAATAGAAAATTATTTAAGTGATGAAACCGGAATTGATTTAACTGCCTTTTTTAATCAGTATTTAAGAGATGTAAGGATTCCAACTTTAGAATACAAACTTGAAAAGGAAGGCCTAAGTTTTAGATGGATAAATATTGTTGAGGATTTCGATATGCCTGTTTTGGTAGAAATTAATGGCGAAACAAAATGGCTATTCCCAAATTCTCAATGGAAAACCGAAAAAGGTAACATCACACACTTTGAAGTTTCAAAAAACATATTTGCTAACACAAAACAGTTATAATTTAGAGCATAAAATTATTGCTCTCAAAACATTAATATAATTAGAAAACCAATCATGAAAAAACTACTACTTCTAACTTGCTTTTTAACTACTCTTACACTCTGTTCTCAGGAGTTATCAATGGATTTGGTTAAAAACATGGCTCCAAGAAATATTGGCCCTGGCGGAATGTCAGGAAGAGTAACTGCTATTGATGCCATTCATTCTAACCCAGATGTCATGTATGTAGGAACAGCCTCTGGCGGTGTATGGAAATCAACTTCTGGCGGAATTAAATGGGAACCTATTTTTGATAATGAAGTCACAGCTTCAGTCGGTGCATTAGCCATTCAGCAGTCTAACCCAAGTGTTGTTTGGGTAGGAACAGGAGAAGGAAACCCAAGAAATAGTTTGAACGGGGGTTATGGCATTTTCAAAACCTTAGATGGAGGAAAAACATGGCAATCTATGGGACTCGAAAACACGAGACATATTCACAGAATTGTGATAGACCCAACCAATCCAGATGTCGTTTATGCAGCTGCAATAGGTTCGCCTTGGGGAGAACACCCAGAAAGAGGCATATTTAAAACCACTAATGGTGGAGAGACTTGGACCAAAATTTTATTTGAAAACAACAAAACTGGAGCTGCCGATTTGGTTATGGATCCTAGTAATCCTAACAAACTAATTGCCTGTCTTTGGGAACACAAAAGAGAGCCATGGTTTTTTAACTCTGGAGGAGAAGGTTCTGGGATGCATATTTCTCACGATGGTGGAGAGACATGGAAAAAAGTCACTTCGGAAGATGGTTTTCCTAAAGGAAATTTAGGTCGTATAGGGGTTGCTATTGCAAGTAACAAACCAAATGTAATTTATGCTCTGGTAGAAGCCGAAAAAAATGCATTGTATAAAAGCACAGATGGTGGCTTTAAATGGCGAAAAATTAATGATAAAAGTGACATTGGTAACCGTCCCTTTTATTATTCCGAAATCTACGTAGATCCTCAAAATGAAAATAGAGTTTACTCTGTGTTCACTTATATTAATGTTAGTGAAGATGGTGGAAAAAACTTCTCCCAATTAATGCCTGCATACGGTGTTAGCAATGGGGTTCACCCCGATCATCATGCCTGGTGGATTCACCCAGAAAACGGCAACTTTATGATTGATGGTAACGATGGAGGACTAAACATTACTAAAGATGGTGGCGATAGTTGGCGCTTTATTGGCAATTTACCTGTAGCTCAATTTTATCATATAAATGTTGATAATGAATATCCGTATAACGTTTATGGTGGTATGCAAGATAATGGCTCATGGAGAGGCCCGGCTTATGTTTGGAAAACTCAAGGTATCAGAAATTCATACTGGCAAGAAATTTCATTTGGTGATGGTTTTGATGTTGTTCCTGACAAAGATAACTCCAGATATGGTTGGACCATGAGTCAGCAAGGTTCTGTAAGTCGATACGATTGGCAAACAGGAAATAATTACACTGTAAAACCTACACATCCAGATGCTAATGTTCAGCTTAGATTTAATTGGAATTCAGCTATAAATATAGACCCATTCAATAATAATACAATTTACTTTGGAAGCCAATTTGTGCACAAATCCTATGACAAAGGTCTAACTTGGGAAATAATTTCGGAAGACTTAACAACCAATGACCCTGAAAAATTAAAGCAGGCTGAAAGCGGTGGATTAACCATGGATGCCACCGGTGCAGAAAACCACTGTAGTATTTTAGTTATTGAGCCCTCTCCTATTCAAAAAGATGTTTTATGGGTTGGGACTGACGATGGTCGCGTTCATATCACTACAAATGGCGGTGAAGAATGGAGTGACGTTACAAAAAACATTAAAGGGTTACCAAAGGGAAGTTGGATTCCACAAATAAAGGCTTCAAATAAAACTGAAGGAGCAGCTTTATTAATTGCCAATGACTACAGACGATTTAATTATGCACCCTATGCTTTTAGAACAAAAGATTATGGAAAAACCTGGAAACGTATTGTTGATGAATCTGATGTAATTAGCTATACACTTAGCATTGTAGAAGACCCAGTTGAACCAAACTTACTGTTTTTAGGAAGTGATGATGGTCTTTATGTATCCTTGAATGCAGGAGAATCCTGGACCAAATGGACTCAAGGATTCCCAACGGTATCTGTTAAAGATTTAATTATCCACCCGAGAGAACACGATTTAGTAATCGGAACTTTTGGCAGAGCCGCTTGGGTATTAGATGACATTAGACCTTTACGTGCATTAGCAAAAGACATTAAAACTGCTGAAAAACCACTAAGTTTATTCCAACCACCTACAGCTATTTTGGCTGCCTACCAAGAGCCAACAGGAAGTCGATTTGGTGGAGATGCCATGTACAATGGAACCAACCGAGCATATGGAGCACAAATTTCATATTTAATCAATACTCCTGAAACTAATGACAAATCAGATTCATTAGAAAAAGATGAAGCGGTCGAAGCTGTAAAATGGGATTCAATCACTCTAAACATTTACGATCAAGACCGATTAATTAGAACATTAAAACGAAAAGCTCCAAAAGAAAACGGCATTCACAAATGGACATGGTATATGGATGAAAAAGGAGTTTCAAGAGCTTCTCGTTCAAAAAGAAAAACGACTCGTGAACCAGGAGGTGTTACCGTAAAACCAGGCGTTTATAACCTTAAAATGACATTCGGAAATCAAGTTTCAGAACAACAAATCAAAGTAAAATCTGACCCACGTATTGAAGTGGAATCAAAAGCCATAGATGAGGTTTATAGCGCTTTAAAGGAAGTAGAATCCTTAAGAGCTTTAAATGCCGAAGTTGTAGCTCAACTTGTAGAAAGCAAAACATCGGCTCAATTTTACAAATCGAGTTTAAACAAATTAGACCAGAAAACTTATGAAGCTGAAATTAAAGCTTCAAAAGATATTATTGAAAAATTAGATACTCAAATCGCCCTGTATTTAGGTAAAGTTGACAAAAGACAAGGTATTACAAGAAATCCTGAAGTTACCGTTTCTCAACGTTTAGGTTTGGCCTCATGGTATGTTGGCTCTCGAAAATCCGGAATTACCGCTACCGAAAGACAACTCATTTCTCAAGCTCAAACAGCTTTGAATGAAGCCATAAAATCTACCAATACATTTTTTGAAAATGAGTGGTTGGATTATAAACAACAAATTAAGAAATTAAAACTTGACGGATTTAAAGAAACAAAATCATTCTAAAAAAAAGGCTCTGTAAAAACAGAGCCTTTTTTTTATTCCATTATTTCCAATCCGTGAGGATCTTCTATTTTAATAAATTTTCCTTCAGTAGAAATAAGTCCATCCTTTTTAAATTGTGACAAAATTCTAATAGCCGATTCGGTAGCCGTTCCAACTATAGTTGCATAATCTTCACGTGATAATGCCACTGCAATGGCCCCTTTCTCATTAACGCCAAATTGCTTTTCCATGTACAATAACGTAGCAGCTATACGTTGCTTAACCGATTTTTGAGCCATATACACAATGATGTCATCAGCATCTCTTAAATCGTGTGCCATTTG
Source organism: Bacteroidetes bacterium MedPE-SWsnd-G2 (assembly GCA_001874335.1). Lineage (GTDB taxonomy): Bacteria > Bacteroidota > Bacteroidia > Flavobacteriales > Flavobacteriaceae > MedPE-SWsnd-G2. The sequence goes on from MPDE01000009.1 coordinate 114,333, forward strand.
TTGCATCAAATCCATAGAAAACTCCGGGTTTCGCTTTAGATCATGAATTATTTCAGATTTCGGGATAAAACACAACTCCATATCTGTCAAAGCGGTAGCTTGTAAATTGGTACTCTCCTCCACAATCAGCGAACGTTGCCCAATCAAATCTCCCTTAACATTAAGCTTAACTACCTGGTCTTTACCATTAGCACTTAACTTAGTTAGTTTACAAACACCATCTCTAACGCAATAAACGCCATTCAGAATGTCGCCTTCGTCAAAAATAATTTCTCCTTTTTTTACATGTTTTGCAGTTTTACAATTCGAAATCCTTATTAATTCATCTTTAGTCAGTGATTTTAAGGCATTAAATTGCTTAACGATACATTGGTCACATTTACTCATATATTGCGCAAAGATTATAACTCAAAATTACACAAAACATGACAATTATCATATAATTATATTCACTATATTCTAACCTTTGATGTCTAATACTAAAGGGTATAAATGAACCAGGCCAACTGTTTCCATTGCGGTGATATTTGTGTGACAACCAACATTAAAATTGAGGAAAAACAATTTTGTTGTACAGGTTGTAAAACTGTGTTCGAAATTTTATCTGAAAGTGATTTAACTAATTATTATGATTTAGTATCATCGCCCGGCGCTATACCTGAAGAAATTGTTGGTAAGTACGATTTTTTAGAAGACAAAACAATAGTCAATAAACTCTTAGACTTTAATGATGACAAACATCAAATTGTAACGCTTTACATTCCTCATATTCACTGTAGTTCATGTATTTGGATTTTAGAAAACTTACATAAGCTTCAAAATGACATTTCAAGTTCACAGGTTAATTTTGGAAAGAAAACTGTTAGAGTTTCATACAATTCTGAGAATTACAGCCTTAAGGCTTTAGTATTACTTTTGAGTTCTATTGGTTATGAACCCTATATTAGCTTAGAAGATTATGACAAAGCAAAACATTCTGTAGACCGATCATTAATTTATAAATTAGGGATAGCTGGATTTGCCTTTGGTAATGTTATGTTCCTGTCGTTTCCAGAATATTTTCAAGTAAGTGGGTACTGGATTGAAACTTATAGCCCTCTTTTTAGATGGCTCATGTTTGGCTTTTCCCTACCTGTTGTTTTTTATGCTTCAGCAGATTATTTTAAATCGGCTTACAAAGGTTTAACATCTAAATTATTAAATATTGATGTGCCAATAGCACTGGGGATTACCGTTCTTTTTGTTAGAAGTACAATTGAAATTGTTTTTGATTTAGGTACTGGATTCTTTGATAGTTTAACAGGATTAGTCTTCTTTTTACTATTAGGAAAGTTTTTTCAGCAAAAAACATATTCCTTCCTATCTTTTGAAAGAGATTACAAATCATATTTCCCAATTGCAGTCACAAAAATTGACCAACAGAAAGAAGAAACTCCTATTCAACTCTACGAAATAGAAAAGGGCGACCGATTACTTATCAGAAATGAAGAATTAATTCCAGTGGATGGCATTTTGATTAATGGAGATGCTAACATAGATTACAGTTTTGTTACTGGAGAAAAGGAATCTGTCCCGAAACAATCTGGAGATAAACTTTTTGCAGGAGGGAAACAAACTTCTGGCAGTATTGAAATAGAAGCTATAAAATCTGTTGAACAAAGTTATTTGACACAACTATGGAGTAATGATGTCTTTAACGCAGCTAATGCCGATGGATTTACCACGATAACAAACGCAATCAGTAAACATTTTACAATAGCTATTCTATCTATTGCCTTTATCTCAACTGCCTATTGGTTATTTGCAGATGCTTCAAAAGCACTTAATGTGTTTACAGCTGTACTAATTATCGCTTGTCCTTGTGCCATTGCATTATCAGCGCCGTTCACATTTGGAAATCTACTTCGTATTTTTGGAAAGAAAGGCTTTTACTTAAAAAACGCTAGTGTACTCGAAAAATTAGCAGATTTAAATACTCTTATTTTTGATAAAACAGGTACACTTACAACAAGCGAAAAAGGAAAATCTGAATATGAAGGGTTAGCCTTGACAGCAGAAGAAAATAATCTTTTAAAAAGTACTGTAAGAAGCTCAAACCACCCCTTAAGTAGACAATTATACAATATCTTGGATAAACATAATATTGTAAGTATTGATCATTTTGAAGAGCATTTAGGGCAAGGTATTGAAGCTAAATCTAAAGACAATTCTATTAAATTAGGTTCTGCACAATTTGTAGGCCAACTCACCGCAAAAAAACCCTTAAACACTGAAATACACCTAAGTACAAATAATATTTACAAAGGAAAATTTACCTTTTATGGGGCTTATAGAAAGGGGCTTTCAAAATTATTTAATATCTTAAAGGAAAATTACGATTTAGTGGTTTTATCTGGAGATAATGATGGTGAACGTGGTAATCTTAAAAAATTACTCCCAGTTAAAACCAAATTGTTTTTTAACCAAAAACCAGCTGATAAATTGGAGTACATAAAATATCATCAAAGTGAAGGTTCTAAGATACTAATGGTTGGTGATGGTTTAAATGATGCAGGTGCTTTAGCCCAAAGTAATGTCGGTATAGCCCTTTCGGAAAACGTAAACGTGTTTTCTCCCGCTTGTGATGCAATTTTACAGGCCGATAAACTACCACAATTAAGCGGCTATCTAAAAGCATCGCAACAAGCAATTTCAGTAATTAAATTCAGTTTTTTACTTTCTTTTATATACAATCTTGTAGGTCTTTATTTTGCAACTACTGGACAATTATCTCCTGTTATAGCTGCTATTTTAATGCCTTTAAGTTCAATTAGTATTGTTGTGTTTACAACAATATGCAGTAATTATATAGGATCTAAACTTCAATAAACTAAATATGAAACAAATACCAACCAAACCAAATTATTCATGAGTGTTATTTATCTCTTATTAGCCTTAAGTATACTTGTTGCTCTTGTATTTTTTATTGCCTTCATTTTGGCTGTAAAAAAAGGGCAATATGATGATAGCTACACACCATCAGTGCGAATGCTTTTTGATGATGAACTTATAACAGAACCTTCAAATAAAACGTCAACCAATAACAAAGATTAATTAAATTATTATGGAACTACAACAATTTTATTACGATAATAAGATCGTTAAAAATTTTATCTATGCCACCATATTGTGGGGTGTAGTTGGGATGTTAGTAGGATTAATTCTTGCTTTTATGTTTCTTTTTCCCAACTTAACAGATGGAATTTCATGGCTAAGTTTTGGTCGCTTAAGACCACTGCATACAAACGCTGTAATTTTCGCATTTGTGGGTAATGCCATTTATGCCGGTGTTTACTATTCTTCTCAAAGGCTATTAAAAGCCAGGATGTTTAGTGATACATTAAGTAAAATTAATTTTTGGGGCTGGCAATTGATTATAGTTGCTGCCGCTATTACATTACCTCTTGGGTATACATCTTCTAAAGAGTATGCTGAGTTAGAATGGCCTATTGATATTGCGATTGCTGTTGTTTGGGTTGTGTTTGGTTGGAACTTAATAGGTACCATCTTAAAACGTAGACAACGTCACCTATATGTTGCAATTTGGTTCTATTTAGCAACATTTGTAACGGTAGCAGTATTGCATATTTTTAACAGTTTAGAATTGCCTTTAAGCGCAATGAAAAGTTACTCTGTATATGCGGGTGTTCAAGATGCATTAGTACAATGGTGGTATGGCCACAATGCCGTGGCATTCTTCCTGACAACGCCTTTCTTAGGTTTAATGTATTACTTCGTTCCAAAAGCAGCTAACAGACCCGTTTACTCATATAGATTATCTATTGTTCACTTCTGGTCTTTAATTTTCATTTATATATGGGCTGGTCCTCACCACCTTTTATATACTGCCTTACCAGAGTGGGCACAAAATTTAGGTGTAGCCTTTTCTGTAATGCTTATTGCGCCTTCTTGGGGTGGTATGATAAACGGTCTTTTAACCTTGCGTGGTGCTTGGGACAAAGTAAGAACAGATCCTGTTTTAAAATTTATGGTTGTGGCAATTACTGGATACGGTATGGCAACCTTCGAAGGACCAATGTTATCGCTTAAAAACGTAAACGCAATTGCCCACTTTACAGATTGGATTATTGCTCACGTTCACGTTGGTGCCTTAGCTTGGAATGGTTTCTTCGCATTTGGTATGATTTACTGGTTAGTACCAAAGTTATTTAAAACAAGATTGCATTCTATACCATTAGCCAATTTCCATTTTTGGATTGGAACATTAGGTATTATCCTTTATGCGCTTCCTATGTATGTTGCTGGATTTACTCAAGCAAGTATGTGGAAACAATTTAATCCAGATGGAACATTAGTATATGGTAACTTCTTAGAAACCGTTTCTGAAATTATGCCAATGTATTGGATGCGTGCCATCGGTGGAACATTATTCTTACTAGGTACACTTGTATTAGTCTACAATATAATAATGACCGTAAAACAAGGGTCAACAGTTACTGATGAATTAGCTGAAGCTGCGCCATTAGCAAAAGTTTCAAGTAAACGAGTTGCCGGAGAAGGATGGCACACATGGATTGAACGTAAGCCAATTCAACTTACAATATTAGCGACATTAACCATCCTTATAGGTGGAGCATTTCAAATAATACCAACTATACTGGTTAAAAGTAATATCCCAACCATATCAAGTGTACAGCCATACTCCCCACTAGAGTTAGAAGGTAGAGATATTTATATAAGAGAGGGTTGTGTGAGTTGTCACTCTCAAATGGTAAGACCATTTAGAAGTGAAGTAGAACGTTATGGAGAATACAGTAAAGCAGGTGAGTTTGTTTATGACCATCCATTCTTATGGGGTAGTAAACGTACTGGACCAGATTTACACCGTATTGGTGGAAAATACTCAGATAACTGGCACCTAAACCATATGTATGATCCTCAAAGTACATCAAGCGGATCTATCATGCCAGGTTATAAATGGCTGATAAAAGACGAGTTAGACAAGTCTCAAACTGAAGCAAAAATGGAAGTTATGGTCTCATTAGGTGTACCATATACAGAATCTGATATTGCCAATGCAGCCCAAGACATGTTAGCGCAAGGTACACGTATAGAGAAAAACTTGTATACAGATCCTGACTTTGCAAAAAGTTATGAGGCTGATAAAAAAGCAGCAAGTGACAAAGGTGAAGCTTTTGTAGAAATGAGAAACAGAGAAATTGTTGCCTTAATCGCTTATTTACAGCGTTTAGGTACAGATATATCTGTTAAAGATATTGATAATCAAACTTCAAATTAGAATTAAATCATGTTGAAATTTGTTAAAAACCATATGGAAAGTATAAGTGGGATAGAGATCTATCCCCTTATCTCCCTAGTTATATTCTTTGCATTCTTTGTAGTTCTTTTTTGGTGGGTGATTTCTGCTAATAAAGATTATATAAAAAATGTAAGTAACCTTCCTTTTGAAAACCAAAATAACAACGACATATTATGAGAACTTTATTCCCATCATACATAAGAGTCCCTATTTTATTTTTTATCGTAGCAGGTATCGTTGAATACTTCGTAGATTCTGGGGACAAACCCGCTTTTATTGAAAATCCTTACGTAGGTCTATTCCTATTGTTAGTTTTAATATTAATCATTGCTATAGAAGTTATTGTTAGTGCATTAGAAAATGTAATGTTTCAAACCTTAACAGAAGAAGAAAAGCAACGTTATTTAGAATCTAAAAATAAAGAGCCTCAGTTCACAAAACTGAAAAAGATATACCTTAAACTATTAGGTTCTAAACCTATTGAAGAAGAATCTGAAATTATATTAGATCATAATTATGATGGTATTAGAGAGTTAGACAACTCATTACCGCCCTGGTGGGTTTACGGGTTCTATGTAACTATATTCTTTGCCGTATTCTATTTATTTAAATACGAAGTTTTTAATGGTGACAGTCAAGTTACTGAATATGAAAACGAAATGGCACAGGCCGAAAAAGATATTGCCGAATACAAGAAAAACGCTAAAAACCTAGTAGATATCAACACCGTAACCTTATTAACTGATGCAGGAGATTTAAGTGCAGGTAAAAAAGTATTTATGACTAACTGTGTTGCATGTCACAAAGCTGATGGTGGCGGTGGTATTGGACCAAACCTTACCGATCCAAATTGGATTTTAGGTGGTGGAATTAAAAATGTGTTTAGAACAGTTTCTGAAGGTGGACGATCTGGAAAAGGTATGGTATCATGGAAAAAAGAAGGTCTTAAACCATTAGAAATTGCACAAGTTTCAAGTTATGTCTTATCCTTAGAAGGTACAACACCTGCTGAGCCTAAAGCTCCTGAAGGTGATGTATGGGTAGACGAATCTGCTCCTGCCGAATCTGGAGATGAGGCACCAGCTGAAGACACTGAAACTGAAACTGTTCCTGAGCAAGCAGTAGAAAATTAAAAAACGTACGCCAAGACGACCCCATGGAAACGCCAGAAAACGAAGTTTTTAGAGACTCAATTGCCACAATTAATGAAGAAGGTAAAAGAGCTTGGGTTTATCCTAAAAAACCAAGCGGACCATATTACGATAAACGTAAACTGGTTAGTTATTTTCTTTTACTAATTCTATTAGTCTCTCCATTTATAAAAATAAATGGAAACCAGTTTCTAATGTTCAATGTCTTGGAAAGGCGATTTAATATTTTTGGATTACCATTCTGGCCACAAGATTTTCATCTCTTTGTAGTTTCAATGATAATTGGTGTAGTGTTTATAACGCTTTTTACCGTTGCTTTTGGGAGAATATTTTGTGGTTGGATATGTCCTCAAACCATTTTCATGGAAATGGTTTTTAGAAGAATTGAATACTGGATTGAGGGAGACCGAGGCAAACAAATACGGTTAGACAAACAAAAATGGAATGCTGAAAAAATAAGAAAAAGAGTAATTAAGTGGTCTATTTTCTTAGTCTTTTCATTTTTAATTGCAAACGTTTTTTTAGCCTACCTTATTGGTAGTGACGTACTCATACAATATGTCACTGATGGCCCCACCTCACACGTGAATACCTTAGTATCCCTATTAATATTTACGGTAATATTTTATTTTGTATTTGCTTGGTTTAGAGAACAAGTGTGTATTATAGCTTGCCCTTACGGTAGATTACAAGGTGTATTATTAGACAACAAATCTATTATTGTAGCCTATGACCATAAACGTGGTGAAGGCAGCAATGGTCGCAAAAAATGGCGTAAAAACGAAGATCGGAAGGAATTAGGCCATGGTGATTGTATTGATTGCTATCAATGTGTACATGTGTGTCCTACCGGAATTGATATTAGAAATGGAACACAATTAGAGTGTGTTAATTGTACCGCTTGTATGGACGAGTGTGACAGCATTATGGAAAAGGTTGGACTTGAAAAAGGTTTGATTCGTTATGCTAGTGAAGCCAATATTGAAAATAAAGAAAAATTCAAATTTACACCTCGACTCAAAGGATATACCGGTGTTCTAATATTCTTGTGTATTATTCTTTTCGGTATGCTTTTGATGAGAAATGATCTCGAAGCCCGAGTTTTAAGATTACCTGGTCAACTTTATGAGCATAAAGACAATAACATTATTAGTAACGTGTTCACTTACAAACTTGTGAATAAAACTACTGAAGAGGTTGAAAACGTTAGCTTTAAATTAGAAGGAATTCAAGGTGAGATTATCTTGGTTTCTGCTGAAAAACATTTTGATGTTCCTAAACAAGGTCTAAGTGAAGGTACTTTGTTTATTGAGTTAAATCAATCAAATCTTGCAGGAGACAAAACAAAACTTACCATTGCTATTTACAGTAATGACAAAAAAATTGAAACTACAACAGTAAACTTTTTGGGACCAAGAAGTTTTAATTAATCGGTAAAAAAAGAAAAGGCATGAAAATTAATTGGGGAACAGGAATTGTTATCGCATTTGTTTGCTTCATAGCATTTATTATGTATTTCGTTGTAAGCATGAGTACCAATGATAAATACGACCATGATTTAGTAAATGAAAACTATTACGAGCAAGAATTAAAATATCAAGAAGATATTGATAAAGAAAAGAAAGCAAAGAACCTTTCTGAAAATGTTAAATGGAGAAAAAGTAGCGAAGGGATTGAAATTGAATTTCCTTCAACTATGAATTATTCAGACATAAAAGGCACACTGCACTTAGATAGACCATCTAATAAAACTTTGGATTTTAAATCTGAATTAAATTTAAATTCTTCAAAATTTATAATTCCAAAGGACAACCTATTAGAAGGGCGTTGGAACCTTAAAATTTACTGGAACTACAAAGGGAATGATTACCTATTTAAAGAATTAATCGTGTATTAATGATATACTCGGCGTTCATATTAGGCTTATTAGGAAGTTTTCATTGCGTTGGCATGTGCGGACCTATAGCATTTATGTTACCAGTAGACCGGAGTAATACGTTTTCAAAAGTAACTCAAATTTCAATATATCATTTTGGGAGACTTTTGGCTTATGCTATGCTGGGGCTATGTTTTGGGCTTCTTGGTAAGGGACTCTACCTATTCGGGATGCAACAAAAATTATCTATTGCCATTGGGGTAATTATGATTTTAGTTGTAATCCTACCGCATCATATAATTGATAAATTTTCTATTACAAAACCTATTTATAAGCTGATTTCAAAAGTTAAATCGGCAATGGGTAAGGCCTTAAAAAAGAAAACTGCCGATACGTTTTTAACTATTGGTTTTTTAAACGGATTTTTACCCTGTGGTTTGGTATATATGGCTGTTTTTGGGTCAATGGCTACTGCCGATTTCAAACTTGGCGCCCTATATATGGTTGTATTTGGATTAGGTACAATACCGCTCATGACTTTAGCTATTTACATTGGCAAATTTTTAAATCAAACGGTTAGAACTTACATTCAAAAAACAATACCAGTTGTTATAGTATTAATCGGATTTCTTTTTATTCTAAGAGGCATGGGATTAGGTATACCTTATATTTCACCAGAACCCGTTTTTGATGTTGCCTCTGGAAATATTGAATGTCACGAATAAAAAAAGCACCTAAAAAGGTGCTTTCTTAATTATATAATGAGTTCTAAAACTACTTCTTAATTTTAATAGTCATTACTGGTACTTTTGCATGGTTAGCAACATCTTCAGAAATACTGCCTTCAAAGAAATGTGCTAAACCTGTTCTACCATTTGTAGGTAATACTATTAAATTTGCATCTACTTTTTTACCAAAGCTAAGAATACCTTTTTCTACCGTATAATCACTACAAACAGAAACATCGGCATACTTATCTGTGTTACCATGAGCTTCTTCCAAAAATCCTTTGATACGATCTTCAATTTCTTCAGTGCTGTAAAATTGTTCACCTGGTAGGTTCACAAATAACAATTTAAACGAAGATCCTAAATGCCCAAACAATCTACTTGCGTTAAGGTAAGACGATAAGGATTTTTGTAAAAAGTTTGAAGCAAATACAACATTATCAAACTCTAATCCTTCAGGAGCTTCTTTTACTACTAATACAGGAATTTCTGAGTATCTTACAACTTTCTCTGTATTTGAACCTAAAAACACTTCTTTAACTCCACTGCTTCCGCGTGACCCCATCACAACTAAATCGGCGTTGTGCTCTTCAGCAACTTTACTAACCTCTTTAAAAACTTTAAGATGCTTTACAATTCGAGTTACTTTAACTCCTTCTAAGTAAGGTTTATCTAAAAATTTCTCGAATTTCTTCTCAGCCATTTTTATAAAAAATACAGCTTCAGCAGCTAATTCGTTTTCTCCATGAGACAAGAATGCATCTGATAACTCCAACATATGCAAGGCAATAATTTTAGAGTCATTTTTTTTAGCCAAAATAGCAGCTGTTTGTAAAGCATATTCTGAATACTCAGAGAAATCAATAGGGACGATAATGTTTTTCATAGTTTTATATAGTTTAAATAGTCATTGAAAATAATTGCGTATTTGGTTTTTTTGCTTGTAACAGCACATCAAATGCCATACAAACATTTCGTACAAAAGGTCTTCCTTTCTCTGTAACTAAAAGTACTCCATCTTCAACTTCAATCAACCCGTCTGTCTTAAATTCTTCGAGCTTTGGTAAAACCCCACCTAATGTAGTAAAAAAGAAATCATCTTCACCCCAAGAGGTCTTAAATTTGCACATTATATTTAAAATATGTTGTCTTATTTTTAAGTCTTCATCATTTAGAATATGCCCTCTATAAACAGGGATACAATCTTCATCTAATGCTTTATAATACGTTTTAATATCTTTTATATTTTGACCAAATCCGTACCAACTATCCCCAATCGATGAAACACCTAAACCAATCATTAATTGCGTTTTTGATGCTGTATATCCCATAAAGTTTCGATGAAGCTTTCCAGTCTCCATAGCTTCATAAAGAGAATCCGATTTTAATCCGAAATGATCCATACCAATTTCGTGATATCCTGCCTTTGCCAATTCCAATTTACCATGTTCATATTGCTTGCGCTTTATTTCTGGTGTTGGCAAATTAGACTCATCATAACCGCGTTGCCCAGTTCCTTTAATCCAAGGCACATGTGCATAACTATAAAACGCAATACGGTCAGGTAATAACGCTTTGGTTTTTGCTATAGTCTCGATCACATGTTCTTCTGTTTGAAAGGGAAGACCAAAAATAATATCGTGACTTATTGAGGTGTACCCAATTTCTCGGGATTGTTTTGTTACACGTTCAACATTTTCAAAAGGCTGAATTCTATTTATCGCTTTTTGTACTGTGATATTATAATCCTGAACACCAAAACTCACACGTCTAAACCCTAAATCATAAAAGGTTTGTAGATGTTCTACTGTGGTGTTGTTTGGGTGACCTTCAAAACTAAACTCATAGTCCTTTGCCAAATCAGATTTGGCAAGGATACCATCAATTAGAAGTTTTAAATTTTGAGGTTCAAAAAATGTAGGCGTACCTCCACCCAAATGTATTTCCTTTATTACTGGCTTGTCAACAAATAATTCGCAATACAAATCCCATTCTTTCAGCAATGCTGTTATATATGGAGATTCTACTTCATGACGTTTTGTTATACGTTTATGGCATCCACAAAACGTACATAAACTTTCGCAAAAGGGAAGATGAATATAAAGGCTCAATCCATCTATAGTATTACTTTCATCAAAAGATTTTTTCACTGACATTTTCCAGTTATCCAAGCTAAAGGTATTCTCATCCCAATAAGGAACCGTGGGATAGCTTGTATAACGTGGCCCTGCAACATTATATTTATTTACTAAAGATTTTGACATAAGTAACGATTATAAACAAATGTAGTTTTCCTAATTTTCTAAAATTATGACAAATATCATAATTTACGTTATTCCTCCTGATAATCAAAGCGATAAAAACACAAATTGTCTAAGTTTATTAATTTGCTATTGAACAAATATTGATTAACTTTCATCCAACTTAAAACCACAATTAACCATGAAAAAATCATTACTATTTTTAGCAACATTGGCATTAATGTTTGCTACATCTTGTAAAAATGATAAAAAAGAAACAGAACCTGAAGTTCAACAAGACGTTGAAACGGAACAAGTAACTAACGAAGATAAAGCGACCATAAAGGGAACTCCAAAAGAGAAAACAGCTTCTGAAATCAAAAAATTAACTGTTGCGTTGGAGGCTAAAAGTGATAGTGGAGTAACTGGAAATGTTATGTTTACAGAAGAGAATGGTGTAGTCTCTATGCTTGGCTTTTTTAAAGATTTGACTGAAGGTACTCATGCTATTCATATTCATGAAAAATCTGATTGTTCTTCACCTGATGGAAAATCGACTGGAGGTCACTGGAACCCAACTAAAACAGCTCACGGTCAATGGGGAAGCCCTGATGGATACCATAAAGGTGACATAGGAAACTTTGAGGCCAAGGCTGACGGGAGTGGAAATATTACTTTCACGACTGATGAATGGTGTTTAGGCTGTGGAGATGAAACTAAGGATATTATTGGTAAAGCGATTATAGTACATCAAGGTACGGACGATTTTACAACTCAACCTACTGGAGCTGCTGGAGGCCGTGTAAGTTGTGGAGGTATTATCCAATAATTAAAATATAATTATAAAAAAAGGTCACTTAAATAAGTGACCTTTTTTTTATTCCAACCATTGTTTAAATGGTTTCACACGTTCACGTGCCACAATGATATCTGAAGCATTGTGATTATTAAGTTTTATTTGAAGCCTTGAGTTGGTATAAGACACCATGTCCTTAATACTTTTGATATTAATGATATACTTTCTGCTAATTCTATAAAAATTATTAGGCTCTACCTCTTGCTCCAATTGATCTAAGGTCAAATCGATCAAGTAATCCCTACCAGAAGTAGTATGTAAATAAGTACCCTTATTTTCACTATAAAAACATTCAATTTCTTCAACACTAATTAATTTTAAGTGTTGACCTACTTTTACTGAAAACCGTTTTTTGTATTGGCGTTCAATAGGATTTACTAACAATTTTTTAATATCATTAAAATCAATAGTTACTGCTTTTGAAGAAGGCAATCTTGATGTATATTTATCAATAGCTTTCTCTAATTCTTCAGGATCTATGGGCTTTAATAAATAGTCTATACTATTTAATTTAAAAGCCTGCAAAGCATACTCATCATAGGCCGTAGTAAAAATCACTGCCGATTGAATATCAATTTCTTCAAATATTTCAAATGACAGGCCATCACTTAGTTGTATGTCTAAAAATATTAAATCTGGATGCGGGTTGGTTTCAAACCATTGCAAAGCTTCTTCTACAGAATGAAGCATGGTTTCGGCTTCAATATTAACTGCAGACAACATTCGTTTTAAACGCCTTGCCGAAGGCTTTTCGTCCTCTATAATAATTACATTCATTGTTTCAGTTTAATTATTCCCAATTGCGTTTATCTCTGTCCATATACTCCTTTATTTTTTCTTCTTCCCAATTCTTACCGAATATAAGGTCAGGGCCAAATACTCCTAAAAAGTGAAAAATTAATCCAATACCCCAGAAAAAGGCAGTAGAAAACGTAGACCAATGCCAACGTTCTTCTGGATCTCTATTCAACATTATTAAAATAATAATAAAAATATTCACTACTATATACGAAGCCAGATGCCAGTAAAACCCAATCAATTTATCCAATTTCTTCTTCGCTCGTAAATAAGCTTCTTCTCGTTCAAAATTGTCGTTTTCAAACTCATTATATTTATTTCTATCTCTCGGTCTCATTTTAATTTTTTTAAAAGTTGTTTTTCTCTTTATCCATATACTCCTTCATTTTTTGTGCCTCCCATTTTGGTCCAAATATAACATTTGGTAAAAAAACCGAAGCGGCATGAATTAGTAACCCGATAGCCCAATACCACCAGAATGAACCTATTGACAATTCTGAAAGCACATCAAGAAAATCATGTCCCGCTCCCACTCGTCTTACAACCTTAAAACTGTGAAGCGCAAAGAACAGTATGACATAAGTACCTAAATGACTGTAAAACTTTTTAAGTTTTTCAGTTCTAAGCCTTGCTCTTAAATAAGCTTCTTCTTTTCTATAATCTTCCATAATTTAATCCCAACGGTTAGTTTGTTCTTCCTCTTTCATATACTCTTCAATTTTACGCTTCTCCCAGCCTTGACCAAGAAGTCCGTCGTTGACAAATACGCGATACGCCTGAAAACATAAGCCAATCCCCCAACCTATCATTGGAAACCAAAACCATTGAAAAGTAAATGGAGTGAATTTATACCAAATGAATATTAAAAAAGGAATAACAAAAAAGTAAGATATTAGACTGTAATAAAATCCTTTTAATTCTTCTACATAATTTCTGGCGTTAACATATGCGCGGTCTAACCGCTGATTTTGTTGTGATTCTGTTCGTGTCATGATTGATACTTGTTTAGTAAGCATTGGGATTGCCACGGCAAACCGTTCTGCTGTTTGATTGATGGATACTCTACGTTTTGATAATAAATGGTAGCGTTGCTTGATATTTTCTAAGCCCACTCCACTACTCTTTTTTACAATTTGTTTAGGTTGTAAGTTGTTCTCAACAACCAACATCCCACGCATTTCATAAATTTTTATATATAATGGTTTAGAGGAAGTGACCATATTATGTTTTACTGCATTTTCCAATAATAATTGCAATGCTAATGGTACAACCTTACTTTCGGGATCTGATGCTTGGTCTGGTATTTCAAATACTATACTATCTTCAAACCTCATTTTTAATAAAGACATATAAGTTTTAGCAAATTTCAATTCTTCATCTACGCTAACCAATTCTTTATTTTTTTGTTCTAATACATATCTATAGACCTTTGAAAGACCTGTTGTAAATTTTTGAGCATTTTCTGGGTTCTCCTCAATCAAACTGCTTAACACATTAAGACTGTTAAATAAAAAGTGAGGATCCAATTGATTTTTTAAAGCATCGAATTTAGCACTTGCTGTACCGGCTATTACTTTTTGCTCCTTTATCTTATTTTGTTGGTACTTATTATAGAAGTAAATAATTTGCCAAGTAACAATTATTGACATACCAATCCACATTCCAAAAATATAATCTCCCAAAGATTGGTTATAATAAAAATCTTCAAACGATTGTTGCAGGTAGCTAATGGCAACCAAAAATCGAACTACATATAGACTTAAAAATGTTACTATTGTAGAACCAAATAATCCAATAAACACGCGCTTGATTATTCTACCTTCCCAGTTTTTAGAATTTAAATAGTCAAAAAACTTTATGTTTCCGAAACCAACCACAAAGGTGTAAACTTGGTAGATTATAAAATCAATAAGTAAGGCGTTTACACTGTCGTAGCTAAATCCATTTGAAAATAAATTACCTAGGATAAAAACTACTACACCAATAAATAGCAATAAGATGATTTGTTTCGATTTATTATTCATTATGTCTTAGTATTACAATTTAATGTTTTGGATAACCTTCTCTCCTTTAACCTCAAATTTTGCCTTTTTCCATCTTGGTGGGCCAAAACTTCCTTTTTCATTATTAGAGCTTCTATAAGCTTCATTCGGAATCCCTAAAGCATTGGTGTCTAATTTTCCATTTTCATTTTCATCGTGAAAAGTTGAAATTGCATAAGTGCCCTCAGGTACATTTTCAAACACTACCCTACAAGATTTATTTCTGATATCTACCGAATAGCTTTTATATTCAGTTTTTAAAAACACACTTTCATTGTCAAATAAAGCTATCACCATTTTACCTTCATTATTACTCAATCCCGTAATATTTACTTCTATATCTTGAGTAGATTGCTCAACAGATGTTGTAAAAAGGCTTACTGTGATTGTGACTATTATTATTTTTAAAATATGCATAAGACTATAGCTTAAATTATTAAACAAATATCTAAGAATAAAGATAGTTTTAAAATTATGGTTTACCCAATTGTGGAATTCTAATGATGAATTGCAAAAAGTGAATAATCTTTAATGATTTACAGGCCATATTTAACAGAAGTTCAATACTATAATGTAGTTTTCGATTACTTATTTTTGCTACATTAGATTTAAGAAACCCATCTTCAGTAATGACCAAAAACACCATGTTATGCCTTTTTTTTATTTGTGCTTTCTCTATTTGCACATTTGCTCAAGAACGTGGTGCAAAAGATAAAGATGCGATAGAGTTTGTGCCAACGCCTTATGCCACTCATAATGATATAACAGGGACCGCTGTTGGTGTTATACCAATGATTTTGTACCGTATTTCAAAAAAAGATACCATTTCTCCAAAAAGCACTTCTGGGTTAGGTGCAATGTACACGACCAACAAATCTTTTTCTATGGTAGCTTTTAGCCAGTTGTATTTTAATCAAAACAAATGGCGAGCTAAGGTGTTTTTTGGGGCAGGAAATATTAATTTTCAAACCTATTTGGATGATGAAAGTCATGCTCCCGATTTTTACGATTACACTACCGAAGTATTGTTTTTCCAATTTCAAGGTAACAGAAAAATATACAAATCAATTTATGGTGGTTTAGGCTTTACTCATATTAATCAAAAGGCTGTATTTGATGACATTAATAGAGAATCTGAAACTGTGAATAATGCCATTGTTCTCAACTTACAATCCGATTCAAGAGACGATGTGCATTACCCCAAAAAAGGACATTATATTAATATGGACTATTTATCTTTTCCTGATTGGATAGAAAACACAGACGAATCCCATAAATTTAAAATATACCTTAATAAATATATAGCAAAACGAGAAACCAAAGATGTTCTTGCGTTTAGGTTTGCTGCAAAATTTGGTTTAGGAAATATAAATTTTAATCAACAGGTAGTGCTGGGGCGTTTGGATTTAAGAGGATATTCTGAAGGGAAGTTTAGAGGTGATGGTCTATTTGCAACACAAGCCGAATACCGTTGGAATTTTAAAGAAAAAATGGGCGTTGTTGGCTTTGCTGGCTTAGGCACTATTTACGGTTCGCCTACAGAAAGTTTTGATTGGAAATTATACCCTTCGGTGGGGATGGGCATTAGAGTAAACATGTTCAAATTCACACCTCTAAATGTGGGCTTAGATGGCGCAGTAGGCAAAGAGGATTGGGGTATTTATTTTAGAATTGGTGAATCGTTTTAAACTAAAAAAGCATCCTAAAAAGGATGCTTTTTATTTTATATCAATAAAGTAAATTATTTTACTTCCATTAATTCTACATCAAATACTAAAGTAGCGTTTGGAGGAATAACCCCTCCTGCTCCTCTAGAACCGTATCCCAGGTTACTTGGAATTACAAAACGAGCCTTGTCACCTACATTTAGTAACATGATTCCTTCATCCCATCCTGGAATAACTTGTCCTGTTCCCACCGCAAACTCAATAGGTTGGTTTCTCTTGTAAGACGAATCAAAAACAGTTCCGTCAGACAATTGTCCTTTATAATGTACAGCTACAGTTTTTCCTCTTTCGGCAGAAGTTCCTTCTCCTTTTTGAAGAATTTGGTAACGTAAACCACTTTCAGTTTTTTCAAAACCAGCAGCCAACTTATCCATTTCTTGATCTAATAAAGCTTTTTCTTCAAGTTCTCTTTTCTCTCTTGCACCTTCAAAAGTTCTAAATGCTTCAATAGGATTGTATGCTTCAGCGGTAGCACCAACTCTTACAATTTCTATTCTTGTAATTTCATCACCTTGCTCAATAGCGTTTACTACATCTTGACCTTCAATTACATTCCCAAAAACAGTATGATTATTATCTAACCATGGTGTCTCTACATGAGTAATAAAAAATTGACTTCCGTTTGTACCAGGACCTGCATTTGCCATAGATAAAACTCCAGGGCCATCATGTCTTAATTCTGGGTGAAACTCATCGTCAAATTGGTATCCAGGATTCCCAGAACCTGTACCTTGAGGACATCCTCCTTGAACCATAAAATCAGGAATAACTCTGTGAAATTTTAATCCGTCATAGTAAGGTGTACCTTGTGGCTTAACACTATTCTCTAAATTACCTTCAGCTAAAGCAACAAAGTTACCAACAGTTCCAGGTGTTTTTTCAAATTCTAAACCAACTAGAATATTTCCTTTAGTGGTTACAAATTTTGCGTATAATCCGTCTTGCATTGTGTATTGTTTTTATTTCAAGGCGCAAAGATAACACAATAAGCCGTATAATAATATTAACAAAGTATTAAAGCTATATATTGGTTTATAAAGCCGATTAATTAGTTAATTTTGAAAAAAAATTGAAATGAAATTTTCCCTTAAAAAATTATTTGGAGATTCTGAAAATCAATCAGAAAATGAAGCACAGTTGTCAGACGATTTCGTGAATGCCATTATTAAGGATATTGACCATGTCCCTTATGCCAAATCTAAAACTAATGTGTTATATGCTGGTGCAAATGAATTGGGCGGATACCTCTATTTCCAGACTATTGTTGTCGGTCAATTTAAATTAAAAACTAAAAAGGGCGCTGAATTAGAATTAATTTCGGACAAAAAAACACTAACCTTAAAAGCAGATATGGACGAATTTGAATCTGATCATACAGATGTCAAAAACAGATATATCACCAAAATAGATTTTGAAATTGACAAAGCACAATTAAAAACCTTTGATGCAACAACTTTTAAATCTGTGAATTTAAAAACTGGAAAAAAGACAATTTCCTTAAATGTAATTGATAATTAATTTGCCACTTGGCTTATAAATTTAATGCGATATAGTCGTAATTCGTCTTCGTCATAATCCCCATCAAACTCTTCTAAAGCTAAACTAATCTTATCACTTTCGGCTTCCATAAAATAATCATGGATTTCTTCTTGTTGGTCTTCATCTAGAATATCATCTAACCAATAATCAATATTTAATTTGGTTCCGGAATAGACAATAGCTTCCATTTCTTTAGTGAAGTCTGACATCGACATCCCTTTGGCTCCAGAAATATCATCTAATGGTAGTTTTCTGTCTATGTTTTGAATGATATACAGCTTTAATGCCGAATTGGTCCCGGTACTTTTTACAACTAAATCTTCAATACGTTCAATCTCATTTTCTTCAACATAGCGCGCAATAAGTTCAACAAAGTCTTTTCCGTACTTTTTGGCTTTACCATCTCCGACCCCGTGAACATTTGCTAATTCTGAAAGTGAAATAGGATATTTGGAGGCCATATCTTCTAAAGATGGATCTTGAAAAATAACAAATGGTGGTACATTAAGTTTCTTAGCGTTTCGTTTTCTAAGATCTTTTAACATGCTCATCAGTTTTTCATCTAAAACTGCTCCTCCGCCTTTTGAGGCAGTAATAATACTTTCATCCTTCTCAGAATCATATACATGATCTTCGGTCATTAAAAATGACTTCGGACGTTCAATAAATTCCTTTCCAGCTGGAGTTAGCCTCAAAATGCCATAGGTTTCAATATCCTTTTTTAAATACCCAGCAATTAATAATTGACGTATTAACGCCATCCAATGTCTTCCCTCTTTTTCTTTACCAGCGCCAAAGAAAGGCTGTGCATCTGTTTTATGAGAAGTAATCATGGCATTTGGTTTCCCTATAATTACTTGTACTAAATCTTTTGATTTATACTTCGCGTTGGTCTTATTAACTGTATCTAAAACTAATTGAGCGTCATCCTTGACTTCGGTCTGTTTTTTAGGAAACCGAATATTGTCATCCATATCACCACCTTCACCAGTTTCATTATCAAATTCTTCTCCAAAATAATGTAGAATAAATTTGCGTCGAGAAATAGAACTTTCGCAGAAAGCAACAACTTCTTGTAATAAGGCATGACCTATTTCTTGCTCTGCAACAGGTTTTCCAGACATGAATTTTTCTAACTTCTCAATGTCTTTATAAGCATAAAAAGCTAAACAGTGACCTTCTCCTCCATCTCTACCGGCACGTCCCGTTTCTTGATAATAACTTTCTATACTTTTAGGAATGTCATGATGAATTACGAACCGAACATCGGGTTTGTCTATCCCCATACCAAAAGCAATGGTTGCTACAACAACATCCACATCTTCCATCAAAAACATGTCCTGATGACTTACCCTCTTTTTAGCATCTAAACCAGCGTGATAAGGCACAGCTTTCACACCATTAACTTGTAGTACCTGAGCCAATTCTTCAACTCGTTTTCTACTTAAACAATAAACAATACCTGATTTACCTTCATTTTGTTTAATGAACTTAATAATGTCAGAATCTACTTGTTTGGTTTTTGGTCTTACCTCGTAATACAGATTAGGCCTGTTAAATGACGCCTTGAAAGTATTGGCATCAGTCATACCCAAAATCTTTAATATATCTTCTTGTACTTTTGGAGTTGCAGTTGCGGTCAAACCTATAATTGGAATATCATCTCCAATACGTTTAATGATATGTTTTAAATTTCTGTATTCGGGTCTAAAATCATGCCCCCATTCACTAATGCAATGGGCTTCATCAACCGCCATAAAGGAAATTTGAACAGATCTTAAAAATTCAACATTTTCTTCCTTAGTTAGGGACTCTGGTGCTACATATAATAATTTAGTGATACCATTTCTAATATCTTCTTTAACCTGTTTAACCTCCGTCTTATTTAAAGACGAATTTAATACATGCGCTACACCTTCATGATCAGATACACCTCTAATGGCATCTACTTGATTCTTCATTAAAGCAATTAATGGAGACACCACAATTGCTGTTCCTTCTTTCATTAAAGCAGGTAACTGGTAACACATAGATTTACCTCCACCAGTAGGCATAATAACAAATGTATTTTCATTTGCCATTATACTTTTTATTACCTGTTCTTGTAAACCTTTAAATTCCGAAAAACCAAAGTGTTTTTTCAGCGCCGAATGTAAGTCAATTTCTTTCGTACTCATCAAACCTTAACGGTATTTTATTTACATTTGCAAAAGATTAAAGATAACCAATTCTTTGACGGCATCAAACCCAATAAATGATAAATTTTGAATACTAAAAAATCAATATTAGATATCGCAAAACAAACAATTTTACTTGAAAGTGAAGCAGTTGCAAATCTTGCCAACTTACTTGATTCAGATTTTTCCGACGTAGTAGAATTGATTTATAAATCTAAAGGGCGTCTTATTATAACAGGAATAGGCAAAAGTGCGATAATTGCTAACAAAATTGTTGCTACTTTAAACTCTACAGGAACGCCTTCTGTTTTTATGCATGCTGCCGATGCCATCCATGGTGACTTAGGATTAATTTTAGAAGATGATTTGGTAATTTGTATTTCTAAAAGTGGAAATACTCCAGAAATAAAAGTATTGGTTCCTCTTATCAAAAATGCCAAAAACAAATTAATTGCTATAACAGGTAATATCGATTCATTTTTAGGTCAGCAATCAGATTATAATCTTAATGCATTTGTGGCTCAAGAGGCATGTCCAAATAACCTGGCACCTACAACAAGTACTACTGCTCAATTGGTAATTGGTGATGCTTTAGCGGTTTGTTTGTTAGAATTAAGAGAATTTTCAAGTAAAGACTTTGCTAAATACCACCCAGGAGGTGCTTTAGGTAAGCGATTGTATTTACGAGTTCATGATTTATCATCGGTTAATGAAAAACCTCAAGTTGAATTGAGCACACCACTAAAGGATGTAATCGTTGAGATTTCTGAAAAACGATTGGGTGTTACTGCTGTTGTTGAAAACAACAAAATAATGGGAATCATTACTGATGGTGATTTAAGACGAATGCTTAGTAAATCTGATGATTTTATGAGCTATACGGCAAAAGATATTATGAGTAGTAATCCAAAACGCATTGCTGAAGATGCCATGGCTGTAGATGCCATGGAGCAAATGGAAACAAACGGAATATCTCAACTCTTAGTAGAATCTGATGGAAACTACGCTGGTGTGATACACTTACACGATCTTATTAAAGAAGGAATTATATAATGGCAAAAAAACAAATTAATGAAATGTCTTTTTTAGATCATTTAGAAGATTTAAGATGGCATTTAATTAGATCGACTGTTGGTGTACTTATAGGTGCTGTGGTGGCTTTTATATTTAGCGACTTTGTATTTGACGTTATAATCTTTGGTCCAAAACAAATGAGCTTTCCAACATACCAATGGCTATGTAAAATGGGAAACCTAATACATGTGGAGACTACTTTTTGTGGTGATGAATTTCCGTTTATTATTCAAAATAGGGAAATGGCAGGACAGTTTTCTGCGCATATATGGACCTCGGTTACCGTAGGTGTCATCCTTGCATTCCCATATATCATTTACCAACTGTGGAAGTTTATTAGCCCTGGATTATTAGAAAACGAGCGCAAACATTCACGCGGGTTCATTATCATAACATCACTATTATTTTTTATTGGTGTGCTATTTGGATACTATGTAATTACGCCATTGTCTATTAATTTCTTGGGAACTTATAATGTTAGTGCAGAAGTTTCAAATGAGATAGATTTAGCATCATACATTGCTTTAATCAGATCATCTGCTTTGGCTTCAGGATTAGTGTTTGAATTACCTATCATTATATATTTTCTAACAAAAATCGGACTTATTACTCCTGAGTTTTTAAGAAAATATAGAAAATTTGCCTTAGTCATTGTATTAATTTTGGCTGCTGTTATAACACCTCCAGACTTAGCAAGTCAGATAATTGTAGCAGTGCCTATTTTATTATTATATCAAGTTAGTATTTACATTTCGAAAGTGGTTGTTAGAAATCAAAAACGAAAAGAAAAAGAGTTAAGAAATGTCAGATAAAGTAGAAGCATTTAATGCTTACCGAGAAAAAATGAATGCCAAAATTCTTGATGACAATAATAAGGTCATTAAGCGAATTTTTAATTTAGATACCAATGCCTTTAAAGCTGGTGCTTTAGATGTAAAAACGAAAGAATTATTAGGCCTCGTCGCATCCTTAGTTTTACGCTGTGATGATTGCGTTAAATACCATTTAGAAACCTGTTATAAAGAAGGTCTTACAAAAGAGGAAGTGAACGAAACACTTAGTATTGCTACTCTAATTGGAGGTACAATTGTAATTCCTCACTTGAGACGTGCTTTCGAATTTTGGGAAGAATTAGAATCTCAAGACTAATAGTGCTTAATTAACGTTACTTTACACATAAAGTAATATCGATTTTATTACATTTATCCTTTACCAAATAATTTATGAAGTTAATTGCGGAGAATTTGATGAAGTCCTATAACGGACGAAAAGTTGTTAAAAGTGTTTCACTTGAAGTTAATCAAGGTGAAATAGTTGGGCTTCTTGGACCGAATGGTGCAGGAAAAACCACTTCATTTTATATGATTGTAGGCTTAGTAAAACCTAACGGCGGACACATTTATTTGGACAACACAGAAATCACAAATTACCCAATGTACAAGCGTGCACAAAATGGTATTGGATATTTAGCACAAGAAGCATCGGTTTTTAGAAAGCTAAGTATCGAGGACAACATTTTAAGTGTACTACAAATGACGAAGCTTAGTAAAAAGGAGCAGCATCATAAAATGGAATCCCTAATCGATGAATTTAGTTTAGGTCATATTCGTAAAAACAGAGGTGATTTACTTTCTGGTGGTGAACGAAGACGTACTGAAATTGCAAGAGCTTTAGCTACCGACCCAAGTTTTATATTATTAGATGAACCATTTGCTGGTGTTGACCCTGTTGCGGTAGAAGACATTCAGCGTATTGTAGCTCAGCTTACTAAAAAGAACATTGGTATTTTAATTACCGACCATAACGTTCAAGAAACATTGGCCATTACAGATCGAACTTACTTAATGTTTGAAGGTAGTATTTTAAAAGCTGGAATCCCTGAAGATTTGGCTTCAGATGAAATGGTTAGAAAAGTATACCTTGGTCAGAATTTCGAATTAAGACGTAAAAAAATAGCGTTCTAAAATTATTTAAAACGCTATTCATCATATTCTAAAGGACACTAATTATTAGTGTCCTTTTTTATGTGCTTCTTTTTCAGCTAGAAGTTTCTTTTGATATCTGGTTTGAACAAGATCAGTGACAACCAACACGCCAATTACAAAGTAAAAAGTGGTTTTACTCATATGTACAATTTTACTTCCGAATAATTCTAATTCTGCTAATTCTCCGCCTTCGGTAACAAGCATAATTCCAACAACAAAAAGTATAAACAAACCTAATACCTCATACATACGGTTTTTAGCAAGAAAGTTTGCAACCTTATCACTTAACCATATCATTAGGATACCACCAATTACAATAGCCGTAGCCATCACCCAAAATACATCTGTTAGCGCCATGGCACTCAAAATAGAATCAAACGAAAATACAACATTCATGATAACAATCATGGTGATTACCTGACCTATAGTTTTCTTCTTTCCGCCATCTTCAACATCATGCTCTACATCATCCACACCAATCATATGCCATATTTCTTTCATTGCTGTGTAAATAATAAAAATTCCTCCACCCAGAACAATTAAAGAATGAATTGTTATTTCACCAGTCACAATATCAGTAAAGTTTAAGTGAAGTATAGGGTCTTGAAACAAATCGATGACTTCAATCAATACAAACAACAATATAATACGTAAAGCTACTGCCAACAAGATGCCTACCTTTCTAACGTAAGCTTGTTTCTCTTTTGGAGCGCGTTTACTCTCTAATGAAATATAAAGCAGGTTGTCAAAACCTAAAACAGCTTGTAATAATACAAGCATAAGTAAAGTAAAAATGTTTTCTAACATGGAAGTTATTTAGTTGATAAATTATCGATTAGGGATAAACCTATGTATGTAACTATTATTAAAGGTATTGCTGCAAAATGAAATACAATTAAAAAGATCACACTTAGAAGAAGTAAGATATATCTTATTTTATTATTAGAAAAACTATAGTCCTTAAATTTTAAAGCAAATAATTTTATACTCGAATTTAATAGGTAACAACTTAATGCCGTTACAATCAATAAAAACCAAGTATTAAATAATAACGATTTTAAAAACTCACTGGATTGAAACTCTAAGATAAGTGGTAGAGATAATATTAGTAAGGTATTAGCAGGCGTCGGTAATCCCTTAAAATAGGATTGTTGTTCCAAATCAATATTAAATTTACCCAACCTATAAGCAGATGCCATAGTAATAGCCAAACCAAACAATGGCACAATAGATTGTTTAAATCCATACCAATGAAATGCTGCATTCCACTCGGCAGTAGCGTCCTCAATTTCTGGTGTACCTACACTCAACATTAATAGCTTATACATTACTATACCAGGCACTAATCCACTAGTAATCATATCGGCTAAAGAATCCAACTGCACACCTAATGGACTTTGCACATTTAATTTACGTGCTAAGAAGCCATCAAAAAAATCAAAAAATATTCCAGAAAACACAAAAATTGCTGCTAATACAAAATTGTTGTGAACTGCAAAAATCACAGCAATACAACCACATAATAAATTTAATAATGTCACAGCATTAGGGACATACTTTGCGATATTCATAATTTTAAATTTATGTAAAAATAACAAACTAATTCTTACTAAATACTATTAGTCCATAAAATCAAAACATTAAACTGCGGCAGTTCAATACCATAATTCTCATTATTAATTCACATTCAAATTAAACAATAAGTTGTTTATTTTACAGTTTAATAGATTAGAAAAAAAATGCATCTTTGTAAAAAAATAGCTGTTGAAAAATTTCCTTTTAATTGCCTTAGTTGCCCTTTGGTTTAACTGCGATGCCCAAACGACAAGAAAATACTCTAATGAGTTTATGAATATTGGGGTTGATGCCGCAGCTTTAGGGATGAGCAACACTGTCGTTTCTCAAACTGCCGATGTAAATTCTGGGTATTGGAATCCAGCCGGACTTATAGGCATGGAAGATAATCAACTTTCCTTATTACACTCCAGTTACTTTGCCAATATTGCCAACTACAACTACATTGCTTACGGCATGCCTATTGACGACAAAAGTGCTATGGCATTTTCGTTAATACGATTTGGAGTGGATGATATTTTAGATACCACACAGTTAATTGATGATCAGGGAAATATTAATTATGACCGCATCAGTTTATTTTCTACTGCAGATTATGGATTTACATTTTCTTATGCGCGAAAGGCACCTTTAAAAAACATAAGCTATGGTGTAAATGCAAAGGTTATTAGAAGAATAATTGGCGATTTTGCAACTTCTTGGGGATTTGGTTTAGATGCCGGAATTCAATTTCACACGAATAACGATTGGAATATTGGTATCATGGCTCGTGATATAACAACAACCTATAACGCTTGGGCTATTGATGAAGATAAATTTGAAGCCATTAAAAATGCTGTCGACGGACAAAATCAAGAATTGCCTGAAACTACAGAAATCACATTACCTAAACTTCAGGTTGGTGTGTCTAAACGATTTGTGTTTCACTATGATTATTCGTTAGTAACTGCATTTGATTTAAACATACGGTTTGCGGAAAACAACGATATCATTTCTACCTCTTTTATGAGTGTAAATCCAGCATTAGGATTTGAGTTTGGTTATACAAACTTGGTATTTCTTAGAGCCGGATTAGGAAATTTTCAAAACGAGTTACAAATTGATAATTCTGAAGATTTAACCTTTCAACCTAACTTTGGAGTAGGATTTAATTATAAAGGGATTCAATTGGATTATGCCTTTACAGATATCGGGGATCAGAGTACAGCACTTTACTCCAACATCTTTTCTTTAAAGATAGACTTTAGTATTTTTAGATAATTGGTTTAGCTTGTTATCTTTGAGTAGTTTTAATATTACATTTATTTATGAAATATAGCTTACTTGCCCTACTCTCAGGACTCTTCTTGGCACTTGGATGGCCAACCTACGGATTTCCAATTTTATTATTTTTTGGGTTTGTTCCGCTTTTATTATCAGAACATCAATTAAGAACTGCTAAGGGAAAATCGTCTTGGAAAATTCTGGGACTCTCCTATATAACATTTGTGATTTGGAATTTTATAACCACCAACTGGTTATGGTATGCCGATCCCTTTGGTGCAAGTTTTGCCATTTTAGTCAATTCATTACTCATGGCAATCCTTTTTGTCATTTACCATAAACTGGCAGCAAAAACAACTTTAAACAAAGCGCTTATCGGCTTAGTATCGCTTTGGTTATGTTTTGAAAAATTGCATTTAGGCTGGGAGTTTTCTTGGCCTTGGTTAAATTTAGGAAATGGTTTTTCAGAGTATTACAAATGGATTCAGTGGTATGAATTTACAGGCACATTTGGAGGCTCTTTATGGGTTTGGATTGTGAATATCGTATTATTTAAAGGCATTCTCGGTTATCAACAAACTAAAGACAAGCGGTTTATTTCTTCAAGTTTAATTAAATCTGTAGTGTTAGTAATTCTACCAATTAGTATTTCACTAATAATGTACTACAATTACGAAGAGCAAAAGGAAACTGTCGAAGTGATTGCACTACAACCAAATATCGATCCTTATTCCGAAAAATACTCGGTTAGTAATATGGAGTTTGCAGATTTACTTGTCGATTTATCTGAGCATGAAATTGAAACTTCAACACGCTTATTACTTACGCCTGAAACTTATTTTGCTAAAAATGTCAGACTATCCCAATTTGAAGCATCTCGTTTCAAGTACCAATTAGATCAATTGCTTTATACTTATAAAAACCTCAATATCGTTAGTGGGATTTCTTTTTATAAATTAATACATGATAAAGACAGTCTGACTCCTGAATCTAACTACTACAAGGATAACCTTTGGTATAATGATTATAATTCGGCTATTTTATTAAACGGCAACAAAACAGAAATTTACCATAAATCGAAGCTTGTTGTTGGGGTTGAGAACTTTCCGTACCAAGAAATATTAATGCCAATTATAGGCGATGCTATGATTGATTTAGGCGGCACTGTTGCTATGAAATCAACTCAAGATTACAGATCTGTTTTCGATTTAAAAGCTACTGAAGCCAAGTTAGCCCCTATTATTTGCTATGAATCGGTTTATGGTGAATTCGTTACCGAATATGTTAGGAACGGTGCAAATTTACTTGGTATCATTACAAATGACGCTTGGTGGGACACCACACAAGGACACAAACAACATTTAAGCTATGCACGTTTAAGAGCCATTGAAAATAGAAGAAGTGTTGTTAGAAGTGCTAATACTGGTATTTCTGCATTAATCAACGAAAGAGGTGATATTACTTCTTCATTACCTTATGGCGAACAAGGTGTATTAAAAGGAAAAGTTGCCTTAAATGAAACGCTCACAGTTTACACTAAGATTGGAGATGTTATTTCTCGAATAGCACTGTTTTTAGCCCTATTTATACTATTAATTAGCTTTTTCAGGAAACCTAAAGTGTAGCTTATTGGCCGCGGTAAAATAGTATTGTACTCAAGGTTCTAACAGCAATATTAAAATCTAAAAACACACTACGATGTTTAATATAATAAAGATCGTATTGCAGTTTTAGTAAACTATCATCTACAGAGCTACCATATCTTGAATTTACTTGTGCCCATCCTGTAAGCCCTGGTTTAATCACGTGCCTAATTTCGTAAAACGGAATTTCATCATTTAATTGTTTTACAAAGAAAGGACGTTCTGGCCTCGGACCAATAATACTCATTTCCCCTTTAAGGACATTAAAAAATTGAGGGATTTCATCCAATCGTGTACGTCGTAAAAAATTACCAAAAGGCGTAATACGCTTATCATTTTTGACTGCCCATTGAATACCGTCTTTCTCGGCATTAGCAACCATGGTTCTTAACTTAACTATATTAAAAGACTCTCCATTTCTCCCTACACGTTCTTGAATGTAAAATAAGCCACCTTTATTTCCGATTAAATTCCCAATCAAAACTAAAGGCAAAAAGACAACTCCTATTATAATTCCAATCATGGAAAACAAAAGATCAAACAATCTTAGAAAAAGCAAATACAATTTGTTTTGATTACTTCTACTAAACGGGAAAAACTTATAAAAATCTTTACCTATAAAATGCACCGGAACTCTATAGGTCATCTCTTCAAACACCTGAGTATATTCTCGTATAGAAAACCCCGATTCTAACAATTGAATTAGATTTTGATACACCTTATCTGTCATTTGGTTTGATGTCTCATTCAAGATTAAAACCTCCGAAATATATTCGTCTTCAATCACTGTAAATATATCATCGACATCAAAAGCTTTTAAGCGTGATTTACTTGAATTTTCATCCTGAATAGCTTTATCCAAATATCCCACAATTTGGTAATTAGGATCAACCGACTTAAGTGTATCAGCCAATTTTTCAAGATTATCAGCTTGGCCTAAAACCAAGACTTTTTTGAAAAACCTTGGAGAGGTAATAAATGAAATATAAGCCCAACGCCAAACGAAAACAGAAACAATAATCGCCACATAAAAGTAAATTATTTGCAATCTATTTTCTGGAAGAAAGGGTGTAATATAAGGCGTCAACAAATAAAACAAAACCGTTGTAGACGCTCCTAAAACAATGTTCCTAAATGTCACATCCAGTTTACTTGCGTTTTTCAAATCGTACATTTCAAAAATGGTCCCAAGAATCATTAGGTACACAAACAACACTGACAATTCCAGTAAACTATTCAAATCAATGATCAAATAATCAAAGTCAAAAACGAATCGCAATACATTTAACCCTATGCAAATAGCTGCTATATCAAAAAGCCGCAAAAGTAACTTACGCTCTGAGATTTGAAAAGTAATACTATTCTTTTTTGGTGTCATGAGTTGATGGAATCTTGGTCAAATATAATACGTTTTTTTTAGGCCGTTTCATTTCGTTTAAAGAGAACCTATTTATTCGATGAACGACTCTTCATCATATGATATGTTTAGTAAACATAGGCCATAAATAAAAGCTGGAGCAGCAATCCGCATGGACGAATGATTAATCGTTAAAAACCAAAAGAAATACATGCTATAGAACAATAAATTTTTATTATTACTCAATCTAAACACAATAGGATACCCCAATAAAATCAGAAGGCCTATAATTCCTAAAATTCCATGCTCAGCTAATATTCTTGACATTTCATTATGAGAAGCAGCAACAACACCCTCACGCTCCATTCTCAAGTCTTTTGAACGCCCTACCCCAATCCCTAAAAAAGGGTTTTTGATAAATTCATCTATTTCATATGAAATCAAATTCCCTCTACCAGTTGAAACATCCTCTTTTACGCGACCTCGCGCATCCTTATTGGTATAACGGTTTACTATCAGTCCATCTGTTAACACTGCTGTTGTGGCATAGGTAAATCCAGCAACCACAAACACCAGTACTAATGAACTCATTAGTCTTGCTTTTAAAACCGGTTTGGCATATTGCAAATACAAATACAGAAATGCTATAATCATAACGGCAGCAACAATAACTCCTCCTCTACTAAAAGTGACAAAGGCGCGATATGACATCAAAGCCAATAACACCAAATGCAGTATTTTCAATAGTTGTGTTGGAGAATTTATTACAAAATTTACCGCAACAATAAACATTCCCAATCCTAATATTGTCGCCACCTGGTTCGGGCCAAAGCCCCCAGATGCTGCAAAATTAGACTGAGTTCCGGTTAATACATCCCTTATATCTGGCGTATAAAAAAATAAGAATATGGTCATGGCAACAATTGGTAATACCGCCAATTGAAGTAGTTTTTTTTGCTGCTCAAATGTTACAAAGCGGTTATAACAATACAAAGCCGCAATACCCAAGCACACAGGCCCACTTAAATTAAAAGCAATGGCTTTTCTAATGTTTGCCATAAAACTTAAATTATTGGCTGCAACCACTATTCCCGGCAGTAGTGCTATGAGATATAGAAAGTAAGGCCAGGCCTTTTTATGAATACCATCAAACAACATCCCGAATATCAGAAAAAAGATGACCATGTATTTCGAAGCTTCATACAAAAAGTTCCCTCCTGTCATTCTCAAAAACACCTCTGAGGTTACTATATAAATGCATGCACCAATTACCCAATACGCCTTTTGACTTGGTTTGCTTTGAATGAGTCGCCATAAGAAATACACAAAAATGCCGACAAAATATACTTTAGACAAAGGCTTAGCCAAGAAAACAGCAAACCCCAGCCCTGCATGTGCAAGCAATTGTTGGATGTAGTACTTATGACTCATGTAATACTTTGGTGTAAATACTATTAATATCTTTTTTTATACTTGAAAACGAATAGTTTCTTTCAACCGTTGCAAAAAGCGCATTTCCTAATCTCAAACGTTCATTTTCATTTTGGATTAAGCTTACCAATTTTTCACAAAACAGCTCATTATGTTCTGATGGCACTAACAATCCGTTTTGTTCATGGTTTATCACTTTTTTTATATCTCCAACATCGGTAGAAACCACTGGCAATTTGGCCAAACCGTACTCCAAAACACAAAGCGGTAATCCTTCCGACTTAGATCCCAAAACCCCAATATTAGCCTGAGATAATATAAAACCAACGTCCTTTTTTTCCCCATAAAGAAATACCTGCTGTTCCAGTTGAAGATCCGCAATTAATTTTTTAATTCGCTCTGATGTGTCATCGTTAAAATCCTTGCCCACCAAATGTAAACTTGTATTTGGAAATTCTTTTACTAGTGATTCAAAAACTTGTATTAAAAACAAATGATTTTTCTGAGGTCTTAAATTAGCCAAGCACACCAACTTTATTCCATATTCACCTTTCAAAGTAGTTTCTTTTAAACCAATATTTGAAGCAATAAAATTAGGAAGCACTTTTACTTCTGAACAATTTAATTCCTTTTTAGCCCAACGTTCCAAATTAGAATTTACACTTATAATTTGAGAAAACATGAGAGACGCCAACTTCAATGTCTTTTTTGGTCGATGTTGTAAAAACTCACTATTTCCATAATGATCATGCCAAACAATTTTCACTTTCCAGCACCACAATTTCACCAAACATGCCATAAAAAAAGAGGTAGAATGTGCATGTATTATTTCTATTTTCTCTTTTCGAACAAAACCAACCAGTAATTTAATCGCCTGTAGGTCAATAGTTTTTTGACGCTGCAAAAACAAGTATTTCACTTTAGTCGCTATACTTTCTTTTAATATGCCTTCACTTCGGGTTGCACATAAAAACGACTGACCATACATTTTTTGTAGTTCATTTGCCAAATTAACAGCCATGCGCTCTGCTCCTCCTGCATTAAGGGTATCTATTAACTGTAATACTCTCATGCTAACAGCTGTTTTATTTCAGATTCAAATCGCTCTATGGTATAATTCTGAGACCATTTCAATGCTTTTTCAGACTTATTTTTTAATTCGGTTTTTTGATTTAAAAGACCATATATTTCTTCAACTGCCAACTTAGCTTCGGGAGCAATTAAAATTCCACGTTGTCCGTGATCTAACATACTTGGCACACAAGACACTGCGGTACTAATAGGAATTACTCCAAAAAACATAGCTTCGGCTATGGCCTTTGGCCAACCTTCAGATTTAGAAGGCAAGATTGCAAAATGAGCTGATTGATAAGCCAATTTCAAATTATTTAATGGCTGATTGCCATAAAAATTCACATGAGAAGATATTCCTAATTCTTCAGTATATAATTCTAATGCTTGCCTTAAGGGGCCATCTCCATATACTTGCAATTCAGCAGACTTTCCTTTTTCAATCAACCCTTTAATTATATCTATTGCTAAAAAGGGTCTTTTTCCTTCTACCAAAGCTCCAACAAAAACAAATTGAAGCTTTTTTGAATACGCTTTCTCCGTATAATTTATTCTATCGGCTGATTTAAAACTTGCCGTAAAAAAAGGTTTAATATTAGACGATTGGTTTTCCCATTCGCCATAAACAAGAACCTTCATATTTCGTGTTAAAAATGTGTTAGACAGCACCCATTTTTGAAATTTATAAGAATTAGGCTGTTGTGCATTTGGATCCCAATTACCAGCATATTTAGCTGTTTTTTGTTTATGTGGAAACAAAACTTGAACCAAACAACCTAAAAGCCCAATGTTACCAGGACACCTTAAATGAATATGATCTGCCTTACGAAATGCTAAATAGAGTTTCAATATAATTATTGGAAGACTACAAACTGACTTGATGATAGAAAAAAGGGACGTAAAATGAATAGCAGGAACTGCATTCATTTTTATGCGTTTAGCGCTGTAATTAGCATCAATTTTTGATTTGACTCTTCTCTTCTGCAATGGTGCAACCACTATTACCTCATCAACATGTTTAAACCAAATATTCATTTCTTTTACATATGGCGCATAGCCGTAAAAGGAATCTCCTTCTTTTCCGTGAATAACATGAGATGCTATAGCAAAAGTCATATAATTAAAATTCAGGGTTGTGGTTCAAGCATCAAATAAACTGATTTCTTTTTAGAATTCCATTAAATTAAAAAAATCTAAACGGAAATCTTAGCAATCGTTTAAGGATTAATAATTTTAAAAGAATTACACTTTTTACAAATGATATATTTTCAAGTTGGTAAACCTTCCAATTGTACTTTATCAAATCCAGCTTACTACTCGAAACCGATTGTTTTCGTCTTGTGTAAATGGCCAATGGTTCTTTAATCCCATAAGCTTTAATGTCAAGTATTCTCAATAGTTTAAGCCAAAGAGCCCAATCTTGTCGCTTTCGTATTAACGGGAAATAATGTTTCCCAATTCGGCCTGCATTATACATCACTGTTAGACATCCCAAATAATTGGTGGTTAATAACCGACTATAACTTATCTCTGATTTTGCGTCGACCAAATATTGATTTTCAAAATTTTCATCTACCGAATAGTATGACGAAAAACTTAAGTCATACTCGTTAGATTTCATAAACTGCAATTGCCGTTCTAACTTTTTAGGTAACCAGGCATCATCATTATCAAGAAACGCAATATAATTGCCTTTTGCCGCTTCTATTCCCTTATTCCTTGCGACAGCCGCCCCATTATTGCCATTTAAACAAATACAGCTTACATTTCCGTAATTCGATTCAAATTCTTTTATAATGTTCAAGGACTCATCTGTTGAACCATCGTCAATAATTATGAGTTCCCAATTGACATAAGTTTGGTTTAACACACTATAAATGCAGCGTTTGATGAATTTTTCTCCATTGTAATTTGGAGTAATAATGGAAACTAAATCAGTCATAATTTACTTTAGAAATAAAACTTTTCAATTTGCCATTTGCGCGTTCTAATTGAACCCCTGACAGCACTTGGTATTTTATATCATTTTGAAAATATTTATACATTTCCTCATCTATCAAGGTTATACTTCTTGAATCTAATTGCTGTTCTATATAGATTTTTAAATTACCCTTTTCTTCCTGAATGACTTGATAATTAAAAGTAAAATTCTTTTCCGCTAGGTTTTTAAACACATAATAAAAATAAAGACTCGGATACTGGTTTTCCATTCCATATATCAAATCACCAACTCTACCCGTTACCTCTTCAATCATTTGGTGAGA
This sequence comes from Bacteroidetes bacterium MedPE-SWsnd-G2, assembly GCA_001874335.1. Classification (GTDB taxonomy): domain Bacteria; phylum Bacteroidota; class Bacteroidia; order Flavobacteriales; family Flavobacteriaceae; genus MedPE-SWsnd-G2. The sequence continues at coordinate 148,450 of MPDE01000009.1, forward strand.
TCTGCCACAACCACATACCTTATCTATAGGTGACAACTTAATATAATCCCCTAACTTATATCTAATAATCGGAAAAGCGCTTAATTCTAAATTCGTAACTACAATTTCATTTTCAACTTCCTCAACGATTACACCTTCCATTGTGATATGCATATTGCCCTTTGGACACTCAAAAGCAATTATACCCGACTCAGTTGCACCATATTCACTAATGACTCGGTTACCAAAAGCCTTTTCTACTTCATCTTGATAATAAGGCCATATTTTTTCTGAAGTCCCTTTAATAAGTTTGAGTTTTTTTGGAGGCGTTAATCCTTTTTTATTCCTGTATTTTGCCAATTCATAAATCATAGATGAATACCCATGAAGATAAATTGCTGAATTTAATTGATTTGAAAATTTACTCAATTCTGAAGCTTTAAAACTAAAGAGTCGAAATCGATTTTGACAACCATCCAAAAATTTTATTTTTAATTGCGACCAAAATCCGAAATTAAAACCCCAAAAATAACCATTCCGATCCCAAGGCTTCACGCCATACCAAGAATAGCCTCTAATTATAGCGGCCCTATTAAATGAATCGGCAGTTTCGTTTCTGTAAAACACTAAGGATTCACCCGAACTCCCTGAGGTTTTGGCTTTAAAGTATTTGGTACTTGGCTCTTTTATTTGAATATCAGATGAGTAATTTAAAACTTCCTCCTTTGTTAATAAGGGCAATTTCTTTAAGTCAGAAAGAGAATTAATATCTGTATCTATATCAAAATATTTTAGGCTATTGGCATAAAATGAACTTTGAGCCTTTGCCTTTTTCAACAGCGTTTTTAATTTTTGAAGTTGCAGCGCTTCCAGTTGATCTATCGAATATTGCTCCGTTTTTTTCAACTCCCGATAATTAGCCCAAAGACTAGGATTACGCAGTTTTGCTCCAAAATTAAAAATCCATTTTGCTAGCATGATATCAATATTTTATTCCATAGCGCAACGACTTTCTCAGAATCATAGGTTAGAGCCATTTCCCTTCCACCATCAACCAATTTATCATACAACTCATTATCCGTTAACAATTTAATTACTGCAGCAGTCATTTCTTCTTTGGTATGAACCAACAGTCCGTTTTCTTCATTTTCTATCATAAAAGGTAAACCTCCCACATTTGTAGATACCACTGGCAAACCCAATGCCATGGCCTCAATCACGCTAACAGGTGCATTATCAACCTTTGATGTGTTTAAAAACACATCGGCATCTTTAGATAAATTCAACCATTCTTGCTTCGGAAGACCTCCAGTAAATCTAAAATCTTTTTCGATGTTATGTTTTTGCACAAAGGCTTTTACATTTTCCAAACTACCATCTTTATCTGGACCAACCATTATTAATTTCGAATTAGGATAGGTTTTCTTCACCTCAATTAAAACCTCAACTGCCATTTTCGGATTATAAATATCTTGTAGCGCTCTTACCCATAACAAAACAGGTGTTTTAGCTCTATTTTTCGTGAATTTATAGGATTTCAAATCCAAAGGATTAGGTATCACATGAACTTTATGTCCCAAAGCAGATATTTCCGATTGCAAAAAAGCTGAAGGCGATACAATATGTGATGCATTCTTTAGCAGCCATTCACTATACCAGGTTTTCTTCTTCAATCGCTCAGGCAAGTTTCCGCCATGGAGTATCAAAATATAGGGTGTCCGTTTCAATTTAGAAATAAACCCACAAGCCAAGGCATAATAAAAATTAAATGTACTGTAGGTATCAATTAGTACAATGTTTGAAGAATTACACAAAACGCCAAGACACATCTCTATAAATCGAGACACTTTATGTTTGGACCTTCCAAAACTATCTACTATCCACCCACTTGACCTTAGCAAGCTGCTTAACATCTCTGTAGTGGTGGGGTTTCCCGTTTTTAGGTGTGTACCGATATAAACAATGTGCTTCATGTAGGCTTTAGATAACTAAATTCTAAAATAGGGAAATTAAATCATTAATTCGTTTTGTCAATACATTCCAAATCAAGAAGAAATGAGGCTGTTATAAAATTCTAAATTCTTCTTCAAAATTATTTCGGGATCATATTTCTTTTTAACCACAAGTTGAGCATTTACTCCTAATTGTTTTGCTCCCTCAGGATTTTCAACACACCAAATAATTTTCTTCGCAATATCATCGGGATTATAAACATCACAAAGTAAACCTGTTTTCTGATGCTCAATGGTTTCCGGACCAGGACCATATTCAGAGAATATCACAGTTTTTTTAAGCAACATCGACTCCAAAGCCACCAATCCTTGAGTTTCCATATGTGAGGGGAATACACAAATATTGGCTTGAGCATAATTTAATTGTAAATCCTCAAAGGTAATCGAACCATAAAAAGTTACATGTTCAAAATATGAAGCATGGTATTCCGATTTCAAGACTCCAATATAAGAGTCGCCATTGGGGTAAAACCAATCCCTGCCATACAAATCTAATTTTTGATCAGGATATTTTTCTCTAACTTTTTTAAAAGCTTCAACCAACTGCCTGACCCCTTTTTTGTCACAAACGGTACCTGCAAACAAAATTTTATTAGAATCTACCTCTACATTAGGCACTTCTATTTTTGTATCAATGGCATAATTTATTATTTGAATTGGCTTCCCTTCAAAATTTAAAAATTTAGACGTGTGATCTTTTACATAATGGGACACCGCAATAAATCCGTCGGCTTTCTTAAACGATTTACGTTCTTGGTAACCCTTCCATTTATTTATACCACGTTTTTCGGCTTCTGCAAAAAAATGATGTCCACCATGTGTTCGAATCACATATTTTATGCCTTTTATTTTATGGATAAATGCCAAGCCTAATTCTGGAGTTTCAATAATAGAAATAGGTTGCGTAATGTGTAATTGCTTTAGAAATGTATTTACCGCTTTAGCATTAAGCCACCAGGTTAACCCTTTTATTTTTTTTTGAGGCAATCTATAAATTTTAACCCCTTCGTCCATTTCTTCCTCATAACTCCCTGTATATTGATTTATGCCAACTACGGTAACTTGCACTCCTGTATTTACAAGAGCTCTGGAAATTGTTCTTAAAAAAGTACCGATGCCTCCATGAGAAAAGCCTTTTTTAGGGTATTCGTGGGTTATGTAACAAATATGCATTTTCTAATTTAATAATAGATTACTAATTACTTGAGCGCTATCTATGTCATTTGCATTTATCACATCCAACCATTCTTTCGCATTACTCCCTTTATTAGCCATTGATTTTTCAATTACAGACAAATAATCTGTTTTTGAATTTATCCAAAACACCACATCTTTATTAGGCATAGATCTAAAATGCTGAAAACGATAAATTGTATCAACAGACCAAGTGTCATCTTGGATTGCATCGTAATTAATATATGCCGCTGGACGGTCATAAATCGCAAAATCATGAGCCATGGTTGATCCTACATTTATAACTAAATCTGAATGTTTACAGATATTAGCTAATAGGTCAATATCTTCAATGTATGGAAAGAGTTGGGTCCAATTTTCTTTTGAGTTACTCCATTTCGGAGCAACAGGCACTATTACATCTTTATATTTATTTACGACTTCATCGTATCGACCAGATGTATCTGCAGGGCAGCGTCTAAATAATATTTGGACTTTCTTATCCAATTGCGAAACATTTATATTTTCTGCCAAATGTTCCAAATATTTAGGATCATGAGGAGAGGTTAAAACATCATCACCTGAAAAACAAACTGTAAATTTATTTAAGTCTAATCCATGAGATTCAAAAAACAATTCTTTCGACTGGATTTGAGCTCGATTATACAATTGAAACTGAGGTGTTCCTGTTATATAAATATTTGACGCTGAAATCTCAGGGTAATATTTCAATAATTCATTTTTCATATGGTTTGACCAAACCACATAATCTTGGGTTCTTACGCTAAGCCTTGCCTTTACTAAATTATCCCAAGAATAAATAGCACCTATGGTTTTTACACCTAAAACTTCGGCCGCTTTAAATAATGGTATTGCGGTAATCGCACGTTGATGTGTGCAAAACACAACATCTGGTTGAAATTCTTTAAGAAACGCTTTCTCTTCCCCAATGCTCTTCTCTAATGCTTTTTGATAAGAATGCTCACACTTGAGTATTTTACTATAATCTTTAGAAAGTCTGAAACCAAAACGTTCAACCAACTTATAAAATAGTTGTTTTACAATCCCTTTTTTTTGAGGTCTCCAATTGTTAAGAATAGTGTCATTGTTTTCCATTTTCTTGTTATGCAACAATCGGGCATAACAGATCGATTCTCTAAAAAACTTTTGGATAAATGTTTCCTTATAAGGAAGCATTTTTATTTTATTTAGAGTTATCCCATGTAAATTTTCAACCTCCAAAATGGCATCATCAGATAAAGCATGATACACTAAAACTTCGGTTTTATTTTGATTTAAATATGGAAGAATTTGGGAGAATAAATAATTTTTTATTCCCGTTCCATCTGGGACGACTATAAGTATTTTTTTAGTGTTCAAATTATACCTAGCTTATATCTATAAATTGTTTTTGAGTGTTCAATTGCCAAATGGAATCTTCACTCAAAGCCGAAAGAAATAACTCCGCACTATTACCTTTCCCAAAACTCATTTTTTCTGAATTTGTAGATTCAATTGTATTATTCAATAATTTACTAATATCTTCAGTTTTGTAAGAAACATTAATAATATGAGAGTGCATTGCTCTATTATTTTGTCGCGATCCAACATTTACAGTCGGAATTCCATAATATGGAGCTTCTCTTATGCCAGCACTTGAATTTCCAATAATGAATCTACTATTTTTAAGTAAAGTTAGAAAGTACTCGAAACGAATGGAGGGAAAAACTCTAAATCTATTGTTGCCTTCAAATCGCTTATATTGATTTAAAATAATTTCGGACCCTAAGTCATTATTAGGGTAAATAACAACATAATTTTTATCATCCTGTAATAATGAGTCTACAAAATTTGAAGCAATCAGTTGCATGTCATCATATTCCGTGGTTATGGGATGAAACATAACTACAGCATAAATTTTAAAAGGAATCTCATAATAAGATTTAACTTCTTCAATTAAAGGTAAATTTCCAGAAAACATCACATCAACATCTGGTGAACCTATTACTTTAATACTTTGTTCTAATTCTCCCATCTGAATCAAACGCCTTTTGGCATCTTCGTTAGACGTAAAATGTACATGACTCATTTTGCTTACAGAATGCCTAATTAGCTCATCCACCGTCCCTGACACCTCGCCTCCTTCAATATGCGCTACCAATATGTTATTGAGTGTACCCACAATTGCACCCGCTAGAGCTTCTACCCGATCACCATGTACTAAAATTAAATCTGGATTAATATCCTTAACATAAGCAGAAAAGCCTTCTATGGTTTTAGCTAAGGTCAAATCCATAGTGGTTTCACAAGTGTGGTTTTTGAAAGCGTGAACCTGACTAAAATTGCAACGTTCAATCTCAATTAAGGTATAACCATAAGTTTCCATAAGGTGCATCCCCGTCACAAAAACAAAAGGTTCAAAATCTTGATGAATTTCAAGAGCTGTAATCAGAGATTTAATTTTCCCAAAATCTGCTCTTGTCCCAGAAAGGAACACTATTTTTTTAGGTTTCTTATTCAAAATCACTCCAACTTAAATGATGACCTTCTTCTATATTTCGCAATGCTTTTTTCCCGAGTAAATCTTTGTAATGCTCAGCAAGAATTTTTCCAGTACCTGGGCGTTTTACCCAAATATTTTCTTTTGTCAACACTTCACCTACTGAAACATTAGCTATAGTGCAAACCGTTGCAAAAGCAAAATCGATAGTGACTTGTTCTTCCTTTGCTGGTTCTTTTGTACCTCCTCGCATCTTCCAAATTTCTTGACTTCCTAATATTAATTCATTGCACGCATTTTCGTCCATGCTACATACAATATCTGGTCCAGTTCTATCCATGTGGTCCGTAAAATGACGTTCCAAAATAGAAGCACCTAAGGCCACAGCTCCTAAACAAGCATTGTTATTAAGTGTATGGTCGCTAAGCCCAAAAACGTGATTAGAAAATGCTTCATGCAACTGAGTCATTGCACCTAGTCTCACTAAATGTGTAGGTGTTGGATACAAATTTGTAGTATGTAATAAAGCAATTGGTGTACCCGCTTTTTCAAAAATGTCCACAGCCTTAGATACACTTTCAATGGTATTCATTCCTGTACTCAATATCACAGGTTTACCAAATGCAGCAATATGCTCTAATAAGGGGTAATTATTACATTCTCCTGAACCAATTTTATAGGCCGAAACCCCAAATTTTTCTAATCTATTTGCAGCAGCTCGTGAAAATGGTGTCGATATAAAAATCATGCCTTTATCCTCAACATAATTTTTCAATTCGAGTTCATCCTGCTCATTAAGAGCACAACGTTCCATAATATCATAGATGGATACATCTGCATTTCCAGGAATAACTTCTTTTGCAGCTTTACTCATTTCGTCTTCAACAATATGCGTCTGATGTTTTACAACCTCAACGCCAGCTTTATAAGCAGCATCAACCATTTCTTTTGCCACTTTTAATGACCCTTCATGATTTATACCAATTTCTGCAATAACTAAAGGAGGGTAATCAGCTCCAATTTTTCTATTTTTTATTTGGAATACAGGTTTATTCATTAGGGTATTGGTTTAAAATAAATGCAGCAAATTTTAAATCTTCAATATCATCAATATCAACCTTAGAATACGGATGATTTACTTCTAGGGGATAATTATGACCACCTACTATTTCACCTTTTTTAACGACTGAAGCCTTTGTGATGTAGAGTAAACCGTTTTCGAAATATAAAGGTTCTAAATCTTGACTTCGTTGTCCTATTTTATAATTAAAAGGCACAAATTTTTCATTAATTAATTTCCCAAACTTCTGATAATTTCTACTAATTGTCATCAAACTATCGCAGTCTTTATCTAAAAAATGTACAAATGCTTTTTCTAATAAATTTTGAGGTCTTAAGGGATTCGTAGGCTGCAGCAGCACTACATTTTCAAAGGTTTCATTAACATGTTCTAATACGTGTTGCAATGTTGATATTGTAGGCTCTAAATCGCCACTAATTGCCTCAGGTCTATCTATGACTAAAGCACCATGCTCTAAAGCAACTGATTTTATCTTTGGGCAATCTGTAGAAACATAAATTGCGTCAACTATTCCTTCATTAGCCTTAGCGTAATTAATAGAATGAACTAACAATGGTAATCCTCCCAAATCTAAGATATTCTTTTCAGGTAGTCTTTTTGAACCGCCTCTAGCAGGAATAATGGCAATGTTTTTCAAATTAGTTATGAATTTATACTATTAATAAAGCGTTTCTCCCAATCCCCATAATTCCAAATTCCATTGGCTGTAACTTTGTTAATTCTCTCTTTTCCAAAATTAGTTTCTTTTCTAAGTTTTTCAAATGTATCAACCCAAGAATTTATATCATGAGGTTCGTCTACAAGGTATGAAAATGATAAATCATGTAATACTTCTGGAATAGCGCCCCTATTAGTTGAAATTACAGCATTTCCACACTTATAGGCTTCTATTAAAGATAATCCAAAACCTTCTTCATATAAGGTAGTAAACATATAATAATTACTTATCTGCAAGTACTTTGCAACCTCTATATTAGTTAGTTTACCTACATTATTAACATTGGGATGCTTATAAATTTGCAAACTTCCAATGATTATTATTTTAAGATTAGGTATGCGTTCAAGTAACTCAGTTATAACTTTAAAAAATATTTGAATCCCCTTTTTAGGTCGATCATTTGCTACCCAAATAAGTATTTCATCATCTTCTAAATATCCTTTTTCCAACCTAAGATTCTCTTTTTCAGCATCATTTAATGGAAAAAAAACTTCAGAATCTACCCCATTTCCAACAACTTCTGCTTTTGGAAAATGAACTCCCATATTTTGTTTTGAAATCTGTAAACCCAATTCTGACAAAAAGAGTATTTTATCAATGTCTTTTGAATAGGTTTTAGAAAATTGAAATTCATACCCATGAAAAGAAAAGATAACGTTAATCGAACAATTAAAATCTCTTTTACATTTTATAATGGCTTCGAGTAAATGAACATCGTCAATAATCACAACTTTTAAAGTCTGTGATTGCTTGCTAATTTTCTTTACAACGTTAACGTAATCATATCCTACCCAATATTTAAGCATTAAAGGTCTTAGTCTTTTATTCCAAGTTAAAAACTTTCTTTTTTTGCAATAACAACTAATTTCTAAAGTCTTAGAAGGAGATAAAATATAATCAAACAACGTATGGTTAGACACTAGTTGTGTTAACCTATTTGTCCAGCTACCTATTTTTGTGCTCGGAATAGCCTGATTGCATATCAATACAATAGTTTCATTCATTTTATTCTAAAAAAGCTTTCGTTTGTTTTGATACTCTTCGGCTCTTCAATATTCTCAATATATTAAATTGTGAAAAAAACAAAACTTTAACAAACAATTTTAATTGCTTAAAATAACTATAATTTATTT